>CAVPGO010000044.1:0-18254 GCA_963703975.1 uncultured Actinomycetes bacterium
ATCACCGCCCACCCGTCCGCCCTGAGTATTGCGAGTCTCTACTTCTCCGGCCTGTTTCGGTCATCCGGCCGCGGAACAGCTGGTTCTACCGAGACCTGACGGATGCGCTCGACGCAGATCGCCCCGACATCGTCTACGTCGTCTCCGAACCGTGGTCTCTCGTTCAGGTTCAAGTCGCGCGCTGGGCATCGCAATCCAGGACCGTCTTCTTCGTTCACGGCTGCGACCGTCAGTGGTGGATGTCGCGGTGCCCCGACGGACCGTCCGGCGACTGACTGCCCGCCGTTCCCTGGCGGCGGCGGACGGGTTCGTCGCCGAAAGCGCCGGAGCGGTCGAGACCGCCGAGCGTTTCGGGCTCAACCCCGGGACGCTCACCGGCGTCGTCGACGCGAATCCGCGCGATCCGGCCGTCTTTCGACCACCCACGGACCACGAAGAGCGGCGTGCGGCGCGGCTGCAGTTTGGGCTTCCAGCCGACGGGGTTGGCTTCGGATTTCTCGGAAGCCTTCGTTCCCGAAAAGGGGCCGCTTCTCTTCCTCGATGCACTGCGAAGAATGGAAACGGTCAACCGGTGTGGGGAGTGATCGCCGGCTCGTGGACCGCTCGCAGGCGCGGTCGAACGAGATCCCGCCGGCAGGGCGTTGTCTTCCTCGGTCCGCTCGGGTGGCAGCGAGTGCCCGATTTCTACCGCAGCGTCGACGTACTGGTGGTGCCCTCCTACCAGATCCCGGGATGGGACGAGCAAGGCGCGCGTGTCATCAGCGAGGCGATGCTCAGCGGATGCCGCATCATCGGTCGAAGAGCGGGGCGATTCCGGAAAGCTCGGCAAGTTCGGCCTCCTTGCGGAGGAGCGAGACGTCGAGGCGCTGGTGACGTGATGACGCGCAGTCTCCTGGAGCCGTGGACGCCGGCTCTTGCCCAGGAGGAACGGGAGTGGGCAATCGATAGGTACTCCGGGGCGGCGATCGCCCGGACGCTCGTCGACCTCTGGCAGCGTGCTCTCGCAGGTAGGCAGCATGAGCCTTGTGCATGACGCCGCGGCCGAGCCGTCGGCCATGTCTGACCTGACGACCGGCGAGGACGGCTCGCCTGAGGCGAGACGACCGGGAGCCGCTCCTTCACCTGGGGCTTCGTCTCCCAGGGCTTCTCGTCCGCCACGAACCTCGGGCTGTCGGTGTTGGCCGCCCGCGCGCTCGGATCCGGTGGGCTGGGAGTCGTCGCCATCGCCTTCAGCACGTATTTGGTGGCGCTCGGCTTCGGGCGAGCCCTCGTCACCGAACCGATGGTCACGGTGTCGAGCCATTGCCCTCCGGTCGGAGGAAGCACGTGACGGAGGAGATGTTCGCGGCGCTCCTCCTCGGCGCCGTCGCGTCGACCGTCGGTACCGCGGTCGCGGGCGTCGTCTGCCGGGGCGACGTCGGTCGCGGACTGCTGATCGTCGCCCCGTGGCTGGCGGTGCTTCTGATCCAGGACTTCTGGAGAACGGTTCTCTTTCGGGACGGTCGACCTCGGGCGGCCGTGGTGAACGACGGTGCCTGGCTGGTCGCAATGGCACTCGTCGCGCCGATCGCCTGGCAGATCGACAGCCCCTGGGCGTTCGTCGCCTGCTGGGCCTTCGGCGGAGCCGTCGGGACGCTTCTGGGCATCGGCCAGACGCGCTGCTTTCCGCGGAGGCTGCGGTCCGCGATTCGATGGTGGCGGTTGCAGGTCTGGCCCCTCGCCCGATGGCTCGGCGCGCAGAGCGTTGTCTTTAGCATCGGCTCCCTCGGCGCGGTCTTCATCCTGGTCGCCGTCGTGGGAACGACCGGCCTGGGCGGATATCGGGCCGTGACGACGATCTTCGCCCCCTTGACCCTCGTCGGTGCTGCGCTCGCGCTCCCCGGGCTTCCGGCGATCTCCCGCGAGCGCCGTACGTCTCGCGATGCCGCCGTGGCGCTTTCGACGCGAATCGGCCTCGTGTCGCTCGCCGTCACCGGTGTGTACATCGGAATCCTCGGCGTGGGCGCAGGCTCCGTGACCACCCGGGTCTTCGGCGCCTCGTTTCAGAGCTTCGAATATCTGATCTGGCCCGTCGGTGTGACCCAGCTCGCCTCTGCCGTCGGGGTCGGCTTCACACTCCTGCTGATGGCGGAGGCGAGGGGATTCGCACTGCTCGCGTGCCAGACGATCAGCTCGATCGCATCGTTGACGATTTTGGCCGTCTTCGGCGAGCTCTACGGCCTGAAGGGAGCTGCCTGGGGACTCGCCGGCTCTGCCGCACTCGCCACCGCTCTCGTCGTCGTCGTCGCCCGCAGGGCTCCGCCACACCCCGGACAGACATGAGAGTCGCGTAAGGCATGATCTTCGCAGTGCCCGGCCGGACGCTGCGGATCCTGATCCTGCACTCGCCGTACCTGACGGGCGACGCCTCGGGCGAGAACCGCGTCGTCGAGCAGGAGGCGCGGCTGCTCGAAGCTGCCGGACATTCCGTCTGGACCTTTCTGCCGGAGCGCAGGGCGTCGCGACGGCTCGGCGGCGGACGCGAAGCCCTGTCCGCCGTCTGGTCCGGCGACGCCGTCAGGCGGGTCAGGGGGCTCATCGCGCGGGACAGCCCCGACGTCGTCCACTGCCACAACCTCTTTCCTGCGCTCTCACCGGCCGTTCTGCGGGCGGCGGACGATGCCGGTGCGGCGGTTGTGATGACGCTGCACAACTACCGGCTCCTCTGCCTGCCCGCGACCTTCCTACGCGACGGCCGGGTCTGCGAGCTCTGCCTCGGCCGGCAGCCGTGGCGCGGCGTCGTTCACCGCTGCTACCGGGGATCGCTCGGAGGAAGCGCCGCCCTGGGGACGTCCCTGAGTGTCCTCGCGCGCTCGGAAGCTTCGACCGGGTGCGGCGCTATCTCGCCGCGAGCGACTTCGTCCGGGCGAAGCACGTCGAGGCCGGCTTCCCGGCCGAGCGGATCGAAGTCAAGCCGAACTTCGTCCCGGAAGCACTGCGGCGCGGCGGGGCCGGCGACTCCTTTCTCTACGCCGGCCGGCTCGCGGCCGAGAAGGACGTCGCCACGCTGATCGAGGCTGCACGCATCGTCGGGACGCGTCTCGTCGTCGCGGGCTCGGGACCGGACGAGGAGAGGCTCCGCGGCGGTTCCCCCGCCGGCGTCGCCTTCGAGGGATTCGTCCCGGCCGAACGCGTTGCGTCGCTGCTGTCCACCGCGCGGGCGCTCGGTGCTCCCCTCGCTCTCGTACGAGGGCTCGCCGCTGAGCGTCCTCGAGGCGTACGCGGCCGGCGTACCGGTCATCGCCAACCGGTTGGGAGCGCTGCCCGAACTGGTTGTGCACGGCGAGACGGGGCTGCTCGTCGAGCCCGGCGACGTCGGCGACCTTGCAGCGGCGCTCCGCAGGCTGTCGGACGACGCGGAGTCCGAGCGGATGGGACGAGGTGCCCGATCGGCGTGGGAGGCGCGCTTCAGCCCCGAGCAGGGCCTCGCCGGTTTGGAACGAGCGTACGCGGCCGCCCTCGCGGCTCCGCGATCAGCCGTCTAGCAGGAGGTGGTGGGCTGCGACGGAGGCACCGACGCGGTCGGCACCGTGTATCCGGGCGGGCCCCAGGTGTTCTGCAGTGACGTGAACGAGACCGGCGCGCTGTAGACGGGGCTTGTACCCGCCAGGACGTATGTCCAGCAGGACAGCTGCGGGTTGACCATGACCGGGGAGGCGTCGCCGTTGAGCCCGTTGAGCCCGCCGGTGTGGATCGGGGCGCCGGCGTATGCGAAGTATGCGTTGTTCTTGATTGTCGGGGCGGCGCCGAAGCCGGAGGTCGAGCCCTGGTACCAGCCCCCTGCTCCTCCAGAGACGATCACGTTCCCCGATGCGGTGTTGCCGGTCATGGGGTTGGCGATAGTGCTGCTCTGGTAGAGGAGGATCGCGCGGTTGTTCGACGGCCCGAGGTCGACGATGTTCGAGGAGATCGTGTTGTTGCTCCCGCCGTGGATCGTGAAGGCCCACATGAAGGTTCCGGTCGAGACGTTGTGGCTGACCGTGACCCCCGAGGTGCCGTCGTCGAGGTAGATGTTCCGGGCTTCGTGACCCGGAACCCCGCTGTCGCGGACGAAGTTGTTGTCGATGACGATGTTGAAGGGCCGCGCGCTCACGTCCTGGACGTAGATCGATCCGCAGTCGCTGATCACGAGGCAGGTCGAGAGAACGCTGTTGTTGGCGATCCGGAGCGAGGTCAGATTGCCGCTCGTGCCGGCGTTGCCAAGCGCCACCATGACACCGGAGGTGGGGAGGTTGGAGACGGCGTTGTTTGTCACGGTGGTGTTGGGGATGTTCCCGATGGCGTAGATGCCACCGCCGCCGTAGCCGAAGATCGGCGTCGTGTCGTAGCTGCCGTCGTGGATGAGGCTGTTTTTGACGGTGGTACCGCTGGCGGCCGTGGTGTTGACGGGGAACAGCTCGTAGAAGTGTTCGCCGCCGTGGATGCCGATGCCGGTCCACCGGAAATGCTGGAGCTGGAGCCCGTCGATCGTCACGTGCGAGGCGCCGTCGATGGTGATCAGCTCCTTGATTCCTGTTGTCGAACTGGTCGATCCGCCGTCGAGAACCGCCGAGTTGTAGCCGTCCGGCGGGTAGTACGACCAGGTCTGGCCGCTGTCGGCGGCAGTCAGGTACAGCCCGAAGCTGACCCCTGCCTGGGTCACGGCGGGAAGCGCGTAGAAGCCGCCTCGCACGTAGGTGGTCTGCGGCCCGCCGAGCCGCATGGTCGCCTGCGCCTTGGTGAGCGTGGCGAACGGCTTCGAGAGGCTACCGTCGCCGGTCGTGTCGCTGCCCGTCGCGGAGACGAAGATGCCGTCGTTCGGCGCTGGGGGCGGCGGGGGCGGCGTCGGCGCTGGGGGTGGCGGCGGAGGGGGAGGCGGAGGCGGCGGCGGCGGCGGTGCTGCGCTGACGGTGACGGTGGCAGTTGCGTTCGCGGACGCGCCGACCGGGAACGTGGCGGTCGCCGTCAACGCGTGCGAACCGCTGCCGAGCGCGGTCGGGTCGAGCAGGCCGTCCGGGTCGCCGTTGTACTGGTAGGGCGCAATGTGCTCGGTCCACTTCAGCACCCCGTCGATGTAGAAGTCGACCTGGGTGGCAGCGTCGCTCGGCACCGCCGTCCACGTCACCGGAGCGGTGAGCGGGCCGTCGTCGACAGATTGCGTGACCGTGAACGCCGGCGCCGGCGCCGGCGCCGGCGGAGGAGGGGGCGGGGGCGGTGGGGGCGGGGTCGTAACGGCGAATGGTGAAAGACTCGTCGCGGTTCCGCCGCCCGTGCTCACGGCAAACCACCCGCTGTCGGAGCCTGCCGGCACCTGGGCGACGATCTTGCCGTGCGACCTGACCCTGTAACCGGCCGTCACTCCGTTGAACGTGACACTGAGGACGCGCTTGAAGCCTGACCCGAGGATGGTCACGTTGCTGCCTGCGGGTCCCATCTGCGGACTGAGCGCACGGATCCGGGGTGGCGACTGGGCACGCTGGCCGCGCGACTCGGCTCCGGCCGCCTGAGCGAGGAGCGCTGCGCCGAGTGCGACGGCGAGGGCGAGACCCGCGGTGTGTGCTCGTTTCGCGCTCTGGAAGGCCACGCCCTTTCATCGGTCGTCGGCGCTCATCCGACATCCCTCGTGGGGACTACGTCGAACGAGGGACTCGTGCGCGCCCGGGCCGGTACCCGCGGGCCGCTGGGCCGGGCTGCGAGCTGCGGCGTGGCCTCAGCGAAGGCCGGTCAGGCGGGTTCGTCGGGTGCCGGCACCTGCGACCCGAACTGGTTCGGCGATGCGGTGAGCGCCAGTCCGGCCAGCACGCCGAGGACGACGCCGAACGGCGGCTGCTCCCACCAGTCGAATACGAGCCCGAGAACCATGAACAGCGCGAAACCGGCCGCCGCCGCCTTCCCCTCGGGCGACACCTCCCGCCGCAACCCGAGGAAGAGCGAAACGAGCAGCCCGACGTAGGCTGAGAGACCGAAGATGCCGAGGTCACCGAAGACTCCCAGGGTGCTCGACACGCCGCTGTTGAACGATGTACCGGTTCCGCCCGCCTGGGCCGCGGCGCCCTTTGCCTCGAGCGCGATGGAAGCGGGCTTCAGGTCGAGCGCCGACAGCGCAGAGCGCGAAGTCTCGAATTCCGGGGTGGTCAGGAAGGCGGCGCGGCTGACCGTCTCGGCGGGCCCCTTCCCGAAGACGATCGCGGCAGGGTCCGTTCTGAGCTTGTCCCACACGAACTTGCCGACGCCGAGCTTGCCGGTGTGCCCGTGCTGCGCGTTCTCGATGTAGTGCTCCGCGGTTCGGCCCGCTGGCGCGAGCGTGAATAGGGCGATGATGCAGGCGACCGCGAGGAACGACCGCGCGACGAGCTGGAAGCGATTACGCTGCCAGCTCGACGCGAGGACGATCGCGGGCAGTGCCAGGATCACCTGCTTCGCATCTGCGACGAACGGGATGACGAAGAGCAGGGCGGCGAGGGGGTATCGCCAGACTCCGAGCATCCGGCTCGGAGTCCCGCCGGCGAGTATCCAGATCGCCCCGACGACGACCACGCCGGAAATGACGTGCGCTCCCGCCCCGGCCTTGTACAGCGTGCCCTGGATGTAGTCCCCGGAACCGGACGTCGTCAGCTGCAGGGCTGCGATGGGAATCTGGACGAGCACGAGCGCGAGCAGCAGGAGCTCGAGGGTCCGTCGCATGCGAGGTGACGGCGGATCTGCGACCAGTGCGGCGGCGATGACGAATGGCTCGCCGAGGAGCATGAGGTACAGAATCGGCCGGAGGACCTCCGACGGATTGAAGGCCCAGGCGAGGAAGACGCCCAGGGTGAGCAAGGCGAGCCACCTGAGCTGCCGCCTGAGGAAGGCAGGCCGGTTTCGCTGCTTGAGCAGTGCGACGAAGAAGGCCCCCCACGCGAGGGGAATGTCGATGAACGTTGCAACCGACGGCAGCACGCCGAGCGAGACGAGCCCCTTGAACGTGAGCGCCGCAACGAGGGCGGCGGCCACCCAGGTGGATGCGGGGCTGGCCGCAGCGGCGACGCCGAGCAGGGCTACGAGAGCCAGGAACGTCACTTGGCGGTTGACGACGATTCCGAAACCGAACGCGATCGATACGAACGCGGCGGCGATCCACCACGGAGCAGAAGTCCACTGATTTGACGTCATCGTAGAAGCGTGTCTCCCGACATCAAGCGCCCGCGCCTGCATGAGTCGGCTCACTTTCGCCACTCGGCGTCTCAACGTGGGGTGTCCGAATCCATACACGTACCCATAACCGAACCCTCCCGCCACCGCAAGAGCTTGCGCTGGCCGCGGTCGACCCGGTACCCGATGACCCCGACATTGTCGGTCGTCAAGCTTGGTTCAAGGTGTATTTTGCGCCTCGTCTCGGCTGAACACGTCGGGTGTGACGGCGACGATGTCTGCGAGGTGGATCAGGCGGAACGTGTGGCGGACGGCGCGCATGCGGTCGCGCTCGTCCTCGATCTCGGGTACCTCGCGCCAGAGATCGCGGGCGCAGAGGAGGAGCTCGCGGATGCGGTCGAGCTCGGGGCCGCCGTCGCCATTCTCCTCGCAGGCGTTGAGGGCAAGGCCGAGGACGCCGACGGTGTCTGGCTGGCGCGTCCAGAGGAGGGGTGTCGCCATCGAAAGGTACTGGTGGATCCGCGCGAGCACCATCGGTTGGCTGAAGGTGTCGCTGCCGGTCGCGGTGGTCGGCTCGAGGGGCTCCTCGCCGTTGGCGATCCGGTTCGCGTTGCCGGCAAGCATGTCGCGGATCCGGCCGTCGTCGTAGCCGGCGGTGCGCGCGGTGCGCAGCGCGATCAGCAGTGAGCTCGGCTGCTGGCCGTACGGGAAGTCGGACGCGTACAGCACCTGCTCCGGCGAGACCTGGCGGAAGAAGTCGAGCAGGTCGATCGGGCTCCAGGCCGACGTGTCGAAGAAGACGCCCTTCTTGCCGGCGAGGAGGCGCATCAGCGCGGCGAGGTCGGCGATGCCGGCGTGGGCGATGATCAGCTGCGCCTCCGGGTAGCGGTCGACGAGGCGGGCGAGGTCGGCTGCGATCGGCGGCAGGCCCCGGCCGCCGTGGATCAGGATCGGCACGCGCCGATCGGCTGCGATCGCGAAGACGGGGGCGAGCCGCTCGTCATTCAGGAGGAACTTCTGCGCGCGCGGATGGAGCTTGATCCCGCGCGCGCCGAGGTCGAGACAGCGCTCGGCCTCCTCGATCGGGCTTTCGGACAGATCGAGGCGGCCGAATGGGACGAGCCGCCCTTCTGAGCGCGCGGCGAACTCGAGCGTGCGGTCGTTCCCGGCGCGGAAGGCGGGGTGCCGGTCGGGCTCGTCCAGGCAGAACATGAACGCGCGCGAGATCCCGTAGCGGGCCATGATCCGCTCGAGCTCGTCGTAGTCGCCGACCATCCCGTCGATGTCGTGGCCGAGGTGGAGGTGGGCATCGACGATGTCGGCCCCTGCAGGGACCTCTCGGCGTAGCTCGGCGTCCCACTCCTCGATCAGCTCGAGCGCGCGCTGCGACGGATCGCTCACCCCTGGAATCTACTCGGCTGCTTCGAGGCAGCGGTCGATCACAGTGTCGCCGGCGTGGCTCGCGTCGGCGGTCCAGCGGTTCCGGCTGTCTCTTTTCGCGTGAACTCTTCCGTACAATGAGCACCGGCGGGAGGTACTGCTTGCGCGGGCTTCGAGGAAGCAGGCGATTCCTCCGGCTCGACCCCATACATGCTGGCGTACTCGAACTTCCCATTGCGCATGCGGTTGAGGCTTTCCGTCCGCCGGACCGGCGGTCGGATCACAAGTCGCCTGGGCCTCATGCATCCCTGGGTCAAATCTCGCTCGAATCCCGACACTCCACGGCTCCTGCGAGGGTTCAGGCTGTTCGCCATGGTCGGGACCTGGATGGAGGCCGACATCATCGAGGCGACCGTGAGGAACGCGTTTACGCAGGGCTGTGACCGGGTCTTTCTCTTCGACAACGACAGCCCGGACGGCACCGTCGGGCAGGCGCTCGCTGCGGGTGCCGAGCTCGTCGAGGCGGTGTCGACCAGCACCTGGGACGACACCCGGCGCTATCTCGCGATGAACGCCGCGGTTCAAAGCATCTCCGAGACGGACGGATCCGACCACATCTGGTGGCTCCGGCTCGATGCCGACGAGTTTCCGCACGGCCCGCGCGGCTTCACCGTCCGCGAGTACCTGTCCACCCTCGACGAGTCGTTCAGGATCGTCGGCGCCCGGCTCATCAACCACTACCCGGGCGAGGAACCGCACTATCGTCCCGGTCGGCATCCTCTCGACTTCCAGCCGCTTTGCGAGGAGCTCGCCGGCCAGGGCTGCTGGTGGTTCCACAACAATCACCCGCTCCAGAGGTTCGACCGCAGTCGACCCGTGATCACCTGCGGGGGCGGCAAGCACGCGGCCGTCTCGGCCGAGCGACCCCTGTTCGAGCCGGCCGAGCCGATTTTCCTCCACCATTTCCCGTTCCGGCAGCAGGAGGTCACGAGACGGCGCCTCACCGCGCTGTTCGTCGAGCGGCCGGACCCTGGGCAGCCGGCGGTGTCGCATGCCCACGCCGGGGGGCATGCGCGCGCGCGCCTCCAGAAGCTCGACGCCGTCTACGCACAGGACTGGGAGGAGGTCGGTATCTACGCTGCCCCCGACTGGGGCTGGAAGCGTCCAGGTCTTGTCCCCGTCCCCTGGAGCACGCTCGTGCCGGAGGAGGACGTTCCCGTCGCTCGGTGGTACGAGCCGTCCGCGTCCCCCGGCGTCGCTGCGCGCTGATGGCCGCGGCGACGCCACGGCTCCGTCGGCTGGCCGGGCCACTCCGGCGATTGCCGGGGGTGCCCTTCTGGGCACGAAGCCGCCTCCTCTGGCGGCGTAATCAGGGGTTCTGGCTCGCACGACGTCCGGACACGTTCAGCGGCAAGGTGCGCTGGAAGATGCTCAAGGACCGGCGGCCTCTGCTGAAGACGTTCACCGACAAGGTCGCCGTTCGAGACTACGTGGCACGTACGGTCGGTGCGCACCGTCTCACGGAGCTCTTCGACGTGATCGACGACGTCGCGAAGCTGGACATCTCGCGGCTCCCGCGTGAATTCGTCGCCAAGGCCTCTCATGCGTCTGGCGGGGTGTGGATCGTCGCCGACTGCGCGCAGGAGCCCTTCCGGGTGGAAGGGCACGAGAATGGAGAGGAGCTCGACCCCGGCCAGGTCTGGAGCAGGGTGCTGACCAGGCCGGACTGGGTCGATTGGGACACGTTTCGAACGACGCTGAGCCGCTGGCTGTCGGCGCGATTCACCGACACCCATGCAGCGTGGGCATATCTCGGAATACCCCGAGGATTCTGTTCGAGGAGGTTCTGCGGGAGGCATCCGGCGAGCTCGCCCGTGACTACAAGATCTTCGTCTTCCACGGCACGGCGCAGGTCGTCCAGACGCACACCGATCGTTTCGGTGTCCATCGTCAGAACATGTACCTTCGCGACTGGACCCCGCTCGAGGTCGAGTTCGTGTATCCCTGCGGACCGGTCGAGGCCGAGCCGTCATCGTTGGGTGAGCTGATCGACGTCGCCGAGCGGCTCGCCAGGGAGACTGATTTCGTGCGCGTCGACCTGTACACCCCTGGTGACCGCGTCGTTTTCGGCGAGCTGACGAACTACCCCGACGCCGGCCGGTGCATGTTCGACCCCGCTTCCTTCGACGACGATCTCGGCCGCTGGTGGACGCTGCCGCGCCGCTACCGGGCGCCGACGGCATCCTCGTAGCCGCGAACCGCTTCTGTCGCGGTCAGATGGCTTCTTGCCAGTCGCGCGGCACGAGTGCGCCACGGTGCGTGCCGTTCCCGTTCCCGTCGAGCGTCACGGCTTCGATCGCGCTCTCGCCGTCGACGAACAGCGGCATCGAGGGCTGCACGCGCGTATTGCCGACGAGCGTCAGCCGGCTGGTCTGCTCCTGCTCCAGCTCCGCGGCGAGAGCTCCCAGGACATGTTGGATCTTGAGAGCCTGCCGGTAGTCGACAAGCGGGTGAGCGGATCGTTCGTCGGCCGCGACCGCGAAGCTCTGGCGGATGAAGTCTGCAACCTTGGCGACGCCACGGACCTCCTCGGGGTAATCGGTATCCCGCACGCGGCGCTCGACGAGCGTTCTGCGCTGTCCGGTGGACGGATCGACGCGTTCGATGCGAAGCGCGTCGCAATCCCACCGCGGTGTATCGAAGTCGATCGTCAGGCGAAAGAGCATTCCCTCTTCGTCGACCAGTAGGGCGGACAGGGCACGGTGCCGGCGGGGCCACGCGAACGAACTGACCCCGATGACGGCGAAATCCTCGGTTCGACCCACGAACGAGATCGTGTCCAACGCCACGTCGTGATGTGGCGAGTAGTCACTCTCGAGTCCGTAGGCATGGACGATCTCGAACCGCTCGAAACCGAACAGGTAGTCCACGAGATCGACCGGATGGGTGACCTCGGACATGACCCCCATCGTCGGCCGCTGGTCGCCGATCCGATGTTTGCCCCAGAAGAACTCGACGCGCAACGGCTTCAGCCCGGGGCGCGTAGACGCCCACTCGAACCAGTCGACGAGCACCGGGCTGTGGCGCTCGACGAAGTTCACCGACAGCTGTGCGTCGACGATCGATGCGGGCAGGCTCTCTGCCTCCTCCACCGTGGCGGTGAGCGGCTTCTCGCAGAGAATCACCCGCGGGGTGAAAGGCGCGAGCCGATGGAGCACCTCGGCGTGCGCCTCCTCGTTCACGGTGACGACGACGGCGCTCGGCTTCAGCGCCTCCATCGCCTCCTCGAGATGCTCGTAGGCGCTCGTGAAGCGCCGCGCATCCTCGCGGGCAGACGCGGATACGTCGCACGCGCCGACGAGCGCGAGCTGCCCGTCCTCGCGGTCCTGCAGGTACCGGGCCGCATCGGCGAAACGGCGCCCTGCGTGGCCGTAACCGATGATCAGCAGTGTATTTTGTTGAGCCGTCACTGTCCTTTCCGCGGCAACGGTATTCTCCCCCTCGCCCTCTTCCCCTGTTGCCTCTCGCCCTGAACGGGACAGGCCTGTCGACCCTCCCACTTCTTATTGTGATCATCCTCGAGCGTTTTGGAAGCCCTGGTCGTCATGGCCACATCGGAAGGGGTTTCGCGGGGTATTCCGAGCACTGATGGCCGCGCCGCGATCCAGGCCCCGCGCGCCGTTTCAGCCGGAGATGTTCGCATCCTGGTTCAAAGCCAGGCGCGACGGTCTGGTGTCACGGCTGCTCGAGTTGATCGCGATTCGCACGGAGAGCCCTGACGAGGAAGCATGCTTCCCCTGGCTTCAGGGGCAGATCGAAGCCCTCGGCGGCACGTCCAGGGTGGAGCAGCCCCCTGCCGGGCTCGAGCAGCATCCCGCGTTCACGCACAGTCCGTTCGTCAACGACGCACCGCTCCGGCCGAACCTTCGCGCACGATTCCCGGCGGAGGCCGCCATGCCGCAGCTCCTGCTGAACGCGCATGTCGATGTCGTTCCCGCGGTCGATTTCCCGCGTGCCTACGCTCCGATCCTCGAGGACGGCGAGATCCTCGGTCGTGGGGCGGTCGACACGAAGAACAACATCGTCATGGTCCTCGGCGCCATCGAGTTCCTTCGCGACGCCAACCTGTCGCCTGCGTACGGGCTCCACGCCGATTTCGTCGTCGAGGAGGAGTTCGGCGGGAACGGGACGCTCGCGTCCATCCTGAACGGGTGTCCTGCCGACGAGGTCATCGTGTTGGAGCCGACCGGGCTGGAGATCTTCCGCGGCCATCGCGGATGCCTCTCGTTCGAGATCCATGTCGAGACGGACGGGGCGCACATGGGGAGCGGTGCGGGCTCCAGCGCGATCGACGCCGCGGTCACGGTCATTGACGGACTGCGCCGCCTCGAGCGCCGCCTGACGCGGCAGGCGAGGCTCGACCCTGACTTCCGCCGCTGCAAGCGTCCCACGCCGGTCAGCATCGGGTTCGTGCAAGGGGGCGAGTGGCACGGTTCGGTGCCGAGCAGGTGCGAGATTCGCGGGAACATCGGCTTTCTTCCCTCCGATCGTCTCTCCTCCGTTCGGTCGACGATCGAGCAGGCTGTAGCCGACGCGGCGTCGGCTGCGCGCAGCCGCTGCCGCGTCACGTATTCGGGGATCCACAACGGCGCCTACGTCATCCCCGAGAAGACCCCTCTCGTCGAACACCTTCGCAGCTCGAGGCGCCGGCAGCTGCGCCGCGACGGGCGTCTCGTCGGCTGGGGGGCAAGCTGTGACGCGCGGCTCTACCACCAGCTGCTCGGCCTGCCGGTCGTCATCTTCGGCTGCGGTGACCTCGACCAGGCGCATTCGAGGCACGAACGGCTGTCGCTTGGCCAGCTCGAAGCCGGCATGCGCGTTCTCGCCGATTTCCTGGCGACGCGGCCGAACAGCGCGCCGGCGTAGCCGGAATCTACTCGGCGGCTTCGAGGCAGCGGTCGATCACGGTGTCGCCGCCTTGGCTCGCGTCGGCGGTCCAGCTGACGAGCACGCTGCCGTGCCGGCGGATCGGGAGCGCGCCGGTCGCTGCGAAGGCGTGGCCGATGCGTACCAGCGCCTGCTTCGCCTCGTCATCGTCGGCTGCAAAGAGGAGGAGCGCGCCGCGTTCGGCCCAGGGAAGGTCGCGACCAGGGCGTGCTCGATGCCGGCGTCCTTGAACGTCGTGATCACCGCGTTCTCCTTGACGGTGACGTCCTTCGCGCGGAGGCACTGCTGGACGGCGCTTGGGGACGGGCCACCTGCGTTGCTGCCGCCGCAGGCGGCGAGGGCCGTCGCGAGGAGGGCGATAGCGGCTGAGTGGCGCATGATTGAGGTGTAATAGACCAGATCTTCCGGGCTTCGACGATCCCATGCCCGCCGTTCGACCGGCTGCTGGTCGCACAGGCGAGGCTCGAGGATCTGACCCTCGTCGCGAAAGACCCTCAGATCTCGAAGTACAAGGTCAAGCTGCTCGACGCAACCACCTAGCGATTACGATCCCCGGGCGATGCCCGACGTCCTGATCTACGCCGGAACGATCGATCCCGCGATGCGGCACGAGGTGCCGATCGGGATCCCCGATCCGTTCCTCTACGTCGAGCGGGGCGGGGAGCGGCACGTCGTGCTCACCTCGTTCGAGATCGACCGCGTGAACGCGATCCTGGCGGGCCGACGCCGCACCCGTACGAGGAGTTCGGCATCGACGAGCTGCTCGGGCAGGGGCTGACGCGCGAGGAGGTCTACATCCGGATCGCGATCACCGCGTGCAAGCGCTTCGGGGTCACCGAGGCGGCGGTGCCGGCGACCTTCCCGGCGATCTTCGCCGACCGGCTCCGCGCGGAGGGCGTGACGCTCAACCCGGAGTACGACCTCTTCTACGGCCGGCGGCGCGTGAAGAGTGAGACCGAGCTCGCCGGGATGCGGCGGGCGCAGCGCGCGGCCGAGGGCGGGGATGGACGCGGCGCGCGATCTGCTGCGGCGCGCCTCGCAGAACGGCCCAAATGGGAATGGCACGAGCACTGCAGGTCGACGGCGAGCCGTTGACGAGCGAGCGCATCAAGGCGGCGATCGCCGAGGTGTTCACCGAAGCACGGGATGACCTTCGACGAGTTCATCGTCTCGCACGGCGCGCAGTCGGCCGTCGGCCACGACATGGGATCCGGGCAGATCGCCGCGGGCGAGCCGGTCGTGATCGACCTCTGGCCGCGCGACATCGAGACGCAGTGCTACGCGGACATGACGCGGACGTACGTCGTCGGTGAGCCGGCCGCGGACATCGTCCGCTACCACACGCTCTGCAAGGAGGCGCTCGACCGGTCTCTGGAAGCGATCCGCGCCGGCGTTCCGGGGGCCGAGGTCTTCGGGCTCGTCTGCGAGCTCTTCCACGAGGCCGGCCAGCCGACGCAGCTCTCGAAGGCGCAACGGCGAGGTGCTCCAGGACGGCTTCTACCACGGGCTCGGCCACGGGGTCGGGCTCGAGGTGCACGAGGCGCCGTCGCTCGGGCGGGCTCCGGGGTCGATGGTCGCGGGCGACGTCGTCACCGTCGAGCCGGGGCTCTACAAGCACGGCTACGGCGGCGTGCGGCTCGAGGACCTCGTCCTCGTCACCGAGGGTGGAGCCGAGAACCTCACGGACTATCCCGTACGACCTTGACGCCGTGGAGCGGGGCGTGAGCGACCAGACGATCGAGACCCTCCTCGCCGAGGAGCGGCGATATCCGCCCTCGCCCGAGTTCGCGGCGCAGGCGAACGCGCAGCCGGACATCTACGAGGAGTCGTTCGAGGAGCTGTGGGAGCGCGAGGGGCGAGAGCGGGTGACGTGGTTCGAGCCGTTCTCGGAGCTCTACGAGTGGGAGCTCCCGTACGCCAAGTGGTACCTGGGCGGGAAGCTGAACGCGTGCTTCAACTGCGTCGACCGGCACGTCGAGGCCGGGCGCGGGGAGAAGGTCGCGTACTACTGGGAGGGCGAGCCTGAGGGCGATCGCCGCGCGGTCACCTATGCCGACCTGCTGCAGGAGGTGACGCGGCTCGCGAATGCGCTTACGTCGCTCGGCGTCGGGAAGGGCACGCCGGTCGCCATCTACATGGGGATGATCCCGGAGCTGCCGGTGGCGATGCTCGCGTGCGCGCGCCTCGGGGCGCCGCACACCGTCGTCTTCGGCGGGTTCTCGGCGGAGTCGCTCTCGTCGCGGATGGTGGACATGGGCTGCGAGGTGCTGATCACCCAGGACGAGGCGTGGCGGCGCGGGACGACCGTGCCGCTGAAGGCGATCGCCGACGAGGCGATGGGCGACGCACCGATGGTGCGGGCGTGCGTCGTCTTCCGGCGGACGGGCGGCGAGGCGCCGATGACCGAGGGGCGCGACTGGTGGTGGCACGAGGTTGCGGTCTCGGACGACGAGTGCCCGTGCGAGCCGATGGACTCGGAAGACCTTTTGTTCCTCATGTACACGAGCGGGACGACCGCGAAGCCGAAGGGGATCGTCCACACGACGGCCGGCTATCTGGTCGGCTCGGCGGCGACGCACTGCTACGTCCACGATGTCAAGGTCGATGAGGACGTCTACTGGTGCGCGGCCGACGTCGGCTGGATCACCGGGCACTCGTACATCGTCTACGGGCCGTTGTGCTCGGGACGACGGGCGTGCTGTACGAGGGGACGCCGGACTTCCCGGACAAGGACCGCTGGTGGGCGATCGTCGAACGGTACGGGGTGACGATTCTGTACACGGCGCCGACGGCGATCCGCGCGCACATGAAGTGGGGCGCGGAGTATGCGGAGCGGCATCAGTTGGGGTCGTTGCGGCTGCTCGGGACGGTCGGCGAGCCGATCAACCCGGAGGCGTGGATGTGGTACCGCCTCCACGTCGGCGGCGACCGCGCGCCGATCGTCGACACGTGGTGGCAGACCGAGACGGGGATGACGCTGATCACGCCGCTCCCCGGGGTGACGACGACGAAGCCGGGTTCGGCGACGAAGCCCTTCCCCGGCATCGATGCGGCGGTCTTCGACGAGAGCGGGCGCGAGGTGCCGGTCGGCGGCGGCGGGTATCTCGTGCTGCGGCGGCCGTGGCCGGCGATGCTCCGCGGGATCTGGGGCGACGACGAGCGGTACCGGGAGACGTACTGGTCGCGCTTTCAGGGCGTGTACTTCGCGGGCGACGGCGCGCGGACCGACCGCGACGGCGACTTCTGGCTGCTCGGGCGGGTCGACGACGTGATGAACGTCTCGGGGCACCGGATCTCGACGATCGAGGTCGAGTCGGCTCTGGTCGACCATCCAGCGGTCGCGGAGGCGGCGGTGTGCGGGCGGAACGACGCGCTGACCGGCCAGGCGATCGTCGCGTACGTGACGCTGCGGGGCGGGCAGGAGGGGTCGGTCGAGATGCTCGAGGAGCTGCGCGACCACGTCGCCAAGGTGATCGGGCCGATCGCGAAGCCGGCGAACGTCGTCTTCACGCCGGAGCTGCCGAAGACCCGGTCGGGGAAGATCATGCGGCGGCTGCTGCGGGACGTCGCCGAGAACCGGCCGCTCGGGGACACGACCACGCTGGCCGATCCGGCGGTCGTCTCCGAGATCAAGTCGCGGGCGGACTCGGAGGCGGCGGAGGAGTGAGCTCCGAGCGGCAGTTGGGGGTCGACCTCTTCAACGAGGCGTGGCGGCTGATGGAGTCGCGGGCCGACGACGACCGGCTGCTGCTCGTGGCGTATGCGTCCGCGTATCACTGGGCCGAGGCGGCGGAGTGCACGCCGGCGAATCGGGCGCGCAGCGAGTGGCAGCTCTCGCGGATGTACGTCGTGCTCGGCCGGCCGGAGCCCGCGTTGTGGCACGCGCACCGTTGTCTCGGTGGTGCGAGGAGAACGGGATCGGCGACTGGGACCTCGCATACGCCTACGAGGCGCTGGCGCGGGCCTCGGTCCTGGCGGGCGAGCCGTCGGCGCATGCGTGGCGCGAGAAGGCGCGTGCGGCGGGCGATGCGATCGTGGACCCCGAGGACCGCGAGCACTTCGGCGAGGACTTCGCGACGCTGTAGCACCCAGAGCGCGCCCAGTCTCTGAGACCAAAGGTCTCAGAGACTCACCCTTGGCAGTCTCTGAGACCGAAGGTCTCAGAGACTCACCCCCTTCGCGGTCTCTGAGACCGAAGGTCTCAGAGACTTGTCCGCTCATAGATCGCAACGTCCACTCCCCAGGTGCCATACGCCCATCGGTATGCCGCGATGTCCTTGCAGAGCCCTGCGGCGACCGGGTTCCCGCGGACGTAGGCGCAGACGCGAGCGAGGTGCGCTTCCGACTGGATCACGCGGCATGCGAAGCGCTCGGCCCACACCGCACCGAAGCGTTCGTGGCGCCTGTTGTAGTCGCGTGCGTAGACCGACTTGATCCACTGGATTGCCCTGGAGAGGTCTTCATGTCTTCCCTCGACGACGAGGTGGAAGTGCGTCGACATGACAACGCATGCGAGCACCTTCAGCCCGAACGTTCTCTCCGCCTGCTTGATCAGCGTGAGGATTCGGACCTTCTCGGGGTCGGCTGCGAACGGCTCGAGCCGCGGTGCCTGCGTATAGACGTGGAACCAGCCCACTGCTCGACGGTAGCGCCGACGAGCAAACCCGCCCGCGTGGACGAAACGGGTCGCTCTGGGACAGCTGAGAGTCTCTTAGACTGGTCGTTACGGGTTGGCGGGGGGTTTGGAGTCTTGAGACGAGAGGTCTCAGAGACTGGGA
>CAVPGO010000045.1:0-95327 GCA_963703975.1 uncultured Actinomycetes bacterium
GAGTCGACCGGATCAACGTCTCGCTCGGTTATCTTTTCTGAGATGGGGAGCCGCCTGTATCGGGACCGTGCCTGCGCGCGCAGGGCGCCGGCCGCCGCGCGCGCGCCGCTCCTCGCGATCGTGCTGCTCGCCGCGGCGTGCGCCCCGCCGGCGGTCGCCAGGGTTCTGGTGACGCCGGAGGAGGCCGTCCGCGAAGCGTTCGCCGGCGCGCCCGCCGAGAAGCGCACGGACTATCTCGACGAGGCACAGGCAGAGGCGATCGGGAAGCTGGCGGGCAGCGCGCCTTCCTCGCGGATCGTCATCTCGTACCGCGCGTCGAAGGACGGCCGCGCCCTCGGCTCCGCCTACCTCGAGACCCACGTCGTCCGGACCCTCCCGGAGTCGATCCTCGTCGTCCTCGATCCCCAGAGCCGCGTGGCGAAGGTCGAGATCCTCTCCTTCGACGAACCCGACCAGTACCGGCCCAAGCCGCGCTGGATGGACCAGTTCACGGGCCGGACGCTCGACTCCGAGCTCTCGCTCGCGGCGGGAATCCGCGGCGTGACGGGCGCGACGCTCTCCTCGCGCGCGATCACGGCCGCGGTCCGGCGCGTGCTCGCGACCGATCAGGTCCTGCGAGCGGCCGCGAAGCCCGCCGCCGAACCCCCACCGGCCCAGGGGCACCCCCCGCCGGCGCGGCACCCGGCGACCACGCCGCCATCCCCTTCAAAGGAGTCCCACCCGTGACGCGCGCGCAGAGGCTCCTTCTGTCCGCGGCGGTCCTGATCGTCGCGCTCACGGGGATCGTCATCGCGGTCTTCAAGTATCTCGGCGAGGACCTCGCACAGCGCTTCCCGTCCCTCTTCCCCGCGACGGACGAAGCCTTCAGCGCGGTACAGCACCCGCTCCAGCCCTGGGCGCTCGACCTGCACGTCCTCGCCGCGCCCGCGCTCGTCTTCGCCTTCGGATGGATCTTCAAGGACCACATCCTCGCCAAGCTCGCGACGGTCGGGGTTCCCGCCCGCCGGTCGGGGCTCGCGGGTCTCGGCCTCTTCGTCCCGATGGCGCTGAGCGGGTATCTCCTCCAGGTCGTCACGAACGAGAGCCTGCACGGACCGCTCGTTGTCCTGCACCTGGCGAGCGGCGCGCTCTTCGCGGGCACCTACGGCGCGCACGTGCTGCTCGCGCCGAAGCGCGCGAAGAACGGCGGGGGCGGGGCGGTTTCCGTGCCCGCTAAGCGGCAGGCCGCCGGCATCCTGATCGTGGAGTCGAGGGTTGCGGCGAAGAATGGCGTCCCCAACCATTCCTAGTTGGCAACCAGGGACCCGGCGTGGCTCCGCCAGATGGAATCCCTGAAGGCCGCGTGCTCCGTCGCCGTCTAGGTGACGGTTCGAAGCCCCTTGGCGTGACGAAATCAGGCTCGAAGACCACTCCCCAGTCTGATTGGAACTAGGGAAGGAGCCATGCCGCAAAAAGGCCACACCCCACGAGGAGGACAACACGGCCAGCGCGCGCAAGCTCTCCGTCGCGCAGGAGATGGCCGTCGAGCGCCTTGCACGCGGGGACACCATCACAGCGGCTGCTGAGGCCGCAGGAGTGGCTCGGGAGACGCTCCACCGGTGGCTTCGGGACGATCCGGTGCTCTCAGCCGCGCTGAACGCGGCCAGAAGCCGAGATCCGGGACGCTGCAGAGCGGACGCTCCTGACCGTAGTTCAGGAGGCAGCCAACAACCTCCTCCGAGCCGTCGAGGAGGGCGACGTTCACGCTTCGCTCGCGGTCCTGAAGGGCATGGGCTTCCTGTCGGGCGCGAAGCCCTACGTAGGCTCCCAGGACCCGGCGGACATCGTCGAAGCCCGCAAGATGGCCGAGGCCCAGCGGGAGAACGACCGCATGATGAGTCGATACTGGCGAATATTTGAGCACTCCCCCCCCCGGTCGATCTTTTTCCCAAGCCAAGCCCACTGCGCGTACGATGGGGCACCAGAGAACACTCCACCGGGGGTGGCCATGTCGGACCTTCACGATCTGGATGACGACTCGTACCTCTTCGGCCTTCCACGACACCCTCACCCCACTCATGAGGCGGGCCACGCTACCGAAGGCCCTGGACTTCGCGTCCGAGCAGCTTCGTGCGCACCAGAGCGGGTCGGCCATGAGAGTTTCGCACCTCTACTCCATACAGGGGTCCATCCTTGCCGCACTAGGGCGCGATGATAAGGCGTTGGCGGCCTACCGGCAGGCCGAGTCGCGAGATCCAACGATCCAGCACAAGCTGGCGCTCGCCAACCATCTCATCTACTGGCACGACCAGCCCGCAGAGGCCCTGACCAAGGCCGAGGAAGCCATCGACTCGCGCAGATCGATGAGGAAGGCCGGTACCACCACCTCGCATACGCTCGCGGCCTTCGGGGTGTCGCGCTACTCAAGCTTGGGAACCAAGAGGCGGCTCGTTCGGCATCGTCTGAGATCGTGGCCGCCGCGGCTGCTTCGGATGCCACCCCCCACGATCAAGATTTGTTCCTCGCCAGTGCGTTGATCCAAGCACGCTTACTTCTCCCCGAGGTCAAGGATTATCTGCGAGCCGTTTCCGAACGGGCCGCCGCCACGGATAGCTATGACCTCCCGCAGAGGTGCGCCAGCATTCAGGCGAAGCTCGACGCCGTATTCAACGAATAACACTTTTAGGGAGTGTTCGACCTTGAGGTTCTGGTCGAGCGTTCCTTCCGCGCATGTACGCTCAGGACAACAACGGCGGCGAGCGAGAGCACCGGGAAGGCAACCCGAAAAATGGGGATTATGGCGGTATCCGGCGAGAGTGCGGGCCCGGCCAGCAGGAGGCCGACAATTAGGAGGCCGAAATAGAGGAATGCTCGCTGTCCTGGATCCAATCTTGCCCAGGAGCATGATGGCGCTCGGGTCCGCGAGAGTTCGACGTATGCAGCGAACAAGGCGACGGATATCCCGAGCGCGGGCAGCCGGAGCAGGGTGGCCAGGGAAGGCCAGAGGTATACGGCTCCAGCCTCTGATCCAGCAATGCCCGCAATGTATAAGATCCCGGCGATTGCGTAGGGGCATCTGAAGATCTGATGGGCAAGCGGGTTCCGCATTTTCGGTGACCGTTCGTTCAGTGTCGTTGATGCCAAGCTAGATCACTACCCACTTCCCCGGCAAATTGAACCTGCCCGTCTAATTTGCGTGATGGGTCAGATGCCCAAGACCCCTAAGCGCACAAGACCCTCGGGGAGCTACACCGCAGCCGATGTGCGGAAGACCGCAGGTCTGTCGTATCGGCAGCTGGCAGCCTGGGAGGAGCAGGGCGTCATCGGCAACCCCCGAAACAAAGCGGAAACCTGGAGGAAGTACACCCCCAAGCAGGTGTTCGCGCTCATGGTGAGCGAGGAGATCAGGAGGAAGTTCAACGTCCCGTTGGAGTCCGTCCGCTGGGTCCAGTCTTTCATGGAACAGGAGGAGGCAAACCACTTCCGCGTGGCCGTCGAGATCATGTCGAGGGGAATGTCGGTGCTGCTCCTCACCGATCTCACCGACACCTTCGTCATGGACTCCGACCTGGAGATCGAGGACCTCCTGCACCTGGGGTACTTCCGCTCCGAGCACCCCCAGGCGTACATGCTGATCAAGCTGAACCCGCTCGTGAACAAGCTCCTCCAATGTCTGAAGGAGCCGTTCCAGCTGCAGATCCACGGCAAGACCTACGCGTTGATTCGGAGCATACGAGGGGAATTTGCGCTGCGATTCCCTCAGGAACTGGAAGTTCTCCGCCTGATCCGCGACGGGCAGTACCGCAGCGTCACCGTGCACCTGAAGGACGGGAAGATTCATCAGGCGGACGCGGAAACGGAGCGCCCAGCCGCCGATAGAGACAAGCTGCTAGAGATTCTCGATAGCGACAAGTTCCAGACGGTCACCGCCACGAAGCACGACGGGACAGTATTTCGCGTGAACAAGAAGAAGACAATCAAGTTTGGGAGCGTGCCCGTTCGACAGGAAGATCCTGAGCACGGGCCACGCAAACATTGAGTTAGACAGCAGTAACCCGTCAGCGACAGAGAGATCCTGAGCTACGGGCATTCGGGCGTAGCACGCCTTGAAGGCCCTCATGCTCTCGATCAAGCGATGCCGAGAGGTCCTCGGGAACAAGGTAGCCCTTGAAGACGACGAGATACAGCAACTCCGGGATCAACTCTACAGTCTCGCGAACGCCATCCTGGACATCTCCCCCCGCACTTCATCTGGACCAGAAACGAATCTTGACGCTGTGTCACACCTCATGACGGAGGAGGAGGCAGAGGAAGTGTCAGAGCGCGCAGCAGTTCGAGAGTTCGATGGACACATGCCCCGCGAGGAGGCGGAGCGGGCCGCAGTCGTGGACGTGATCAGAAAGCGTCGGTCCTGATTCCATGCAAGCCGTCATCTACTGTCGCGTCTCCACCAAGGAGCAGGTGACGAACCTGAGCCTGCCCACGCAGTTGAAGGCGTGCCGCGAGTACTGCCGCCGGAACGACTATCAGGAGGCACAGGTCTTCATCGAGGAAGGCGAGTCCGCGAAAACTGCAGATCGCCCGGAGCTTCAGCGCCTGCTCTCCTACTGTCGCGTTAACAAGCGCCGCATCAACGTATTGGTTGTGTACGGCGTGTCTCGTTTCTCTCGTGATCGGCACGACCACGTTGTTCTCCGCGCCCTTCTCAAGAGTCTCGGTATCACGATTCGGTCAGTCACGGAGCCCATCGACGACACGCCCACCGGAGCCTTGATGGAGGGGATCATCTCCACCATCGCGCAGTTCGACAACGACGTGAAGGCGGAGCGAACAAAGGCAGGCATGCGTGAAGCTCTTGGCCGCGGGCGATGGACGTTCATTGCACCCGATCGGCTATGAGCACGAGGGACGTGGTCAGACCGTCGTCTCGTACACGATCCCAAGTGCGGGCTCCCCTCGTGAGACGAGCGTTCGATCTCGTGTCGAAGGGGAAGCAGGATAGGTCCTCGGTTCTACGGGGACTCACGAGCCTCGGGCTGCGAACCAGGTCGGGAAAACCACTCTCCGTTCAGACCTTCAACGCGATGCTCCGGAATCGACTCGATGCAGGCCGAGTGAACGTGCCGGAGTTCAACATCAGGGTCCGGGGAAATTTCGACCCCATCGTTGACGAAGCCACTTTCGACCTCGCGCAGCGGCTGCTGGATGGCAAGACCGTGCGAGCCAAGCCCCATATGCGTTTGCACCCTGACTTTCCCCTGCGTGGATTTGTCCGGTGCGCGGCATGCAGTACCGGCTTGACGGGGAGCCATTCCAGGGGACGCACCAAGCGTTATGCCTACTACCACTGCCATCGTTGCGGTGGTGTCAGCGTTCGGCAAGGGACACCTGGAGTCGACTTTCATGATCGGGTGCTGCAGGAGTTGCAGCCCAGCGAGGACTACTACCGTCTCTTCCGAGAGGTCATCCTCGACGCCTGCCGGGAGCGGCAGCGCGACGCACATGCAGTGCGTCAGGATCTGCAGCGTCGCGCGGAGGCCATTCGGGAACGGCTCGACGCGCTGGACGACGCCTTCATCTTCCGGAAAGTCATCGACCAATCGTCATACGAGCGGCAGCGCGACAAGCTCCGGGAGGACCTCGCCCTGGTCGAGTTGGACCTCCAGCAGGCCACCCTCGCCGAGATCGACTTCGAGGGCGTCCTGGCGGAGAGGTCGTTGCCAACGCGTCCAGGCTCTGGAGCGAGGCGACGGCTGAGCAAAAGAGGCGGCTGCAGGCGGTATTCTTCCCCGAAGGACTGCCTTTCGACGGGAAACAATTTGGAACCGCACCTATCTGCCTTGCCTTCAAGCAGATACAAGCTACGGAGACGGCGGATTCAGGTGTGGCGTCCCCAGCGGGATTCGAACCCGCGATTCCCGGCTTGAAAGACCGGTGTCCTAGGCCTCTAGACGATGGGGACGGGACGATCGATCGGCGTGGCCTGCAGTCTAGGGGAACTCGCCGCCCTGATCAACTCCCTGTGCTAGTGTTTCCCGGCTTGAACGGGATGCCGATCAGAACGGATCAGGAAGCATGACGCTCGCCCCCGGCGCCAAGCTCGGACCCTACGAGATCGTCGCGCCGCTCGGGTCCGGCGGGATGGGCGAGGTCTACGAGCGCGCGACACGCGCCTCGACCGCGCCGTCGCGATCAAGGTCCTGCCGGCGCACCTCGGCCGCGAGCCGCGAGATGCGCGAGCGCTTCGAGCGCGAGGCGCGCGCGATCTCGGCGCTCAACCACCCGCACATCTGCACGCTGCACGACGTCGGCCATCAGGACGGCATCGACTTCCTGGTCATGGAGCTGCTCGAGGGCGAGACGCTCGACGCTCGGCTGGAGAAAGGGTCCGCTGTCCCGCGAGCAGGTGCTGCAGCTACGCGATGGAGATCGCCGATGCGCTCGACCAGGCGCATCGCGCAGGGCGTCGTCCACCGCGACCTGAAGCCGGCGAACGTCATGCTCACGCAAGGCCGGCGCGAAGCTGCTCGACTTCGGGCTGGCGAAGCTCGCGGGGACGGAGAGCGCGCCGGTTCGGGCGGGGCGATCAGCGCCGACCTCCCGTCCGACGGACGCGGCGCGATCTGACCGCCGAGGGGACGATTCTCGGCACGCTTCCAGTACATGGCGCCCGGAGCAGCTGGAGGGACGCGAAGCCGATGCGCGCACGGACATCTTCGCGTTCGGCGCGTCCTCTACGAGATGGCGACCGGCCGCAAGGCGTTCGCAGGGCGAAGCCAGGCGAGCCTCATCGCGGCGATCCTCGAGCGGAGCCGCCCGCCGGTCTCGACGCTGCAGCCGATGGCGCCGCCGGCGCTCGACGTCGGTCGTTCAGACCTGCCTCGCGAAGGATCCCGACGACCGCTGGCAGAGCGCGCGCGACCTCGCGCGCGAGCTGCGCTGGATCGCGGAGGGCGGATCGCAGGCGGGGGTCCCCGCGCCAGTCGCCCACAGGCGGCGCAGCCGCGAGAAGCTCGCGTGGGGCGTCGCCGGCGTGGCGGCGATCGTCGCCATCGCCTCCCTCATCGGTCTCATGACGCTGCGGCGCGCGACGGCCTCTTCACCGTCGGCCGCCGTGCGGGCGTCCCTTCTCCCCCGGAGAAGGCCGCGATCGACTACAGCAACCTCGGCGGGAGCCTGAGCCTCTCCCCCGACGGCAGGCACCTCACCTTCGCGGTCCACCGCGCCGACGGCCGATCGGAGCTCTGGCTGCGCGCGCTCGACGCGATGGAGGCGCGTCCCATCCCCGGCACCGAGGGCGGTTTTCTCCCCTTCTGGTCGCCGGACAGCCGCTTCATCGCCTACTTCGCGCAGGGCAAGCTCATGAAGGTCGATCTCTCGGGCGCCCCTCCCGTGGCGATCTGCGATGCCCAGCAGGGGCGGCCCGGCGCCTGGAGCCGCGACGGCGTCATTCTCTTTGCGCCCTCAACGACGAGCCCCATCCATCGCGTCGCCGCATCCGGCGGAGTCTCGGAGCCCGTCACGACCCTCGACCACGCGAAGGGCGAGACGACGCACCGATGGGTGACACTGCTTCCCGACGGCAAGCACTTCCTCTACCTCGCCGTCGGACATGCGGCCGGCGTCAAGAGCGACATCAACGCCGTGTACGAAGGCGCCCTCGGCTCGCACGGAGCGAACGCTCGTGATGAGCGGACGCTCGAACGTGGCCTACGCCGACGGGCGCCTCCTCTTCGTCCGGGACGGCGTGCTCCTCGCGCAGCCCTTCGATCCCGCGCGCGCGGTCCTCTCGGGCGACGCGGTTCCGCTCGCGCAGGGCGTGATGACCCACAACGACTTCTTCCACACCGACTTCGCCGCGTCCGACACCGGGGTCCTGCTCTACCACACCGGCGAGGTGAACGATCGCGCGCAGCTCGCCTGGTACGACCGGACGGGCAAGATGCTGGAGCCGGTCGGCACGCCGGAAAACTTCAACGGGGTGAGGATCTCCCGCGACGGGAAGCGCTACGCCGAGGTCCTCGTCGATCCCGAGTCGGGAACCAGCGATATCTGGCTGAACGACTTCCAGCGGCAGGTCCGGACGCGCTTCACGTTCGGCGCCTTCAACGAGGACGATCCCATCTGGTCGCCCGACGACACCCGGATCGCCTACCGGGAGGTTCGCAAGATCTTCGGCGCCCTGGTCGTGAAACCCGCCGACGGCTCGGGGACGCCCGAGACGCTGCTCGAAGAAGAAGGCGTCAATTTCGATCCCAACGAATGGTCGCCCGACGGGCGATACCTGCTCTACGTCCGAACCGAGGCGAAGGACAAGGTGGGAAAGGGAGACCTCTGGGCGCTGCCCATGACGGGCGAGCGCAAGCCTTTCGCCGTCCTGGCCACCCCGGCGGACGAGTCGGCCGGCGTCCTCTCGCCCGACGGCCGCTGGCTGCTCTACGCCTCGGACGAATCCGGGAGGATCGAGCTCTACGTGACGCGGTTCCCCACCGGTGGCGGGAAGTGGCAGGTCTCGTCGGAAGGGTCGCTCGGAGGCGGTCTCTGGTGCAACGACGGCAAGGAGATCATGTACGGTCAGCCGGGTCCTCCCCCGACTCCGATGTCCGTCCCGGTGCAGATCTCCGGATCCTCGTTCCAGAGCGGCCGGCCCGTGGCGCTCTTCCCGATCACCCGGCCGCTTCAGGCCCTCGACCTCTCCCGGGACGGCCAGCGGTTCCTCCTTGCCTTCGCCGCCGACACGAACAAGTCGGACGCCCCGATCTCCCTGATCCTCGGCTGGCCCGCCCTCGTCAGGAAGTAAAGCGCGCCTATCGCGGCGGAAAACGCCACCGACGATGCGTCGTGGTGAGTGGTGAGCCGTGCAGGACTCGAACCTGCGACCCGCTGCTTAAAAGGCAGCTGCTCTACCGGCTGAGCTAACGGCCCAACGGATTGATGGGGGGAACGTTAGCATGGATCGCATCGCCATCGCTCGATGAACTCCCGGCCGGGGCGGGAGGCCCGGGGGAGGAGACATCCGATCCGATGAGCCCGCACAGCCAATGTCCGATGAGCGTCCCCGCCACGCGGTGCCCTTCCTCGTTCCAGTGTCCGCCGTCGGGAACTGCGTTCGCGAAGCCGTGGAGGGCGACACCCCGGGCGCTCGCCTCCTCGAACATGCGAGGAGCGAGGCTCAGCACGGGGAAACCACGTGTCTTGCCCAGGCGGGCGATCCTTTCGTCCGGATAGAAAGGCTGATCGATGTGGAGCTCCGCGAGGTGGCGAGCGCGAACCTGCGGCTCGCGATAGACCTGCAGGCCGTTCGAGAGGGTCACGACGGCGAATGCGGAGCCGGCCGTACGGACGTCGTCGCGCATCTGGGTGACCAGGGCTTCCGTGACATCCCACGCCTCTTTCCATGCGGGATCGGAGGGCTCGTGATAGATCTCGAAGCCGCGTCTCGCTCCAGACGCGGTCCCCGCGCACCGGTCAGCGCGGCCGGGCCACGCGCGCCCGCACCCACCGCTTCACGAGCTGGCGCATCCGGGACCAGCGCACCAGCGCGAACAGGACGCGCTCCCGCACGTAGCCCGCGCGCGTCCTGAAGGAGTCGTCGAGAGCGAGGCGCCCGGAGTTCATCACGAAGTACGGCCTGCGCGGGTCCGATGTGAGGGCGCGCGAGTTGTCCACGATGTCGTTGCCCGTCAGAAAGGCGAGCACGACGAGATCGGGATGATAGGCCAGGACCCGGTCGCGCAGCAGAAGAAGCTCCTGGGCGGTTCCGAAACCGCTCACGCCGAAGTTGAGCACCTCGATCCGTTTTCCCGACGGCGCGCAGCGATCGAGCTCTCTGCCCGCGATCGCGCAGAACGTGTGATCGCTGGTGACCTGAAGGCCCTCCGTGGACGAGTGGCCAGGACCGCGATCCGATACACTCGACCGGTTTTTCGACCAGTGCGTCGATCCCGAAAGCCCGCGCTAGTACTGGACGAACGCGTGCCTTCGCTGCGCCACCACCCTGAGGCATCGGGGCACCGGACCATCCCGTAGGGGGTCAGCGACGCCTGGTCGTGCGATGGTTCAGGCCTGGTCGATCTCCGGAATCTCCTGAGGGATCTACGGCGCCGGCGCGGGCGATCGCGAACGCGGCGCCCGCGGCGGCGCTCCGATCAGCATCGTCTGGATGGCGCTGCGCAGGGGGCGTGCCCCGGTGAAGCGGCCCTTGATATAGCCGAAGACGAGCAGCGCGAAGAGCGTGAAGAGTGCAGAGACGACGAGGGCCTCGCCCGCCTTCGGAAGGACCATGTACGGGGCGAGCGGGATGAGGCCGCCGACGACGTAGGCGAGGGCGATCGTGAAGGCGCTCTGCAGGGCGCGCTTAGGGTCGGGCCGCTCGAGGCCGAGCTCGAACCGCATCATGAAATCGACCCATGCCTCCGGGCGCTCGCGCAAGGCGGCGACGAGCGGCTCGGTCTGTTCCTTGTTGAGCCCGTACGACTCGAAGATCTGGGCGACCTCGAGCTCTTCGTGACCCGGCAATTCCTTGACCTCGCGCACCTCGCGCAGCCGCTCGCTCTCGTAGTGCTCGGCGTCGCTCCTGGCGGCGAGGTAGCCGCCCAGCCCCATGGCGATCGCTCCCGCGGAGACCTCCGCGAGCCCCGCGACGACGATGAGCTTGGTCGAGTCGATGGCGCCGGAGAGCCCCGCTGCGAGCGCGAAGGGGACCGTCAGGCCGTCGGACATGCCGATGACCACGTCGCGCACGGTCTCGCCCGCGGTGAAATGGCGCTCGATGTGGCGTGTCTGGGGCACCGGCCGGTCCTCCTCCGCCGCGCCGACAGGGTCTCATGCGGCGAGGGGCGCGAGCAACGCGGCGTCGTCCCCCGCGCCCCGACGCCTCCTCAGCGCCGCGCCGCGACGAAGAAGAGACGCCGGAACGGGAAGAGCACGCCCTGCGGGCCCTCGGGATAGTCGGGCTCGACTCGGGCGTTCAGCTCGGCCAGGAAGCGCGCGCCCTCGTCCTCCGTGAGCGCCGTAGGATCGGGCGCAGCGCCGTGCCCTTGATCCACTCGACGACCGCCGAGGCGCGCGCGAGGCGATGGTAGTAGATCGTCTCCCACAGATCGGACTCGAAGCCGAGCGCGGCGGGCTGCTCGACGTAGAACCGCGGCGGCTCGACGACGACGTCCCGACGCGACGCCTCTCAGGCGATCGCGCCACGGCGGCTCGAGCGCGAGCGCGCCCGCGAGACGATAGGCGGTCTCGGAGCGGTTGTTCGGCATCTGGATCGCGAGGACGCCGTCCGCAGCGAGCCAGCCCGCGAACGAGCGCAGCGCGTCCCCATGGTCCGGGACCCAGTGCAGGACCGCGTTCGAAACCACGAGATCGAGCGGGACGGGCGGCCGCCAGCTTCTCAGATCCGCCTGCTCGAAGCGGAGCCCCGGAGCCGACGGAGCCCGCGCGAGCATCTCCTTCGAGCTGTCGATCCCCCAGATCTCGGCGCCGGGCCAGCGATCGAGGAGGCTTCGCGTGAGCCCGCCGTCGCCGCACCCGATGTCGGCGATCGTCCGGACCCTCTCGTGAGCGACGCGTCCGAGGAGATCGAAGAAGGGCCGCGCGCGCTCGGAGCGGAAGAGCGCGTACTGTCCCGCATCCCACAGCGGCTGACCGGAGTCATGCATCACGCCGATGTTCTAACACGAGTGACGTTCACTTGACCGGTGGATGACACGATCTTCACGAAATCCCTCTCTCGCGTGTTTTCGCGGTACAACCACCGCACGGGAGGATTGAGGCGCCTACGTGCTCGTCGCGCAGGATGTAGCTTCGATGTGTGAATACAAGATTCCTGGCGCCGATCCTGGACGACATGCTCGCGGCTCTTCCCGTCCGTCTCGCGCGCGCGACCGCGTGGATCTCGATCGCGGCGTGCGCGCTGGCACCGATCTCGCCGATCTTCGCGGAGAACTCATCGCGACCCGGAACCGTGCCGCCGGCGGCGCCGGAGGACTCTTCCGGCAAGCCCGCGCTGTCCGCGACAGCGCCCGTGCGCGGCGGATCGGAGACACCGGCGTGCCTGTGCAGCCGCGCGACGAACGGAGGTCTCCTTCCTCTCGCCCTCGCCGGGTCCGCGACCACGGGCCTCACGGACCTCGACGCCGCCTACGCGGGAGCCGGCGATCCCGCCGAGCCGGCGCCCGACTTCGCGCGGGCCGTCGACGTTCCCTCCGCTCTCGCGCCCGGCTCGCCCCTCGCCTGCACCGCTCCCTGGGCCTCGTCCGAGACGAGCCTCGAGCCTTCCGTGCTCTTCCCTGCGCCCGACGGCGATCTCTTTTCCTCGGAGCCCAGCCCCGACCCGAGCTTCTTTTCCGCCGAGGACCCCGATCCATTGCTCGACAGCCTGCTTCGGTCCTCCGCGTCCCCGTCCGCGCCGGGCGTCGAGCGCTCGCCGTTCGACGATCTCGACAACGATCCTCTTCTCGATCCCATTCCCCCCTCGAGCCTGGAGGTCCCCCTCACCAGCGACAAGCCGTACGTGGCGCTCGAACATCTTCAAGCGCATCGTGAGCGATCAGGCGTTCCTCGTCACGAAGTGGTGGCCCTCGGAGATCCAGCACTGGAAGGTCTCCGGCCCTCAGCAACCGTGTTCGCTGCCGGATCGTCCCAGGAAGGAAACTACGACTTGACGATCAGCCGGCATGCCGTCAACGGTACGTCGGGCCGAACGACGAGCACGGCGGTCTTCTTCACGAGGGCGGGCAACGGCGTACCGATAGCAGCGGGCCTCGGCATCGCCTACCTGCTCGCGCGGCATACGGGGAACAACCGGCTCGCGGAGGCCTCGAGCCTCTCGTTCGAAGCGCTCATCAGCACCGGTCTGTGGGTCACGCTCTTGAAGGACCTGGTCGCGGCCAGCGTCCCACGGCGGATTCGAACGGGAAGTTCTTCCAGTACGGGCAGACGAACAGCACCTCGTTCCCTTCCGGTCATATCGCCGCGTGCGCTCTTTCGCTCCGATCCACCGCTTTTCGCCGCGGAAGGGTCCTGGCGGCGGCGGCCTCCGGCGCCCCCGCTGTCTCGCCGACACCGCGCCATCCGCGACAGCGGCCACCTCCGCCCGACCCCGACAGCGTTTGCCGGCGACCTCTCTCCCCCGGGGACCCCCGGCCTCGAGCCGTCCTCGATAGGCCGCCTTCCGACCCGCTGCCTGATGCCCTGCTCCCGAGCCCCACGTCCCCCTCGATCCTCGGCGGCGGGCGGGCGCCCTCCAGTCCGACGAGGGCCTTCCAACCTTCCCTGTCTCCCTCGGCCTCGACTCGCGGCTTTCCCCGACAAGCCGTCTGGCGGTCGACGTCTCGCGGATCCTCACGGATCAGGCCTTCATCGTGACGAAGTCGTCGCCCTCGGAGATCCAGACGTGGAGTTCACGCTTCCGGTCGTCATCGCCCACCTATTCTGCCTCCCGATCGACCGACGACAGCACCCTCGGACACACCGAGCGGCACGGTCGGGACCAGGGTACGGGAGAACACGCCCGACAGCGTCGCGACGGTCTTCACCGGCTCGGCAACGGCGCGCCCGCGTGCGCGGCGCTGGGCGTCTCGTACCTTCTCGCGCGGCACCGGGGAACGACCGTCTCGCGGACCTCCCGGCTCTCGGTCGAGCGCTCAGTCGCGCGCCTATCGGTCAGGTCGTCGAGATCGCGGCACGGCAGCGTCCGTCGCAAGGCACCCGGTGCGTTCTTCCGGTCCGGGAAGCCCGGGAGCAGCTCCTCCGGTCCGGGCACTCGATGGGGGGCCTCACGGTCGTCATCGTCTTCGCGCACGTCTACACCGACGAAATGGGTGATGGGTCGCCTACGGGTCGCGGCCGTCACGTGGTCACGCGTCGCGCTCCGGCGTCTTCCAGCGACGTCGTCCGTGGGGCGTCCTCGGCGACGGCGTCGGGCGCATCACGCTCACGCGCGACGGACGCGTGGGGCCGCTCGCCGTCTCCGCCGATCTACGACCCGGACAAGGGGCTCGGCGTCGGCTACGGTTCCGCTGGTGACTGGTGCGCGGTCCCGGACGACGCCGCGCGCGCGCTCGCGCGGTCGCGCACGACGTTCACCCGGACCCCGTCCGCCCACGTCCGCCATTGACGCCGCTCCGCGTGGAACGGGGCATGGGGCATCGCGGCGATGGTGTTCAAGGCTCCCGCGCACGCCGCTGGTCCGAAGGTCCCGCGCCGCCCTTCCGCGGCCAGCCCTCCGCCTGCGCGTCCGCGCCTGCGGGGTCTCCGCACAGCGGGTATCTGCGCATCGTGGACGGGGAGCTCGCCCGGCCCAAGCTTCCCGCTCGTCCTCGGACATCGGATCGCCGCGGTGGTCGAGCGGCCCCAGCGTCCCAGCGTCGCCGCGGGGCACGTCGGTCCCTGGCTCGGCTGGACGTCCGGCGTCTGCCGTCTGTCTGTCCGGACACAAACCTCTGCGCGCGCGCGCGCTCCACGGATCGACATCGACGGGGGATTCGCCGAGAGGCCGTCGCGGCGCGCGCTACGCCTCCGGTCCGGACGGAGACGACCCTCAGCGGCGCCCGCTCCTGTGCGCGGGCGGCTCATCGGATCCGCGCTGCGCATGACGGACGATGCACCGGTCCTGGGCTCTCGGATTCGCACCACGGCGCACGTCCTCGTGCAGGTCGCACCACCAGGGCGGCGGGGTGCACGCGTCACGCGGGCCGGCGACGGCGGCGCGGGACTTGCGCGCGCGCTGCGCGGCGTGGGCGGGAGGATCCGACGATCCCCCGCCCAGCCGCTGATGCCGCCGTCGTCTCGCGCCCATCGGCGCGCTCGTGCCCGCCACACTCGCGCGGTCCCCGCCCCGGAGGCGTCGTGGTCTGCGCGGGATCCACATGAGCCAGACGATACCGTGCGCCCCCTGCCGAGCTCTGTGGCGGCCTGGTGCGCTCGGTGGCGGGGAACCTGACGCAGCGACGAGTTCCTGGCGCTCGCCGCGCGTCCCCGTCGGACCCAGCCGCGTCCTACCGCTCGCGCGCGCCGACGCGCGCTTGCCGACTCGCACCGGCAGGATCACCGGCGCCGCGGTCGTGGTCCCGTCAGCGCGACGTCCCGGGTCGCTTTTCGCTACGGAGAGCGCGACGGCCTTCAGGGCGTGTCGCGGGCCCTGGCGGGGCGCGCGCCGGGGGGCGGTCGGGGCGGGCCGCGCCCGCCGCCGGACTCGCGGTCCGGCTCGCCGATGCCCTCGAAGACGTCCCGCCCGAGATCGTCTGGGCGCGGTCGGGCCGACGCACGAGACCGATCTCGGCCGGCAGCTCGGAGAGCCGGTCGATGTACCGCCGCGCGTTCGGGGAGATCCTCGATGCGTCGCGCCTGCGAGTGTCCGATCGCCACCCCGCATCATCGCGTGCACGGCTCGGCCTCCTCGAGGACCCAGGGCTCCACGGGGAGCTCGTGAATCTCCATGCCGCGACAGCGGTCGGCGACAACGGGGACCTCGTCGAAGACGTCGAGGACATCGAGGCGTGACGCCGCCGAGGTGAGCCCGTTCACGGTCGCGGCGTATCGGCGAGCCGTCGACCGGCCGCCGCGCCGCGGCCGCCCGGTCGTCGTGCCGTCTCCCGGCCACGCTCGCGGATCAGGTCTCCGGCCTCGCCCTTCTGCTCGGTCGGAAAGGGCCCGCCCCCGACCCGGGTCGCGTACGCCTTGAAGACGCCCGCGACGGCGTCGATCCGGGTCGGTCCCACGCCGACGCCCGCGCCGAGCCCGGCCGCGACCGCGCTCGAGGACGTGACGTAGGGGTACGTTCCCAGGTCCAGGTCGAGCAGCGTCCCCTGCGCGCCCTCGAAGAGGACGCTCGCGCCGCCGTCGATCCGCTCGTTGATCCAGACCGAGGTATCGGCGACGAAGGCGCGCATCTCGCGCCCGAGAGCCGCGCACTCGGCCGCCATCGCGGCGGCGTCGGGCACCTCGCGTCCGGTCGCGGCCAGGTACGCGGCGGCCCCGCCTTCCAGGAACGCCGCAATCCGCTTCACGATCGTCTCTTTCGTCCTCCAGGTCGACGACGCGCAGGCCGAGCCGGGCCGCCTTTGCGGTGTGGGCCGATCCCGCGCCGCGTCGTCATCCCCCCCGCCGGCGTCCTCGGCCATGGAGTCGAGGACCCGATGCACCGGCAGGATGACGTGCGCGCGATGGCTGATCGAGGAGCCGGCCGCGGATCCGGAAGCCCGAGGCCTCGAGCGAGGCGATTTCCTGGAGAAGGCCCGCGGGATCGAGGACCATGCCGTTGCCCAGCACTCCCATCACGCCCTCGCGCAGAAGACCCGTGGGGACCTGGTGCAGGAAGAAGGACTGGCCCGCGGTGCGCACCATCGCCAGGCGTTGGGTCCGCCCTGCCAGCGCGCGACGATGTCAAAGCGCTCGGAGAGGACGTCCACGACCTTGCCCTTCCCCTCGTCACCCCATTGACCACCGATCACCGCGACGTTCGGCATCGTGCCTTCCTCTCGAACGAAAGCTCAGTATAGCATCGCGCGCGTGCTACGATTCTGCGCGAAGGAGGCGTTCTGGCCGAGGTTTCCGTCGACGGACGTACGCTGACGATCGAGGACGTGGGCTCCGTGGCGCGGCTCGCGGCCGCACCGAGGCTGGCTCCCCGCGCGCGCCGCGCGATGGTGCGCTCGCGCGCCCTCGTCGAGAGGACGCTGCGCGCCGGGAAGACCGCCTACGGCGTCAACACGGGATTCGGCCACCTCGCGGATGTGCACATCGCACCGGAGGATCTCGCCGATCTCCGACTCAACCTCGTGCGCAGCCATGCGTGCGGCGTCGGCGCCCCTTTCACCGGGGACGAGACGCGCGCGATGATGCTCCTGCGCGCGAACACGCTCGCCAAGGGCGTCTCGGGCGTGCGTCCCGCGGTCGTCGAAACGATCCTCGCGATGCTGCGGGCGGACATCGTGCCCGTCGTGCCCTCACAGGGCTCGGTGGGGGCGAGCGGGGACCTGGCTCCCCTCGCCCATCTCGCGCTCTCGCTCATCGGGGAGGGACCCGTCGTCCACCGCGGCCGCCCGCGGCGCGCCGCCCAGGCGCTGCGCGCCGCGCGCATCGACCCGGTGCGCCTCGCCCCGAAGGAAGGGCTCTCCCTCATCAACGGGACAAGGCCATGACCGCGGTGGGCGCTCTCGTCCTGCTCGAGGCGGAGACGCTCGTCCGCCACGCGGACCTGGCGGGAGCGATGTCGCTCGAAGCGCTCAAGGGGAGCGCGGCGCCGTTCGATCCGAGGATCCACGAGGTCCGCCCGCATGCGGGCAGAAGCAGTCGGCGGCGAACCTGCGGCGCCTGCTGCGCGCCAGCACGGCAGCTCCGCTTCCTCCGGCTGCTCGGGGTGCGGCTCGGGCTGAGCCGGCATCAGCACAGTGGCGCCTGTCGCGTCGTCGCGAGGGGCTTCGTCCACGACCTCGAGCGCCGACCGCAGCAACGCTCGGATCCGGCGCAGCTCGCCGAAAAGCCGCTCCTTCTCCGAGATCGCCTCGCGCAGGACACGGCGCGCTTCGGTGTTCGCCTCGCTGACGATCACCTCCGCCTCACGGCGGGCCTGCTCACGCAGCTCCTGAGAGGCGCGCTCGGCGGAGACGAGAGTCGCCCGCAGCAGCCCCTCCAGCTCGACATGGCGTCCGAGCTCGCCTTCGAGTGCCTCGAGCCGCTCCACCAGCTCGGCTCGCTCGCGCCACACCGACTCGAAGCTGTCGGCGACGTCGTCCATCAGGCGGTGCACGGGCCCTCGCTTGTAGCCGAACAGGCCTCGGCGGAGCCCGTCGAAATGTCTGACTTCTACCGGTGTCAAAGGCATGGTGATGCTCCCTTCTCGTTACAGCAGGCGCTCGATGACCGCGTTCACGAGCTGGCCCGCGAACACGAGGGCGAAGACGGCCACGATCGGAGACAGGTCGAGTGCCCCGAGCGACGGCACGATGCGGCGGAAGAGCCGCAGGTAGGGGTCACAGGTCTCGTGGAGGAAACGCTGCACGCGATCGAGCGTGGGCGAGTAGGGCAGCCGAAACCACGAGAGCAGGATGTACGCGAAGATGAGCAGGACGTAGACGCCGATGAAGACGTCGACGAAGCTCGTCGCCCACGCAACCGCGTCGGCGAGCAGAAGCAACCCTGCGGTGAAGCCGCCCACGCCGCGTTGTTCTCTGCCCTTGCAACGTTCCCTACTGCCGTCTACAACCTCCGCCATCCGCACTACCATCTGCGTCCATGGGTCTCTCCGACGTGTGGAATCGCACGCTCGTCTACTTCGGCATCGCCGAGGACGAGGAGTGGGACGAGGATTCGCTCACCACGCAGGAGGAGGTCGAGCGGGAGTATCGCTCCCGGTCTCAACGCCAGAATGTCCGACGGCTGCCGCGCAGCCGCGAGCCGGACGAGTGGTCGGAGGCGGACAGCTCTGCCGACGCCCCGCCCGCAGCTCCGTCGAGCTCGAGGCGCTCCCGGCTCCGCGGTGTCGACTCGGGTGGGAGCCAGGTGCGCGTCCACCTCGTCCTGCCGCGCAGCTTCAACGACGCGCAGCAGATCGCCGACCGCTTCAAGGACTCGATCCCGGTGATCCTCAACCTGCAGAGCGCCGACAACGAGCTCTCCAAGCGGTTGATCGACTTCGCCAGCGGCCTCACCTACGCGCTCGACGGCAGCATGCAGCGGGTGGCGGACAAGGTGTTCCTGCTCACGCCCCAGAACGTCGAGCTCTCGGCGGAGGAGCGCGCGCGCGCCATCGACAGCGGCGGCTTCTTCAACCAGACGTGATCCTCCAGCGTGGAGGGCGTCCAGGCTCGCATGGTCGGCCGCTGCTTCTCGGGACGCCGCGTGCAACGGCTACGTGATACCGAAGAGCGTCGAGCCGACACGGACGTGGGTTGCACCCTCCTGCACGGCGACGCGCCAGTCCTGCGACGTTCCCATCGAGAGCTGCGACAGATCGTGCTCCTGCCCGAGCTCACGCAGGCGACGGAACCACGGGCGCGACGCCTCGGCGTCATCGGCGAGCGGCGGCATCGTCATCAACCCCTGCACGAGACCCGGGTGACGCGACAGGAAGGCGCCGATCTCGTCCGGCGCTACGCCGCTCTTCGATGACTCGCCGGAAAGGTTCACCTCGAGCAGCGCCGGCACCGTGAGCCGCGTCGCGGCAGAATCCGACTGAAGCGAGTGGACGAGCTCGCAGATGCGGTTGACGACCTTCGTCTTGTTCGACTGCAGGTGGCCGATGAAATGCCAGCGGAAAGCATCGCCGTACACGGCGTGCTTGCGCTCGAGGTCCTGCGCCCGATTCTCGCCGACCACCTCGACCCCGGCGTCGAGCAGGACCGTCATCTCCTCGAGCGACACGTACTTCGTCGCTGCCACGACCGTGACGTCAGGCTCGGTCACCGACCGGATCTCCGCCAGGTTCGCTCGCACGACCTCGGTGTTCACCGAAGCTCCCTGCGTGCACGCGTGAGGAGCTCCTCGCGCGTGTTGCGCGACGGATCTTCGACCACCGCCTCGAGGAGCAGACGGAGAACACGCCCCACCTCGGGGCTCTCCCGGTAGCCGAGCTCGAGCAGGTCGCGACCCGACACCGCGAGATCGTCGAGGCGGTGGGGGCTCCCACGCTCCTCCTCGAGCCCACGGGCGAGTCGCTCGAGCGCCTCCAGCTCCCCGGGCGAGACGCGTTTCGCGGCGAGGTCGGCTCGCTTGTGCTCGACGAGCTCGTGGGCGAGCTCATCGCCTGCGCGGGCGAGGAAGCGCCGTGTGGCAAGCGCGTTGTCGCCTTCCAGCCAGTCGTCGAGCCCGAAGGAGTGGTGCGCGACGATCGCCACCACCCGCCGGCGCAGCGTCGTCGGGTACCGAAGGCGACGCAGCACGCGGCCGGCGATGCGCGCTCCCGCCTGTGCGTGCGATTCGGTCGTGCCGTCCGTCTCGGGCTTGGCGAGGTCATGCAACAGCGCTGCCAGGCGGACTGCGAGAGCCGTGTCCCGGTCGGCCGCAGCCTGCACGACAGCGAAGAGATGGTCGTCCAGCGGCAGCGGCTGGCGCTCGCTCTCCAGCGTGTAGCCGAAGGCCGGTTCGAACTCCGCCAGGATCCGCACGAGCACGCCTGTGTCCCGGGCCAGCCGGAGAGCGACCGCCGGCCGCGTGCCGAGCAGGAGCTTCGACAACTCCCCCATCCCGTCCGCGGCGAGACCGCCCCCGATCCGCTCGGCGGAGACGTGCCGAAGCCCGTCGGCGTCGAGCCGCATGCGCGCCAGCGTTTCTCCGCTCGGAGCGAAGCCGAGCTGGGAGACGAGACGCAGGCCACGCAGGATCCGCAGTGGATCCTCCTGGAAGGAGCGCTTGGACACCGTGCGCAGCTCGCGGCGGCCGAGGTCGGCGAGACCGCCGAACGGGTCGACGAGCTCTCCCGTGGAGAGCCGGCGTGCGATCGCGTTGATCGTGAAGTCGCGGCGTGCCATGTCCTCCTCGACACCGATCGAAGGGTCGCTGACAATCGCGAAGTCGCGGTGCCCGGGCCCGGTCGAGCGCTCGGCGCGAGGCGGCGTCAGCTCGATCCCCGAGGGCGCCAACTCGCGGATCGACTGCTCTCGCGGGTGCAGCCGCACGCCGACGAGCTGGCCGTGTACTTCCATGTCCTCCACCCGCCCGTGCGGCTCGAGCAATCCTCTGAGGCGCGTCTGGTCGACACCGGGGACGAGAAAGTCCTCGTCCGCGTGCGGAATCCCGAGGAACTCGTCGCGGACGGCGCCACCGACGACGTAGGCGTCGACGTCGAGGGAGCGGACGAAGCGGCGGATCTCGGTCGGCACGCGGTGGATTCTGCACGTGCGCGGCGTCTCACCCGGGCGCGCCGCGCCCGGACGAGGCTAGATGTGCGCGACGGCCTCGATCTCGACGAGCGCGCCCGACGGGAGCCGGGCCACCTCGACCGTGGCGCGCGCCGGTGGCCGATCGCCGACATGGCGTGCATAGACCTCGTTCATGCTCGCGAAATCGTCGAGCCGCTGCAGGTACACCGTCGTCTTGACGAGCTTGTCGAGCGAGCTGCCCGCCGCAGCGAGGATCGCGGCGAGGTTGCGCATCACCTGCTCCGTCTGCGTGGCAATGTCCCCGTCGACCGCAGTGTCGCCGGGCTCGAGACCCAGCTGCCCGGCCACGAAGACGAGGTCACCCACCCGGATGGCCTGGTTGTACGGCGCCCCCTGGAACGGCGCCGGCGCCTCCTCTGTGTGGATCACGTGCTTCTCCATCAGCGATCTCCTCCTGTCGATCTGGCACGGCGGTGGACGGCGGGCCTGCCTTACACGGCGTGCGGCGGCGACGCGGCGCGGGCCAGCGCCACCCCGAGCGCCCTGAAGATCGCCTCGAGCACGTGATCCGTCTCGCTGCCCTCGATCAGCCGCACATGCAGTGTGAGGCCCGCCTCCTGGGCAAGCCCTTCCAGGAAACGGGCTGCGAGGTCGCTGCCGAGCCCGCCGACTCCTGTGAGATCGGCGTTCGAGGCGACGAGCGGCGTGCCCGAGCGCTCGATCACGACCATCGCCAGCGCCTCGTCGGCGGCCACGGTCGCGTCACCGTGCGCCCCCTCCGCCAGTAGAGGCCCCACCACGGACCCCAGTGCGGCCCCTGCAGCGTCGACCTCCGCCTCGGGGTTGTCGGGGTCGATCTCGAGCGCGAGGTCGAATCTTCCGGCGCGGGCGAGCTCGGTCAGAAGATGGTCGAGCACGGGAACCCCCGTGGCGACGTTCGCCTCGCCGGCGCCACGCGTGAGGCGGGCGCCGCTCACAGGTCGGCGCGCTCGATCTGCGCCCCGAGCGCGGCAAGCCGCTCGTCGATGCGCTCGTAGCCGCGATCGATCTGGCCGATGTTGCCGATCGTCGACGTCCCCTCCGCGCACAGCGCCGCGATCACCATCGCCATGCCGGCGCGGATGTCGGGACTCTCGAGGCGCTCGCCGTAGAGCTTCGCCGGGCCCGTGACGACAGCCCGGTGCGGGTCGCAGAGGATGATGCGCGCACCCATCGACACGAGCTTGTCGACGAAGAACAGGCGGCTCTCGAACATCTTCTCGAAGATGAGCACGGTTCCCCGCGCCTGCGTGGCCGCGGTGACGGCGATCGAGGTCAGGTCGGCCGGGAATGCCGGCCAGATGCCGCTCTCGATCTTCGGGATCTGACCGCCGAGGTCGTCCTGCACATGAAGGTCCTGCCCGGCGGGCACGTGCACGGACGACTCGCCCACCTCGAGGCGGATGCCGAGCTTGCGCAGGGCGGGGACGATGGAGATGAGGTCGTCGGGCTCCACGTTCTCCACCGTCACCTCGCCGCCGCAGAGCGCAGCGAGGGCCGCGAAGCTCGCCACCTCGATGTGGTCGGGCCCGAGCCGGTAGGTGCCGCCGCCCAGGCGGTCGACGCCCGTGATGCGGAGCACGTTCGAGCCGATGCCCTCGATCTGGGCTCCGAGTGAGGCCAGGAAGCGGCACAGGTCCTGGATATGCGGCTCGCAGGCGGCATGGCCGACGATCGTCTCGCCCTGCGCCAGCGCCGCCGCCATGACGGCGTTCTCGGTGCCCATCACCGAGGCTTCGTCCAGGTACAAGCGCGTACCCACGAGGCCGTCGGTGGCAAGCTCGTAGGCACCGTTCAGCTCGACGCGGACGCCGAGCTCCGCGAAGGCGTGGATGTGGGTGTCCAGCCGCCGCCGCCCGATCACGTCGCCGCCGGGCGGCGGGACGACGGCGCGGCCGAACCGGGCGAGGAGCGGCCCGGCGAGCAGGAACGAGGCGCGGATACGCCGGCACAGCTCGGGGTCGAGCTCTGTCTTCGTCACGTTCGCGGCGTCGACCGTCACCTCGTTGGGGCCCGTCCAGCTGGCCTCGGCTCCGAGGTCGGCGACGATCTCGACCATCGTCTCGACGTCGCGGATGCGGGGCACGTTCTCGAGCCGCACGGGCCCGCCCGCGAGCACGGTAGCGGCGAGGATCGGCAGCGCGCCGTTCTTGTTCCCGGCAGCACGGACGCTGCCGGCGAGCGGTCGGCCGCCCTGGATCACGAACGACTCCATGAGGCGGCGGGTATGGTAGCGACCCCATGGACGTGACCCGCGAGCAGGCCTGGGCGACGCTCACGCGCTACACGAAGAGCGAGTCGCTACTCCGTCACGCCCTGGCGGTGGAGGCGTCCGTGCGCTTCTACGCGCGTCTCCACGACGAGGACGAGGAGCTGTGGGGCAGCGTCGCGCTGCTGCACGACTTCGACTACGAGATCCACCCCACGCTCGACAAGCATCCGCAGGACGGAGCGCCCATCCTGCGGGAGGAGGGGTATCCCGAGATCGTGATCGACGGCGTGCTCTCGCACGCCGACCATCTTGCGCTGCCCCGCGACACCCCGCTCAAGAAGACGCTCTTCGCGTGCGACGAGCTCTCCGGATTCGTACACGCCTGCGGTCTGGTACGCCCCACGGGAATCGATGGGCTGGAGCCCAGGTCGGTGCGCAAGAAGCTGAAGCAGCCGTCCTTCGCTGCGGGGGTGCATCGCGACGAGGTCTACGCGGGCGCCGAGCTGCTCGGGCTGGAGCTCGACGAGCACATCGCGAACGTGATCTCCGCGCTGCAGCCGATCGCGCCGGAGCTGGGCCTCCGCACGGCCGCCGCGCCGTAGGCGGCGGCGAGGCGCGGGGCTCGTCCCGCCGCAGCGAAACGGACGCCTGCAGGGTTCTCGCACTTCCAGCGGGCCGCTCGCCTGATCCCTCCCGCGCGGCAACCCGGTCCTCGCTCAGAGAAGCGCCACGAGCCGGTCGAGGTCCTCGTCGCTCGTCCACCAGCCGACAGAGGCGCGCACGAGCCCGCGCCCGGGCAGCTCGCGCACGTGAACGTCTGCTTCGCGCAGCCGCTCGACGAGCGCCGGCGGATCGATGCCGGCCGGACGGAACGAAACGAGAGTGGAGCGTTGCACCGGGGTGACGACGTCCACGCGCCCGACGAGCCGCTGTCGCAACCGCTCGGCCGTCTGCCACGCCCGTTCCAGCGCCCAGCCCGGCCGCCCGTCGAGAGCCGTCAGAAGGCCGCGGAGCGACGCCGGCGACCACCAGCCCCGCTCGAAGCGCGCAGCACCCGAACGCGGCTCGAAGGTTCCGTCTGCGCCGTACGACGCCTGGCTCAAGTGGCTCGGAGCCGTGACGCGCAGCCGTTCGGGGTCTGTCACGACGAGAGCCCCCGTCACGTCGGGACCGCAGAGCCATTTCTGGCCGGAGATCGTGAAGAAATCCAGCCCCGCCACGTCGACGGGGATGGCGCCGGCCGACTGGGCCCCGTCCGCGAGCACCGGCACACCGCTCTGCTCCCGCAACTCGCGCACGGGGAGCACCGCACCCGTCGTCCAGAGCGCATGGGACAAGGCGATCAGGCGTGTGCGTGGACCCACGGCGGCGAGGATGCGCGCGGGATCCGGCTCGACCACGAGCACACGCGCCGGAGACACGCCGAGTGCCCCGAGCAGGCCGAAGTGCTCGTCGCTCGTCGTCACGATCTCGTCATCCGCTCCGAGCTCGAGCCCGGAAAGGACGATGTTGCAGCCCTCCGTCGTCGACGAGGTGAGCGCCACGGTCTCCGGTGGCGCCCCGACGAGGGCGCCCAGCCGGTGCCGCAGCTCCTCGCGCAGGTCGAGCGTCGCGGTCAAGAACGCCTGACCGGAGCGTCCCTGCGCCAGATCGCGATCGAGCGCCTCGTGCATCGCCGCCACCGTCGCTCGTGACAACGGCCCGAAGGTCCCGGCATTCAGATAGGCGATCCGCTCCAGCACCGGGAACGCCGCCCGAGCCTCGGCAAACGCTGTCTCTCCTTGCGCCGACACGGTGGCATTCTGCCCGCCGCTTCGCTCCCGCGGACGTCGTCTCCACGCTGTCTCCTACTCTTGAACGCGATGCGCGTCCTGCTCGCCGATCCGTCCGCGTACACACCTCCGTACGACCGTGCTCTCGCTGCAGCTCTGGCCGCGGCGGGCGCCGACGTCGAGCTGCTCACCTCTCGCTTCCGCTTCGGTGTGGTGGCGGCGCCGCATGGCTACCGGGTGCGCGAGAGCTTCTACCCGCTCTCGTCGCGGATCGGTGCTCGCCTCCCGCGTCTCGGCCTGAAGGCTCTCGAGCATCCCGTCGGCCTCGCCCGCCTCGCCGTAGCACGGCCGGACGTGACACACCTGCAGTGGGTCGGTGCACCCGAGGTCGATGCCTGGTTGCTGCGGTCGCGCGCGCCGCTCGTGTTCACGGCCCACGACCTGCTGCCACGCCGCACCGCGCACAAGGCTGGACGCTGGCGTCGCCTGTTCGGCAAGTTCGATCGGATCGTCGTGCACTCGGAGCGGGGCCGGGCCGCACTCGCGGCATTCGGTGTGGCCCCCTCCAAGCTCAGGCTGATCCCCCATCCGGTCTTCCGCTCGAACGTCGAGCGCCGGGACGACGGGCGCACCGTGCTCGTGCTGGGCACCTTGCGGCCCCACAAGGGAGTCGACGACGCCGTCACGGCCACGCTCGGCGTAGCCGGCGCGCGACTGCTCGTGGCCGGCGACCCACGGCTTCCGCTCGAGGATCTGCGCCGGCAGGCCGGCAGTCGGGCCGAGTGGCGGCTCGGCTTCCTCTCGACCGTGGAGCTCGAGCGCGCGCTCGGCGAGGCGACCGTTGCGGTCTTCCCGTACCGGCCCGAGCTCGACCAGTCAGGGGCGCTGCTGCAGGCTCTCGGCGCGGGTGTGCCGGCAGTCGTGTACGACGTCGGCGGCCTCGGTGAGGTGGTGGCTCGGTATGACGCCGGCGTCGTCGTTCCGCCCGGCGACGTCAGTGCTCTGACGGCCGGCCTCGCTCGCCTGCTCGACGACGCCGGCGCACTCGACGCCGCGCGCGCGGGCGCCGAGCGCGCCCGTTCCGAGCTGACCTGGGAGGCGTCGGCCGCGGCCCATCTCGCCGTCTATCGCGAGCTCGTCTGATGTGGAGGCGCGGCAATCGGTTCACAGACGTCGTCGAACGGCAATTCGACTTGCTCGACCGGGAAGAGGCCGACCTGCTGATCGAGATGGTCGAAGCGGAGGCCCGGTGGAACCGGGCCGGGCGCGACGAAGCCGAGGAGGCGTACGGGGACTACCAGCTCGTCGTGGATGCCGTCGCCGATCGCCTGCTCGAGCTGCGTGAGGCGTACGGCTCGACGCTCGATCCGGACGGGGCGGCGGAGTATCGCGCGACGTTCAACCGGCTCGCGGCGCGCCGCTTCCGTCGCCACGGCACGATCGCCGCCGACCTCGAGGACTAGACACCGTCCACCGCAGGAGCGTCCTGCGGCCGCTCGAGCATCCGTGCGAGCTTGAGATAGCGCTTGGCCTCCGTCGCGCGTCCCTGCTTCTCGAGGCTGCGACCCAGCGCGAAATGCGCGTACGCGTCGACCGGTGAGAGCTCGAGCACCTTGCGAAACTCCGCTTCGGCGGCCTCCCAGCGGGTGAGCCGGTAGTAGGCGATGCCCAGCGCCTCGCGGATCGACGCCTTCTCCGGCTCCAGGCGCTTGGCGCGCTCGAGGGGGACGGTGGCCTGCGCGGCCATGCCGTCCCGCAGGCGCGCGCGACCTTCCTGATAGAGGTCGTACGCCTCGCTCATCTCTACAGCGTGCCGGGTGTGTCAAGCGCGCCGAAGCGACCGCGACGAGAGCGCTCCGCGCACCCGGCGCGGCAAGGCGAGCTGCTCCCGCAGCACGCGCCGCAGCGTCGCGAGCTCCGCGCGCATCTCCACGGCCGCTCCGCCCGCACCCGCCGGCGGGCCGTAGCGGGCCCTCGCGTGCGCGGCGGCAAACGCAGTTGCCGACACGCCGAGGTTCCGTTCGATCAGCCCTCGCACCGACACCATGTCCGCGCCTTCGGGGACGGTGACACCCTGGTCCCGCAGCACGGCGACCAGCTCCGATCGGGCGGCGCCGGCGAGCCGTCGTGGGTCGCGGGTCAGGTAGCGCCGGCGCCGGACCGCGGCTTTGAGCGAAACCAGCGCGAGCAACGGGATCGCGAGCAGCGCGGCGAGAACTGCGACCGGCCACACCGAGTGTCTCCGGTCGGCCCCGGCAACCGGCTCGGGCGCTCCCCCCGGAGCAGCCTGGCCGCCGGTCGTGCCGGTCTCCGGCAACACCGCCAGCAGCTCGCCGCGGCCGAGCGCGCGGACGGTGTCCGCCGAGTCGGAGGCGAGCGTGTACGAAGCGGAGAACGACCCGCGGCCGGGTGTCGGGTCGAACGGAAGCCAGCCGTAGCCGTCGAACCAGGCCTCGACCCAGGCGTGCGCATCGAGGTCGCTGACGACCCACTCCTTGCCGCTCCACTTCCCGCTCGTGAAGCCGACGGCGACGCGGGCCGGGATACCGAGCGTCCGTAGCATCACGGCCATCGCACCGGCGAAGTGCTGGCAGTAGCCGGCGCGGTGGCGGGTGACGAAGTCGACGAGCGGCGGGCCGCCTGAGACGGGTGGCTGCTCCGTGTAGCTGAAGCCCCCGCTGGAGCGGAGCCAGCGCTCGACGGCGAGCGTGGCCTCGTACGGTGAGTGCGCCCGCTCGGTGAGGGCACGGGCGTCGTTCCACAGCGCGCGATACGGCCAGATGGCCTGGTAACGGGCAGCGGCGAAGACGCCGTCGACGACGGCTTCGCGCCGGGGGGCTCCGAATCCCGGCAGCAGCGACCGGTCGAGGGCCAGATACCGCTGTACGTCCGCCGGATAGCGCGGACGGGAGGCGAGCAGCTCGCGCGGCGACGGGCGCGGGGCGTAGCTCCAGACGGTGTACCGGGCCCCGCGCGGCACACCGTGCTGCACACGTATCACGCCGCCGCTGAAGATGAAGACCCTGTCGAGCGTCTCGCTCTGCAGGCGCACCGGTTGGCCCGCGGCGACCAGGTGGTCGTCGTCGAGAGCGACGACCTCCACCGTCTGCCGCACCAGATCCGCTGCACCCAGACGCGCCGGGAGCAGAGGATCGTCGGGGAGCCGGCGCGTCGGTGGCGAGCTGACCACGGGGTAGAGGCTCTCGATCCAGCGATCAGCGGTGAAAAGGTCGAGCGTCGAGGCGCGCCAGTAATGGGCGAGCCGGGACCCGCGGATGCGAAGCACGGTGGTCGGACGCGCCGGAAAGCGGATCCCGTCGTACTGGCCGTCCCACACGTAGCGGACACCGACGTGACCGCGCGACTCGCCGAGCAGCGACCAAGAGCGCCAGTCGAGTCGCGCGTGGTCAGGCGCCACGCCGGCCGCGGCCGCCCCGACGGCGACCACCGTCACGAAGGCCACGGCCGTCAGGGCGACCAACGCATCACGTCCGGCTCGGGCTCGGAGCACGACGCTCGGCCAGAGGGCGGCGACGACCAGCAACCCGCCGACCGAGACGACGCGGTCGTCGGGCACGCTCGCCGTCGCCCACCCGCCACCGGCGATTACGACCGCCCCGGCCAGCAGCGGCCGGCCGGCCGCTACCGCGAGCGCCGCCGCCAGCGAGAAACCGAGCACGGCCGTCTGGATGAGAGCGTGCATGGCCGGTCGCTGGGCTGGGTCGAACGGCAACACCACGACCTCGAATGCGCGCAGCCCGCCTTCCACCTTTCCGACGACGTCGCCCAGCCACGTGCCGTCCGTCCACGGGAGGGCATGCAGGGGCGACGCGGTGAATGCGGCGCTGACTCCCACCACCACCGCCACCACCGCAGCGCCCACGCGCAGCCACGGCCGCGCGAACGCGGCGGGCACCAGACCGAGCAGCGCAGCGAAGGCGACATCGGCCCACGCCGTCGGGGACTCGAGGGCACCCCAGGTGAGGGCCACGGCCAGAGCCGGCCCCAACGCTGCGACGACGCTACGCGCTGCGCGCACCGTGTGCGGCTCCTCCGAGCACCGCCTGGAGATCGTCGCCCGAGCGCACGACGGCCACCGGAACGCCGGCTGCTGCGAGTCGCAGCAGCGCCGGAGCGGGCGGCGACGGCGGTGCACCCGTATATGTCGGTGCATCCACGAAAACCACGCCGCCGGCCCGTCGTGCATCGCGAAGCGCTGCGTCGATCGCCTCCGGGCGGCAGGAGATGACGATCAGCTCCGGGACACGAGCGGCGGCAAGACGTGGATCGGCCAGCAGCGTCGCCAGCGTGTGTCGCGGGTCCGGTTCGACGGCTGCGAGCGCGTCGAGCGCGGCATGCCAGGAATCGTCGAGCGCGCCGACCCGTAGCACCTCCGAGGGCCCGGCCGCTCCGACGAGGGCGACCCGGCGACCCCGGGCGGCGCACGCGTGCACCAGCGACGCCGCGGCGCGCACCGCCTCGTCGAAACTCGACGACCCGCGTGGGCCGACGTCACCCGCAGGGTCTCGATCGAGCGCGACGACCGTCTCGTCACGTGGCGCATCGCGCATCTCCAACACGGTCAGGGCACCGCGGCGGGCGGTGGTGGGCCAGTGCACCAGGCGCAGAGGCTCTCCTTCCTGGTAGTCACGCACGCTGTGCAGGTCGACGCCCGCCAGGCGGCGCAGCGCCCCTCTACGACCGTCGAACCCGTCGCGACCCGTGTCCGTGAAGAGAGCTTCGAGCGCGACGACGCGGGGGTGGACAAGGACGATCTCCCTCGCGGGTGCCGACGCCTCTGCGCGCTCGAGGCCGAGCGGGTCTTCGAGCGCCACATGCGCCGGGCCGATCGCGTGGCGACCGCGCGGCACGTTGGGCCAACACACCATTCCGCGCCCGCGGCGCAACGGCACCACCACCGCACCGACCCCGCCGACGTGCTCCTCGGCAACTGCCCGCACCCACGCCGAAAGCCCTCCGGAGAGCCCGAGCTCCACCTCGAGCGTATCGCCTTCGATCAGCCGCGAGGCAGCGATTCGGCGCTCGAGCACGATCGAGGAGCCGGCGGCGCGCCGCCAGGCACGCGCGCCGAGTCCGGCCGCCAGCAGGCCGAGCCCGACGGGCGCAAGGACGACGGAGCCGAACAGCCACGAGCAGAGCAGCGCAGCCGCCCCGATCGCCAGTGCGGCTCCGCTCGCCCTCACACCGGCACGGGTGTCCCGTCGAGGGCCTCTCGCACGACGTCGTCGCAGCTCACGCCGGCCGACCGCGCCTCCGGCGCCAGCATGAGTCGGTGCGGTAGTACGGCTGGAGCGACGGCCCGCACGTCCTCGGGGGCCACGAAGTCACGCCGTTCGACGACGGCTCGTGCCTTGGCCAGCCGGAGCAGCGCGATGCCGGCGCGCGGACTCGCGCCGAGCGCGAGCCGCGGGTTGTCGCGTGTGTGGCGCAGCAGCGCGACGACGTACCGGTTGACGCTCTCCTCCACGAAGACACCCCTGACCGCGTCGATCGCGGCGAGCACGTCGCTCTGCCCCGCCACCGGCATGAGGTGCTCGAGCGGCGGAGCGGTCGTCTGCTCCGTGAGCATCCGTGCCTCTTCCTGGAGCGGTGGGTAGCCGATCGTCATTCGTATCGCGAAGCGGTCGAGTTGCGCCTCGGGCAGCGGATAGGTGCCCTCGTACTCGACCGGGTTCTGTGTGGCGATCACGAGGAACGGGTGCGGCAGAGCGTGCGTGGTGCCGTCGACGGTCACCTGGGACTCCTGCATCGCCTCGAGCAGGGCGGACTGCGTCTTCGGTGAGGCGCGGTTGACCTCGTCGACGAGCACGATATTGGCGAATACCGGGCCGGGCCGGAAACGAAACGACGACGACGCCTGGTCGAAGACGTTGACGCCGGTCACGTCCGCGGGCAGCAGGTCGGGGGTGAACTGCGCCCGCGCGAACGAGAGGTCGAGCGAGCGCGCCAGAGCCTTGGCGAGCACGGTCTTGCCGACACCGGGCACGTCCTCGACGAGAACGTGGCCCTCGGCCAGCAGCGCGAGCAGCGGCAGTCGCAGCGTCTCGACGGAGGCGTGCACGGCGGTGGCGAGCGATGCGACCACGCGATCGGCGAGCTGCGCCGCCGTGTCCGTCACGAGCGGCGTGGCGGGCTCGGTCATGCTCTGTCCTCGAGCAGGCGCTCGACCTCGTCGAGGATGGCAGCCGCGATCACGGGTTTCGGCGCCCTCGCCACGTGTGACTCCCCCGTCCGTGTCAGGAGGACGACCTCGTTGTCGTCGGTGTCGAAGCCGATGTCCGCCCGCCCCACGTCGTTGAAGACGACGAGATCGACGTTCTTGTCGTCGAGCATTCCACGCTTTCGCGCGAGCCCGGCCTCGCCGTGCTCCGCGCCGAACGCGACGAGTACCTGCCCGGCGGTGCGGGCAGCGCCCAGTGCCTTGACCACGTCTCCGGTGGGAACCAGCTCGAGCAGCCAAGGCTCACCGTCCTTCGCACGCTTGCCGTCGATCCGCTCGACAGGACGGTAGTCGGCGACTGCGGCGGCCATCAGGACGACGTCGGCGTCCGCTCTGACCAGGGCCTCCCGCCGCAGGTCGGCTGCGGTCTGTGTGGCGATCACCTCGACCCCCGCGGGAGCAGGCACGAGGAGGTTCGCCGCGAGCAGGGTGACGTCGGCGCCCCGCCGACGCGCCTCGGCGGCGAGCGCGACGCCCATGCGCCCCGACGAGCGGTTGGCGAGAAAGCGAACGTCGTCGAGGGGCTCTCGCGTGCCGCCGGCAGAGACGAGCACGCGGCGGCCGGAGAGCGAGCCGTGACCCGATGCCGGTGTGGAAGCCGAGACGCCGAGGATCTCGGCGACCCGCGCGGCGATCGCCTCCGGCTCGGCCATCCGGCCGGGGCCGACATCGCCTTCTGCGAGCTCGCCCTCGTCCGGCCCGATCACGTCGACTCCGCGCCCGGCCAGGGTGCTCAGGTTCGCCTGCGTGGCGGCGTGCTCCCACATGGCGCTGTTCATGGCGGGCGCCACGAGCACCGGGCCGCGATGCGCGAGCGCCGTCTCGGTGAGCAGGTCGTCCGCCAGCCCGTGGGCGAGCCGTGCAAGCGTGTGCGCGGTCAGCGGCGCGACGACGAGCAGGTCGAGGTCGCGGAGGTGCGGATACGGGTCCTCGGGCGCCGAGGTCCGAGCGAGCGCGAAGAGCGTGTCGGGCGAGACGAACCGCTCGGCTCCGCGGGTTGGCAGCGGGAAGACGTCATGTCCGGAGCGGACGAGCAGGCGCACCAGTTCGCACGCCTTGTAGGCGGCGATGCCGCCGGTGACGCCGACAGCGACCCTGGCCACGCGGACATTCTGCCTGCATGTGAGGGCGCGGATCCCGCTGTCTGCGCAGGCTACTTCGCGTAGGCGAAGCGGAGCTTGCCCCGGGCGATCTCTTCCATCGCCATGGTGAGGTAGTTCTTGGAGCGTGACTCGACCAGCGGAGGCGGCGCCTCCTCGAGGCCCATGCCCTCACCGAGCTGGTGGTGGTAGCTGTTGATCTGTCGTGCGCGCTGCGCAGCCATGATCACGAGCGCGTACCGCGACGGCGGCTCCTCGTCGGTCTGCGCATGCTCGAGCAGTGTGTCGATGCGGGGTTCGATCATCGACCGGCATGGTACCTGCAGCCCGGCCGCGGCGCGCCGGTGCCCGAAAGCGCATTCCGACTCTGCGCGGCAGCTAGAGCCGGAGCTCGCAGTCGACGATCGCCACGAGCACCTCCGTGGCCCGGTGCACGTCGTCGTTGCGCACCATGTACCGGAAGCGGTGCGCCTGCTCGAGCTGCGCGCGGGCGAGCCGGATCCGCTCGCCGATCTCGCCCGTGGACTCGGTCGCCCGCTCTCGCAGCCGCCGCTCCAGCTCGTCGACGTCCGCGGCGATGAACACGGTCACCGAGCCCGCCACCTCGTCTTGGATGCGCAATGCGCCCTCGAGCTCGAGCTCGAGCACACAGACGCGTCCGTACGCCGAGATCCGGTCGAGCTCGGAGCGAAGCGTCCCGTACCGTTTCCCCGAGACGTACTCCACCTGTTCGATGAACTCACCTGCGTCGACCCGGCGGACAAAGTCGGTCTCGGTCAGGAAGTGGTACTCGACGCCGTCGGTCTCGCCTGGGCGGAGCGGCCGCGTTGTCGCGGAGACGGCCACCTCGAGCAGATCGAGCCGCTCGACGAGGGCCTTGATCAGCGTCCCCTTACCGGCGCCGGACGGCCCCGTGACCACGAACACAGGCTCGTTCGACACGTCGACGAAGCCTAGTCAGGAGGTTCTCGGCGCCAGCCGAGAATCACCGGTGATTGAAGAGATTGACGAGCTCGGCGCGCTGCCGCTCCGACAGGCCACCGACGGTTTTCGACTGGCTGATCCGGCACTGGTTGAGCAGCCGGGCCGCCTTCACACGGCCGAACTTCGGCACCGCCATGAGCATGTCGAACACTTTCGCGGTGGAGACGTACTCCGGCGGGTCGAGGAGAATCTCCTCGATGTGGACGCGGCCCTCCTTGAGGTCCTTCTTCAGCTGCGCGCGGCGGACACGAATGTCGTTGGCGCGCTTGAGAGCTTCCATCCGCTGGTCGAGTGAGCGGAGCGGCGCCTGGGCCTGCGTCTTCGTCGTGACCATTGAGAAGTGGAGTCTAGCGATCCGCGGCCCTCGGTCAAGCGAGAACACTTCCGACGTTTTTGCGGGATTTGCAGCTATTTTGCTATTCAGACAACGCGATGCGGTGAACACCGTGCGGTGATTTCGCGTCGTGGGAGGCAACCTCGGCCTCCAGCTCGTCCCGGATCCGGCCCGGCGCGCCCGGGTCGGAGAACAGCACCGTCCCCAATGCGACCGAGCCGGCACCGGCGGCGACGAGCTCCAACGCGTCTCTTCCCGAGGTGACGCCACCCATGCCGACGATGGGCACGTCGACGGCTTGGGCGCACGCGAAGACACACGCGAGGGCGATGGGACGAAGCGCGGGGCCGGAGTACCCGCCGACGGCGTGCGCCAGTGTCGGCCGGAGCGTCTTCGGGTCGAGCGCGAGCCCACGAATCGTGTTCACGAGCGACAGGCCGTCCGCTCCCGCTGCGACGCAGGCGCGGGCCGTTTCCGCGATGTCCCATGTCGCCGGCGAGAGCTTTGCGTAGAGCGGCTTCGACGTTGCCATGCGAGCAGCCGAGACGAGCTCGGCGGACGTCTCGGGAGCCTCCTCGACGTTGGGGCAGGAGAGATTGAGCTCGATCGCCGACACGTCGTCTCGACCGTCGAGCCGCTCACAGCAGTCGGCGAAGTCACGTGCCGAAAAGCCGCCCACGGAGACCCAGATCGGCGTGCCGAGGTGGCGCAGAGCCGGCAGCAGCCGGTCGGCGAGGCTGTCGATTCCGGGCCCCTGCAGGCCGATCGAGTTGAGCATGCCGTGGTCCGTCTCCGCGATCCGGACCGGTGGATTTCCGTCCCGCGGCTCGGGGGTCACGGTCTTGGTCACGAACACGTCGAGCTGCACGGCGACCTCCGGCGCGGTGAGCGCATCGAGGCAGCCCGAAGCGTTGAGAATCGGGATCGTCACGCCGCAAGCCCGAGCGAGCCGTCGGCTGCGGAGCGCAGCACCGGCCCGTCCACGCACAGGCGTCGGTACCGCCCCTCGATCTCGACCACGCAGCCGTAACAGGCTCCGTACCCGCAGGCCATCGGCGCCTCCCAGGCCAGCTGTGCGCCGGAGATGCGCGCGGCGACGGCCCGCAGCATCGGCTCGGGCCCGCACGCGAGCACGTCGCCCGGATCGTCGGGGAGGGCGTCGGTGACGAGCGTCGGATCGAGCACGACCTCGGCTCCCGGCACGAGCTCGGCGGCTTCGGCGTGGCGCGCGCTCCGGAACCCGAGCAGAGCCGGCGGCCCGCCGAGGAGCTCCGACAGGTATGGAAACGGCGCGATCCCGATCCCACCACCCACGAGCAGCGGCCTCTCGACCGACAGATCGAAGCCGTTGCCGAGCGGACCGAAGACGTGGATCTCGTCGCCGAGCTCGAGCCCCGCGAGCACCGCTGTCCCGGCGCCGATCGGATCGACGAGGAAGCCGAGCTCGCGCGAGCGCACGAGACAAACGGAGAACGGCCGCGGCAGCAGGCGCCCGGGCGCCTCCAGCATGAAGAACTGTCCCGGCACCCCCGGTTCGAGCCCTTCACGCGCCACGCGCACGAGGCGGTACGGACCCACCGGCTCGGCACCGGTCACCACCACCAGCTCCCGTCGCATGCCGGCCGCCCGGCGGTGTGTCACCCGACGCTCCAGCGGTCCGGGCTCACGCCCCCACGCCGATCCGTTCCTGCAGTGAGAGCGCCGTCTCCGCACGCGCGTTCGCAATCGCGTGCACGGCGGCGGCCGCCCCGGAAATCGTCGTGATGCAAGGGACCCGCGCCACGAGGGCGGCTTCCCGGATCAGATACCCGTCGGCGCGCGCGCCCGAGCCGTGAGGCGTGTTCACCACCAGATCGCAGCGCCGCTGTCGGATCAGGTCGACGACCGTCCGACGGGCGGCGTCCGCGTCGGCGACCTTCCCGACCTCCTCCACCTCGAGCCCGGCACTGCGCAGGGTGGCAGCCGTGCCAGCGGTGGCCACCAGCGCGAATCCCAGCCCGGCGAGGGCCGCCGCGACCGGAGCCACGGCGGGCTTGTCGCCGTCCTTGACGGACAAGAACGCGACCCCCGACGTGGGCAACGGCCTTCCGGCTGCGCGTTCGGCCTTCGCGAACGCGGTCGGCAGGTCGGAGGCGCTCGCCATCACCTCGCCGGTGGAGCGCATCTCGGGCCCCAGGACCGCGTCGGCGCCGGGGAAGCGGGAGAACGGGAGCACGGCCGCCTTGACGCTCACCTCCTGCGGACGCGGCGGCTTGAGACCCAGATCGCGAAGCTTCTCGCCTGCGGCCAGGCGGCACGCGGCTTCGACGAGGTTGATGCCGATCGCCTTGCTGGCAAACGGCACCGTCCGTGATGCTCGGGGGTTCGCCTCGAGCACGTACACGGTCTGGTCGGCGACGGCAAGCTGGACGTTGAGCAGGCCGACGACGCCGAGCGCGGGCCCGAGCCGCTTCACGACGTGGTCCACCTCGAGCGCGTTTGCAAGCGTGAGCGACTGCGCAGGCAGCACGCAGGCGGAGTCGCCGGAATGGACGCCGGCCTCCTCCACGTGCTGCATGACCGCGGCGATGTACACCTCGTCGCCGTCGCAGAGCGCGTCGACGTCGATCTCGATCGCGTTCTCGACGAACCGGTCGAGCAGCACGGAACCGCTCACGGCCGCCATCGCCGCCCGAAGCGACTCCTCGTCGTCGCAGACGCGCATGGCGCGACCGCCGAGGACGTACGAAGGTCGTACGAGCACCGGGTAGCCGATCTCGGTGGCCGCCACGAGCGCCTCGTCGGCTCCCTCCACCGTCGCCCACGGCGGGCAGCGGACGCCGAGCTCCTGCGCCAGGGCGCCGAAGCGTTCCCTGTCCTCGGCCAGGTCGATTGCCGCATGCGGAGTGCCCATGATCCGGTAGCCGCCCGCCTCGATGAACCGCGCCAGGCGAAGCGGTGTCTGACCCCCGAACTGCGTGACCACGCCTTCGGGCCGCTCGCGGTCGAGGACGGCGAGCACCTCCTCCGGCGAGAGCGGCTCGAAGTAGAGGCGATCGGAGGTGTCGTAGTCGGTGGAGACGGTCTCCGGGTTGCAGTTGACCATCACAGCCTCGTAGCCGAGCGCGCGGAACGTCTGCGCCGCGTGCACACAGCAGTAGTCGAACTCGATCCCCTGCCCGATGCGGTTCGGACCGGAGCCGAGGATCACCACGCGCGGCGCATCCCCCGTGGGCGGCGCCTCGTCCACCTCGCCCCAGGTCGAGTAGTAGTAGTTCGAAGCCGCCTCCACCTCGCCGGCGCAGGAATCGACCCGCCGATACGAGGGACGGATCCCCTTCGCATAGCGCGCCCGCCGCACCTCCTCACCCGAGGTGCCCCAGGCCGCGCCGATCGAGTCGTCGCCCCAGCCCGCCCGCTTGGCGCGGCCGATGTCCCGCGACGCAAGCTCGCGCCGCGCCAAGGCGAGCTGCTCCTTGAACCACGGGTGCACCCCCTCCGGGATGTCGTCGAACGTCGCCCAGGGAGTCGGCGCGCCCGGCTCCAGCTCACGCGAGCCGAACGCCTTGAGAAACGCCTCCGTGAACGTGCGACCGATGCCCATCGCCTCCCCCACCGACTTCATCTGCGTGCCCAACGTCGCATCGGCGCCCGGGAACTTCTCGAACGCAAAACGAGGGAACTTGACCACCACGTAGTCGAGCGTCGGCTCGAAGCTCGCCGGCGTCGTCTTGGTCATGTCGTTCGGGATCTCGTCCAGCGTGTACCCCATGGCCAGCTTCGCAGCGACCTTGGCGATCGGATAGCCGGTCGCCTTCGAGGCGAGCGCGGACGAGCGCGAGACACGCGGGTTCATCTCGATCACCCGCACCTCGCCCGTCTCGCGATGCCGCGCGAACTGAATGTTCGAACCACCCGTCTCCACGCCGACGGCGCGGATCACAGCGGCGGCCGCATCGCGAAGCTCCTGATACGCCTCATCCGGAAGCGTCATCTGCGGGGCGACCGTGACCGAATCGCCGGTATGCACACCCATCGGATCGAGGTTCTCGATCGAGCAGACCACAACCACGTTGTCGAGCCGATCACGCATCACCTCCAGCTCGAACTCGTCCCAGCCACGCACCGACTCCTCCACCAGCACCTGCCCGATCGGGCTCTCCGCCAGACCACGCTCCACCTGGCGGCGCAAAGAAGCCAGATCATCCGCAAAGCCGCCACCATGACCACCAAGCGTGAACGCCGGCCGCACGACCACCGGCAGCGTCAGCCCCTCGACATCCTCCAACGACGTCACGACGCGCGACGACGGCACCAACAACCCACAACCCTGCACCGCAGCGCGGAACAACTGCCGATCCTCCGCCCGCCTGATCACGTCGACCGGCGCCCCCACCAGCTCCACGCCGAGACGCGCCAGCACCCCCGCCTCCTCCAACTCGATCGCCAGATTGAGAGCCGTCTGGCCGCCCAGCGTCGGGAGCAGCGCGTCAGGGCGCTCCCGCTCGAGCACGTCGCTCACCCCCTCGAGATCCAACGGCTCGATATACGTGCGGTCGGCAAAACCAGGATCCGTCATGATCGTCGCCGGATTCGAGTTGACGACAACCGTGCGATACCCGTCCTCACGCAACACCTTCAACGCCTGACACCCCGCATAATCGAACTCACACGCCTGCCCGATCACGATCGGGCCCGACCCGATCACGCACACCGACCCGATATCCCTCCGCGCCGGCATCAGGCAGCAAGCTCCTCGACCCAGCCCTCGAGCAGCGGCCACGAGTCGTGCGGGCCGGGCCCCGCCTCGGGGTGGAACTGCACCGAGCGGGCCCGCAGCTCCGGGTAGTCGAGCCCTTCGACGGTGCCGTCGTAGAGCGAGACGTGGGTTGCCTCACGGCCCTCGCTGGGGGCAACCGCAAAGCCGTGGTTCTGGCTCGTCACGAGGACACGTCCCGTCCGGCGGTCGAGCACAGGATGGTTCGCTCCGCGGTGCCCGAAGGGGAGCTTGAAGGTCTCCAGGCCGGCGGCGAGACCCAGGAGCTGGTGACCCAGGCAGATGCCGAGCACAGGGACGCGCCCGAGCAGCGCCCGCACGACCTCGGTCTCCCGGACGAGCGGCTCGGGATCGCCGGGCCCGTTGGACAGCAGCACCCCGTCGTAGCCGGCGAGCTCGTCAGGGTCGGGCACGTGCGGGAAGACGGTCACGGCGGCGCCTGCGTGGCCGAGCCGTCGGGCGATCGAGCGTTTCGCTCCGTAGTCGACGAGAGCGACCCGCACGCGACCCTCCGCCAGCGCGACATACGGCTCAGTGGTCGAGACGTCGGCCACGAGCGCGCTTCCCGTCATCGGAGGCTGCTGCAGCACCTTTTCCACCGCCTCATCCGACGGCAGAGCCTGGCCGTCGGCAACTGCCACAGCCCGCATGGCCCCCTCGGAGCGAAGCCGCAGCGTGAGCGCCCGGGTGTCGATCTCGTCCAGTGCGACGATGCCCTGCCCGTGAAGCCACCCGGCCCATTCCTCGCCGCCGAGCCGCCGCATGAGCACCGCTTTGGCGTGCGAGGCGGCCGACTCCATGCGATGCTCCGCCACCCCGTAGTTGCCGATCATCGGCGCGGTGAAGCACACGAGCTGGCCCGCGAAGCTCGGATCGGTGACGGTCTCCTGATAGCCGCTCATGCCCGTCGTGAAGACGGCCTCGCCGAAGGCGATCCCGTCGGCGCCGACGGACCGACCGCGAAGCACGGTGCCGTCCTCGAGCGCGAGGTAGCCCTGCGGTGCCGTCACGCGGCGCTCTCCGCGTGGACGGCCGCGTGGACGAGCCGCCCGTCCGCCACCGTGTGGACGACGGCGCCACGGAGGGTTCGGCCGAGCAACCACGAGTTGGCGGAACGAGAGCGGAAGCAGTCCTCCCGTACGTCCCACTCCGCGTCCAGATCGAGCTGCACGAGGTTGGCCGGCTCGCCCAGCTTGATCCGAGGCAGCGGCAATCCGAGCGCGCGCGCCGGGCCCGCCGACATGCGCTCGAGCACCGTCGCGAGCGGAACCGCACCCGGCAGCACGAGGAACGTATGGATGGCGGCCAGCGCTGTCTCGAGCCCGGTGACGCCGAACGGTGCTTCTTCGAACGGGACGTCCTTCTCGTGACGGGCGTGCGGAGCATGGTCGGTGGCAACGCAGTCGAGCGTCCCGTCCAGAAGCCCTTCGATGAGAGCCTGGCGGTCGGCTTCCGTGCGGAGTGGCGGGTTCATCTTCACGTTCGGGTCGAGCGTGCGCACCGCCTCGTCGGTCAGGGAGAGGTGATGCGGCGTCACCTCTGCCGTCACTGCGATGCCGCGCGCCTTGGCGGTGCGGATGGCGTCGACGGAAGACGCCGCCGACACATGCATGATATGCAATGGACGCTGCTCATATGCAGCGAGCGCGAGATCGCGCTCGATCATCAGCGACTCGGCCAGCGCCGGCCACCCCGTGAGGCCCAGTTCGGCCGAGACGGCGCCTTCGTGCATCTGCCCGTCGCGGGAGAGCGTCGGCTCTTCCTCGTGCAGGGCGAGAGGGCGTCCCGCGACGGCGCTGTACGCGAGCGCGTTGCGCATCACGCCGGCGGAACCGACCGGCCGGCCGTCGTCGCTGAACGCGACGGCCCCGAGCGCCGCGAGCTCCGCCATCTCGGTCAGCTCCTCCCCACGCTGGCCCCTCGTGATCGTCGCCATGAACCCGGTGGGGACGACCGCCTCCTCCCGCGCCAGCTCGACGAGCGCGCCCAGCACCGCCGCGGAGTCGACCACGGGGTCGGTGTTGGGCATCGCCACGATGGCGCAATACCCGCCGGCTGCCGCTGCCGCGGTGCCCGTGGCGATCGTCTCCTCGTCCTCGCGGCCCGGTGTGCGCAGGTGCACGTGCGGGTCGACGAACGCCGGGGCCACGACGAGTCGGTCGTCCCGGCCGGGCTCGAGACGCGCGATCACGCCGTCCTCGACGACGATCCGCAGACATGCGTCGATCCCCTCGCCGGGGTCGACGACGCGGCCCTCGAGCTCGAGCGTGGCGGCTGCCGCTTCGGCCCGCCAGAGCATCACGCCACCTCCATCGGCTCGGCCACCCTGACCGGGCCGGTCGTGAGGAGGTCGTACAGCACCGACATGCGGACGACGAGCCCCGCCCGCACCTGCGTCGTGATGAGCGCGGCCGGCGAGTCGGCCACCCGCGCGTCGATCTCGACGCCGCGGTTCATGGGCCCCGGGTGCATCACGACCTGACCCGAACGCAAGCGCTCCGGCGTGACGCCGTAGAGGGCCGTGTACTCGCGCAGCGACGGCACGAACGCCGCGCCGGGAAGCATTCGCTCTCGCTGCATCCGGAGCACGTACACGACGTCGGCGTCGGTGATCGCCGCGATCTCGTGCGACACCCCACAGCCGAGCGCCTCGATCTCGCGGGGAACGAGGGTCGGGGGGCCGACGAGCGTCACGTGCGCGCCGACGAGCCGCAACGCCTCGACGAGCGACCGTGCCACCCGCGAGTGGAGGACGTCACCGACGATCGCCACGTGCAGCCCTTCGAGCCGGTCGAGCGCCTCGCGCATCGTGTACAGGTCGAGCAGCGCCTGCGTCGGGTGCTGGTGCTTCCCGTCGCCTGCGTTCACGACATGTGCGTCCGTGGCGGCGGCGACGACCTGCGGCGCGCCGATGTGCGGATGACGCACGACGACCACATCGGGGTCGTACGCGGCCAGAGTGAGCGCGGTGTCCTTCAGCGACTCGCCCTTGTCCACCGAGGAACCGGACGCCCGCAGCGACATCGTGTCCGCCGAGAGCCGCTTGGCGGCGAGGTCGAAGCTCGACAGCGTGCGCGTCGACGACTCGTAGAAGAGATTCACGACCAGGCGGCCACGGAGCGTGGGCAGCTTCTTCACCTCCCGGTCGAGCGACCGCTCCAGCGCCCGCGCGGTGTCGAGCACCCGCTCCACGTCGTTCCGCGACAGGTCGGAGACTCGGAGCAGGTGCCGCCGCACAGGCCGTTGCGGCGGGCGCAGGTCGTCTGCGACATGCAGATCAGGCATCGTTTCCCTCCTCTCCCCCGACGAGGACGACCTGGTCGATCTCGTCCACCTCCAGCAGCTGGACGTGGACACGCTCGTGACGTGCCGTCGGCAGGTTCTTCCCCACGTAGTCCGGCCTGATCGGAAGCTCCCGGTGACCGCGATCGACCAGCACGGCCAACTGCACGCGGTCAGGACGCCCGTACTCGAGCAGCGCGTCGATCGCGGCGCGGATGGTGCGGCCCGTGTAGAGAACGTCGTCGACGAGCACCACCGTCTTGCCCTCGAGCGCCACGTCGAGGGTCGTGCCGCGGACGATCGGCTGGCGGTGCCGCGGCGCATCGCCGTTCCGCACCAGGACGTCATCGCGATGGAACGTGATGTCGAGCGCTCCGACAGCCGGCGCGATGCCGCTGCGGTCGGCCACCAGGCGACGCAGCCGCTGCGCGAGCGGCACACCGCGGGTGTGGATCCCGACGAGCACGATCGACCCGGGGTCGTCGTTGCGCTCGATCAGCTCATGAGCAAGACGCGCCAGCGTGCGGGCGACGGCCTCGCCGTCGAGCAGAACCCTCGCCGTTGCGGCGCGCGGAAGATCGGTGGTCATGCCTCTCCTTTCCGGCCTCGCTGGACCGGGTTAAAGGGTCGTCACGAGTCTAGCGGCCGGCGATGACGAGCACCTGCGCGAGCTCGACCTCGACGGTGTCGGGGAGCTCGCGTTCGGCACGAGCGACCCCATCGAGTACCTCTGCGTCGTCGAGCAGGTCGAACGTCGAGATGTGGCGGCCCCGCAGGCGCTCGAGAGCGGTCTCCCGCGCGATCGTCTCCACGTCCGGGAGGTCGATGACCTCGACCGTCGAGAACGCAGCCTCTGCGAGCTCCTCGCGGAGCTCGTCCCGGGTCGGGAAGCGCGCTCGATCGACGGCGGCGAGCGACGGAAAGAACGGCGCCGCCCAGTACGCGTCGAAATGTGCGTGGTCGAACGTCGCGATCGCGAGCCGGCCGTCGGGCGCCAGCACGCGGTGCGCCTCGGCAAAGGCGCGTGGCCGGTCGACCAGGTGGACGACGAGGCTCATCACGACACGCTCGAACCAGCCGCCCCTGAACGGCAGGGACTCTGCAGCGCCGTGTTGGAGTCCCACCCCACGAGGTACGCGCGCCTTCGCGACGGCGAGCATGTCCTTGCTCGGCTCGACGCCCCAGACGCGCGCCGACGCGCGTTCCGCGAGCGCCGCCGCGAGCGCCCCGGTGCCGCAGCCTACGTCGAGCACCCGCCTGCCGCGCAGGTCGCCGTGCGCGACGAGCGCCTCGAAGCGGCGCCACCACGTCGCGCCCTGCGGACGGATCTCGTCGTAGCGGGCCGCACGGGCGTCGAAGTCCGGTTGCCTGCCCACTCCCGACACTTTGCTGCACACAGCTGCCACGTGACAGGGCTACCGGGAGAGCGCCGCCCGCGGGGGCGTGCCTGCGTGAAGGCAGGCACAGTGGTGCGCGCATCGCAGCGCCCGCGCCGGACAACGGCTCGGCCGCCGCAGTTGCCCTCCCCGGTCAGTCCTGGGTCAGCTCGTCGGGCTCGGTGAGCGCCTCGATCGCGTCGCGGGCGTCGTCCACGTCGGACTCGCCCACGAGCACCTTGACCGCAGCGTCCCCGTGCTCCTCGGGGTGCTCGATCACGGCCGCTTCGAGCTCGGCGCCGATCCCCGCGGCAGCGAGGATCCGCTGCAACTCCTCCGCTTCCGCCACGTCGCCCGCGACGGCCACTTGCACCAAGTGCGTCACGACGCGGACCCTACACCCGGATGGCCCTGCCGGGCGCCACGCGAGATCAGCTCCGGCGGCCCCCGCTCCGGCAGCGGCAGGTCGATGAGGTCGAAGTCGCGCGGCACGACGGTGTGCGGGAACGTTGCCCGCGCCTCCTCCTCGACAGCTCCGCCGCCGTAGCGGCTCGAGACGTGGGTGAGCGCCAGGAGCTTGACGCCGGCGTCCCGCGCAACGAGCGCCGCTTCCCCGGCCGTCGAATGGCCGGTCTCGCGCGCGCGGTCACGCTCGTCGGCGAGGAACGTCGCCTCGTGCACGAGGAGGTCGGCACCGGAGGCAGCGGCGACGACGGCATCGCAGGGCGCCGTGTCGCCGGTGAGCACGACGGTGCGGCCCGCACGAGGCTCGCCGAGGACGGCCTCTGGCCGCACGACGGCGCCGTTGGCGAGCGTGACCGCCTCACCGCGCTGCAGCGCTCCCCGAGCCGGCCCGTCGGGCACGCCGAGCCGGTCGGCCGTCTCGACATCGAACCGGCCCGGGCGCTCGTGCTCGACCAGCGCGTAGCCGAGCGCCTGCACACCGTGCTCCACCGCGACGGGAGTCAGCCGGTAGCCGTCGCGCTCCTGCACATCTCCGGGGTCGAGCTCGATCACGTCGAGCCGGTAGGTGAGCCGGCCGAAGATACGGCGCAGGTCTCCGAGCAGCCGTCGGCTGCCGCTCGGCCCGTAGACGGTGAGCGGCACGTCGCGACCGCGAAGCGCGAAGGTCTTCAGCATGCCGGGCAGGCCCAGGAAGTGGTCCGCGTGCAGATGGGTGAGGAAGATCTCCTCGAGGTCGACGAGCCCGACGTCGGAGCGCAGCAACTGCCGCTGTGTGCCCTCGGCGCAGTCGACGAGCAGCCGCTCGCCACCGCGGCGGATCAACGTAGCCGAAGGTGCCCGTTGCGCGGTCGGCGTTGACCCGGACGTCCCGAGGAACACGACGTCGAGGTCCACGGCCGTCGATTGTAGAGACCGCGCTCAAGCAGCGCCCGTCACCGGTCGATGACCGACGCATGCCGCGGGAAGGGCCCGTCATTCACGGGCTGGGTCGGACGCTCACACTGCTCCGGCTCTTCCTCGTCGCGTCGGGAATCATCCTCGGGCTGGGTGCGATCGGACTGTCCGTCGTGCTCTCGCGGGCGATCGAGCACCAGAAGATCGAGGATGAAAAGGAGGACGTCGCGCTCTTTGCCGACACGGTGCTCTCGCCGATCGTGGTTCGTCGCGAGAAGATCGTCGTCGATCGCTCGGCGCAGAGCCGCCTCGAACGTGTGCTCCACCTGTCCGGGGACATCCGCAGCGTCAAGGTGTGGCGGCGCGATGGGTTGCTCGCGTACGCGACGCTTGCCCCTGACCGAATCGGGCGCACGTACCCGCTCGAAGGACAGCTCGGCGAGGTCCTGAGCACGGGCGAGGCGGAGGGAGACCTCGAGGAGCTCCACGAAGCCGACGCCGGCGAGGCCGAGGAAGGAGCGGAGGCCGCCCTCCTCGGTCTCGACCGCATGCTCGAGGTGTACGCGCCGATCCGCGACGCGCGCGGCCGGACGGTGGGTGCCTACGAGGTCTACGTCGACCCCGCCCCGCTCGAGGCGGCCATCGGCTCGATCACACGGCAGATCTGGCTCGCCGTGATCGTCGTGTTCGTCACCCTCTATGTGCTGCTCGCGCTGCTGGTGACGAACGCGTCGCGCCGCCTTCAGTCACAGAACGCAGAGCTCGCGCGACGGTCGCGGGCCCTGCGCGAGTCGCTCGACCACCTCGAGCGCAGCACCCTCGAGATGGTGGAAGCGTTGAATGCCACGGTGGAAGCCAAGGATCCGTACACGGCAGGCCACTCGCAGCGCGTGCGCCAGATCACGCTGGCGATTGCCCGCCGTCTGGATTTCTCCTCCGACGAGCTGGAGCTGCTCGCCGTCGCGGCTTTGTTCCACGACGTGGGCAAGATCGGCATTCCCGACGCGATCCTCACGAAACCGGGACCGCTCACGGAAGAGGAATTCGCCGTCATGCGCCAACACGCGCCGCTTGGCGCCGAGATCGTGGGCAGGCTCTCGGACCTGGCGGGCGCAGTGCCCGCGATCCGTTACCACCACGAGCGCTGGGACGGTCGTGGCTACCCGGATCGGCTGCGGGGCGACGAGATTCCGCTCGGCGCTGCCGTCGTGGGCCTCGCGGACGCCTGGGACGCGATGACGACAGCGCGGCCGTTTGCCGACGCGCGGTCGCTCACCGACGCCTTGACGGAGGTGGTCGACGGACGCGGCTCGCAGTTCAGCCCGGCGGTCGTCGACGCGTTCTTCGACGTCGTGCGACAGCGGCCGGCGGACCTGCCTCAGCCCACCCCGACCGCCGTCGCAGCGGCGGGCTAGAGCGCGAGATCGGTGTAGACGGTCTCGCCCCGGAACTTCCTCGCCGCCGGGTCCCACGGGAAGAAGATCGCGTTCCGCCATTCGAGGCGCAGTCCGGTCGGCTCGTGGCCGAGCCACCGTCCCTCGTGCGTCGCCGTGACATGCGCGTCTTCGCACACGCCCTGCGGTCCGATCACGATGAACTCGAGGTCGAAGTGAATGTCGGGAAAGGCGCCGAGGAGCTCCGTGTAGAAGCGGGCGGCACCCTCATGGCCCTCCCAGCGCGCGCCGGTGCCCATCACCGTGTAGACACAGTCCTCGGTTAGCGTGGAGATCAACCCTGGGAGGTCTCGGTTGTCCTCCGCGATGGAGTGGGTCTTCCAGAGCTCGCGGATCTCGCGGATCTCGTCACCGTCGACGGGCCGTCGCAGCAGGTCGAGGACGCGCTCGCTCGCCATGGCTCTCCCTTCGTGGTGTCCCGGTGTGCAGGCCCGGCAACCCTACCCCGCACGCAGCGGTCAGGGCAGGACGAGCATCTGGCCCGGCCGAATGGTCACCCCACGGAGCCCGTTGCGCTGCTGGAGCTCCCAGACGCCCTCGCGCGGATCACCCGCGAAGTGGGCGCTGGCGATGCTCCAGAGCGTGTCGCCCGTATGGACGCGGTAGTGCTGCGCGGGCCCGCTCGCCCCGGTGTCCCGAGCGGACAACGCCCACAGACCGAGGGCGAGCGCGACGACAAGAGCAAGCCGGGCGAACATGTGTTCGTCACGCTAGACGAACACATGTTCGATGTCAAGCTCGCCGGGTCATCGGAAGCGCGTGGCGTACGAGACCGTGCGCGTGGCGTTCGACTCTGCCACCAGCCGCACTCCGATCGTGCCGCCTCGACCCAGGGACGCCAGCCGCGGCAGCATGAGCGGCGAAGGCCGGCCCGGCATGACCTTGCCGCTCGCGCACACGGCTGAGCGACCGCCCGCCCGGGCCGGTAGCCGCAAGGCGGCCGCAGGGGCGACGGAGCGGGGGTACGCGCAGGCCGTGGCCACGACGCCCTCGGCGGCCAGCGGGGTAACGACGACGTTCCGCGCGCCGGCGGCGATACGCGGCGCCCTTGCGCCGACGACGCTGCGAGCCGGTTTCCAGGAGGTCGGGACACACGCGGCGGGCTCCTGGAGAGCCCGCCGCACGGCGTCCGCGGCCGGGCGCGGCGTGCCGTCGGCTCGGTGCAACGCTGCCTGGAAGCCGCGCCTGTCACGGTCGTCGAACAAGCCGAAGATATTGACTTCGGCCACGTCGGCGTCGCACTCTGCCCGCCGCACGAGCTTCACGTAGACGTCCGCCTGCGTGAGCTCGTCGGTGACCGGCACGTTCTCGGCGTCCACGTAGTCCGGAAGGAAGCTCGTGTCGACCTGCCAGCCCACCTCGTCGAGATACAGCTTCAGTCCCTCCACGGTGGTCGGCTGCGCGGTGCCTGCGAAGGCATCCCACAGCGCCTGCTTCACGCGGGCGAGGTTGACGAAACCGGCGCCGGGCCACCGGTACCCCACTTCGAACGCGTCCGTCGCCTTGTTCGGGTAGGGATGGAAGCTGAACCCGTCCATGAGCGGTAGCGTGCGGCCGCTCGACCGGTACCACGCGCCGAGCGCAGCGAGGAAGCGGACGGGCGACGTGGAGATGTTGCTCACAGCGTCGGGCTTGTCGTTGCCGCGCGGGGACAGTCCCACCCCGATCACGGTGGTGGCGGGGTTCACAGCCTTCAGCGCGTCGTATGCGGCCGCGAGAAACGCGCCGAAGCTCGCTGCGGAGGCGTTTGTCCGATTCCGACCGAACTGCGGCCGCCAGAACGCCGGCTGATTCGGCTCGTTGCCGACGATGAACTGCTGTACCTGTGGGTAGCGGCGCGCCAGCGAGGCTACCCAGTCGGCGAAGGCCTGCGGCGTCGCCAGACCGGACTCGATCTCTCGCGGCGGGTACGGGTAGACGGCAAGTACGACCTTGAGCCCGTGGCTCGCCGCGATCGGCACGATGCGATCGAGATTGTCGGACTGCGGGATCGCTGCCGGGGCGCTCGGCTGCCAGCGCACGGTGATCACCGTCTGGCGTAGCCCGAGACCGGCCATGGCCGTGTAGAAGGACTCACCGCCGTCGGCTGCGTAGAGCGCTCCGTCGTCGTTGACCCCGAACTCGGCCGCGAGCACGGCGGAAGCTGCCGCCAGCGCACAGGCGAGCACGGCGGCAAGTGCCATCACACGGCGCACGAGACTGCTCATTTCGCCTCGGCCCCGCCCGTTCCTCGCGGCGGCCGTTGCGCCGGGGGAGAGGACGAGCGCATGCAACGTGGGGACGACCGCGTAGGTGACGCCGGAGCGGGCCGGCCGTGCCGGCGAGCCCTGCCCTTCGACAGGCAGAAGCTCGCCACCGCGCTCGTGTCCTTCGACGACCGGCCGCTCTGCCGCACCAGCGATGAAATCGGCCACGACGGCGTCGATCCCGATCCCCCATCCGGCGATCGCCGTGCCCTCCGGCACGCCGAGACACGGCGGAACCGGTGCGAGCCTCCCGGCCGTTCCCGTGGGGGAACCAGTGGTTCCCCCACGAACCCCCTCCTTCACGCCGAGACACCGCGGAACCGGCGCGAGCCTCCCGGCCGGCCAAGCCGGCCTCCGGCGACCGAGCTCCACCCTTCGACCACTCGACTACACTGCGCCAGTCCCCGCGCCCGTAGCTCAGGGGATAGAGCGCGCGCCTCCGGAGCGCGAGGTCTCCCGTGGGGGAACCCAATGGTTCCCCCACGAACCCCCTCCTTCACGCCGAGACACCGCGGAACCGGTGCGAGCCTCCCGGCCGGCCAAGCCGGCCTCCGGCGACCGAGCTCCACCCTTCGACCACTCGACTACACTGCGCCAGTCCCCGCGCCCGTAGCTCAGGGGATAGAGCGCGCGCCTCCGGAGCGCGAGGTCGCAGGTTCGATTCCTGCCGGGCGCATGAACGTCCCCTTACCTACGCGGGAACGGCTTGAAACCGTGGGTCAGGTGTGACGGGAAGGTCGGAAATGCCCGTCGCGTGCCCCCCTACGAGCTTTCGCCAGACGAGGCAACGATAGGCCGGTGTTATTTTCCAGAGACGTGAGCCCGTCCGAGGACGACAGCGAGAGGGACGCCTGTCCGAACTGCGGGAACCGCGTCGAATCCGCGATCAGCGCTCCGGGCGAGCCACTCCGTGAGGCGACGAAGCGGCGCTGTCCAAACTGCGGGAAGGTCCTACGGCGTGAGGTCGGCGGCAAATGGACGGTCGACGAGACGGCGAGCTAGCTCGCGCGCCCTGGCAGTGACCCCTATCAGGTCGGCCTCGCCCTCGCCGGCCGTGTCTCGAGCTGGTCGACGCGCGACGTATGCTCGAACCGTGAGCAAACCCACGCAGAGCGGATTCGGCCGGTGAGAGAGCATCTCGACAGTCGCCGCCGCAAGCTCAGCCAGATCCTCGACGGTCTGACGATCGAGGAACGGTTGGAGCTCACCGAGCGTACAACGAGCTCGGAGGCGGCCGGCTGGCCTCCTCGGTCGGCGACGGCCGGGGCCGCACTGGATCTCATCGCGGACACGGAGGCCGACGAGGCCAACGGCTTGTTGCCGATCGGATCGGCGAACAATCTCCGAGAGATCGTGCGACTGCGATTGAGCCCCGGATCAACCCAGTAGCGGGGCCTCGGCCGGTGTTTTCACCCCACGATCTGAGACACCGCAGAATCTCGCTAATGCATCTCGCCGGTGCGCCGTGGGGGCGGATCGGAGAGCAGGTCGGACAGCGGAACCTCGCCGTGACCCCGAACACGTACTGCTGGTCCTCGCGGACGAAGCTGAGATCGACTACAACGAGGATCTATGAGCACGGCGCTCGGGATCGGGGTTCTGATCGCGGTGATCCCGCTCGTGATCCTGGCTGCAGGGCTACCGGACGTGTTCCTGGTGCTCGGGCTGCTCACCGCAGCAGTGAGCTTTTCCCTCGTGATGGGCTGGGGTGGGACCGGCATCGTCAGCGGTTGGGAGGCGACGTCCGTCGGCTGGGTGGCCGTGTACGGGGTCTTGATCGGCCTCGGGACGATGCTTGTCGGGTGGTTCTTCGCCGACCGGCACGCTCCGTAGCGCCTGGAAGGTGGAGACGGGCGGTATCCGCACGAGGGGTGCGCTACCGGCCCCACCCCGCCCCGCTCTAACTCATCGTGTCGTGGAGGTCGTACCAGCTGTCCAACGTGGGCGGCGCGAACTCGCCTTCGGCGGCTTCGGCCATGAAACGTTCGAGGATCGGATTCAACAGCTCCGTCGTGAACCGCTCGCCTTGCTCGCGGGTCTCCCACACGTCGAAGATCCGGAACACCCCGTCGGCATGGTCGAAGCCTGCGGTGTGCACGATGAGCCCGTCAGGCGCGCTGCTGAGACTGAGCGCTTCGACGATCGCGTCGTAGTTGGTGGTGCTGAGGTCGCCCTCGGCGATCGGGAACTCCTGGATGTACGCGACGGCCACGTTCTCCTCCTCGGGTCGGGTTCTTCATCGTCTCATACCCGGGTCGTCCCAGGTCGCGGGCGGAGGTCGACGATGGCCGACCGGCCGGCTTCGGGAGCATGGCGGTGTGCAGCGGCATTTGGGGTTCGCCGTCCGCAAGAGCGGATCCCCGACGAGTGGGCTACCCCTTCACCAGATCGTGGAGCTCGTAGGTGTACTCGGCGCTCGGAGGCTCCGCCCCGCTTTCGATGAGCGGTGCGACGACCGGCATCAGCCGCTCGGCATTGAACCGCCGCATGTCATCTTCGGTCTCCCAGACATCGAAGATCCGGAAGACTCCCGTGCCGGTGAAGCCTGCCGTGTGGACGATCAACCCGGCCGGTGGGTCGGCCTCGACGTTGAGGCCTTCCTTCACGCTGTCGTAGTTCGCGGTGCCGTGGTCGTTGGGGTCGGCCGGGAACTCCTGCACCATCGCGATCGCCATGTCCGCCTCCTCGGTCGGGAGGTTCGATCTTATGGTGCGCGAGCCGGCTCTCGAGCGGGGACGGCGGTGCGGGCAACCGGGAGACACTGCGACGCGGACGCCCTCGAGGACATGCGCAGGCAAGCCCGGTAGAATGGAGAACATGGTGTTGGCGATCGACGACCCGCTCAGTACGTATGCCCAGCTTGCCGAGGATCACACGGCGTACGCGGTCGCGCGGAAGCGCGGAGGTCGTCTCGCGGACCGGTTCGCAGGTCCACGAGCTCACCACTAGCGGACTCGCCTGGGTCAACGTCGTCGCGCCCGACGTGGAGACGGCCACCGCGCTTGCCGAGCGCTTCGGCTGGCATCCCCTCGACGTGGAGGACGTGGTCTCGAAGCGCCAGCGGCCGAAGGTCGACGACTACGACGAGGAGGGCTATCTCTTCACCGTCCTTCACTTCCCCGTCTACGACAAGAAGATCCAGCGACTGAACGCGGCCGAGCTCGACTTCTTCATCGGCCAGGACTACCTCGTCACGATCCCGAACCGCGAGCTGCTGCCGGTGACCAGGCTGCTGGCGCGCTGCGAGTCCGACGAGGCGTTCCGCGACCAGCTCTTCGCCAAGGGCGCCGGGCGCCTCCTGTACGAGGTGCTCGACGACCTCTTCGACTACTGCTTCCCGATCCTGGACAAGATCGGACACAAGCTCGACACGATCGAGGACGAGATGTTCGAGGGTCAGGCGGAGGGGGTCGTCCGCGACATCTCGAACGTCAAGCAGGAGATCATCAGCTACCGCAAGGTGATCAAGCCCGAGCGCTCGACGCTCCGCGTGCTCGAGCGCCGGGTCGACCGCTTTCTGCCGGAGGAGCTCGAGGACTACTTCGACGACATCGTCGACGCCGCTGAACGGATCTGGGACCAGCTCGACAACTACAAGGAGGTCGTCGAGGCGCTCGAGACGACAAATGAGGCGGTCATCGCCCACAGGTTCAACGACGTCCTGCGCATCCTGACCGTGTTCAGCATCATCTTTCTGCCGGCAACGCTCATCGCGAGCATCTGGGGCATGAACCTCGGGCTTCCGGGCGGAGGCGAGCCGGGGGCGTCGAGCCACCTGGTGTTCTGGCTGATCATCGCCGCGATGCTCTCAGGGATCATCGGCATGATCGGCTTCTTTCGCTGGAAGCGCTGGCTCTGACGCAACGGCTTGGGGCCTGGGCTCCGGGCTGTTTTCTACCCCGGTCTTCTACCCATAGGGGGTGCCGGGACGGCGCAGGCAGAGCCGCGACGCGCGGCGTTGCCGCCACACGCTCGAGCGCGGGATCCTCGGTCGCGCGTCGACGAACCTAGGAAAATGAGAGCCGACACGCTCTTACGACCGTAGGGCCCCCCACCCGCGGCCGACGGGACAATGGCACGAGGCGTGTCGAGCCGCCAGCGGGACTAGCCCTTTGGAGGCCATCCCTGGCCTAGGCGGGGCGGTCGCGCGGGCGGATCATTCAGCTGTGTTACGGATCGGCCTGGCCAGCTTTGTGCTGCTCCTGGCCACAATCGGGTGTGGCGGCGATACGTCGCGTGCTGTCGGCGGCAGGTATGACGCCAAGCTGCTGCGCTTTTGCCTCACCGAGGCCGGGGCAGGCGTTTTCGACACCAATCGCGCGTACGTTGTCGGCGACACGTCAGGCGGAACGTTCCAAGTCGAGGCCGACGGGCACTTCGCCACCGTCGCTATCGCTGCGAACGAAGCAGGAGCGGCGAAGACGGAGCGACTCGCGCAGGCCGACTTCGAGTCGTACGGTGGCAGCGGCGACGTCGCGCATCACCGCGACAACGTCGCGTACTGGCAGCTGGACGAATCAGACGCACCCGTGAAGGCCGTCGAAGCCTGCCTCTGACGGGGTGCGGCTGCGGAGATCACCGCGGTGGGGCGTCCGAGCACGGAGGCCGCTTGTCGGTCGGGCGCCATGGCATGACTGGTGTGCCGACAGCGAAGCGCCGGCTCCGGACGTCTTCGCTCAGTGGCATCGTGTGGGTGCCTCAGTGCCCCACACCGTCGTGTTCGAGTCGCTCGACTTCATCTATGTGCCGACAGACGACGTCGACGGCTGCGCGCGACGCTATGTCGAGGAGCTCGGTGCGGAGCTCGTCTGGAAGGTGCGCGGGATGGGAACGGTCGTCGCCTGTCTGCGCGTCTCGAATGTCGGCCCCGCGATCCTCCTGAGCGGCCACCTCGAGGGAACGACACCCATCCTGATCTATCGCGTGGCCGACTACGCCACGACCGTCGCCAGGCTGCGGGCCGAGAGCGCGCGTGACCTGCGCGAGATCGAGATCCCGCACGGGCCCTGCGCGAGCTTCAGCGCCGCCGGCGGTCAGCGCCTCGCGTTCTACGAGCTCACCCGGCCACACACCGACCGGCACTTCGCCGGGCGCATCGACGAGTGAGCGGAGTCGGGTGCGAAGACCGGTGTGAGCAGCACCCGAGGCAGACGGCCGCTCAGGACCAGCCTCGGCCTCGACGCTACCGGGGTCTCGCGACCAGAGCGGCGTCTGTCCAGTCGCGAAGGCGTTCGGCTTGCCTGCGTCGCGTCTCGAGCGCCGATGCTCGGCCGGCCCGTTCCACCGCCGTGGAGCTCGCGGCGAAGACACGGCGTCGTTTGACCCATGCCGCTCGCTCGACGCTCGTCATCCTGCGAATCACGAGCTCACCGGACAGGCGCTGTGCCTCGATATGGTCGAGTTTCTCCTGTCGCGCCGCGGCCTGCCGCTCCGCCGCCGTTCGCGCATTCTGTCCCACTTCGGCGGCCACCTTCTAGAGATAGGCGCGAAAGGCTCGGTCGGCGTCCCCCGTTCAGGACGATCCGTCCCTCGAACGAGGGAGCGCAGGGACCACACATGGCATGTCTCAGCCGCAGGGGCCGGCGACCCTGGCCCTGCCCGGGTGCCCGGCCTTCGTGTCTCGACGCTACGAGACGGTCGACGCGAACGCGATCAGCAGGACGCCGAGCACGAGACCGCCGACGAGCGCCGCCGCGACGGCGAGCGCTGCGACCGCTGGAGCTGCACGGGGGGCGTGCATCGGAACCTCCACCTCGGGTACGACAACCGACGATTCACCCTCGGCGGCCGGACTCCTCCATGACATCCCCCACGCTGGGGTAGAGAACCCCCCTTTCGGGGGTGAGCCAGCAGCTCACCCACGCCGAGGTATTCGCCACCTGCGGAACGAGCGAGAGGGAGAGCGAGCATGACAGGCGCCCAGTTCGAGCAACTCGAGGAGACGGAAGCAGTTGAGATGCTCCGCTGGCGCTTCGACGTTCTGCTCCGCGTCGGCTTCGACATCGAGCAGGCGGCGGTGATCGCCGCCAACGTCGAGATCGACCTCCACGACGCAGAGAACCTCATGCAGCGAGGCTGCCCACCGGAACTCGTGCTGCGCATCCTCATGTGAGGGCCCCCCGGGCAACCCCCAGAACGAGGGATCGAGTTCCCCCAGCGGGGGGAGGGCACCCACCCCCCGCGCGAGCGACAACGAGACCCTGCATCTGCGGCATAGGGAGGGTCCACACATGACAGCGGCACAGTTCGAGTTGCTCGGTTCGTCGGCTGCGGAAGAGCTGCTTCGCGCCCGGTTCGAGGCACTCGCCGAGTGGGGGTGCCCGCTCGGGGACGCGCTGATCATCGCCACCCATGTCGAGGTGGACATCGTCGACGCAGTCGCGCTCCTGCGGCACGGCTGTCCGGCGGGCCTCGTGCTTCCGATCCTCACGTGAGGCCGGATCGGCCCCACCGCTACTCGATGACGATGTCCTCGACGCCCGGCTCCGCCGGCGGCAGCTGCGGGTCGAGTGCCTCCAACGCCTCCACGAGCAGTGCCGCTGTGGCAAGCGCCTTGACCCAGTTGCGGTCGGCAGGCACGACGTGCCATGGCGCCCAGTCGGTCGACGTCTCGGTGATCGCCTCGTCCCACGCAGCCCGGTAGTCGTCGAACCGCGCCCGCACCTTCAGGTCGTCGCGCCGGAACTTCCAGCGCTTCTCCGGGTCGTCGATCCGCTCCTGCAGCCGCGAGCGCTGCTCCTCGCTCGAAACGTCGAGGAAGACCTTCACGAGCCGCGTCCCTTCGTCGACGAGCATTCGCTCCCACTCCCGGATGTGGCCGGCCCGGCGGCGCCACACCTCCTCCGGCGCGAGGCCCAGCATGCGCACGGCGACGATGTCCTCGTAGTGCGATCGGTTGAAGATGCCGATCTCGCCGCGTGCCGGCATCGCACCGTGGACGCGCCACAGATAGTCGTGAGCGAGCTCGGTCGACGTGGGCGAGCGAAACGAGACGATCCGGCAACCCTGCGGGTTGACGCCGCTGAAGACCGACCGGATGACACCGTCCTTGCCGGAGGCGTCGAGCCCCTGCAGCACGAGCAGGACGGTGTGGCGACCCTCGGCGAACAGGCGGTTGTGCAGCCCGGCGAGCCGCTCACGCAGCTCCTTCAGGCGTGCCTTTCCCTCCGTCTTGTCCAGGCCGAGATCGAAGCGAGGGTCACGATCGGCCAGCCTTGCCGGCTCTCCGGGATGCACGACGAGCGGTTTGATCACCGCGCGATGCTAACGCTCTAGACTCGCTCCGTGGCGGATCGCGGATCGTTCTGGCTCGGCAACGAGCTCGACGCGAAGACGGCGAAGCCGGGGGCAAACAGGCTGGTCGTCGGGTCCGGCGACCTGACCACGCACGGCGTGATCGTGGGAATGACCGGCTCCGGCAAGACCGGGCTCGGGATCGTGCTGCTCGAAGAGGCTCTGCTGGCGGGCATCCCGGTACTCGCGATCGATCCCAAGGGCGACCTCGGCAATCTGGCGCTCACGTTCCCCGACCTCGCTCCTGAGAGCTTCCGGCCCTGGGTCGACGAGGCGGAAGCGCAGGCGGAGGGCATCTCCGTGGAGGACTACGCGCAGAAGACGGCGACGATCTGGCGCGAGGGTCTCGCGTCGCAGGGCATCGGCTCCGAGCGGATCCAGGCGCTGCGCGACGCAGCCGCGGTGACGATCTACACGCCCGGCTCGGAGGCGGGTGTGCCGCTCAACGTGGTCGGCTCGCTCGCCGCACCGCCGCTCTCGTGGGACACCGAGGCGGAGGCGCTGCGCGACGAGATCGAGGGGACGGTGACGAGCCTGCTCGCGCTCGTGGGCATCGAGGCCGACCCGATCGCCAGCCGCGAGCACGTACTGCTCTCGAACCTCGTCGAGAACGCCTGGCGCTCCGGACGCGACCTCGACCTGGGCACGCTGATCGGGGAGGTGGCGCAGCCGCCGTTCCGCAAGCTCGGGGTGTTCGACGTCGACCAGTTCTTCCCGCCGAAGGAGCGCACGGAGCTCGCCTTCCGGCTCAACGCAATCGTCGCCTCGCCGTCCTTTGCCGCCTGGGGATCCGGGCCGGCGCTCGACCTGCAGTCGCTCCTGTTCACGGCGGATGGCAAGCCGCGCGCGACGGTCGTCTACCTCGCGCACCTCTCGGACACCGAGCGGCAGTTCGTCGTCACGCTCGTGCTCTCCAAGCTCGTGACGTGGATGCGCGGGCAGCCCGGCACGCCCGACCTGCGGGTGCTCACGTACATGGACGAGGTGTTCGGCTTCGTGCCGCCGACCGCGGCGCCGCCGGCGAAGAAGCCGATCCTGACCCTGCTCAAGCAGGGCCGTGCATTCGGCGCCGGGCTCGTGCTCTCGACGCAGAACCCCGTCGATCTCGACTACAAGGCGATGGCCAACGCGGGCACGTGGCTCGTCGGGCGGCTGCAGACCGAGAACGACAAGGCGCGCGTGCTGGAAGGGCTGCGCTCGGCGGCCGGAGGCACGGATGTCGGAGCGCTCGACGCGGCCATCGGCGGCCTGCAGAAGCGTCAGTTCCTGCTCGTCTCCGCGAAGAGCGACCGGCCGCGCCTGTTCGGCACGCGCTGGGCGATGTCGTACCTGCGCGGACCACTGACGAAGGAGCAGGTCGCGACCTTGATGGCCGATGTCGTCGCGGTCACCGCAGCCGCTCCTCCGTCGCCGGCACCCGGTGACGATCGGTCACAACGCCCGCCGTCACCCACGGCCGGCGACGGCGAGACGACTGTGCCGCCGCCCGTGGCCCCGGGAGTGCCCGTGTCGTTTCTCGACCCGGCAGCGCCGTGGGCGGCGCAGATCGGCGCCGATGTGGCCGGGTCGCGGCGCCGCGCCTTCGTCGCGGCGCGCATCTCGCTTCGTTACGACGACACCGCGGCCGGCATCGACGAGCAGCAGGAGTTCGAGGCGATCTACGGGCCGCTCGACGGCGGGCTCGACCTCGACAGCGAGACGATGGTCGACTTCGACGACCGCGACTTCCGGTCGGACGGTGCTCCGGGAGGAGCCTACGTGCTGCCTGGCGCTCCGATCGCCGAGGCGTCGTTCTGGAAAGGGCTCACGCGCGACGTGCAGCGGCGACTCGTCGACAACCGTCCGCTCGAGCTGCAGCGCAACAAGGCGCTCAAGCTCGTCTCGCGTCCCGGCGAGACCGAAGAGAACTTCGCGCGCCGCTGCGACGAAGCGGCGCAGGCAGCCGCGGACACGGAGGCGGCGAAGATCCGCGACCGGCTGGAGGCAAAGCGCGACCGCCTGGAGCGGGCGCTCGCCGAGTCGCAGCGGCGGATCGAGCAGCTCGACACCGACGTCAGAAGCCGCGAGGCGAGCGAGCTGATCGCCGGAGCGGGAGCCGTACTCGGCGCGCTCTTCGGTGGGCGCCGGAGCACGCGCTCGATCACCGGCGCGCTGTCTGGTGCGGCCAACCGGCGCGGCGTGTCGTCCCGGGCCGCGGCTCGCCGCGCGGCCGCGGAGAACAAGGCAGACGACAGGAAGGACGACCTCGCCGAGCTCGAGCAGGAGATCCTCGACGAGGTGGCCGAGATCGACGAGAGCTGGCGTGCCACGGCTGCCGACGTGGAGACGCTCGCCATCCGGCTCGAGGCGACCGATGTCCACGTTCTCGAGACGAGGCTCGTCTGGGTGACGTCCGTCTAGCCCTGATCGTCGTATCGGCTCTGGCGGTCACCGGGTGCGACTCCATGACGTCGGAGACCGATCCGGAGACCGCGCGACTCGAGCGGGTCGACAGTGTCGAGGCAACTGTCGCCCGTGTGACCGACGGCGACACGCTTCGCCTGCACGACGGCCGGCGGGTTCGATTGGTGCAGATCGACGCTCCGGAACACGGCACCGAGTGCTACGGACGCGCTGCGACCCTGGCGCTCCGGCGGCTCACGCCTCCGGGATCGGCGGTGCTCCTCGCCCGCGATCCGTCCCTGGACGACCGGGACGACTACGGACGGCTGCTCCGCTACGTCGTCGCCGACGGCAGGGTGGTGAACGTCGAGCTCGTTCGAGCAGGCGCCGCAGTGCCGTACTTCTTCCATCGCAGGCGAGGAGTGTACGCCGATGAGCTGCTGGCGCAGACGAGGGATGCTCGCCGCGAGCGCCGCGGCCTGTGGCGCGCCTGCCCGGGGGCGACGCTCGACGCGAACCGCGGCTCGCTGACCGGCCCCGCCTGAGCCGGCCGTGTAACGATCGGTTCCAAGGCGGCGTTCGTTTCGGGGGCGGTTAGGCTGGAGCGGATGAAGACCCGGTTCTGGCATCCCGTCGCGGACATGCACGCTGTCGCCGAGAGCGGCGAGCTGCTGCTCGACCGCGGCGAGGGATCGCATCTCTGGGACACCGAGGGCCGCCGCTACCTCGATGCCACCGGCGGGCTCTGGTACGCGAACGTCGGCTACGGGCGCGAGGAGATCGTCGAGGCGGCCGCGGCGCAGATGCGGCGCATGCACGCCTACTCGCACTACGGCGACGTCTCCTCCCGACCCACCACGCGACCTCGCCGAGCGAATCGCGGCGGTTGCGCCGATGGACGACGCCGTCGTCTTCTTCGCCACGGGCGGCGGGGAGTCGATCGAGACCGCGACCAAGATGTGCCGCCGCTTCTGGAGCCTCGTCGGGCAGCCGGAGAAGACGGTGATCGTCACCCGTGAGCGCTGCTACCACGGTCTCGCCGGCTACGGCACGAGCATCGTCGGCACCGAGGCATTCAAGACCGGCGTCGGGCCGCTCGTCGCGGACACGACCCGCGTGGCGTGGGACTCGGTCGACGCGCTGAGCGAGGCGATCGACGAGATCGGGCCCGAGCGTGTGGCCGCCTTCTTCTGCGAGCCGATCATCGGCGCCGGCGGCGTCCTGCTGCCGCCCGAGGGGTACCTCGACGGGGTGCAGCGCGTGTGCCGCGAGCGCGACGTGCTCTTCGTCGTCGACGAGGTGATCTGCGGCTTCGGCCGTGTCGGCGACTGGTTCGCGAGCCGCCGTCTCGGCCTGCGAGCCCGATCTCGTCACCTTCGCGAAAGGGGTCACTTCGGGCTACGTGCCGCTCGGCGGCGTGGTCGTCGGGCCGCGCGTGCGGGAGCCGTTCTGGGCCGAGGGCGCCGGTGTGTGGCGTCACGGCTACACGTACTCGGGCCATGCCACCGCCACCGCCGCCGCACATCGCGAACCTCGACATCATGGAGCGCGAGGACCTCTTCGGCCGCGCACTCGAGCTCGAGCGCGAGCTGACCGACGCGCTCGCTCCACTGGCCACGCACGAGCTCGTCTCCGAGATCCGCTCCGGCCTCGGCGCCGTCGCCGCCGTCCAGGTCGACCCGGACGCGACCGCTGCAGACCCGACGCTGCCCGACCGAGCGAACGCCGCAGCGCGGGACCACGGCGTCCTCACCCGCACGCTCGTCGGCGGCGGGTTGCAGATCTCGCCGCCGCTGGTGATCACGCGCGGCGAGCTCGACGAGCTCGCCGACGGGCTGCGCGCAGGGCTCGACAGCGTCGCCGCCGGGTAGAGGGCCGCTGTCCGGGCCTATGCGAGGGGACGTGTCGGTGCGACCCGCTGCGCCATCCGCACGAGGCTGAGGAACCGCTCCACGGGGAAGTCCGGGCCCGGATCCCAGTGGTCGCTCTTGCGGAAAGCCCGACTCACCTCGACGTGACCCGTCAGACCGCGGCGGCCCTGCCGGAGACCGGCCGCGCGCACCCAGCGAACGGGGATCTCGTAGCGCTCGCACACGTCGGCCGCGAGTGCCGCGGCACGTTCGAGCAGCGCCCGGCTGTAGGCGTCCCCCCAGCCGTCGGCGCCCTGTCCGGCACGCCCGGCGAGCTCGATGCCGATCGAGCGCTCGTTGCCGCCGCGTGCGTGCCAGGCGATGTCCTCTTCCCGCACACACTGCACCACGGAGTCCGCGTCGACGCAGTAGTGGGCGGAGACTCCGCTCTCCGGACGTGAGAACCACCGTGCCACCGTCTCCGCCGTGTCGAGCCGCTCCGCGATCTCCATCGTGTGGACCACGACCACGTCGATCGTGCGCCCGTTGCCGGGGGTGATGTTGGGGCTCTCGACGAACGGGTAGTCCACAGCGGCGCTCCCTCGATCGAGGGACGTGCCGCAGGGGAACGATCCTACTGGGACAATCCATCCGTGACCAGGCAGCTGTGGGCCCCGTGGCGGCTCTCGTACGTGCAACAGGCCGGGGAGCAGGATGGCTGCGTGTTCTGCCGCGAGGTCGCCGGAGAGCTCGGCGGCGAGAGTCTCGTCGTCGATCGCGGTGCCACGGCAATCGTGCTGCTGAACAAGTTTCCGTACTCGTCCGGCCATCTGATGGTCGCTCCGATGCGCCACGTGGCGGCCCTCGGGGAGCTCTCCGACACGGAGGCGCTCGAGGTGCATCGCCTGACGACCGCGGCGCTCGCCGCGCTCGCTGCCGTCTACTCCCCCGACGCGTTCAACGTCGGCTGGAACCTCGGCGAGGTCGCCGGCGGCTCGATCTCGGGCCACCTGCACGAGCACGTCGTCCCGCGCTGGTCGGGCGACACGAACTTCATGCCCGTGCTGGCGGACGTGAAGGTGCTGCCCGAGCACCTGCGCGTCACTCGGGAGCGGCTCCTGGACGCCTGGCCCGCTGCGTGATCCGCGAGCTCGCCGAGAATCCCAACGTCTACCAGGCGCCGTCGCCCGGCCACGAGCTGCTCCGTGATCCGGACGGCCGGTTCACCGTCTACCTCGGGCCCGGGACGGTTCCGGCCGCGGCCACCGTGCAGCGTGTCCGGCTGTCGGGGGAAGGGGTCGCGCCCGTGCTGGCCGAGATTCGGGCGTTCCTGCTCGAGCGCGGCCGCGAGGGCGCCGAATGGGAGCTCGGAGAGTCGTGCACACCCGCCGATCTCGTGCAGCGCCTGCTCGCTCAGGGGCTCGAGTGGATCGAGGACGAGCCGGTCAGCGTCGGCATGGTGCTGCGTGGACGGCAGGCGTGGGAGCTGCCGCAGGACGTCGAGGTGCGGCGCGTCGCCTCCGTGGCGGAGCTCGTGGCGGCGCGCACGATCCAGCGTGAGGCGTTCGACGACCCGCGCGACCTGGATCGCGAGCGGGCGCAGCGGGAGTTCGAGCTCGAGGGCGTCATGGGCTCGACCTTCGTCGCCTGGATCGACCGCGAGCCCGTGGCAGCCGGCTACGCCGCGTACACCGATTCGGGCCTGATCCTGTTCGGCGGTGCCACGCGCCCAGACGTCCGCGGCCGCGGTGCCTATCGTGCGCTCGTCGAGGCGCGCGCCGCGGAGGCGGAGCGGCGAGGAACTCCCACCCTGGTCACCCACGCCGGCGGCATGTCGCGACCGATTCTCGAGCGGCTCGGCTTCGAGCCCGTGGCCCGCATCGACCGGCTGGTCGACGTCCTCGCGTAGGGTCCACCTACGACCCGCCGAACACCGACAACGCGGCCCACCCACGCGGTGGCGTGGTCTGGAAGTCGTAGAGGCTGACGCCCGCCACTCCTGCATCGGTCGCTGCGTCGACGAACGCCCGCAGCTCCTCCGCGCTCATCCGGTCGGCGACTCCGCCCGCGGCGTGGATCGGCGTCTCCGTCCCGGCGGCGAGCATGGTCGTGTGGAGCGTGGCGAGAGACCGCGCCACGTAGCCGTACGTGGCCTCGTAGCCGCGAAACGCGGAGCCGGTGTACGCCATCGGCACGAAGGCGTCCACCAGACCCGCCAGCTGACCCCAGGGGAAGCGAGGCCACACCGTCGGCCGCCGCTCGAGCATCCGCGGTGGCAGTGTGATCGCCGCCACCGGAGTGCCGCCGGCCTCCGTCTTCAGCGCCCGCGCGAGATTGACGAGGCGCAGCGTCCGGATGCCCACCCGCTTCTCCACCGTCGCCTCCACGTCGAGCGCCACGGCGTCGAATGGGTCACCGGCCGGCGTGCGGAAGCCGAGCATCGCCCGGGCGCGCCGCAGGTCGCGTCCGGGCTTGTCGAACCCGGGCAAATACCAGGCGACGACGGCAACGCCCTGCGTGTGGAGCGCGTCGACGAAGCGACCGAGCGCTTCCGCACCGACGACGTCGAACGTCGCCTTGTAGTTCGCCGTCTCCGCGAACACCGTGCGCACGCCGCGCTCGGCGATGCGCGCTGCGGTGCCCTCCGGATCGGCGTAGACGGGCTTGTCGTAGAGATCGACCCAGGTTGCGAGGCCCGCGAACGGCGCGTCCGCCTCCGATGCCGCCCGGCTCTGCGACCCGGCACCACTCGAAACGAGAAGGCCCACCAGCACGGCGACGAGGACGACGCGCACGGCTCCAGGGTAGGGCGCGCGTATGAAGGATCCGTGAGGCGCCCGGTATCATTCGCCCCCACGCGGGCGTAGCTCAGTTGGTAGAGCGTCGGCTTCCCAAGCCGTAGGTCGAGGGTTCGAGTCCCTTCGCCCGCTTCGGATTCATGCGGGTTTGCACGCGGTTTGCGTTCCGCGGTCCTCTAGCCATCGGGCGACCCTGCTCGAGCCTCACTCTGCTGCCACCCCGCCGCTTCCAGCCGAGCACGATTCGTGGCTCGTCTTTTCGTGGAACTGCACCAGAATCAGAGGGATGGGCCAAAGGCTTGCCCTGCACTTCTGCGTCTTCGCAACAGCGTTGACCCTTCTGACCCTGTTCTTCCACGCCTCGTCGCCTGAGAGACTGATTGTCGGCGGGGTGATATTCGCGGTGATCATGACGGCGGCTACCTGGGCGCTCGGCTGGCTGCTGTCGCGACGCGACGAAGGGTCCGCGTAACCGGACACCCGGGCCGCAGACGAGACGGGGTTTGTGCGATCGGCGATCACGATCAGTGGGATTGCACTCGGTGACCCGAAGCGGTGTAATGTCCTGGCGGTTCGGGGCGGTGGAGAACCTGCTCGTCGAAGGGCTGGCGGCGGTTGTGCGGGTAGGCACGTCCAGGGCTTTGTACCGCCGGCTCGAGGGCCGTGTTCCCGCTGCGCCGTCGACAGCGCCGGAAGCGGCCCTCGGGCACATCCGACGGATCTCGCCAACGCCTCTGCGATCCCGCCGTGCCCTGTCAGCGCCCCCAAACCTCGGGCCGCTCGAGAATCGCATCGTGCGCCTTTTGGGCAGCGCGCGTCGTTACGAAGAGGCGAGGCTCAGCTTGAGATTGTCGGCGTAGCCGTCGTTGTAGCTGCCGTCGGTGCGGACGGCGTTGAGGGAGACCTGGATCGACCGTGTCTTGGCCGGGAGCTTCCCGGTCGCCGACTTCGGCACCATCGTGGTGTTGTTGGTGCGTTGTGCCGGCGTGACCGGCCCGATCTTGATCTGCCCGAGCTTCAGTCCGGTGGCGTCGAGGAATGTCGCGGTCACGGTGAGTGAATCCCTCTGGGAGCTGTAGCCGCCGAGATAGCCGTCAAGAGTCGCACTGAGCTTTTTCGCGTCGATTGCCTTCGCGCGGCCTCCGACCTTGATCACCTGTGTTGCGCCGGACTTCGGATTCGCCGGGCCGCCGGCGAAGAATCTCTTCCCACCGGTGATGGCCGTCGAGACGGCTGCGTCCGGGAACCCGCCAGGCGAGCCGTATTCGACGACGGTGAAGTTCCCCCGCTGCACCCAGCCAGGAATCGTCTTGGTCACCCCAGAGGTCGTGGTGACCGCCGTGCCCTGCTCAGCGTTGCCGTTCTCGAGCAGGTTCGCGGGACCGGCTGAGTGTGCAACACCGGCCAGCGCGATGACACCGACAACGACAACTGGGAAGGCGAGCGCGAGACGACTCCCTATGGAGGTGGAGCTCATTCACAACCTCCGGTCTTTCGTCGAGACAGCGGAGAAAGGAGCATACGGGGACACCGTCGGCGGCGATCGAGAGCCCACGCGCATCCTGCCGGGTCGCGGCCGGCGCCGACTCCAGTGACTAGCGGTAGTCCGGGTTCGCGAAGTCGAACCGGCAACCGGCATCCCAGAGCGCGCGCTGATTCCCGTGCACCGGAAAGCCGCCCGCGTCGCGGAGCAGGCGCGCGGTGTGCAGCAGGTTCCACGTCATGAACGTGGTGTTCCGATTCGTGAAGTCGTTCTCCGGGCCGCCCGAGCCCGCATCGAGATAGGACGGGCCCGGGCCCGCCTCGCCGATCCAACCCGCATCGGCTTGCGGCGGAATCACGCAGCCGAGGTGCTGCAGCGAGTAGAGGACATTCATCGCGCAGTGCTTGACGCCGTCCTCGTTGCCGGTCACCAGGCAGCCGCCGACCTTGCCGTAGTACGCGTACTGTCCGTGCCCGTTGAGCTGAGCCGAGTTGCCGTACAGGCGCTCGATCACATGGGTGCAGACCGACGACTTCTCTCCCAGCCAGATCGGCGTGCCCAGCACCAGGATGTCCGCCGCCTGCACCCGCTCGTACAGCTCGGGCCACTCGTCGCTCGCGGCGCCGTGCTCGCGCATGTCCGGGTAGACGCCCGGGGCGATGTCGTGGTCGACGGCCCGAAACAGGTCGACCGTGACGCCGTTCGCCGCCATGATCGCCATCGAGACGTCCAGCAGCCCCTGGGTGTGCGAGAGGCCGGGCGACGGTTTCAGCGTGCAGTTGACGTACAGGGCGCGCAGGTCCGAGAAGTCCCACCTGCTCGTGGAGCAGAGCTCCTGCTGGCGCTCGGTCAATGTCATGCCGGCCTCCCTTGTCGGTCGTTGGCTCGGACGAACAGTGTCGGACCGGCGCCGATTCGTGACAGCTCGCTCAGAAGCGCAGCCCTTCGCCCCGCGCCATCGTGCGCAGCGTCTCGCGCAGCACACGGAGGTCACCGCGCACGAGGCTCCAGCCGCCGACCGACTCGAGTCTCTCCACGTACGCGAGATCGAGCTCGGTGAACGAGATGCCGCGCCGCCCCTTGCTCACCTGAGCGGGGCCGGTCCACCCGGGCACGACGCGCAACCGGTAGTCGAGCCCCTGCGCCGCTTGCGCTGCAACCATCGACGGTGGCCACGGTCGCGGGCCGACGAGGCTCATCTGGCCGCGGAGGATGTTCCACAGCTGCGGCAGCTCATCCAGGTACCACGGCTTGAGCAGCCTGCGGCCCGCCCAGGTGAGGTTCTCCGGAACAGCCTCGAACGGCCTCACGTGGCCGGCGGCCTCGGCGAGCACCGCCTCACGGAGCGTCCGGAACTTGAGCAGGTCGAACTCGCGCCCGCGCGAGACGCGCCGCTCCCGGTACAGCACGCGCCCGCGGTCACGCGGGCAGCGCGCCATATCGAGGCCGATGGCACCGAGCACCGCGGCCCACACCGGGGCGAGCACGACGAGCAGCGTCGCGGAGACGCCGACGTCGAGCGCACGCTTCGCCTTCGGCGCAGAGACGGCCGTGCTGGTCACGCGCGCGAACCTACCACCGCTCCCGGCGTGTTCCTACGTCTGCCCGGCCCGCCGGATGATCGCGTCTGCGCCCGGGAAGAAGATCGACTCGTGACCGTCCTCCCAGCGGACGCGGAAGTGCTCGGTTCCCGGCTCGCCGAGAACCTCGAGGATCTCAGCCGACCGCGGCGCGTCGCCGACCGTGTGACCGGTGATCTCGATCACGTCGCCGACCCGTGCGGGCTGGCCCTGCACCGTCTTCACGATCCTCCTCCTTCCCACGCTGACACCCCGATCGTCGCAGCGCCGGCCACTCCCGCCATCCGGGCCGCCCCGGATCAGCGCTCCGGGAAGGGCCGCACCGGCGTCACGCACAGTGCAGAGTTCCACCGGATGCACACACGGACTGATCCCGATCTGCACGACGCGCTCGTCGCCGCGCTCGGCGGAGACGCCGGCCGTGTCTCGACGAGTGACTCCGATCGCGACCTCCATTCCTCGGACATGACGTTCCACCGACCGCGACGACCGGACGTGGTCGCCTACCCGGTCAGCACCGAAGAGGTCAGCGCCGTGCTCGCGCTGGCCGACCGGCAACGTGTCCCCGTGACCCCGTTCGGCGCCGGGTCGAGCCTCGAAGGGCATGTCATCCCGGTAGAGGGCGGTATCAGCCTCGATCTCACCCGTCTCGATCGGATTCTCGCCGTCGAGCCCGAGAACCTCACGGCGACCGTCCAGGCGGGCGTGACGCGAAACACGCTCAACCGCGCCGCGGGCGAGCACGGCCTGTTCTTCCCGGTCGACCCCGGCGCCGATGCCACGCTCGGCGGCATGGCGGCCACGAATGCCTCCGGGACCACGACGGTGCGCTACGGCAAGATGCGAGCCAGTGTGCTCGCGCTCGAGGCGGTGCTACCGGGCGGGGCGGTGATCCGCACCGGGAGCCGGGCCTTGAAGACGTCCGCGGGCTACGACCTGACGGGGCTGCTCGTCGGCTCCGAGGGGACGCTGGCGGTGATCACCGAGCTGACGCTCCGCCTCCAGGGGATCCCCGAGAGGGCCGTCGCGGTGCGCATCTCGTTCCCCGATGTCGAAGCGGCGAGCCGGGCCGCGGCGGCCGCCGCGGCCGCCGGCGTGGGGGTGACAAGACTCGAACTGCTCGACGCCGTCAACGTGCAGGCGATCAACGCCTACTCTGGCACGACCTACCCGGAGACGCCGTGCCTCTTCGTCGAGGCGGCGGGAACGGAGGCATCCGTCGACGGCGACCTCGAGCTCGTGCTCGCCTTGGCCGCCGAGCAGGGTGCGGTCGACGTCGTGCACGAACGCGAGCCCGACGCAAGGGCCCGCCTCTGGTCGGCGCGCCACAGCTCCGCGTACGCCTGGTCGCAGCTGTGGCCCGGGCTCGAGCACTGCTCCACCGACACCTGTGTGCCGCTGTCCGAGCTGCCGGCGGCGGTCGGCCGCGCGCGGGCGGAGCTCGACAGGCTCGGGCTGCGTGGCAGCATCCTCGGGCACGTCGGCGACGGGAACTTCCACGTCGGCGTCACGCTCGACGCGGACGACGCCGCCGAAGTGGCCCGCTACCGAGAGCTCGCCGACCTGCTGGTCGACGACGCGCTGGCGCGTGGTGGAACGTGCACCGGCGAGCACGGCATCGGCCTGGGCAAGCTCGACGCGCTCGCGCGCGAGCATCCGGACCTCCTGCCCCTCTACCGCGGCGTCAAGGCGCTCTTCGACCCGCACGGAATCATGAACCCGGGCAAGGTCGTGCCGCCGGATCGAGGCGGCTGACCGCTCAGGCGGCCACCACCTGCTCCAGCCCGGCGCTCCACTCGCCGGCGACCGCGAGCGAGTTCATGTGCGCGCGGTGCACGAACACGGCCTGCGCAGCCTCCCAGTTGGACGGGTCGCCGCGCCACGCCTTCAGAGCCGAGGCCTGCAGCGCTCTGCCGTAGGAGTAGGAGAGCGGCCACGGGCCGCCGATCCGGTTGATCGCGTTGAGGTTCTCGGTCGCCTGCTCCTCGCTCTGGCCACCCGACAGGAAGACGATCCCCGGCACAGCCGCAGGAACGTGGCGCAGGAAGCAGTCGATCGTCAGCGCCGCCACGCGCCCCGGCGGATCCTGTGTCGGACAGCCTTTCCCGGCGATGACCATGTTCGGCTTGAGCAGCATGCCTTCCACATCGACGCCGGCCCGCTCGAGCTCGGCGAAGGTCAGATGCAGCGTCAGCGACGTCACCTCGTGGCAGAGCTCGATCGTGTTGTCACCGTCCATCAACACCTCGGGCTCGACGATCGGGACCATGCCCGCCTCCTGGACGAGCGCCGCGTACCGCGCGAGCGCGTGCGCGTTGGCTTGCACGCATGCAGCCGAGGGCCGGGCGTCCCCGATCGTGATCACGGCGCGCCACTTCGCGAAGCGAGCTCCGAGCGCCGCGTACTCGGACAGGCGGTCGCGCAGCCCGTCCAGGCCCTCGGTCACCGTCTCGCCGGGATGCAGCGCCAGCTCTTTCGCGCCTGTGTCGACCTTGATCCCCGGCACGACGTTCTTCGAGGCGAGCAGCTCCGCAAAGGGCGTCCCGTCGTCGCTCGCCTGGCGGATCGTCTCGTCGTAGAGGATCACGCCTCCGATGAAGTCCTCCATCCCGGGCGCGGTGAACAGCAGGTTGCGGTACGTGCGCCGGTTCTCCTCGGTGGACTCGACGCCGATCGAGTCGAACCGCTTCTCGATCGTGCCGGTCGACTCGTCGGCGGCGAGAATGCCCCGGTTCCCCGCCACGATCGACTGCGCGATCTGCTTCAGCTGGTGCGCCCCCATCAGCGCTCTCCTTCCTCTCTCAGTCTCGTCACCTTCTCCGTTGGATGGTAGGCGGCGATGCGACGCACCGTGCCGGAACGGCTGCGCATCACGATCGACTCCGTCTCGACGCCGCCCGCGTCGGCACGCACGCCGCGCAGCAACGCACCGCTCGTCACTCCCGTCGCCGCGACGAACACGTCCTCTCCGCGCACCAGGTCGTCGTGGGTCAGCACCTCGTCGAGATCGAAGCCCGACTCGACGAGCAGACGCCGCTCGTCGTCGGTACGCGGCCAGAGCTTGCCCTGCAGCGCGCCGCCCAGACACTTGATCGCCGCCGCGGAAATGACCCCCTCGGGTGTGCCGCCGATCCCCATCAGCACGTCGACACCCGTCAACGGCCTGGCCGCGGCGATCGCCGGCGCGACATCGCCGTCGAGAATCAGGTTGACGCGGGCTCCCGCCTCGCGCAGCTCCGCGATCAGGTCGTCGTGCCGGTCGCGCTCGAGCACGACCACGGTGACGTCGTTGACCCGCATGCGCTTCGCCTCGGCGACACGCTGCACGTTCTCGGTGGGCGTGGCCCCGATGTCGATCACGTGCGCCGCCTCCGGGCCGACCGCGATCTTGTCCATGTACAGCGCGGCGCCCGGAAAGAACATCGTGCCCCGCTCGGCGAGCGCGATCACAGCGATCGCATTCGGCATTCCCAGCGCGGTGAGCCGCGTTCCCTCGAGCGGATCGACGGCGACGTCGACCTCGGGCCCGTCTCCGTCGCCGACCTCCTCGCCGTTGTAGAGCATCGGCGCCTCGTCCTTCTCGCCCTCGCCGATGACGACGACGCCGCGCATGCTCACCGTCGACAACATCAGCCGCATCGCATCGACAGCGGCCTGGTCGGCGGCGATCTTGTCACCGCGCCCGATCCAGTGCGCAGCACCCATGGCGGCGGCCTCGGTGACACGAACGAGCTCCAGCGCGAGATTGCGATCCGGGGGTGCGCCGTTCGTCACGACGGCCGTGATCCTACTGCCGCCGCCGCCTCGGTGACCGCGTCGGCCGGCTCCAGCCAGACGACCGCCAGCCCGGAGAGCAAGACGAGCGTGCCGCCGGCGACGACACCGGCCGAAAGGGGCTGGTCGAGCAGCACGGCCGCCAGCACCACGGCCGAGACCGGCTCGAGGAACGTCAGCACCCCGGCCGCCTGCGCCGTCACACGGCGCAGCAGTGTTGCGTACGCAAGCGTCGAGAACCCTGTGAACAGAACACCCAGCAGCAGCACCGCACTCCACTGCCCGATGCCCGACGGAAGCACACGGCCTGCGACCAGGAGGACCGGAGCCAGGGCGAGCGCACCGACGAAGCAGTCCCAGAACGCGACCGTGAGCGGTTCGGCCGCACCGCGGAGCAGTCGCTTCGAGACGATCACGAGTCCCGCATACGCGGCCGCCGAGCCGAGACCGGCAGCCACGGCCGAGGCCGAGAAGCTACCACCGGGGCCGCTCAGCGTGACGAGCGCGATGCCGATACCACCGGGCACGAGAGCGCCGAGGGCGACGTTCGAGACCCGCTCGTGCAGCAGAACCGGTGCGGCGACCGCGATGAACACGGGCGCTGCATAGAACGTCAGCACGGCCAGCGCCACCGAGCCGAGCTTCACGGCGAGGAAGAAGAGCAGCCAGTGCGCGGCCTGCACGACGCCGAGCAGGACGAGCGTCGCCAGACGACCGTCCGGGCGCAGTGACGCAGTGTTGCGGGTGAGCAACGCAAGTGCGGCGAGCGTCACGGCGGCAAGCGCGAGGCGAGCAAATGCGAGCGGCGCCGCACCCAGGTCGACGGCGGCGACGAGCACAGCGATGAAGCCCCATGACGCCGCAAGTCCCGCGAGGAGGAGATTCCAGCGCACCGGCTGATCCTAGGAAGAGCGGTCGGACTTCGGCTTCGCCGCCGAGCGCTGTACCCTTGCGCCGCCAACCCACGGATACGGAGGGAGCATGGCCGTTCTCCTCGCGCTCCTCGTCTTGATCGCCGCGGTCGTCGTCGGCGTGTGGCTGTGGAGCGCCGACCACCTCTTCGTCGGCCTGGCGGTGTTCTTCGGCAGCATCCCGCTCGCGCTCGCGACGTGGATGCTCGTCTCCGACCGCCGCGACTGACCTTCACATCCGGTCGGGCGCCCCGACCCCGACGAGGTCGAGACAGCGCGCCACGACCGTCTTGGTGGCCAGGCAGAGGCCGAGGCGGAACGGTTCGTGTCCCGACCCGAGCACCTTGTGCTGGTGGTAGAAGCGGTGGAAGTCGTCGGCGACCCGGATAGCGTACGTCGGGAGCGCGTGTGGTGAGCGACGGGTCGCCGCCTCGGCGGCCACCTGCGGCAGCTCGAGCAGGCGCTTGAGCAGATCGCGCTCTTCGACGGCAAGAGGCCCCGTCAGCGCAACCTCGTGTGTCTCGCCTGCGAGAGACTCGCCGGCGTTCCGGAGGATCCCGGCGATGCGGGCGTGCGCGTACTGCACGTAGTAGACCGGGTTCTTCTGCGTCTTCTCCGCGGCGAGGTCGACGTCGATCTCGATCGTCTGGTCGTGCCCGCGGGAGACGAGGTACCAGCGGGCGGCGTCGACGCCGATCTCGTCCATGAACTCGTCGAGGAAGACGACGTCCCCCCGGCGCTTCGACATCTTCGTCGCCTCGCCGCCGCGCGCCAGATGAACGAGCTGGTAGATGAGCACCTCGACCGCGTCGCGCGGATGCCCCAGCATCTCGGCGAGGGCCTGCAACCTGGCCACGTAGCCGTGATGGTCGGCCCCGAGCACGTACACGAGACGGTCGAAGCCGCCGGTCAGCTTGCGGCGGATGTAGGCCGCGTCGGCCCCGAAATAGGTCGGTTCACCGGTGGAGCGGATCAGGACGCGGTCCTTGTCGTCACCGTGCGCGCTGGTGCGCGCCCACACGGCGCCGTCTGCCTCGTAGGTGTCGAGCAGCGGCAGGGCGTCGCCGATCTCGCTCTCGAACTCGCTCTGACGCTCCCACGTGTCGAAATGGACGCGGAACCGCTCGAGCGACGCCTCGATGCGCTCCAGCATGTGCTGCACCGGGTCGCCCTCCAGTGCCGCGAGCTCGGCGATGTATTCGCCGTGATAACCGTCCTCGGGAGGCTCTTCGCCGCGGCGCACCGCTTCGACGGAGGCGCGAAAGCGATCCAGCTGGGCGCCTGCGTCGTTGTAGTAGTACTCGCGCTCGACTGTGTGACCGGCCAAGTCGAGCAGCCGCGCGACAGAGTCACCGTAGGCGCCGTTCCGGGCGGAGGCCACCGTGAGCGGGCCGGTCGGGTTCGCAGAGACCATTTCCACCTGGATGCGCTCGGGAGCATCCGCCGAGCCCGATCCGAACCGGTGTCCCGCGGCGAGCATCTCCGCCAGGGCGTCGCGAAACCAGTCGTCGGCGAGAAACAGGTTGAGAAAGCCGGGTCCGGCAACCTCCGTTCGGTCGACGCCCGGCAGCGTCACGACCTCGGCCGCCAGCTCTGCAGCCACCTCGCGCGGCGCCTGCTGACGCACGCCTGCGAGGCGCAGTGCGACGTTGGTGGCGTAGTCGCCATGGGCGGCCTCGGCCGGGCGCTCGAGCACGACCGGCGTGCCGGCGGCTGCGGCGAGCGCGCCGGCCAGGGATGCCACCGGGTCAGCCAACGACGGCCTCCGGCGCGAAGAGCTCTTCCAGGCGTTGGATCTCGGCGACGGTTCCGACCCCGATGAGCACGTCTCCTTCCGCGAAGACGGTGTCCGGCTCGGGCGTCACATCGAACGATCCGTCGGCCCTGCGCAGCGCGATCACCATGGCCCCCGTCACCTCCTGGATGCGCAGCTCGCGGATCGACTTGCGGTGCGGCACGCACGTCGCCGTGACGACGATCTCCTCGATCCGGAGCTCGGGCACGGGCCCTCCGGCGGTGGTGACGATGTCGAGAAAGTCCGCCACCTGCGGCTTCAGCACCTGGGTTGCGATCTGCCGGCCGGCGGTCGAGTACGGGTCGACGACGCGATCCGCACCGGCGAGTCGCAGCTTGCGCGCGGCCTCCTGGCTGGAGGCGCGAGCGACGATCACGATGTCGGGCCGCACGGCGCGCACCGACAGCGTGATGTAGAGATTGTTCTCGTCCGAGTCGGCGCACGCCACGAGCGCGCGGGCCCGGGCCAGGCCGGCACGCTCCAGGTCTCCGTCGTCGGTGCCGTCGCCGTGCACCACGAGCGCACCCAGCCGGGTCGCGACGGCCACCGCCTCTTCGTTGACGTCGACGACGACGTACCTGCCACCCGCCGCATCCACCTCCTCGGCCGCGCGCCGCCCGACCCGCCCGAAGCCGCAGATGATCACGTGGTCGCGTGTGTTCTCGATGGCTCGCCGCCTCCGCCGCGCAGCGTAGTTGCCGCCGAACACGCCGCGCGCGATCAGCTCGGCGATCGTGCCTGCGAGGTAGAGGAAGATCGCCACACCCGCCAGGAGCAGCCCGACCGAGAAGACCTGGGCGGCCGTCCCCTCCGGCTTCGTGTCGAGACCGGTGAGCGTGGTCGTCACGACCGCGCGGTAGAGCGAGCTCACCCAGCCTTCGTCCAGCAGAGAGTGGAACACGACTGCGCCGACGACGAGCACGGCCAGGAACGCGCCGAGGGCGTACGAGAAGCGGCGGATGCTGAACCCGGGCACCACGGCCGCCATCGTACGGCCGTCGGAGCTCAGTGGTCTTCCTGTTGCTCCTCAGGCCCGTCGTCGGAGCCCTTCCCGGAGGAGGAGCCGCTGCCGGCGCTCGACTGCCCGGCCCCCTGCCCGGACGACTCGCCTGTATCGGGCTCGCCGATCTCGCGGTCTCCCTTGCGGTCGTCGTCGTCCTTCGCCTCGGGACGGCGCCTCGATCGAGGGAGCCGGGCTATTCGGAGGCGGCGGCGCGCGAGGGTGGGGCGACGGAGACTCTGACGCCGTCCCGTGTCAGCGCACCCGCCACTTCCTCGCGAGCTTTGTAGATGCGCCACTTGACCGTCGCGAGCGTGATCTCGAGCGAATCGGCGATCTCCGTGTAGGAGAGACCGACGACGTCGCGCAGGAGCAGCGCCATCTTCAGATCGACGTTCAGGCACGCGACGGCGCGCCAGATCGCGTCGATCGTCTCCGAGCGCTCGAACGGCTGGTCGAGCACCTCGAGCGGCGGGATGTCGTCGAGCGCGATCACCGCGCGGGGCCGACGCTCGATCGCGCGCAACTCGTCCAGGACCCGGTTCTTCGTCACCTGGAAGAGCCACGTCGTGAACCTCGAGCGAAGCGAGAAGCCGGGCAAACCCTGGTGGACGCGGAGGAAGACCTCCTGCGTCAGATCCTCTGCGAGCGCGCGATCACCGACGAGGCGAAGCACGTAGTTGTAGACCGGCCGCTCGTAGGTGCGGACGATGGACTCGAACGCGCTCTCGTCGCCGTGTTGGGCTTTTCGAAGAAGACCGAAGTCGGGCTGTGGAAGCGCCAAGTCGCGGCGAATATAGCGCCGATTTCGGCCGCTTCCCCAACAATTTACGAGTCCCTGAAATGTCAGCGATTCTCGCGGCTCGATTCGACCGCCAGGCACCTCCCCGTCATGGCCTCCGGGACGTCGAGGTCGAGCAGTTCGAGTACGGTCGGCGCGAGATCGGAGAGCTCACCACCGGCCGCCAGGCCGACTCCGCTCGCGGTCAGAATCAAGGGCACAGGATTGGTCGTGTGCGCCGTGTGCGGGCTCATGCCGTCGTCCTCGAGCAGCCGCTCGGCGTTGCCGTGGTCGGCCGTCACGAGACAGACGCCTCCGGCGGCGTGGGTCGCTTCGACGACGACGTCGAGGCACCGATCGACGGTCTCGACCGCCGAGACCACGGCGGGGATCACACCGGTGTGCCCGACCATGTCGGCGTTGGCGAAGTTGACGACCGCAAAGGCGTAGCCCGCGCCGATCTCCGCCGCGAAGCGCTCGGCCACCTCGGGGGCGGACATCTCCGGCTTGTGGTCGTAGCTCGGCACGTCCCTCGGCGACGGAACCAGGATGCGGCTCTCGCCCTCCCAGGCGGACTCCTCGCCCCCGTTGAAGAAGTAGGTCACGTGCGCGTACTTCTCGGTCTCGGCGACGTGCAGCTGACGGAGCCCGGCGCGGGACAGCGTCTCGGCCAGCGTCTCGGCCACGCGTTGCTCGTCGAACGCGACCGGGCAGTCGAGCTCGTCGGAGTATCGGGTCATCGTCGTCAGGTCGACGCCGCGCTCGCGGAGACGGTGCGAGAGCTGACGCCCTCGGTCGGGGCGGAAGTTGAAGAAGATGGCCGTGTCGCGCGCGGGGTCGAGCCGCGGCCTCCCCGAGAGCACGATCGGCTCGACGAACTCGTCGGTCAGGCCGCGCGCGTAGCTCGCCTCGATCGCCGCCACGGGGTCGTCGGCGGCCTCCCCGACGCCGTCGCAGATCGCGGCGAGCGCGCGGTCGGTTCGCTCCCAGCGGCGATCGCGATCCATGGCGTAGTAGCGCCCCACGACGGTGGCGACGCGGGGTCCCGGGAGCGTCGCGAGATCGGTGGCTGCGGCATGAGGCGAAACGTCGCGTCCGTCGGTGAATGCGTGCACCCAGGTGCGCTCGGCCATCCCCTGCGCGTCGGCGACGTCGAGCAAGGCGCGCAGGTGGTCGAGATGCGAGTGGACGCCTCCACTCGAGACGAGGCCGAGTAGGTGAACCTGCCCTCCGCGCTCGTCCGCACGGCGGAAGGCAGCGACCAGGGCCGCGTTCTCGAAGAAGGATCCGTCCTCGATCGACCGCGTCACCCGGACGAGGTCCTGCAAGAGAATCCGGCCTGAGCCGATCGTCAGGTGGCCGACCTCCGAGTTGCCCATCTGCCCCTCGGGCAGGCCCACGGCGGGGCCCGAGGCCTCGAGCTGTGTCGTCGGACAACGCTCGGACAGACCGTCGAACACCGGTGTCGCCGCCAGCTCGATCGCATTGCCGGGGCCGGGAGGCGCGATCCCCCAACCGTCGAGGATCACCAGGGTGACGAGCGAGACGGTCACGCGTCGGCGGCGGCCCGGCAGATTGCGGCGAACGATTCGGGGTCGAGCGAGGCGCCACCGACGAGCGCCCCACCCACGGCGGGCTGGGCCAGCAGCTCGAGCGCGTTGTCGGGCTTAACCGAGCCCCCGTAGAGCACCCGCGTCGCGTGGAGCGCGGTGATCAGCGCGTGCGCCTCCTGGGCCAGCTCGGGGGTCGCGGTGCGACCGGTGCCGATCGCCCAGACGGGCTCGTACGCAATCACGAGCCCCTCGTGGCGAGGGAGGACCGCCACCTGTCGGGTGAGGACGGCAGCGGTCTCCCCTGCCTCGCGCTCGGTTTGGGTCTCCCCCACGCAGGCGATCACGCCGAGTCCTGCCGCGAGCGCAGCCTCGGCGCGCCGTGCGGTGGTCTCGTCGGTCTCGCCGAAGTGCTGACGCCGCTCGGAGTGGCCGACGATGGCTCCGTCGACGCCCAGCTCGAGGAGCATGCTCGGGGAGATCTCTCCGGTGAACGCCCCCTCGGTGGCCCAGTGGACGCTCTGTGCGTAGACACGCACTCCGCGCCCGACTGCCGACGACAGGGATACATACGGTGGGGAGAGGACGACGTCGACGGCCGTGGGCGGCTCGAACGCGTCGAGGAAGGCAACGGTCTCGGCGGGCCCCTTGAACATCTTCCAGTTGCCGGCGATGAGCTTTGTCATGTCATGCGTCCGGGATCGCGGCGACGCCGGGAAGCTCCTTGCCTTCGAGAAGCTCGAGCGCAGCGCCGCCGCCGGTGGACACCCAGGAGACGCTCTCGGCGAGACCGAGCTCCTGGATCGCGCGCACCGAGTCGCCTCCACCGACGACCGTGTACGCGCCCGAGGTGCCCGCGGCAGCGACAGCCTGCGCGACGGCCTCCGTTCCCGCGGCGAAGCGCGGCCACTCGAACACGCCCATCGGGCCGTTCCAGAACAGTGTCCCGGCCCGGCCCGCCACGGCCGCGAACCGCTCTCCCGTCTCGGGGCCGATATCGAGCCCGAACCAACCGTCCGGCACCGCGTCGTACGGCACAACGGCCGTCTCTGCGTCTGCCGCGAAGTCGGCCGCGGCGACGACGTCGACCGGGAGCTCGACGGGAAAGGTCAGCGGGTTCGCGTCACGGAGCTCTTCGGCCATCTTCCCACCGACGACGACCGTGTCGGCCCGGCCGCCGAGGTGCTCGAGCACGCCGAGCTTGTCCTCCACCTTCGCGCCGCCGGCGATCAGAACGAAGGGTCGCGCGACGTCACCGAGGAGCCTGCCGAGATGCTCGAGCTCCTCGAGGAGCAGGAGCCCGGCGTAGGCGGGCAGAAGGTGCGCGACCGCCTCGGTCGACGCGTGCGCTCGGTGCGCCGAGCCGAACGCGTCGTTGACGTAGACGTCCATGCCGCTCGCGAGCTCACGCGCGTACGCCTCGTCGTTTTTCGTCTCGCCCGGGTTGAGGCGCGTGTTCTCGAGCACGCGGAGGCGCGTGTCGGGCACCAGCTCTGCCAGGCGCGCCGCGACGGGGGCGATCGCGTACCTGGCGCGGTCCTCGTCGGTCTTCGGCCGGCCCAGGTGCGAGCACACAGCCACGTCGGCGGCGTCGTGGTCGAGCAGCCACCGGAGGGTCGGCAGAGCCGCTCGGATCCGCGTGTCGTCGGCGACGCGGCCGTCCTCGAGCGGAACGTTGAGGTCGGCCCGCACGAGGACGCGCCGGCCGGCGACGTCGACGGTCTCGACCGAGCGCGGCAGCCGCACGAGCTACGGCAGCAGCCGGCCGGCGAGATCGGCCAGCCGGCAGCTGTACCCCCACCCGTTCAACGTGGAGGAACCAACGGTTCCCCCACGAGCCCCCTCCTTCGCCGCACCGTCCCAGCAAGAGCCGAACGAGCCTCCCGGCCGGCACAGCCGGCCTCCGGCGACAAGCCGCACTGCCCCCATCACGGCAACAACCTCCCCACCAGATCGACCAGCCGACAGCTGTACCCCCACCCGTTCAACGTGGAGGAACCAACGGTTCCCCCACGAGCCCCCTCCTTCGCCGCACCGTCCCAGCAAGAGCCGAACGAGCCTCCCGGCCGGCACAGCCGGCCTCCGGCGACAAGCCGCACTGCCCCCATCACGGCAACAACCTCCCCACCAGATCGACCAGCCGACAGCTGTACCCCCACTCGTTGTCGTACCAGCCGAACACCTTGACGGTGGCGCCGTGCGCCATCGTCAGTCGTGAGTCGACGATGCACGAGTGCGGATTGTGGACGATGTCCGTCGACACGAGCGGGTCCTCGGAGTACTGCATGATCCCCGCGAGCGGGCCGGAGGCCGCCGCCGCGTAGACGGCGTTCACCTCCTCGGCGGTCACCTCGCGGCCCAGGGTGACGACGAGATCGGTGATCGAGCCGGTCGGCACAGGCGCGCGCACCGAGATCCCGTCCACCTTTCCCTGCAGGTGCGGCAGCACCAGGCCGATCGCCTTGGCCGCCCCGGTCGAGGTCGGGATCAGGTTGATGGCGGCCGCACGCGCACGCCGCAAATCCTTGTGCGGAAGGTCCAGGATGCTCTGGTCGTTGGTGTACGCGTGGATCGTCGTCATGAACCCGCTCTGGATGCCGGCGAGATCGTCGAGCACCTTGGCCAGGGGAGCGACGCAGTTCGTGGTGCACGAGGCGTTCGAGACGACGTGGTGCGTGGCGGGGTCGTACGCGTCGTCGTTGACACCGAGCACGATCGTGACGTCCGGCTCGATGGCGGGGGCGGAGATCACGACCTTCTTCGCGCCGGCGTCGAGGTGCTTCTGCGCGGCGGCCCGGTCGGTGAAGAATCCGGTCGACTCGAGCACGACGTCGACTCCGAGGTCGCCCCACGGCAGCGCGGCTGGGTCCCGCTCCGACAGCATTTGCATCTCCTCGCCACCGGCTCTGATGACGCCGTCACCGAGCGACACCTCGCCGCGGAACGGGCCCAGTGTGGAGTCGAAGCGCAGGAGATGCGCCATCGTCTTCGCGTCACCGAGGTCGTTGAGGGCGACGATCTCGATGTCCGCCCCGAGCTGGCTCTGTGCCCGGAAGAAGTTGCGACCGATGCGGCCGAAGCCGTTGATGCCGACGCGAATCCCCATCGTTTCCGATCTCCTCGCCTCGAGTGTCCCGTCGGCGAGTCTATCGGCGTCCCGGCATGCTGCTACGGCGGCAACCGACTGGCGGAAGTCCGGGATCTCGCCGGAGGCGAGATTCCGCTTGCCGGCAGGGTGGGCTGAGGGAGGAGCTCCGAGGATGAATCCCCTCCCCCACGTGCGCGCTCCGTGACCGGGGACGGATGGGGTCTGGATCCGCCACCCGGGAGCGCGAGCCCACCGCACTGGAGTATGGAGGTCGAGTGGGGTCCTGCTCAACCCGACTCGCCGGCCTCGACGACTCGGGCCAGGCGACGCTGCATCGCGGTCTTGGTCGCGGCCGGCGCGGCTTTCGCAGCGAGCTCGCGCAGCGAGAGCGAGGGGTGGCGCAGACGCAGCTCGGCAGCCTCGCGAACGGGCATGGGGAGGCGCTCCAAATCCCCGGCCCGCCGCAGCCGGTCGGCTGCTTCGAGCTGGCGGCGAGCGGCTCGGCTCTGTCGCACGAGGTTGGCGTGATCGGCGTTGGCGAGCCGGTTCGCTTGGGCGCGCAGCTCGGCGACGACCGCCTGTTCCTCCAGCTCGAGGACGATTTCGGCGGCCCCGGCGGCAGCGAGGAAGGCCTCGATCGAGTCGCGACCCTTCGCATAGGCAGCGGCGTGGCCCGGGCGATCGAGCACGCGCAGGCGCGCTCCTTCCGTGGACGCGACGGAGCGGACGAAGGCCGCGCCGGCATGCGTCGGAGCGCGCAGCTCGAGGTGCGGCGAGCGTGGCCCGGACAGGGAGCCGCCGCCCAGGAAGACGCCCCGCAAATAGGCACCGCGGCAGCATGGTTTCGCCACGACACGGCCAGGCGGACGGCCGAGCGGACGGTGCTCCGGGTCGAGCACACCGGCCTCGGCCAGCACCTCGAGTGTGTGCGCCTGATCCTCGAGATGAAGCTGGTAGCGGGTCTCGCCGCCGAATGCGTGCCGCTGGTAGGTGCGGATCTGGGAGTCGACCCGGAGCTCGCGGAGCAGCGCGAACGCCCGTCTGGCGATGGCGTTCGAGGCGACGTCGAGGTGGAAGGCAAGGCTTCCACGGCCCCGCAGGTGGACCGTGCCCGCAGTGTGGAACAGCGCCGAGATCTCCGCCAGCCGGTCGCACCGCCGGGTCGGCGCGATCGCGGCCAGCTCGGCGCGCACGGCGTCGGCAATCGGCCCGTGGCTCAGAGCGTCACGCCCTCGAGGACGAGGAGGCGTCGCTTGAGCCCGACGCCTGACGAGCCGTAGCCGCCGATCCCGTCGCTCGCGATGACGCGGTGACACGGCACGACGAGTGAGAGCTGGTTCTCCGAACAGAACGCCCCAGCGGCTCGCGCAGCGGCCGGCCGGCCCGCCAGCGCCGCCAGCTCACCGTAGCTGACGACCTCTCCCCAGGGCACCGCGCGCAGCGCGTGGAGCAGCGCACGCTGGAATGCCGTGAGTCCGGACTCGTCGACGCGTACGTCCCCGTAGCGCGTGGCGGTGCCGCCGAGGTGCTCCGCGAACCGCCGGCACAGATCTGGCACGAAGCCGTTCACTTGTCGTGACGATTTCGCGGCTAGCGTTCCGGTAGGGGCGCCCGTGCCCCCTTCGCCCGTGCCCCCTTTGGGGGGAGCGCTCTCGGGGGCGGCGGCTCATGCTGCGCGGACGCGTCCATGGCCGACAGCTCCGGCACCGTGCCTGCAAGCTCGTGCAGCAGGAGCACGCCGTCGTCCACCCAGATCTCGCCCACGCCCCAGCCGTCGACGGCATACCGGTGTTGCGTCACAGCCACGTCCTCGACAATACAATCGCCCGCGATGAGCTCCCCGGGCATCTTCCGGCCGCCGCCGGCGATCAACGAGCCGATCAAGAGCTATGCGCCTGGGACGCCCGAGCGGGCAGAGCTCAGGGCGCGCCTCGATGCGATGGCCGCAGAGCGGATTCACGTGCCGATGGTGATCGGCGGCGCGCGCGTCGAGTCCGGCTCGACGTTCGAAGCGGTGATGCCGCACGACCGCGCGCACGTCCTCGCGGACGTCGAGAAGGGCGGCGCCGAGCACGTCGGCCGCGCCGTCGCAGCGGCGCGTGACGCGCACGGCGAATGGTCGGCGACGCCGTGGCACGAGCGGGTCGCGGTCTTCCTTCGCGCGGCCGAGCTCATCTCCGGGCCGTGGCGCCAGACGTTCAACGCCGTCACGATGCTGAACCAGTCGAAGACGGTGCACCAGGCGGAGATCGACGCCGTCTGCGAGACGTGCGATTTCCTCCGCTTCAACGCCGAGTTCCTCGTGCGCATCTACGAAGAGCAGCCGGTCTCCTCGCCGGGTGTCTGGAACCGGCTCGAGTACCGGCCGCTGGAGGGGTTCGTCTTCGCGGTGAGCCCGTTCAACTTCACGACGATCGGTGTCAACCTGACCACCTCCCCGGCGCTGATGGGCAACACCGTCGTCTGGAAGCCCGCGTCGAGCGCCGCCGTGTCCGCGCACTATGCGCTCGCCCTGCTCGAGGAGGCCGGCCTCCCTCCCGGTGTGATCAACCTCGTCTTCGGCTCCGGCGCCGAGATCGGCAACGCCGCGCTCGCCAGCCCCGAGCTGGCCGGCATTCACTTCACGGGCTCGACGCCGGTGTTCCAGGGGATGTGGAAGACGGTCGGTGAGAGCATCGACCGGTATCGCAACTACCCGCGTCTCGTCGGCGAGACGGGTGGCAAGGACTTCATCCTCGCCCATCCGTCCGCCGACCCTGACGCGGTCGCCACGGCGATCACGCGTGGCTCCTTCGAGTATCAGGGGCAGAAATGCTCCGCCTCGTCCCGCCTCTACGTCCCGTCGAACATCTGGCCGCAGGTGCGGGAGCGCCTGGAGGCCGACGTTGCCTCGATCACGATGGGTGACGTCCGCGACTTCACGAACTTCATGGGCGCCGTCATCGACGGCAGCTCGTTCCGGACACAGGCCGACGCGATCGCCGAGGCGCGTGAAGCCGGCGCCGAGATCGTCGCCGGCGGCGGCACCGACGACTCGACGGGCTGGTTCGTCGAGCCGACCGTGATCAAGACCGACGACCCGGGCTTTCGCCTCATGCGCGACGAGCTCTTCGGGCCGGTCGTCACCGCCTACGTCTACGACGAGCAGCGCTGGGACGACACACTGCGGCTCGTCGACGAGACCGCCCCGTACGCCCTGACCGGCGCCGTGTTCTCCAACGATCGCTACGCGATCGAGCAGGCACAAGCGGAGCTGCGGTACGCGGCCGGGAACTTCTACGTCAACGACAAGCCGACGGGCGCGGTCGTCGGCCAGCAGCCGTTCGGCGGCTCACGTGCTTCCGGCACGAATGACAAGGCCGGTTCGATGTGGAACCTGATCCGCTGGGTCAGCCCGCGGACGATCAAGGAAACCCTCGTTCCCCCGACCGACTACCGCTACCCGTTCCTCGCGCCCGACACCTAGTGGCCCTTGTAGTTGGGTTGGACTCGTAATGTCATCAGGCGGCGATGCGGTGTTTTGCTTCGGCGGCAGCGATGCGGCGGTCGCGGTGGTCTGTGTTTCGGTAGCGGATGTGGTTGGCGAGGGCGTAGGCGAACGCGTCCCAGTCGAGGTAGTCGGCGTTTGCGACGACGAACTGGGTGAGAGCGGAGAAGTGACATTCGACCGGGTTCAGGTAGCTGGCGTAGGTCGGCGTCGGGACGAGCTCGATCCTGTTCGCGGCAGCGAAGGCGCGGATCGGCGGTACCCAGTTGGCCGAGAGGTTGTCCTGGATCCAGTAGATCCGTCGCCTGGCGGGGTAGGCGAGCCGGATCTGGCGCATGAACGTGAGCATGTCGCTGCCGGCTCGTCTCGGACGCAGCCTGACGCGGAGCCGGTCGGCGTGGACGTCGTAGGCGCCGAACACGTAGCGGATGCCGGCGCGGCGGTTGTAGTCCGCCCGCTGCCGCTCGGGTCGTCCCTGCGGCGCCCAACCCGCGCCGGCGCTGGGGCGCAAGCTGACAGGCCCCATCTGGTCGAAGCTGACGACGCTGCCGTCGGCAGGCGGGGACAGGCACAGCTTCGAGGATCCGCGCCGCCTTCTCCTCGTAGCCGGGGTCGGGGCTGGCCTTCCAGGTGCGTGTGCGCTGGAAGGAGAGGCCGGCCTCCTGCAACAGCGTGCCGAGGTGACGGGGCGAGACGGCGATCCCCTCGCCGGCGAGGTGAGCGGAAAGCCGCGGCAGCGACCAGCGCGTCAGCGGGATCGCCTGAGCGTCGGGACGGGCACCGGCCACGCTGACGATCCGCTGACGCTGATCAGTCGTGATCCGGCGGGGACGCCCGCCCCGGTAGCGAGGGCGCAGGCTGTCCATCCCCCGCTCGTTGAACTCGTGAATCACCTTCCGCACCCAGGAGGGGTCGGTTCGCCACATCTCGGCGATCTGCGGCACCGCCATGCGCACGTTCGAGGCCAGCAACACCGACGCTCGCTGACGCGTGCTCTCATGCTTGGCACGCCGCGACAAGCGCTTCAATCGCACAGCCTCCTCATGCAGCAGTGGCCGCACGAACACAGACGGGGGACGCATCACCACCTCCACGGTCGAGATGCGTCCCGATTCGACGGCCAGGCCGGGTTTCCGGTCCAACGATTCTTCAAGGGCCACTAGCGACCACCGGGGCCACCCCCGGTCGCCGCAGGCCGTGACGTCCACCGGTGACCTCAGAGGAACCTGGGAGACGGTACAACCAGCGGCATGGACCGCGTGCTCGACGCGACCGACGCGTTCTTCGACACGTTGTCGTCGGTCGATCTCGGGCTCGTCGCACTCGCGATCTGCTGCCACTTGCTGAAATTCGGCTGCGTCGCGAGAGCGTGGCGCAACGTGCTCGCCGCCGCATACCCGGCGGAGCGTGTGCCGTACCGCTCCGTGCTCGCCGCCTACGTCGCAGGCGTCGGCGCCAACGCGATCCTCCCGGTGCGGGCCGGAGATGTCCTGCGCCTGTACCTGGCACACCGCGCCATCCCGGGCGCGACCTACACGACACTCGTCAGCTCGAGCGCCGTGCTCGCAGTCGTCGACGTCACACTCGCGAGCCTGCTCTTCCTCTGGGCGCTCACCCAGGGCCTGCTCCCGTCGTTCGACTCGCTGCCCGACTTGCCGGCGTTCGAGTTCAGCTGGCTCTTCGGCCACCCGATCGTGGGGCAGCTGCTCGTCCTCGCGGCTGTCGTCACGGTCGTCGTCCTCGTCGTCTGGGCGCGGTACCGGATCGACGACTTCGGGCAGCGCGTCGGCCAGGCGTTCGCGGTCATGCGACCTCCCGCTCGCTGGCTGCGCACCGTCGTTCCATGGCAGCTCGGCGACTGGGCGCTGCGCCTGGCCACGATCTGGTTCTTCCTCGGCGCCTTCGGCATCGACCAGTCGATCCGCAATGCGCTGCTCGTGCAGGTGACCCTCAGCCTCGCCACGCTCGTTCCGGCGACACCCGGCGGCATCGGCACCGAGCAGGCGTTCCTCACGGTCGTGCTGCGCGGCGCTGCACCCTCCTCCGCGCTCCTGGCCTTCAGCGTCGGCATGCGCCTCACGCTCACCGCGGTCAACGCGCTCGCGGGCATCGTCGCGATCGGGTTCACACTCGGCACCGTCAACCTGCGTCGCGCCGTGGGCGACGCCCGCGCCGCACAGCCACCCCCCGACCCCCCGCAGTAGAGGGCGCCCGCTACGCCGGGCCGGCCTTGTGAAGCTGCGCGTAGACGGCCCGCGCGGTCTTCGCCGGCAGCCCCGGCACGCCCTCGAGCTCCTCCTGCGTCGCCTCGACGAAGCGGTCCGCCGAGCCGAAGTGCTGCAGGATCGCGCGACGGCGGACCGCGCCGATGCCCTCCAGCCCGTCGAAGATCGACTCGAAGGCGCGCGTGTCGCGCCTGCGCCGATGCAGGCCGATCGCCTTCCGGTGCGCTTCGTCGCGGATGCGCTGCAACAGTTGCAGCCCCGCGTCATGCCGCTCGAGCCGGATCGGACCGGCACGGCCGGGCACGAACACCTCCTCTTCGCGCTTGGCCAGCGCGATCACGGCCAGCCGTGGCAAGTCGCCCACTGCCCGGATCGCGTCGAGCGCCGCAGTCAGCTGCCCCTTGCCGCCGTCGATGACGACGAGATTGGGCCTTGCCGCGAAGGACTCGTCGTGCCGCTCCGCGTCGCCGGTGTCGCGAAGCCGGGTGAAGCGGCGACTCACCGCCTCACCGATGGCAGCGAAGTCGTCCTGTCCGTCGAGTCCGCGCACCCCGAACGTGCGGTAGTGCGCCCGCTTCGGCTGACCGTCGACGAACACCGCCATCGAGGCGACGATCTCCCGTCCCTGGATGTTCGACACGTCGAAGCACTCGATCCGCAGCGGCAGCGACTCCAGGTTGAGCGCCTCGCGGAGGTGCTCGAGCGCCTCCACCCGGCGGGCGCGCTTCTGTTCGGCGGCGGTCGCCTCGTGCTCCAGAGCGACCTTCGCGTTCTCTGCCGCGAGCTCCGCCAGACGGCGCTTCTCACCCCGCCTCGCCACCCGTACCGAGACCGCGGCGCCACGCACCTCCGAGAGGAACCCGGTCAGCGCCTCTGTGTCCTCGACGTCGAGCGGGACGATCACCTCGGGCGGCACGGCCGGCGCGGCACTGTAGTACTCGAGACAGAAGCCCTCCAGGATCGTGGCGCGATCCTGTCCGCCGACGTTCTCGAGCTGGAAGGCGTAGCGGTCGATCAGGCGCCCGTCGCGCAGCGGGAAGACCTGCACCGCCGCACGCGCCCCGTCGACCGCCAGCCCGATCACGTCGATCGAGCCGACGGCACGCCGGTCGGCCGCCTGACGTTGCGCCAGGCTCTCGATCGCGAAGAGCCGGTTGCGGTACCGCGCCGCATCCTCGTACCTCTCCTCCTCCGCGGCCACCCGCATCCTCTCCTCGAGCTCCTCGACGATCGGTCTCGTCTCGCCCGAGAGGAACTGGATCACCCCGTCTATCTGCAGCCGGTAGTCGTGCGTCGAGACGGCGCGGATGCACGGGGCCGTGCAGCGCTCGATGTGGTAGTCGAGGCAGGGAATACCCGAGTGGCGTCCGGGCTGCGGGCCTTCGCAGGGCCGGAACTGGAACACGCGATTGAGCACTTCGAGCGTCTCGCGCACCTTCTTGGCGTTGGCGTACGGGCCGAAGTAGACGGTGCCGCGGCGATGCCGCTCCCTGGTGAACATCACCCGCGGGTACTCGTCCGATACGGTCACCGCGATGTACGGAAACGACTTGTCGTCGCGCAGCCGCACGTTGAACGGGGGACGGTGGCGTTTCACGAGGTTCTGCTCGAGATGGAGCGCTTCCGCCTCGGTCCGGGTCACGATCACCTCGATGCGCCGCACCCGCTCGACGAGCTGCTCGATCCCGAGCCGGGTGTCGCCGCGGCTCCAGTACGAGCGCACGCGTGCACGCAGCGACTTGGCCTTGCCGATGTACAGCACCTCGTCATGGTCGCCGTGGAAGAGGTAGACGCCCGGCCCCTTGGGCAGGGAGGGCAGCTCGACCCGAAGCGACTCGTCCATCCCGGCTAGCGTATCGGCGCGATGTTCACGCGCCTGCTCGCCGTTCTCGCGCTCACACTCGCGCTCGCAGGGGTCGCCCACGCGGGCGGCCCGACCATGTCGCTCGGCGTCGCCGAGGATACGGTCAAGGTCACGGATCCCGTCGACGCGAAGGTCAGGATGACGCTGCTGCGGCTCGCGGGGTTCTCTGCCGTGCGCATCACCTCGCAATGGCTGCCCGGCGATCTGGCGCCGCCCAACGACCAGCTGGACATGCTCCGCGTCGTGACCGGAGCCGCCCAGCTCTCCGGTGTGCGCGTCTACGTCTCCGTCTACCAGCCAGGGTCGAAAACGACGCCGCTGACACCCGGAGCGCGCGCAGAGTTCACGCAGTACGCCGCAGCCCTGGTCCAGGCGGTGCCGCTCGTCGACGACGTGATCGTCGGGAACGAGCCGAACCTGAACCGCTTCTGGCTGCCTCAGTTCAACTCCGACGGCTCGGACGCCGCCGCCCCCGCCTACCTGCAGCTCCTGGCGGAGACGTACGACGCGATCAAGGCCGTCGACCCGGGCGTCACCGTATGGGGCGGCGCACTCGCACCGCGCGGCAACGACAACCCGAAGGGCATACGTCTGACGCACTCACCGACCACGTTCATCCGCGACATGGGTGCCGCGTACCGTGCCGGCGGGCGCCAAGCGCCCGTGATGGACGGCTTCGCCTTCCACCCGTACCCCGACAACTCGTCACAGTCGCCGGACACGGCTCACCCGAACACGACCAGCATCGGGCTCGCCGACTACGACAAGCTCGTCCGTCTCCTCGGGGTGGCCTTCGACGGCACGGCGCAGGCCGGCTCCTCGCTGCCGATCCTCTACGACGAGTTCGGCATCGAGTCGCAGATCCCCAAGGGCAAGCTCGCCGGGTACACCGGCACCGAGCCCGCGACCACGCTGCCCGTCACCGAGGCGACCCAGGCCACCTACTACCAGCGCGGTCTGCGTGTCGCCTTCTGCCAGCCGAACGTCGTCGGCATGCTCCTCTTCCACTCGCAGGACGAGCACGCCCGGCTCAGCTGGCAATCGGGCGTCTACTACTCCGACGGCACGCCGAAGTCGAGCCTGCGCGCCGTCCGTGACGCGCTCGCGCGCACCCGCAGTGGCTCCATCGCGCGCTGCCCCGGGATGGGCCTGGACGTCGTGCCGACGCTGGTGCGCTTCCCGAACCAGGCCGACTTCTCCCGCGGCGTGCGCGATGTGCGCTTGCGTTGCGACCTCGACTGCGTCTGGGAGCTGCGCGCGACACGCTCGAGCACCGGCGGGACGGCCGCCGTACGCCACGGCTACGCCCGCGCCGGAGCCACGGTCGTCGCGTCGCTGCGCGGCGCGAGCCTCGGCCGCGGGCGGTTCCGACTCCAGCTCAGCGTCGCACACGCGGTCAATCCCGGCGTGCCGGCGCTGCGAGAAAGCTCCGAGCTCGAGCTGCCGTGAGCCGGCGGGCGAGCGTACGATTCGCATGGTGAGCGGGGACAAGCCCACCTACGAGCGCGTCGAGGGCCTCCCGGTGGGCCAGTACGTGGCCTACCGATTCTTCCGCGTCGACCCGTCCTGGCGCCGGCTTCCCGTCGAGGAGCGCATGGCTGCGAAGGAGGCGTTTGCAGACGTCGTCGAGGAGTGGGCCGAGCGGATCGAAGGGCTGCGCGTCTACACGACGACGGGCGTCCGGCCTGAAGCGGACTTCTTCCTCTGGCTGATCACCGAGCGCTACGACGATCTCCTCGAGCTCGGCGCCGCACTCAACGGGACGCCGCTCGCCGGCTGGCTGGAGACACCGCACTCCTTCCTGGCCACGACGAAGCCCTCGAACTACACGGACAAGAAGCGTGTCCGTCAGGGTCGGGTTCTCCCGCGGAACGCGCCGTATCTCGTCGTCTACCCCTTCGTCAAGCTGCGCCCGTGGTACTTCCTGTCCTTCGTAGAGCGCGCCGCCGCGATGAAGGAGCACGCGGAGGTCGGTGGCGCGTTCGTGACCGTCACGAATCACACCACGTACTCCTTCGGCATCGACGACCAGGAGTTCATGCCGGCCTTCGAATGCGAGGAGCCGGCCGACTTCATGCACCTGATGATGACGCTGCGCGAGACCGAAGCCTCACGCTGGACCGAGCGGGACACTCCGATCTTCGTCGGACGCCTGGTGCCCGTCCGCGCGGCGCTCGACGCGCTCGACGGTGCTCCGGCCCACGTCGAGGCGGCTGGGTAGCCGCGGTCAGACGAGCCGCTGCTCGTCCCGCCAGACGCGCAGCGCCGCGTAGACGGCCCCCGCGAGCACGACGAAGAAGATCACCGCGTCGCCGTGGGTGGGGCGCAGGATGACGGCCAGCAGCACGTCGGCGGCGGCGACCGCCAGGGCGGCCACGAAGGTAACGCGGCCTCGTTGCGTCCAGTGGTCCGCTGCGCCGCGCCGTTCGCGAAACAGGCGCACCAGGAAGAGCGCGACCGCCACGAGGAAGACGACCCAGAGGATCGCCCCCACCACCGTGAGCGACCATTGCGCCGAGAGGGCGACGATCAGGGCCGACAGGACCGCGACCGCTGTGAGCCCGCGCACGAGGCCGCTGCGGAAGAAGCGCATCACGACCCGGTCATGAAAGCACGCACGGCGAGCGCCCCCGCGAGCCCCGTCGTCCCGGCGAACCAGAGGAGGCGCCTCGGCCCCGCAGCCGGTGCGTAGAACCACGGCGCCAGGACGGACCCGAGGGCGAGGGTGCCGTAGACGTAGTGAAGCTCGTCCGCTGCGCGCCGGTCGTCGGCGAGCAGGAGGAGCCCGATCCCGACCTGGGCCACGAGCGCCGTCTGCGCCAGCGCCAGCGCGTGCGTGGTGACAGCGCCCACACCACGCCGGCGCCAGTAGGCGTAACCGCCGATCAGGGCAGCGAGGGCGCACACGGCGACCACGATGCCGCCCAGGACCTGGTGCACCTCGGCCATCGCCGCGCGAGCGTATCCGAGCGGCGCCGTCTACAGTAGCCGTGTCCCGAGCCCCGGCGTCGGGACACGGCGACGAGCGACAGAGGAGCAGACGGATGGTGACCGAAGGACAGGCGGCACCCGACTTCGAGCTCACGAGCGACGAGGGAAATACCGTGCGGCTCTCCGAACTGCGCGGAAAGCCGGTCGTCGTCTACTTCTACCCCAAGGACGACACGCGAGCAACTAATTCGCAGTAGTCTGGTAAGAGAGTCCGGCGATGCACACCTGTCTCGAGTGCAGAACGCGCTCCGAGAATCAAATCTGATCGCCGTTTGAAAGCGAAGCCGCGTGACTGACCGACCGTGGCACAGGTGTGCGTGCCGGCCGTGCCGACTGACGGCGAGGCCGAGGCCCTGTGCGTGCTGCTTCGCTCCGAGGAGATCCCGTGTTTCCATAATCCGACGGACGTCAACGTGGAGGGTGGAGGTTTCTTTTCAGGCCAGCCGATCGGCGACGACGGCCGCTGGCACTCAGACGGTGCCGGCGAGCTGGTGCCGTACTGCGCAGGGTGTGCCGAGCGGGAGTTCGGACCGCGTCAGTAGGCTCGCCGGGTGTCCGACCTGTTCGCCCCCCGCCGTGAGTATCCGTACATCGTCGAGTACGGCTGGCCCGGGATGCCGACCCGCACCGAACGCGTCGACCTGCAGCGGCGGGTCGTCGTCGGCGACCAGATCATGGTCGGCGGCCAGTGGTGGCGGATCACGCAGATGGCGGCGCCCAGCCGTGGCGCCTCGCATCTCGGGCATGTGACGGCGGTGCCGGCTGACTAGCGGCTGCCGGGGGAGCGTTTGGAATCGTTGCCGCGGGTGGGCGCCGGTTGAGACGGGCGGGGACTATCGCGCGACTATCGCGCTGGCAGTCGACGGCGGCCGGCAGAGCCCGGGCTCAGGCGGAGGCGCCGGCTGTCTCGACGAAATCGCGGAGCGCGCTTGTCCCACCGCCGACGATCGGGTTGCCGTGCGCGAGCAGAAGGTGGTCGGCGTCGAGCTCGAGCAGCCTGCGGAAGGAGGCGAGCAGCCCGGTCTTCACTGACGCCGGGTCGTCCCCGAGCAGGAAGTCAGGGACGAAGCCGAGTGGGCCGTCAGCTCCACGGACGAGGCCGTCCGCGAAGGCGAGCGCCCGGTGTGCGGGGAAGTGCAGCGCGGTCTCCTCGGGGCAGATCGCGCCAACCTTGCAGGCGACGGCCCCGCCAGGCAGTTCGGCACCGAAGTCGAAGGGCTCGACCGGCTCTCCTTTGCTGAACTCGTGCAGCCCGGCACGGTGACAGTGCACCGTGCAGCCGAACGCGTCGACGAGCGCGCCGCTCGCCCGGTAGTGATGCCGATTCGTGAGCAGGATTGCGGTCGGGGCATCGCGCTCGGCGAACCACACGAGCCCCTCCGCCGGGAGCATCGGGTCAATCGCGACCCGCTCGCGGACAAGGTAATACGAGCTCACGTCGACGCCGATCCGCTCGTGCTGGACCGTCCAGTGCACGACACCGGGGAGGATCTCGTTCACCGCGCTAGCAAGCGTAGCGCCGCCGAGCGCCTCGATCCCCTGCCCTACCGCTCCGACCGGAAGCTCGTGATCACGCAGCGGCTGCCGTTCAGTCGCAGTTCCGCTCTGCCCTGCTGGCACCGTGTCCTGCAGCATTGACGCACTGGTTTCAGGGGTCACTGGACATCCACCCCGGAGTGAAGTGGCAAACTGGCTAGGACTGCGGTGGGTGGCGGCGTGTTGGGTTGAGGTCGCTGTCGTGTTTCCAACAGAACACGACAGGGCTGGGCTAGCCGGACGGGAGCACGCCAACAAGTTGACGCGTAGCTGTCGGCTCCGTAGGTTGGCCGAGACCAGGAAAGGCGGGTCCCCAATTGACCACCGCAGAAACACCGTCGTCGGCACCAGCTCGCGGCCCTGTCGGGCACACACGTTCGATTGGGCTGTGCATCCTGTGGGCGATCCTGACGCTCGGGATCTACACGATCATCTGGGTGTACAAGACGCAGGACGAGGTCAAGCGCTACTCGGGCAACGGTGTCGGAGGCGTCATCGGGCTCGTCATCTACATCGTGATCTCGCCGGTGACGTACTTCGTCGTGCCATCCGAGGTGCGCTACATGCACGAGGACCTGGACGGAGGGACGAGCCCGGTACGTGGCGTCACCGGTCTCTGGTTCCTGTTGCCGCTGATCGGCAGCATCGTCTGGTTCGTCAAGGTTCAAGGGGCGCTCAACCGCTACTGGGAGACCAAGGGCGCGCCGGCGACCTAGCAGCCAAAGTCGGCAGCTCAGCCTCCCGACCGGAGCAGTACTGTCGCAGCCGTCCCGTCCGCTGGGACCGCTTCTCAAGAGAGCCAACGCGTAGGCCGGCTACCAGAACTCTGTCGAGCCGCCGAAGCCGTCTGAGTCCGTCCTGCGAAGGCGGACCAGACGCGGCATCCCCCACCCCCTGAGTGGGTCCCATCTGCCCGCGCGCAGGTCGGGACCGTCGGAGCGATACCCACGTCTCTGAACATGCACCGTGAATAGCTGGCAGGCAACGCGATTCTCTCAACGTTCAATGAGCAGCAGCCGACTAGGAAGCTGTGGGTATCGAGAGCCGCGACTGGTACCGCGACAATCCCCCATCTGGCGCGAGATCGCTTCGCCTGTGGCTCGTCTTTGTTGCGATCGTGATTGCGGGTGCTGCGCTGAGCCCGCCTGTAGCTAACCGGGTCGGGTACACGCTCCCGTTCGGACTGAACAACCTGTTCCGAGGCCAGCCCGGCAAGACAACGATCGGGCTCTTCCCCGGCACCCCCACGATCACGATTCACACCGCGGCGCTCTACCCGCGCGACGACCCGTGGCAGCCCTGGCTCGCCGACGAAAGCACCTGCCCCGGCGGAGAACGAATCAGCGCCCCCGCAGCCTCACAAGTCCAAACGACGCTCTGCCTGATCAACTACGCCCGCGCCAGACAAGGCCTCCAACCGGTCGCCCTCCTTCCACTGCTCAACCAAAGCGCAGCCGCGAAGGCCGCCGACATCGCCGCCTGCCATGAGTTCGCCCACGCCGCCTGCGGCAAACAACCAGACCAGGTCGCGCGAGACATTGGCTACACCGGCGCCTTCGGCGAGAACATCTACATGTCGACCGGCCGCTACGCCTCACCACGGGTCGCCATCGACCGCTGGCTCAACTCCCAAGGCCACCGCGAGAACCTCTTCCGCCCCGAATGGCGCAGCACGGGCATCGCCCTCCTCCCCAACGCCACCGCCCACTGGGACAAGAACAACACCACAATCCGAGACGGCGTCGTCTGGGTCAACGAGTTCGGCGTCTGAGGGCTGCGACCCGGCACCAACCCCCGAACCCGGATGAGCCTCTCCGGGCCGGGATTCCCGGAGCCGCGAGAGAGACGCTTGGGCGCCTAGAGTCGGTTGACCGTGAGGAGCACGACAGGTATCTGCCGTGTAGTTCTCTGCTGATACTTGGCGTAGCCCGAGTAGGTGGCTGTGATCACGGGCCAGAGCCGCTCTCGCTCCTCCGCAGAGGCTGTTCTCGCCGTCACGGTCGACCTGTTCCTCACGATCTGGACGACTGCCCGAGGGTTGTGCTGCAGGTTGCGCCACCAGTCAGGCGGCTGATCCGCTCCACCGTTGGACGCGATCAGCACGAGATCAGCGCCGTCACGCAAGAAGGTGAGCGGGGTTGTGCGCTGCTTACCTGACCTACGGCCAGTCGTCGTGAGCAGGAGCACAGGCATGCCCACCAGAGAGCCGAGCATGCGGCCGCCGCTTGCCCGATAGACAGCCCGGTGGGCCCGGCTAAGACCCCTGATCAGCGCACGCCGGAGAGAGGCCTTGAACGGGCGCCTGCCCCCCACCTTGATCATCTCGCTGCCACGCTCGTCGTCGTCAGCCTCGGTGCGTTGCCTAGGCGATTCACCCGCTCCCGAGCGAATGCTCAGCCTCCGCTGCTGCCGCGCGGAGTGAACTCGTCGCAGGTAGCGGAACCTCGGATCAGTCCCCGAACCAGCCTGCACCCGCCCAACGCCAGCGGCGGAAACATAAACCTGCAACCGTCGCACCGCACATCGAGCGCGGGAGCAGGCCGGTAGTGCGCCCCCTTCTTCGACAAACCCCAAATCCTCACCGCCATCTCGACCTCCTTCGAAGCCGATCGTAGTCCCCGGGAATGTGAGCGTGTGTCCGCGATACAGACAGACAGTTTCCGCGAGCGGTACGCGCCACCAGCACGCGCCTCCCTGAACCTGAGCGGGGGGCAGAGCCCGGGCGACTCGATTGCATCAAGAAACGGGCCTTGAGCCCCGGCAACCGGCGTCGTCGCACGGTGCCGACACGATGCGGCCGCGAGAGGGGCCGTGTTGCACCGAGCCGCTGCTCTGGATCGCAGCCCAAGCACGCTCCGGCTCGTCCATCGGCCAGCTCGAGCGACGCGCGAACTGCGAAGGACATCGACTCAGCGCACGTTGGGATCCGGCACCACGCGGCTGGGTCAGCGCGATGGCGCGGCACGCGCACGCCCTGAAGCTGCAAGCCGTCCGATCCGCGTACGCGGTCCACGAAGCTCCGACCCTTGACGGATAGATCCGACCACCCCACCCCGACCAGCGTGCCGAGACTCAGTCTTGGGTCTCGCGCATGCGAGGTGACTAGAGGCTTGATGTGAAACTCATGCCACGGGAGGGACTCTGCGGCGTCATTCCCATAGATTGAAGCGCCCTGGGTTTGTTGGAGGCTCGGTGGGGTGGCGGCCACTATTGCGGTGTTGTCTGTCTTGATATTCATCTGTTCGTACTCGGCGGGCGGCACGTCGTCGAGTGCTTCGTGGAGTCTCTCATCGTTGTAGAAGCCGATCCAGTGCAGCATCTCGTGTTCGGCGTGCTCGAAGCTGGGGAAGCGGCGGCCGTCGACGAGCTCCGTTTTGAAGGTCGCGACCCAGGCTTCGGCCATCGCGTTGTCGTAGGCGTCGCCGCGGGAGCCGACCGAGGGTGCGACGCCGAGCTCGTCGAGCCGGTCGGTGTAGGTGAGGCTCGTGTACTGCGAGCCGCGGTCGGAGTGCGCGATCAGCCGCCGCTCCTGGTCGGCGCAGGCCGTTGGCCATCTCGAGCGCGTCCAGCACGAGCTCGGTGCGCATGTGCGTCGCGAGCTGCCAGCCGACGATCATCCGGCTGTAGCAGTCGAGGATGAAGGCGAGGTAGACGAAGCCGTTCCAGGTGCGGATGTAGGTCATGTCGGCGACCCACTTCTCGTTCGGCCGCGGTCGCCGTGAAGTCGCGCTGCAAGAGGTCGCGGGCCCGCTCGACCGCGGCCTCGTCCGGGATCGTCGTGCGGTGCTTGCTGCCGCGCAGCTTGCCTTCGAGCCCGTGCTGGCGCATCACGCGGGCGACCCGGTCGCGGCCGACGTCGACGTCGCGGCGGCGCAGCTCCTTCCAGGTCTTGCGGGCGCCGTAGACGCGCCGGTAGCCCTCGCGGGCGGCCTCGATCTCCGCGACGCAGCTCGCGGTCGGCGAGCTCGCGGCGGGACGGCTTCCGGGATCTGCGCGCGTAGTGCGTGCTCACCGGCACGCCGATCGCGCGGCAGATCGGCTCGACCCCGAAGGCATCCCGCCGCTCCTCGACGTAGCGGGTCACCGTCGCCGGGTCGGGTCGAGCTCCGTGCGCGAAATAGACGGACGCGTCCTTCAAGATCGCGTTCGCCCGGCGCAGCTCGAAGTTCTCCTTGCGCAGCCGCTTCAGCTCTTCGCGCTCCTCGCTCGTCAGCAGATCACGCCGGCGGCCGCTGATCGGCCTCGGCCTGCCGCACCCACTGCCGCAACGCCTCCTTGTGGATCGCCCAGGTCCTGGGCGACATGCGCGATCGGACGCTTCGACTCGAACACCAACCGCACAGCACGCTCACGCAACTCATCGGGGTACTTCCTCGGTCTCGCCATCGCAGGAGCATCTCCTTCCGCCAGGACGAAGCCTGGCATCGGAGCCTCCAAGATTCCCAGGGTCCTTCACACCTGACCTGCGCTCAATCCGCTTACGTGCGGTTGACCTGGGTTGTCGCAAGGATGAGCGCTGCGCGACCAGAAAGACGACGCCAAGGGTGGGGGTGGCGGTCGCCGGCTCCCGGTGCGGCTGTGACATCCGGCCGTCACGAGGGTCGGCAGGTCGGAGCCGAGTTCGTAAGACAGTTCTCGTACACCCTCGACGGCCTCCTTGTGGAGTCACGTTCGCACCCCGTGTCACCCGATGCTCACCTCCACGGCTGCCCATTCTGCCGACCGGCTCTGGCACACGATGGGCCGGCAAGATCCCGTAACCGCCAGCCTCGCGATCGACAACGCGCTCGAGGGAGGGCAATCGCCCCAATGGTGTTATGAATGCTCTCGCTTCGTTAGTCCTTCCATCCAGTGCGGGCTAAGCCCGGCACGTCAGACCGCCGTCGACGACCAACGCGGATCCGGTAATCCATCGAGCCTCGTCGGATAAGAGGTAGACAATCGCGCTCGCGATGTCACTTGGTGCGCCAAGGCTGCCGAGAG
>CAVPGO010000046.1:0-8110 GCA_963703975.1 uncultured Actinomycetes bacterium
CCGGAGCAGAACTCGACCGAGGGGGAGTCCACCGATCCGGGTATCCATCGGCTCGTCGGCTGAGCACGACTATCCTTGGGGGCCATGGAGCCCCCGGTTCGTCTCCGTGTCCGCGTGACACCCGGCGCCAAGCGCGCCGCCCTCGTCGGACGGCACGGGGAGGCCTGGAAGGTCCGTGTCACCGCTCCGCCGGAACGCGGCCGGGCGAACGACGCGGTCATCGATCTCTTGGCGGCCCGCCTCGGCGTCGCGCCGGCGGACGTGACCGTCGTCTCCGGTGCCGGCGCCCGAGACAAGGTGGTGGAGCTGCGAGGCGTCTCGGCCGACGAGGCAGAGCGGCGACTCGCCGCGGGAGCGGAGGCGGTGTGAGCGTCGACCTGGAGGCACGACGCGCCGAGTTGTCGGCGCTGCGCGGCCGTTTGCTCGCCACGGCGGAGGGGATCATCCCCGACGAGGAGGCCTCGGGCGAGATCAACACCGCCGCCGGCGACCAACACCTCGCCGACCACGCGAGCGACATGCTCGAGCGTGAGATGGACTGGACGCTCGAGGAGAACGCCGAGCACATCCTCTCGGAGATCGACGACGCGCTCGCGCGCATCGACGACGGCACCTACGGCAGATGCGCCGTCTGCGGCGAGGAGATTCCCGCGGAGCGCCTCGACGCGGTGCCGTACGCGACGCTCTGCGTGAAGGACCGGCGGCTGCAGGAGCGGTCGTGACCGAGCCTGCACGCAGCGACCCGCCGCGTGCGCTCGACGTGCGTGTCGGGTCGGCGACGAGCGCCCTGCAGCCGCTCTCCAGCGTCGAGCGCTCTTTGGCTCCCGGGCCCGCGCAGTGGGTGTCGCTCGCCGTGGTCTGCATCACCGCCGTCGCAGCCGACCAGCTCACCAAATGGATGGTCTCGAGCGCGCTCGGTCTCGGCGAGTCGGTCGGCGTGCTCGGCCCGTTCTCGATCCACCACGTGCGCAACGCCGGCATCGCGTTCGGTCTCTTCTCGAGCGCGACGACCGCGGTGATCGTCGTCACCGCAGTCGCCGTGGGCGGCATGCTGCTCGTCTTCGTGCGCACGGGACAACGTCACGCTCTCGTCCCGATCGCCCTCGGCCTCGTGCTCGGGGGCAGCGTCTCCAACCTCGTCGACCGGGTGCGGCTGGGTCACGTGACCGATTTCCTCGACTTCGACTACTGGCCCGCCTTCAACCTCGCCGACACCTTCATCGTCGTCGGCGTGGCGCTCCTGTTCTTCTCCTTCGTCGCAGCCGACCGCACGAGCCCGCGCGTTGGCGACGCTCCGCTTTCGGGTCGCTGACGCGGAGGCGGGGGCGCGGCTCGACCGCGTCGTCGCCGCACGCCCGGAGGTCGGGACGCGTGCCCAGGCGGAACGGCTCGTCTCGGCGGGTGCCGTGCGGGTCGGCGGCACGGTGCGTCTCAAGAGCCATGCCGTGTCGTCGGGCGACGAGATCGAGGTCGACCTGCCCGAGCAGGTCGCCACCCCCGAGCCGACGGACATCGACGTGTGCGTCGTGCTCGAGGACGAGCACCTCCTCGTCGTCGACAAGCCTGCGGGGATCGTCGTCCACCCGGCGGGCAGGCATGTGACGGGCACGCTTGCGCAGCAGCTCGCCGGTCTCGGCGCCGAGGGCGGGGAGGAGGGTCGCGAGGGGATCGTGCACCGGCTCGACCGCGACACGTCCGGACTGCTCGTCGTGGCGCGCTCTGGGGAGGCGCACGAGCGACTGCGGGACATGATGCGACGGCGCGAGGTCGAGCGGCGCTATCTGGCGCTCGTGCGTGGCCGGCCACGGTCGCGCGCCGGCCGGATCGACGCGGCGGTGGGCCGCGACCGCAAGGACCGGACGCGCATGTCGCTCGACACGGACAGCCCACGAGAGGCGGTGACGTGGTTCGAGGTGCAAGAGCTCCTCCGCGAGCGCGCTCTGCTCGAGTTGCGTCTGGAGACCGGCCGCACTCACCAGATCCGCGTGCATCTCGCGGCAATCGAGCTGCCGGTGTGCGGGGACGAGGTCTACGGGGTGGCGGGCGACCTCGGGCTCGAACGCCAGTTTCTGCACGCACACCGTCTCCGCTTCCGGCACCCCTGCACCGACGCGACGATCGACCTCACGTCGCCGCTGCCGCCCGATCTGGAGGCGGCACTGGAACGGGCACGCGCCGGGTAGAGCTGGGCGCCCGCCCCTGCAGGTAGGATTGTCGCTTCGTGTCCCGTCGTCCCGGCGGGGGCATGCGGACGGTGGTGCCGCGGCTTTGTGCCCGGTTCCGTCCGTGCCCGCCGGCTCTGCACTTGCAACCAGATCGGAAAGGGGCTGGTCCCGTTGTCTGTCGTCTCCATGAAGGAGCTGCTGGAGGCCGGTGTACACTTCGGCCACCAGACACGCCGCTGGAACCCGAAGATGCGGCGGTTCATCTTCACCGATCCGTCCGGCGAGCTCGTGGTTCGTGGCGGCATCTACATCATCGACCTCCAGCAGACGCAGGCGTTGCTGCAGGAGGCGCACGAGTTCGCGCGCAATCTCGCGGAGCGCCGCGGTGTGATCCTCTTCGTCGGCACCAAGAAGCAGGCGCAGGACGCGGTCAGGGAGCACGCGACGCGCGTCGGCATGCCGTACGTCTCCAGCCGCTGGCTGGGCGGGCTGCTCACGAACTGGCGCACGATCGCCGATCGCATCTCCTATCTGCACGAGCTCCGCCGGCTGAAGACCGACGGACAGCTCGAGCTGCTCCCGGCCAAGGAGCGCATCACGATGGAGAACGAGCTCGAGAAGCTCGAGGCCAACCTGGGTGGCGTCGCCGACATGAAGCGCCAGCCGGATGCCGTCTTCATCGTCGACCTCCGCAAGGAGCAGCTCGCCGTCCGTGAAGCCCAGCGGTTGGGTCTGCCCGTGATCGCACTGGTCGACACGAACTGCGACCCGGACGAAGCGAGCTACGTCATCCCCGGCAACGACGACGCGATCCGCTCGTGCTCGCTCGTCGTGCGCGCCGTCGCCGACGGAATCGCCGCCGGCCAGACGAAGGCGTCGCCGTCGGACTTCGCGCAGCCGGCTCTCGACGAGGCGGCGGGGCCACCGCAGGCCGAGGCCGAAGCTCCCGCGGAGGAGGAACGTCCACAGGACGAAACGGAGACCGTCACCGTGCCCGCCGAGCATCCGGCCGAGCCGGAGGGCGGTGAAGACGGGTGACGGAGATCGCCGCCGCGCTGGTCAAGGAGCTCCGTGACCGTACGGGCGCCGGGATGATGGAGTGCAAGAAGGCGCTGCAGGAAACCGCAGGCGACATCGACGCGGCGGTGACCGTGCTGCGCGAGAAAGGAATGGCCGCTGCCGGCAGACGCGCCGACCGTGCCACGAGCGAAGGGTTGGTCGGTGTGATCGTGGACGACGGTGTCGGCTCGATCGTCGGGATCGGCTGCGAAAGCGACTTCGTCTCCGGGAGCCCCGACTTCCAGGCCTTCGCCGAGCACGTCCTGCGGGCCGTGCAGGCGGACGGCCCCCGGGTGGTCGACAGCCTCGAGGACGAGCGGCTCGAGCTCAGCGCCAAGCTCGGCGAGAACATCGCCGTCGTCGGCGCCCACCGATTCGAAGGTGGCACCCTCGCGCAGTACGTGCATCCGCCTGCCCACAAGATCGGCGTCCTCGTGCAGCTCGACGGGGGCACGCCGGAGCTCGGCCGCCAGCTGGCCATGCACATCTCTTTCGGACGCCCCGAGTGGACGACGCGCGACGACGTGCCGGCGGAGACGCTCGACGCGGAGCGTCGGATCTACCTCAACTCGGACGAGGTGCAGTCGAAGCCGGAGGCGGCACGTGAGAAGATCGTGGACGGAATGCTTGCCAAGCGCTTCTTTGCGGCGACGCCGGGCGGCGTGCTTCTCGATCAGGCCTGGATCCACGACCAATCGCAGACGGTCGGTCAGATCCTCGCCGCGTCCGGCGCGTCCGTGACCGCGTTCGCGCTCGTCTCTGTCACGGGGTCGTGACCGTCCGCTCGGAGGAGACGGTGTCGGCCGCACCCGGGGGCGACCCGGCGCCGGCGTTCCGTCGCATCCTGCTGAAGCTCTCCGGCGAGAGCCTCATGGGCACGCGCGAGTACGGCGTCGACCCGCACACCCTGACCGCGATCGCCAAGGAGGTCGTCGCCGTGCACACGCACGGGACGGAGCTCGCGATCGTCGTCGGTGGTGGCAACTTCTATCGCGGCATGAGAGCCGCCGCAGAGGGCATGGACCGCGCCACGGCCGACTACGCCGGGATGCTCGCCACACTTCTCAACGCACTGGCGCTGCAGGACGCGCTGGAGCGGCTCGGCGTCGCGACCCGCGTGCAGTCCGCGATCGAGGTGTCGGAAGTGGCGGAGCCGTACATCAGACGCCGCGCCATCCGACATCTCGAGAAGGGCCGCGTGGTGCTCTTCGCGGCCGGGACCGGGAATCCGTTCTTCACCACCGACACGGCCGCGGCACTGCGCGCGCTCGAGATCGGGGCCGAGGCGATCTTGATGGCGAAGAACGGGGTCCAGGGCGTCTACGACGGCGATCCGAAGGTCGATCCGGGAGCAACGTTGCTGCCCGAGCTCACGCATCTCGAAGCGATCGAGCGCGGATTGAGGGTGATGGACACGACGGCCCTCTCGCTCTGCATGGACAACCATCTTCCGATCCACGTGTTCGAGCTCACCGACCGGAACATCGAGCGCGTCGCCGCCGGCGAGCGGATCGGCACTATCGTCGCCACCCCGAAGGAGGCGTAGATGGCTGCGATCGAGGAGTTCCTCGCCGACTGCGAGCGCCGCATGGACAAGTCCATCGAGACGACACGGCACGAGTTCAACAGCGTGCGCACCGGCCGTGCCTCGACGGCCCTGCTCGACCGGATCGTGCTCGACTACTACGGCACGCAGACGCCGCTTCCCAACATGGCCACGATCAGCGCGCCCGAGGCTCGCCTCCTTTCGGTGCAGCCTTACGACCCGACGCAGATCAAGGCCATCGAGAAGGCGATCATGGAGTCCGACCTCGGCCTGACCCCCTCGAACGACGGCAAGCTCATTCGCCTGCCGATCCCGCAGCTGACCGAGGAGCGCCGCAAGGAGCTCGTCAAGGTCGTGCGCCGCTACGCCGAGGACGGGAAGGTTGCGATCCGCAACGTGCGCCGTGACGTGATGCGGCACCTGGAGGAGCTCGTGCGCAACGGAGACGTCGGCGACGACGAGGAGCGGCGGGCGGAGAAGCGGGTGCAGGAGCTGACGGACGACCACGTGAAGCGCATCGACGAGCTCCTCAAGCACAAGGAAGCGGAGATTCTCGAGGTTTGACCGCTGACGCGGTCGAACGTCGAGTCCGGCGCGGCGTGGATGCGGATGACCCCACAGCTCGTGAAGCACTAGCCGCCGGTCGCGACGCGAGCGACGACGCCCGGGCGGTGCCACGGAACGTGGCGATCATCCTGGACGGCAACGGCCGCTGGGCGGAGGCACGTGGCCTGCCCGTCGCCGCGGGGCACAGGGAGGGAACGCGCGCCCTGCGTCGCACCACGGAGGCTGCGATCGACGAGCAGCTGCGGTCGCTGGCCGTATACGCCTTCTCGACGGAGAACTGGGTCCGGCCCGCGGACGAGGTCGAGACCCTGATGGAGATCCTCTCCGAGACGATCGACCGCGAGCTCCCCGACCTCGCGCGGCAAGGGGTGCGGACGCGGTTCATCGGCCGCCGCGACCGTGTCCCCGGCTGGTTGCGCGAGAAGATGGACGAGCTCGAGGGGGCGACGGCCGAGCTCGAGACGCTGGATCTGTGGATCGCCTTCGACTACGGCGGCCGCGCGGAGGTCGTCGACGCCGTGCAGCGCCTGATCGCCGACGGCGTCCCCGCCGAGGCCGTCGACGAGGATGCGATTGCCGCTCGGCTCTACGCCCCTCCGTTGCGCGATGTCGACCTGCTGATCCGCACCTCGGGCGAGCAGCGCATCTCGAACTTCATGCTCTGGGAGACCGCGTACGCCGAGCTCGTCTTCACCGACACGCTGTGGCCGGACTTCCAGGCCGGCGACTTGCGCGCCGCCCTCGACGAGTTCGCCCGGCGCGCACGGCGCTTCGGCGGTCGCTGACCCGGATGAGCGCCTTCTGGTCTCGCATCTTCGTTGCGGCGGTGCTCCTGCCCGTCGTCATCGCGGTCGTCTATCTCGGCGGCTGGTGGCTGTGGGGGCTGGCTCTCGCCGGCGGGCTCATCGCATTGCATGAGCTGTACGCGATCGGGTCCTCGCTCCGACCGCTGCGGCTCGGCGGCTACGCCGGCGCGGTCGCTGCTCTGCTGGGCATGCAGCTCGGCGGCGTGCCATGGCTCCTGGTGGGTCTCCTGTCGACGTTGCTGTTCGCGTTCTGCGTCTTCCTGCTCTCCCAGACTCGGCCTTCGTTCACCGGCGCCATCGGAGCGACGGTGCTCGGCGTCGTGTGGGTGATCGGGGGTCTCGCGTGCCTGCTGCTCGTGCGCGACATCCCGGAGTTCGGGCTGTGGGCGATCGTGTCCGTGCTCTTCACGGTCTTCGTCAGCGACACCTTCGCCTTCTTCGTCGGCCGTGCCGTGGGGCGTCACCGGATGGCGCCTGCGATCTCGCCGGGAAAGTCCTGGGAGGGGTTTGCGGGTGGGACGGTGATGGCAGTGTTCGTCCCGTTTCTCCTGCTGTACCGCGACCGGGAGGAGTTCCTCTCCATCGCGCAGCTACTCGCGCTCGGCATCGCGGTTGCGATCGCCGGCGTGCTCGGTGATCTCTTCGAGTCGGCGGTCAAGCGCGACCTGGGCGTCAAGGACTCCGGACGGGTCCTGGCCGGGCACGGAGGCATGCTCGACCGGCTCGACGCACTCCTGTTCGCCGGACCCGTCGCCTTCACCGTGATCCTTGCGTGCGGCGCAACGTGACCTGAACCGGCGAGTGACTACCCTTTCGGGAACATGAGACGAGTCGCCCTGCTCGGCGCCACCGGTTCGATCGGCCGGCAGGCGATCGACGTCGTCGCGGCCCATCCGGGACTCGAACTGTGCGCGGTGATGTCGGGCACGTCGTCCGTGGACGAGATCGTCGCAGAGCATCGACTCGACCACGCTCAGGTCGGCGGCGACGCCGTCGAGCTGCTCGAGCGGGCCGAGCCCGATGTCGTCCTCAACGCGATCGTCGGCTTCGCCGGCGTCCGTGCCACGCTGTGGGCCCTCGAGCGCGGGGTTGCGCTGGCGCTCGCCAACAAGGAGAGCCTCGTCGCGGCGGGACCGCTCGCGCTCGCGGCACGGGAGCGGGGTGGAGGGCTGCTGCTGCCCGTCGACAGCGAGCACTCTGCCGTCTACCAGTGTCTCGAGGGCAGAGACCCGGGCAGTGTGGACTCTCTCGTGCTCACGGCCTCCGGCGGCCCGTTTCGCGGCCGCACACGTCACGAGCTGGAGACGGTGACCCCGGCGGAGGCACTCGAGCATCCCACCTGGAGCATGGGCCCGAAGATCACGGTCGACTCGGCCACGCTCGCGAACAAGGGGCTCGAGTTGATCGAGGCGCACTGGCTGTTCGGCATCCCGTACGAGCGCATCGAGGTCGTCGTGCACCCGAGCTCGGTCGTGCACGCTGTCGTGCGGCTGCGAGACGGAGCGGCGCTCGCACATCTCGGTGTCCCCGACATGCGCGTCCCCATCTCCTTCGCACTGACGTACCCGGAGCGGGCACCGACTCCGATCGGCCCTCTCGATCTGGCCGCCGGGCTCACGCTGTCCTTCGAGGCGCCCGACGAGGAGGCGTTTCCCATGCTCCCGCTCGCGCGTGAGGCGGGTGAGCGGGGAGGAACGTTCCCGTGCGCGTACAACGCTGCCAACGAGGTGGCGGTGGAGGCGTTCCTCGCGGGCAGGATCGGGTTTCTCGACATCGGGGCGACGGTGGCGGACGCGCTCGGCGCCGTCTCCGGCGCGCCGGCCCGCGATCTCGACGATCTCGTTGCTGCCGACGCCGAGGCGCGTCAGGTCGCGGGCAGGAGGCTGGCGCCGGCATGACCATCCTCCTTGCGGTCGTCGGGCTCGGAGTGCTCATCTTCGTGCACGAGCTCGGGCCGGCGATACGTC
>CAVPGO010000047.1:0-63003 GCA_963703975.1 uncultured Actinomycetes bacterium
TGCGCGAGCCTTGGGTTGCCGGTGGCTCGCAGGAACTCGGTGATCGCTGTGTGCCGCGACTCGTGGCGGTCGGCCCGGTGCGCGCCGCGTGCCGGGCAGCCCGTCGCCGGCGAGCCCAGCCGCACCTGCAGTACCGCTGACCTACTGAGCACCACGCCGGGCTATCTGGGTGCGCTCGCGGCGTGGATCTCCGCCTCGACGGCGCGGTGGACGTTGCCGTGGATGTGAACGTGCCCTATCTGGTCGACCACCCCGTCAGCTCGTAGCACCGTGAGAACCTGAGGCTTGACACGGGCGAGGCGAAAGCCGACCCCGTCAGCAGCGAGGAACTCGTGGATCTCCGTCAGCTTCGCTGAACCTTGGGAGTCGACGAAGTTGACACCCTCGAGGTCGAGCACCAGCGCTCGAACCTTGTCGTCAAGAAGGTTGCGTATGCGGTTCTCGAGCGCTTCCGCCGTAGCGAAGAAGAGGCCTCCGTCGAGTCGCAGCACGGCGATGCCCTCGAATGTCTGGTCGTCCGGGTTCTCGTCGAGGTCGCGGAACACTTGGGTGTCGAGTTCGCGACCCAGGAGCGGCATCGGGGGACGGGTGGCAACATAGATGAGCCATCCGAGGGAGAGCGCCACGCCGATCACGACCCCGGCGAGGACACCTGCCGAGAGCACTCCGAGGATCGCGGCGACGGCGATCCAGAAGTCGAACCGGGTTACTCGGTACAGACGGCGCAGTTCGGGGATGTCGATCATCCCGAACACCACCGCGTCGATGATGATCGCCGCGAGCACCGCCTTCGGCAGCTGGGAGAACAGCGGCGCCAACACGATCAGGGTCGCGAGCACGAGGCCCCCGGTGACGAGAGAAGCCACCGGTGTCCGCGCCCCGGCCGACTCGTTCAGCGAGCTCGCCGAGAGGCTGGTCGACACCGGCATCCCCTGGAACACCCCGGCTCCGACGTTCGCCATCCCCTGCGCAACCGACTCCTGATCCACATCGATGCGGTACCGGTGCCGCATCGCGAAGGCCCGGGCGTCACCCGCAGTCTGCGAGAAGCCGATCAGCAAGAGCGCGGCCGCCGCGATCCCGATCACGGAGAGGTTCTGCCGGACGATGTCGTAATCGGGAAGCATGGGCGCCGGGAGCCCGCGCGGGACGTCCCCGACCAGTGCGACGCCATGGGCACCCAGATCAAAGACGGCCGATGCCGCCAGGCCGCCGACGACCAGCACGAGCGCGCCCGGGATCGCGGGGACGCTGAACCGCAGCGCGAGGATCACGGCCAGTGCGACGACCCCGACGAGGAGCGTCGCCCAGTGGATGTCTCCGAGCGTGCGCGCCCACGACCCCAGCTCCCGCCAGGCGCTGTCACCATCCGAGGACGTGCCGGTCAACTTCGGCAGCTCGCCGATGACGACGTCGACCGCCGCACCGGCGAGAAAGCCGGTGACGACCGCCTTGGAGAGGAACTGGGCGATCCACCCGAGTTTCAACGCGGCGAGCAACAGGAACAGCACGCCCGTCAGCAGCGTGATCGCCGCGACGAGCTGTGCCGCCTGATCGCCGCCCAAGCCGGTCACCAGCACGGCACCCCCGGCGACGGCCGCAAGTGACGAACTCGGGCCCGTCGAGATCTGCCGTGACGTACAGAACAGCGCGTAGATGAGCGCACCCGCCGCCGCCGCGTAAAGACCGTTCTGTAACGGCACCCCAGCGATGCCTGCATAGCCGAGGTTCTTCGGCACGATCAACGCCGTCACAGCGATGCCGGCCGCGACGTCACCCCGCAGCCAGCGACGGTCATAACGCGGCAGCCAATCGACGATCGGGAGGAAACGACGCAACGGTCTCGATCCTGTCACGCGCGCAGCGAGCATGCGAGAGGCGCGCGGGCAGCCAGGCGGCTACGTCTGTTCCGGCTCGATGAAACACGTGCTCGGGACGACCGACTGCAGGCGCGCAGTCATGGACAAACTGACCAGGAGACGAAGACCAAGAAGGCGCTCGAGCTCTTCTCCAACCGACTTCAGGCCGATACTGGGTAAGGAACCCGACCTTGGATCCCGACGCCCGGCAGGAACGGACGCCGAGAGACTGCAGGACGTCGGGGCCTCCAGGCCTGCGTTGAGGAAAGGGGAAGATCGTGTGCCGCTGGCTTGCGTATTCAGGATCGCCGGTGCTGCTCGAGGACCTGCTCCTGAAGCCGGACCACTCGCTGATCGACCAGAGCCTCCACTCGAGGCTGGGTGCGACGACGACGAACGGGGACGGGTTCGGCATCGGCTGGTACGGCGTGGGTGACACACCCGGGGTGTTCCACAGCGTCGAGCCGGCCTGGAACGACCGCAACCTGAAGGACCTGGCGCGGCATCTGGAGTCGCCGCTCGTGTTCGCGCACATCCGCGCCTCGACCGGCGGCGCGATCCAGCAGACGAACTGCCACCCGTTCCGCCACGGGCGGTGGCTCTGGATGCACAACGGCGCCATCCGCGAGTTCCCGACCGTCAAGCGCGACCTCGCTTTCGCCGTCGACCCCTCGCTCTATCCCGAGATCGAGGGCTCGACCGACACGGAGCTCTTCTTCCACCTGGCGCTGAGCTTCGGCCTCGAGAACGACCCGCCGGCGGCGGTCGAGCGTGCGGTCGGCTTCATCGAGGAGACCGGCCGCCGCCACGGCGTCGCTCACCCGATCCAGATGACCGTCGCCGCCACCGACGGGTCGAGGGTGTGGGCCTTCCGCTACTCGAGCGAGGGCAGCTCCAGGTCGCTGTTCTTCAGCACCCGAGTCGACACGCTGCGCGCGCTCTACCCCGACAACCCGGTGTTCCAGGCACTCTCCGACGAGACCCGGATCGTCGTCTCCGAGCCCCTCGGCGACCTCGCCGGCGTGTGGAACGAGGTGCCCGAGTCGAGCTACGGGATCGTCCAGGAAGGACAGGACGAGCTGAGGCCGTTCACCCCGCGTCCCGCCTGACGCCTGCGGCGACGCTGGCCTCCATCAGCGTGGGCCAAGACGGAGGCTTGGCCGCGGAATGGGAGCAAGGCCGGAAGTCGAGTATCGATCAGGCCGTGGCCCGCGCCCTCGACGCGCTCGGCGAGGCGACGGCGGATGCGTGAGCTCCTCGCCAAGGCCAGCGGGTTCCCGGGCGGGTCTTCTGGATGATGCGGTTCGCACCTGACACCCAGGTCGAGGTGGCGGAGCATTTCGAACCGAGTGACTGCGGCGGGGTCGCGACGCGTAACCCCTGGGCGACAGGTGCCCTCCGGGAACATCCTGAACACTCGCGCAGGCGGGTTACCGTGCGCCTGATGAATCAGCACGGACGGCGGTATGACCAAGCGCAGCAGGAAATCGTTCGCGCGTCAGTGGATCTTGAGGTGTTCCGCATGCTTGACCTGGGGGTCGGCACGGGCGAGACGTCACGACGATGTTTGGAGGCGCACCCGGCGGCGCGTGCTGTGTGCCTCGATGAGAGCCGAGACAAGCTGGACGCGGCGGCTGAGGTTCTGGGCGCGAGAGCAGAGCTGCGACTCGGCCGCTTTCAGGATCGACTACCGGAAGGCCCCTTCGAACTGATCGTCTCCGCATTTGCCTTGCATCACGTCGACGGGGCGTTGCAGGCAGACCTGTTTCCCCGTGTGGCGGAGCGGCTGTCGGAGGGCGGACGGTTCGTGGTGGCCGATGTCGTAGAACCGCACGCTCCGGTCTCCGAGCCGACCCCACTGGATCGAGCACAGAGCGTCGTCAGCCGCACGGATGAACTGCTGGAAGTCCTCCGCCATGCCGGCTTTCAGCCCGAGGTCCGGTGGGCGGAGCACGACCTCGTTGTCATTGCCGCGTCGGTGCAGTAACCGTCGACACTTCTCGGCACTGTGGAAGCCGCTCGCGAAGCGCTGGAACTACCGCTCGAGACGTTTGAACAGCAGCTGCATGCGCAAACGGTCGTCCAGCTGCGAGAGCAGCTAGGTGCCGTCCGTCTGGGCGAACTCATGACTCGAGGCCGCGCGATGAGCCTGGGCACAGCGCTGGCACATGCACGAAGCGGCGCTCGAGAGAAGCGAGGCGCCACGACAATCGCTCTTCGCTTGTGTCGAACCCGCTGCCTCCACCCCTGGCTTTGAGGGCATTCGGGCTCTTCGCCGTTCCCGTTGCCTCGTTGGACGACGCTTGTGCTGCCCTCATCTCGGCTGCTCGCTCAAGAGCGATCGCGCGTTCTTCGAGTCGTCGACTCTGGGCTGGTCAGGGCTCGGCGCGCGCCGGAGGACACGAAGACTCGCGGACGAACACGGACCGTCTCCATGAGTTGGCGACCCGGCGAGGTGTGGCTCGACACGGACGTGCTCTGGCTCGGCGCCGGAGACGGGGCAGCAGCGGTCGCCGGTGTGGAGACCGCGTGGATTCCCGACCTGGGACCTCCGCCTGGGCTCATCGCCTCGCGTGAGCGCCGGACAGCCTGGAAGCGCCGCCGGCAGGCCAGGCGTGCCCGGGCGACGGCGGTGGCGCTGTCGCCCGCCCTGATGCTCTCGCTCCTCGGGCTCCGGAGCGAGCGTGATCCTGTGAGCAGGTCTCCCATCGACGATCCGCCCAGCCAGACGTACCGGGTCAGGACGGGGTCGGTCGATCTCTCTGTCGGGCAGAGTCGCCCGAGCGCAGCTCGCGACCGCGGCGACGACGCGCGTGGCTCGCCGAGCGCATCCGATCCGCGGGTGCATCGGAGTGCCGCCGGCGCCGATGGGGCTCCGAAGATCGAGTGGCGCCGCGCCACCTCGGTCGGCCTGCCCTACCGTGGCCGCCTCCTCCACGGGACGCGGCTGCCGCTGCGAGGGCCGGACTGGGTGACCTGGAACCCGGTCACCGATCGCGTCCCGAACGCACCGAACCGGCTCTACGGCAACGAGCGCACGATCCGGGCCATCCTCGCGGTGACCCGCGCGTACCGGGCCGCGAACCCGGAGGCGCCGCGGGTCGTTGTCGGTGACATCAGCCGCAACGGAGGCGGGCCGATGGCGGACGAGCACGTCTCCCACCAGAACGGCCTGGACGTCGACGTCTACTACCCACGGCGCGACGGGGAGCTACGCGCCCCGCGAACGCGCGACCAGGTCGATCGCCGGCTCGCGCAGGACCTGCTCGACCGCTTCGTCGCCGCCGGGGCGCACATGGTCTTCGTCGGGTACTCGACGGGGCTCCGCGGGCCGGCTGGCGTGGTCGTCCCCTATTCGGCGCACGAGAACCACATGCACGTCCGCTTCCCGCCGCCCGGCAGACGGCCGTGGGCTGATGGGAATGGAGCCGGGACTCACCGGTAGTGGGATCCTTGTGCGGTTCGATTCCCGCGGCCTCCATTCCCCGTCAAGGGGGAGCCTCGGGTTCCCCCTTCAGCACGGACATCCCCTTCCACGTGGCCCGGAGCCTCAATGGCCGCAGGCCGGGCTAGAGCGTCGGCGGGTGATCCGCCCCTCACCGAAATGGCCGGAGACGGGCCTGTTGGGCCGCAATGAGGAAGCAGGACACCAGCAGCGCCACGCCTGGTGGCGGATCTTCGTGCTGCTCGAACCCGCCGCCTCCATGCTTGGCGGGCCCCATTGTGCTCATGCGCAGTGGTCGACGCGATCCGCAGGCCTGCCGATGATGATGGCGTGGGCTCGCTAGCAACCCCTCTTGCGCTGGTGGAGTTCTTCGGAACGCTCGCGATCCTCGTATTGCTTGGCGTCTCGCTCTTTTGGAAGAGGCACCTCCTCACGGGGGTGCTCGTGGCGGCGATCGTGTTCGGCGTCGCCTTTGCCAACCCTTTCGGCGTTGTTGCGGAGCCTTCGGCGGCCAACGCGCGCTCCCTCAAGCCAACGACTGAGACGGACGGGGCGCGCCATTGGGTGAAGGTCGGCCGCATTCCGGTCGCCTGGTATACGCCGTACGACCAGCCATACCCGTGGGCGGGCGCGTTCGAGAACAGCCCGAACTCGGTGCTCAAGCTGCGGTACGGCCTCTCGTTCCTCCCGTCGACCGGCGCGTCGAGCGTCGTCGAGCAGTGCAGCAACGACATCGGAGATCCCTGCTGGCGCGATCGCGCCGACGACTACCCGCTCGTCCACCGCGACGCTCGCGGCCGTGCGTATGTCGTTCCGCTCACGAAGACGCTCGTCCCGAGTCGGCAGGGAGAGTCTGCGTACCCGAGCGTTCCGCACGTGTACGGGGTCAGTCTCGGGATCGCTTCCTGGCGCGGCGCCGTTTACTGGCTGCTTGTCGCCGTCACGCTCGGTTTCGCGGCGCGTACGTCTCGTCTCGACCTTCGCAGCATCGGGATCGCGATCGCCGTGTTGGTCGCCGTCGGTCTTGTTGCCGCGGGCGCCCTCGCGGTCGTTCCGGCTCCCGCGCGCAGCGCCTCGTCCGTCGAGCCGGAGCTCCTGCCGGAACGCGCGGAAGCTCCGCCGGTGTCAGGCGTGGCGCAGACGACCCCGATCGAGACATTTCGCACGGGGTGCATTCAGACCGTCAACGGGGTCGCGCGCAACAGCTGCAGCAGGATCGACAGTCTGACTGCGGTCGAAACGGCGGACGGGATCCTCGCGATCTGGACCGCGGAGGCCGACGGCCTGGTGCACCTCCACACGAGACGGCTGTCGCCACGCGGCGAGCCGCTCGACGCCGGCTCCGCGACCGTCCGCTCGTGGAGCCAGACTGACTCGTCGGGACAGTGGAATTGCGGGGTTCCTGCCGAGCTCCAGGCGACGAGACTCGCGAGTGGAGAGGTGCTTCTCGCCTGGTCGAGCGCGTGCGACCTGCGCGGAGGCACCGGCGGACCCGCATCGATCTCGGGTGCGGTGCTGAGCCCATCGGGCAGCCTCGTCAGAGGGCCGTTCCTCGTTCTCGGGTACGACCGCGGGTCGACAGCGGAACCGCGGCCGCGCTACTGGCTTCGCTCGTCGACAGGCGGCGAGGCTCTTCTGATCTGGGAAGCGCCGACACGTGCGAGGTACTACGGCCGCGCGCTCTTCGCGTCGAGGCTCGACGCCGATCTGCGAGCCGTCGACGCGACCGAGTTCGGGTACGGAGAGCACGGCGTCGGCAGCGTCGCGGTCGCGTGTGCCACCTCGTGCCTGGTCACGCAAGGCCTGGAAGACGGGATCACGTTGCGCGTCGTCTCCACTGCCGGGCGCGTCCTTCGGCGCGAGGTCGTCCCGCGAAGCCCTGACTCACCGAGGTCGGAGCTCGTCGCCGGTGTTGACGGAAGCCGCTACACGGCGGGTTGGCTCGAGTCGGACGGAGTCAACGTCGACGGTTACGTCACGGTGCTCCGGTCGGGCGAGCAACCGTCCGTCCGCCGGGTCGCGCAGCGGATACCGAACGGCAACGGCTCCGACGGCAGCACTCCCGACCCATGGGGCATCGCGGCACGTCGCGGCGAGCCGGCCCTCGTCTTCCAGACGACGACCGCGTCCGGCGACGAGTTCCTGCTGCACAGCGCGTCCGGGTCATCGATGATCACCGAGACCCTCGACGCGAGGCTGGGCGGGCCGACTCTGGTCGCCGGGGTGCTGGTCGCGATCGCCGGTGTCTGGCCGACGAAGCCGGCCGAGCCGGTCTCTGTAGTCGTTCCGTGAGGTGGGAGAGCATTCAGCTTGCCATGCGGATGCAGAGAGAGCTTGCAGTGGCTCTGCTGAGCGGATCTTCGCTGCTTTCGAACCCGCCGCCTCCACCCCAGGCGTGAGGGCCGTCGGGCCCTGCGCCCGCGCGTTGTTCGAGTCGTTCGGGGCGACACGATTCAGTGCGTCTCCCGCACGGTCCGAGCGAGGCTGTACACGGCATCCGTCGTCGTCACGAACAACGTCTTGCCGTCCGTGCCGCCCCAGGCGAGGTTTGTCGTGAAGTCCGGGAAGGTGATCTTGCCGATCTGGGCGCCGGCCGGATCCGTGATCACGATGTTCCGGCCGCACATCGACGCCCAGACATTGCCCTGCTCGTCCCCGCGACCGGCTCGTCATCGTGAATCAGTGCGCCCACCCCTGGCACCGAGCCCGAGCAGCACGCCCGATGGCGTCCGGACAGGTCACTGAGCCTTGCCAGGGGGCCGGGACCCGTCGGAGGGGCGACGGGTTGCGGGATCGACGATCCCGGACCACAAGGAGAGGATGGTGCGCAGGCGCCGTCTATTGCTCGGTGTCGTCTTCCTGGCGGCCGCGGCCGCCGGCTGCGGTGGGACGTCGACGACGGACTGGGTCGCCGACGACGTCTACCTGGTCGACGACCGCTCCTCGTGTGTGACGGCCACCGATCGCGCGGACGGCCGCCGGGTGCTCGTGTGCCGCGACAACCGCGGCACGGTCACCTGCCACCTCGACGTGGACCCGCACCAGCCCACGTCGGGGCCCGACTGCGACGCCGCGATCGAGGCGGTGCGAGACCGCGAGACCGAGACGGCGATCAGCGTCGACGGCAACGCCTGATCGCACGCCTCGCGTTTTCCCCTCGAGTTGTCGTCGCGGGCGATGAACGATCGAAGGCGATGCCGTAAGCTCGTGACGTCTTGTACATGTGGCTGCACCCCTCCTGCCCGTGAGCGCGCCGTACGACATCGTCGTGATCGGGTCCGGCCCGGCAGGGCAGAAGGCGGCGATCCAGGCCGCGAAGCTCGGAAAGCATGCTGCCGTGATCGAGCGCGGCCACCAGGTCGGCGGCGTGTGTGTGAACACCGGCACGATCCCGTCGAAGACGCTGCGGGAGTCGGTGCTCTACCTCACCGGCCTCAGCCATCGCTTCCTCTACGGCCAGAGCTACCGCCTGAAGGACGAGCTCACGATCGAGGACCTGCTCTGGCGTGCCCGTCACGTGATCGAGGCGGAGAACGACGTGATTCGCGACCAGCTGCGGCGGAACCGGGTCGAGCTGATCCAGGGCGCTGCGCGCTTCGTCGAGCCGCACACCCTCGCCGTGGACACGCCGGACGGGGTCGAGCGTCGCGTCGAAGCACCGGTCGTCATCGTCGCCGTCGGCACGCGCCCGACACATCCGGCCGGCGTCGAGTTCGACGACCGCATGATCCTCGACTCCGACGGGCTTCTCTGCCTCGAGGTGATCCCGGCGTCGCTCGTCGTCGTCGGGGCCGGGGTGGTGGGGATCGAGTACGCGTCGATGTTCGCTGCGCTGGGCACGAAGGTGACCGTGGTCGAGCGCCACGCGAGGCTGCTCGAGTTCTGCGACTCGGAGCTGGTCGAGGGCCTGCAATACCACCTGCGCGAGCTCGGCGTCACCTTCCGCTTCACCGAGGAGGTCATCGGAGTCACGCGACACGACGGCGGAGCGGTGACGGAGCTCGCCAGCGGCAAGCGCATCCCGTCCGACGCGGTGCTGTACTCCGCCGGGCGGCGGGGTGCCGTCGACGATCTCGGCCTCGACCGGATCGGGCTCGAGTCGGACGAGCGCGGACGGATCACCGTCGACGATCGGTATCGCACCGCTGTGCCTGGCATCTACGCCGTGGGGGACGTGATCGGCTTCCCCAGCCTGGCGGCCACGTCGGCCGAGCAGGGCAGGCTGGCGGCATGCGACGCGTTCGACCATGCCGGCCACTCGCTCGACACGATCCTGCCGGTCGGGATCTACACGATCCCGGAGATCAGCTACGTGGGGAGGACCGAGGAGGAGCTGACCCGCGAGGCAATCCCTTACGAGGTCGGCATCTCGCGCTACCGGGAGCTCGCGCGCGGCCAGATCCTCGGTGACCGCCACGGCCTGTTGAAGCTCCTCGTCGGAGCGACCGACCGGCGCGTCCTCGGGGTGCACGTCTTCGGCACGGGAGCGACCGAGGTCGTCCACATCGGACAGGCGGTGATGCTCGCCGACGGCACCGTGGACGCCCTCGTCGACACCGTCTTCAACTACCCCACACTCGCGGAGTCGTACAAGGTGGCTGCGCTCGACGTCACGAACAAGCTGCACGCGCTCGCCCGGCTGACGGCCTGAGACGGACGCTACCCGTCGATTTGCTCCAGGCGAGCGACGGCTTTCACCGTCTCCGCCGAAACGAGCGCGCACCCGACCCAGCCGTCGTCCGTGTACTCGACGATCTCGACCTCGTCGTCGAGGTCGATGGGCTGCCGGTACTCGAGCAGCCCACGGACCGGTCGCTCCGGGGCGACGGTCGAGCGCGGCAGGAGCTCTTCGAGCGTCTGCCAGTAGACGGCGTTGTTGAGGTGCCCCATGAGGTCGACGTCGGCGGCACGCAGCTGCCACGGCGTGCGGGGCCCGTTCGCCGGCGGGTCCGGAAGGTCGAGCCGCGTCGAGATGCGCCGGCCTCCTGCCGCCTCTGCGTAGATGCCGAAGCCGGCGTCGAGGCGTGCCGGACGCCCGTCGGGGCCGAGGTGGATCCAGACGCTGTCTGCTTCGATCCGCCCGCCTGCGTCACCGACGAGAGACGTGCGCCGCCCGGCGGCGACCGGTGCCAGCCCGCTACACCACGTCGTCAGCTCCACCTCCCGGTCGAGTAGGAACGGCGCGACGACGTCCAACCGGTAGCGGCGCACGACCCACAGGTGCTCCGGGGCACCCCAGCCGGTCTCGTCGACGTCGTCGCCTGCCACGTCCTGGAGGTAGCGGGCTACCGCATCGAGCCGCAGCCGGCCGGAGGCGTCCATGTCGGACAGCCGGATGCGTCGTCGCGACGCATACGACCTTCCCTCGTGTGGTGGGGAGACGAGTCCTCTCACGGCGACCGTGCTGCCGATACTGCCGCACCACGCTTCGCCGGACTAGGCGCGGCGGTCGGAGCGGCCCAGGTCGCCTGCCGCCTGGACGGCGACGGCGGCGAGCACCACGACGCCACCGGCCAACGTCGATCTTCCCGGCTGCTCGTCGTATGCCAGCCAGACCCAGAGCGGTCCGAGAACCACCTCGAGCAGGGAGATGAGTGCCACCTCCGCGGGCGGAATCAGTCGTGCCCCGATCGTCAAAAGCCCGAGGCCGACGCCGATCTGCCCCATGCCGAGTAGCGCGAGCAATGACAGCTCGTGTGCCGTCAGGCCGGCCGTGGAGGCGAAGGGAAGAGCCACCGCGCACACCGCCACCTGCGATGCGCACGTCGCCGGTGCCATCGACACGTCGCGTCGGTGGCGCGCGATGACGAGGGAGATCGCAAAGAGGAGTGTCACGGTGCCCGCCAGCAGCTGCCCCGACGCCGACGGCGCGCCGGGACCACCGACCATCAGCGTCACACCGCCGAGCGCGATCGCCATCGCTGCCCAGGTGCGGCCGGGCACGCGCTCGCCCAGTGCGACGCGGGCGATCAACGCCGCAAGCAAAGGCGCGACCGCCTGCATGAACAGGAGGCTGGCGACCGTCGTGAAGTTGAGAGCGAGCATGAACGCCCCCGACGCGATTGCGACGCACACGCCGAATGCCAGTTCGGCGCGTCCCATGGCCCGAAATGCCGTCCACGTTCGGCCCCGCTCCGTGACGGCCACGAGCCCCACCAGCGCCACTGCGGCAAAGGCCGCCCGGCCTGCGACCTGAGTCGCCGGTGACACATCCAGCTCGCGCTGCAGCACGCCTGCCGTCGACCACGCGACGGCGGCAAGAGCTACGGCGAGCTGGCCGCGCGCGTGAGGTGTAACTCGGCTTCGTGGCACGGCGCCGGCCGGCGGTGCGGCTTGGGTCACGGCAGGTGCCAGTCGACCGGCTCGTCGCCGCCGGCAACGAGCAGCGCATTCGCCTGTGAAAAGTGGCGGCAGCCGAAGAAGCCATTCGCGGCGCTGTAGGGCGACGGGTGCGCCGCGACCAGCACGTGGTGACGGGTGCGATCGACGACCGCTCCCTTCTGCTGCGCATAGCGGCCCCAGAGCAGGAAGACGATGCCGTTGCCGCGCGCGGACAGCTCTGCCACGGCACGGTCGGTGAACCGCTCCCAGCCCTTCCCGGCATGCGATCCCGCCCGGCGCGGAGAGACGGTGAGGACGGCGTTGAGCAGCAGCACGCCGCGCTCCGCCCAGGGCGTCAGGTCCCCCGACGAGGGCGCCGCCACGCCGAGGTCGCTCGAGAGCTCCTTGAAGATGTTCTGCAGTGAGGGTGGCTGCGCCACTCCGGGCGGCACCGAGAAGCACAGGCCCATCGCCTGGCCGGGCCCGTGATAGGGGTCCTGTCCGAGGATGACCACCCGTACCGTGTCGAGCGGCGTCAGCGCCAGCGCGTTGAAGACGCGGTCGGCCGTGGGGTAGAAACCGCGGCCGCATCCGACCTCGGCGACGAGAAAGGCCCGGAGCTCGGCCATGTAGGGCTCCTCTAGCTCGTCTCCGAGCGCGTCGAGCCAGCTTGCGTGCATCCGCGGCTGCATGCGCGGGGCCTCCGGCGACCGCGGGCTATCGCTTCTTGCGCTTGGCGCTCGACTTGCGGCCGGCGGCTCCGGGCCGGGCCGGGCCCTCGGACGCACGCGTCGGCATGCCGGGCCCGCCGTGCTCGAGTCGCCGGCGCTGCTGTCGGTTCGTCGGCTCGACCTCCGCAGGCAGTTCCTGCCCCGCGGCGGCGTCCATGTACGCCTTGCGTTCCTGCGGCGTCAGCACCCGCATCGCACGCTGCACCTGTTCGGGCGTCGTCGGCTCGCCGAACGCCTGCATCTTGGTGACCGCGCTGGCGAGCTCCGGGTTCGTCCGTTCCAGCTGTGAGACCTGCATGCGCTGGAACCAGCGCTTCATGAAGCCGATCCGCGAGAGCTGCTTGACGATCGGGATCAGGTACCGGCCCCGGCGGAACCGGGCGAGCACGGAGAAGACCCCGAGGAGCAGGAGCAGCACCCCGAGGACGATGAACGGGATCCAGACGTAGCCCGGCACGCCGGGAGGATCCTACTGACTGCCGCTCGCCCGCCGAACGGCTCTCTACACCGCGACGATCTGGAACGGCTTGTCGACCTTGATGTCGATGTTCTGGTCTGCTTCCGGCGAGTAGACGGTGACGCGGAACGAGCCGTCGTTGTTCCTGGTGACCGACACCGCCCCGTCGACAGCCGAGTTCGCGACCGCCACGGTCGCGCTGTTGCCGGCGAAGCGGACGTCGAAGACACCCGGGTCGACGCGCCGAACCGAGATGCCGCCGCCCGTGCAGTTGAAGCGCCGCGCGAAGAGTTTGGAATTGCCGGTGAACGTCGGCGGGATGCTCTCCATCCTGTGAAGCTCGTCGCCGATGACCACAGCAATTCCGCGCACCGCCCCCGGCTGGCACCGGAGCTGGTACCTGGCGGTGACCTGGCCGACTGCGAACGCCGATCCGCCGCATGCGAGAAACAGCGCCAGCAGCGCGATCACGGTCGTGGGAGAGGGAAGGCGTGGTACGCGCATCGGGACTCCTTCGTGGGTTCGCACCATTGTCCCGACGCGGGGCGACGGATCGGCGAAGGCATCATCGTCAGGGTCGCCGCCGCGCGCATCCCTCTCCTGTACGGATTCCTGCGGCATGGGGCGCGGCGACAGAGGTCGCTAGACCCTCGGCCGCCAACTCGGTTAGGGTTGCTCCTCCTCAGTGCACGCTTCCCGTCGCCTGCTTGCGACGGCCACGGTCGTCGCGTTGCTCGCTCTCGTTGCCGCAGAGGGCGCCGTCGGCGTGTCGGACCCCGCGCTCGCCGCTCCCGACTCCGCGTGTCCGGGGTCGCGCAGCCTGGAGGCCACACCGGCCGCGCGTCGCGTCGCGATGCTCTGTCTCGTCAACTTCGCCCGGGCCGCGGTCGGCCTACAGGCTGTGCGCGAGTCCGGTGCCCTGGCCAGGGTCGCGCGTGCCAAGGCGCGGGACGTCGTCACCTGCGGCGACTTCGACCACGACGCCTGCGGGAAGCCCGCCTTCGCCAACATGGCGTCGTCCGGCTTCAGGTATCGGCTCGTGGGGGAGAACCTGTTCCTCTCGCAGCGCCCGGTGGGGTCTGCCTATGACGCGTTCGTCGCCTGGCTTCGCTCGCCGCCGCACCGGCGTGTGATGTTCGTGTCCGGGTTCAGCCATGCGGGGACGGCGGTTTTCGAGCTCGACCAGTTCTCGGGCCTGCCCGGCGTCGAGCTCTGGGTGCTCGAGCTGGGGCAGAAGGCCTAGAGGCTGCGGGGCAGGAGTCCGACGCGGCGCGCGGAACCCTGGCGCGAGCCGTGGAGGAGAAGAGTCACAAGCAGGAGATGAGTGCCGCCCTGCGCGGCGACTTTGCTCGGTTGCGCGCGCGAGGCGTGTCCACGACGATCGCCGTGACGGACGAGCCGCAGCTCGGGCGGGCGGAGCCCACGGACGCCGTCGGGCCTGCGCCCGGGGGCCGACGATCTCCGCCACGGCGTCGGCCGCGCGGAACGCATGGCCTCTGCTCTACTGGAGGCGTGAGGAAGGAGGAGCGTCAGGCGATCCTCGGGCAGGGTGTCGTCCTCCCGGAGACCCCGCGCGACCGACGGCAACGAGCCGGGCTCGAGGAGGACCTCGCCTCCAGCCCGCTGACCGGCCGGCCGCTGTCGCTGCGGCTGCGGAACTTCCGGCCCAACGCCGACGGGTACCTCATCGCCGTCGGCGGGCCGCTGCCGTACATGCTCCGGCTGCGCGAGATCGACGTGCAGACGGCAGCTCACGTCGTCGAGCTCGGGTCAGCGTGGCGCGCCCTCGCCCGCGAGGAGCCGGAGGCGGCGCGCTTCGCACGTCGCTGGCGGGCGATCGTGGGGCGCCGGTCGTTCGACGAGGTGAACGACCTCATCGACCGTCACAACTGGTGGTATCCGGCGGAGTCGCGCCTGCCCATGGATCCGAAGACGGGCGACTACGCGCTCGTCAACGGGCAGGACTACCGCCGAGCGCGGCTCGACACTGCCTGGGCGCTCGAGCGCTTCCCTCCCAGGCGGGCGCTCGCTGCATCGTCTGCCGCTGCAGCGCCTACGGACGCCGTGCTCTGACGAGCGTGTCGATCGCCGGTCGCGAGGCACCGTCGACCTCGCGGAGCGCCTCTTCGGCCCGTTCGATCACGAGACCAAGGTCTGTCAGCGTCTCCGTGATCTCGGCGACCGTCCAGAGGAGGGACGGATCGGTTGGGCCGCCGTGGCCCTCCGTGTGATTCCGCAGGTCGTGGCCGACGAGGAAGAGCGTCCCGCCCGGCCGCAGCGCGACGGCCGCGCGACGCAGGATCGCTGCGCGCTCGTCGGCCGGGACCTGCAGGTACGCCAGGAGCACGAGGTCATAGGCCGCGTCCTCGAAGGGAGCCTCGAGCACGTCACCGACGAGGTACTCGACGTCGACGCCGCGATCGAGGGCGAGATGACGCGCTCTTTCGATCCCCACCTCGGAGAAGTCGACGCCGACGACCTGCCAACCGTGCTCGGCGAGCCAGAAGGCATTCCGGCCCTCGCCGCAGGCAAGGTCGAGCGCCCGACCCGGCCGGAGGTCGCCCAGCCCGGCCGCCACGAAGCGGTTGGGGGCGGCGCCCCACACCAGCTCCCTCGAGGCGTAGCGCTCGTTCCAGTCGTCGCTGCTCATGCCGCGCTGCGGGCCCATCTGCCCGCGCGGCTGGTGGCCGCGGCCAGCGTGGCCACGCAGAGGCTGCCGCACAGGAGGTACGGGGCTGCTTCGCCGACGCCGTCCGCGAGTGCCCCGCCGACGGTGGGTCCGCCGACCGCACCCAGCGACCACGCCGCGTTCATCAGGCCGAAGCCGAATCCCTGGGTGAGGCCGGCGACCTCGGCTCGGTCGGAGACGAGAGCCATGCCCGGCGCGTACAGAGCGCCGATCGTCAGCGCCGCCAGCACGACCAGTACGGCGATGGCCAGCGCCTCGTCGGCGACGGCGAGCAGAACGGCGACGACACTGGACCCCACCAGCCCGATCCTGACGGGATACAGGTATCCGCGTGCATCGGAGAGCTTGCCGACCGGCCGGTTGACGGAGGCCTGGATCAGCCCGGCGGTGAAGAACACGAGGCCGATACGGAACGCGGAGTACCCGTCGCCGTCGAGCTCGAGCGGTGCGAGCACCTCGACGGCGCCGAAGTAGAACGCGGGCAGGGCGCTCAGCCAGAGACCGCCCATGAACCCGCGATCGCCCGCCGCCCGGCCTACGGCTCCGGCTCGCTGGGCGGTCCCGGCGGGGCTCTGTTGCAGCCATGCCCCGGTGGCGAGGAGGAGCGACACCACACCGACGGCGAGGAACGATCCGCGAACTCCGATTCCGTGGGCGATGCCGCCGAACAAAGGACCGACCACGAAGCCGAGCACGGCGAAGCCGAAGACGGTGCCGAGTGTCGCGCCGCGACGCTCCCGCGGGGTGATCACCGCCGCCCACGCCAGAGCGCCGGCCCACGTGGTGGTGCTGGAGATCCCCTGCACGAACCGCGCCAGCCCGAGCTCCACCGGGCCCTCTGCGAGCGCGAACGCAAAACTGGCGCCGGCCAGTGCGACGAGTCCGAGGATCACGGCCAGGCGCGGCCCCAGCCTGCCCGCAAGGATCCCGGCCGGGATGCTGAAGAGGAGCGCCCCGGCGGCAAACGCACCGAACAGGAGACCCGCCTGGAGCTTGCTCAGATCGAAGTCGTCGACGTAGCCGGGCAGCAGCGGGATGAGCGCACCGAAGAGGAGCGCGTCGAGAAAGATGATCGCGGCAACGAGAACGAGCGACCTCCGCACACGAGCCAGCCTAACCCCGGCTGTAGCGGTGGCGGTCGCCCTGCCGCCCGAAATCTATGCGCGTCCGAAAGCTGCGCACAACGAGGCACCGAGCCGGTGGCCCCCTCGTCCGACCTCCCGACTGACATCCGCCGAAGCGACTGCCGATCGGAGGGCCATCAACCTCAGGAACTCCGTGCTCGGTGCAAGCAGCACCATAACGATGTCATTTCTGGAGGTCAACATCCAGATTCGAAAAATTCGTCGCAAATTGCGAGATTCTTCTCCCATGCGATTGACGCCGACTCTTTTTCATCGACAGACGCTGGCGAGCCGGTAATTGCACACAGAAATGCACCGAGTCGGTGGCTCCCTCGTCCGACCTCCCGACTGACATCCGCCGAAGCGATTGCCGATCGGAGGGCCATCGTCCTTAGGCGCTCCGTGCTCGGTGCAATCGGCACTCTACGGCCTCACGGGGTCGCCGTCAAGTCTCCTGTCTCCGGCCGCGTGCAACCAATTGGCGCAAATTGCGGAATTTTTCGTATGCAGGCAGCAACTTGCTGATTGCGCCAGATGCTCTACAAAGGATGGGTCCAGCAATTCGCCGAGCCGGGTACGCTTTCGTCCACACTCCCGGGTGACCTTCCGCTTTCGCGTACCGCCTCCCGGAGGGGCTTCGTCCTAGTCACGCCCCGTGCTCGGCGCAGGCGGAACTCTATGCTCACCGGGGGCGGCGGATCAAGGGGGTCGGCCGACGGTTTTCCCGCAAATTGCGACCGGCTGGAGAGAACATGGCTCAGAGGCACGTGGTGATCACGGGGGCGGGCACCGGAATCGGGCGCGCGATCGCGCGTCGCGTCTCGCGAGACGGCGCGGCTGTGACGCTGCTCGGTCTCGATCGGGGTGAGCTGGAGGCCACGGCCGCATTGCTCGGGGACGCCTCGCACGTCGCCCCGTGCGACATCCGCAACCGCAAGGAGGTCGGTGAGTCGATCGCCTCCGCCGCCGGGGCGCTCGGCCCGGTGCACGCGCTCGTGGCCGGTGCGGGCGTCGGTGGTGAGAACGAGGACGGCGGCGACGACCGCTTCGGCGACATCGTGCGGACCAACCTCGACGGCACGTACTACACCTGCCGCGCGACCTGCAGACATCTCGCACCGGGGCCGGAGACACGGCACATCGTGATCGTCTCGTCGATTCTCGGGCGGATCGGCGTCGCCGGCTACACCGGCTACTCCGCGTCGAAGGCAGGGCTGCTCGGGCTCACGCGCTCGCTCGCTGCGGAGCTCGCGCCTGCCGGCGTGCAGGTCAATGCCGTCTGCCCGGGCTGGGTCGACACGGAGCTGGCGTGGACGGCGATCGACGCCACAGCCGCGGCGTCGGGCGGGACACGCGAGGACGCGTATCGCGACGCGATGGCGGCCGTGCCACTCGGCCGGATGGCGCAGCCGGACGAGATCGCCGGCACGGTGGCCTGGCTGCTCTCCGCCGACGCGCGCGGCGTCATCGGCCAGGCAATCGACCACAACGGCGGCGCCTGGATGGGGTGAGGGTCGCACCGGCCCTTCGCCCCGCCGCGGCTACCCGATCCAGCCCTGGTTGTTCCAGAAGGCCCGGACACGGCCACGCCGGTCGAGCTCGAAGTGCAGCTCCTCCGGCTGGACGAGCGCTAGGTTGCGCCTGACGGGGCGGCGCCGACAGCGAGGAGATCGCGTGAGGGAAAGAGCCAGGGCGGTCGTGATCGGCGGCGGCGTGGGCGGCTGCTCGATCCTGTACTGGCTCACGCGACTCGGCTGGGACGACGTCGTGCTGGTCGAGCGCGCCGACCTGACGAGTGGCTCGACCTTCCACTCGGCCGGCCTCGTCGGCCAGCTGCGCAGCACGCTGTCGCTGACCCGGATGATGATGTCGAGCGTCGAGCTGTACCGGGTGCTCGGCGGCGAAGTAGGGCTCGAGACCGGGTGGCGGGAGGTGGGGTCGCTCCGGCTGGCCTCCTCGAAGGAGCGGATGGAGGAGATCGCCCGGCAGGCCGGCTGGGCGAAGACGTTCGGCCTCCCGCTCGAGCTGGTCTCGCCTGCCGAGGCGCAGCGGCTGTTCCCGCCCATGTCGACAGACGGCGTCCTGGGAGCGGCGTTCCTGCCGACCGACGGGTACATCGACCCGAGCCAGCTCACGTTCGCGCTGGCGGAGGGTGCACGACGGCGGGGTGCGGAGATCGCGACGAGCACCCGCGTCACCGGCATCGCAGTCCGCGGCGGCAGGGTCGCGGCGGTCGAGACCGAGCGCGGCACGATCGAGACGGAGATCGTCGTCGACGCGGGCGGGATGTACGCGCGTGAGATCGGTGCGCTCGCGGGCGTGAACGTGCCGGTCGTCGCGATGGCGCACGAGTACCTCGTGCTCAAGCCGTCGGGCCTGCCGACGGAGATGCCGACGATGCGCGACCCGTCCCTGCTCGTCTACTTCCGGCCCGAGTCGGGCGGCCTGATCATGGGCGGCTACGAGCGGCAGTGTGCGCCGTGGTCGCTCGACGGCATCCCGGCCGACTTCAACGGGAAGCTGCTCGAAGAGGACTGGCCCCGCTTCGAGGAACTGATGCAGAACGCGATCGTGCGGGTTCCGTCGCTGGAGGAGATGGAGGTCGTGAGGCTGATCAACGGCCCCGAGGCGTTCACGCCCGACGGCGAGTTCATCCTCGGCCCTTCGGACGTGCGCGGCTTCTGGGTGGCGGCGGGCTTCTGCGCGCACGGCCTCGCCGGAGCGGGCGGCATGGGGCAGCTCGTGGCCGAGTGGATCGTCGAGGGCACGCCGTCGCTCGACGTGTGGCACATGGACTCGCGGCGCTTCGGTGCCGCGTACCGCTCGCGCCGGCACGCGGTCGAGCGCACCCGCGAGGTCTACGAGACCTACTACGACGTCAAGTACCCGGGGCACGAGCGGCAGGCCGGGCGCCCGCTGCGGGTCTCCCCGACATATGCGCGGCTGGGCGAGTTCGGCGCCGTTCTCGGTGAGAAGTCGGGCTGGGAGCGCGTCAACTGGTTCGAGCCGAACGCGGCGCGCGGCGACGCGGCGGTGCGGCCGCGCGGCTGGGCGGGGAAGCTGTGGTCGCCGGCAATCGGGGCGGAGCACGTCGCGTGCCGCGAGACAGCAGCGCTGTTCGACGAGTCGTCGTTCGCGAAGATCGACGTCTCGGGGGCCGGCGCGGCGGACTTCCTCGAGCGCCTGTGCGCCAACCGCGTCGCCCGGGAGGTCGGCCGGGTCACGTACACCCAGATGCTCAACCCGCGCGGTGGCATCGAGTGCGACTTCACCGTCAGTCGTCTCGCCGCGGAGCGCTTCCGCATCGTCACCGGTACGGCCTTCGGCCGGCACGACATCGCGTGGCTTCGCCAGCACGCGCCCGAGGACGGCTCCGTGCACGTCGCCGACGTCACGTCCGCGTTCGCCTGCCTCGGGCTGTGGGGGCCGGCGAGCCGGGAGATCCTGCAGCCACTGACGGTGAGCGACCTCTCCGGCGCCGCATTTCCGTACATGACCGCACAGGAGATCGCCGTCGGCTCGGTGCCCTGTCTCGCCGTGCGCGTCACCTACGTCGGCGAGCTCGGCTGGGAGCTCTACTGCCCAGCCGAATACGGGCTGGGTCTCTGGGACGCGCTCTGGGAGGCCGGCGCCACACTCGGCCTGGTCGCGGGCGGGTACAAGGCGATCGACTCACTACGGTTGGAGAAGGGGTACCGCGTCTGGGGAGCGGACATCTCCCCGGAGGACACCCCTTTCGAGGCTGGTCTCGGATTTGCGGTCAAGCTGGACAAGGGCAGCTTCGTGGGCAGGGAGGCGCTGGCGGCCGCGCAGGAGCCGGAGCGGCGGCTGCGCTGCATCGTGCTCGCCGATCCGCGTGCCGTCGCGCTCGGGTCCGAGCCGGTGCGCGTCGGGGACGACGCGGTGGGGCGGGTGACGAGCGGCGGCTACGGCTACACGGTCGGTAGGTCGATCGCGTACGCCTACCTCCCTGCCGAGCACGACCTCGGCACTCCCGTGGCGGTGGAGATCTTCGGCGACTGGGTCGAGGGCGAGGTCGCGGCAGAGCCTCTCTACGACCCTGCCGGCGAGCGGATTCGAGCGTGAGCGCGTGATGGACGATCGTCTCGGGGAGGCGGTTCGGCGCGTGTGGCCGGACGGCGAGTCACGCTGGGAGGTCCTCGGCGGCGGTATCACCAACCACAACCTCAAGGTGATCCGCGCCGACGGCGTCTACGTGCTGCGCATCGCGGGCAAGGACACCGGCCTGCTCGGCATCGACCGCAGCGTCGAGCACGCGGCGACCCTGGCCGCCGCCGCGGTCGGGGTCGGGCCCGAAGTGGTGGCCTTCGTGGAGCCGGAGGGGTGGCTCGTGACCCGCTTCATCGAAGGGCCGACCCCGTCGCCCGAGCTGATGCGCGAGCGGGAGACGCTGGCGCGCGTCGCCTGGGCGCTGCTGGCCGTGCACGGCGGTGCGCCGATCCCGGGCCGTTTCGACTCGTTCGAGGTGGTCGCGACGTACCGCGACATCGCGGTGGCGCGGGGAGCGTCCCTGCCGGACGCCTACGGCTGGGCGCACGGCCTGGCGGTGCAGATCGCGGCGGTGCGGGCGGGAGCCGAGACGCGGCCCTGCCACAACGACCTCCTGAACGCCAACTTCATCGACGACGGCGAGGCGCTGCGCATCGTCGACTGGGAGTACGCCGGCATGGGCGACCCCTTCTTCGACCTGGCCAACTTCTCCATCAACCACGAGCTCGGCGAGGAGGACAGGCGAGAGCTGCTCCGGGTTTACGCGGGCGAGCCGGGTGACGACGGCCTCGCGATGCTCGACCTGATGCGCTTCATGTCGGACTTCCGCGAGGCGATGTGGGGAGTCGTCCAGAGTGCGGTCTCCGAGCTCGACTTCGACTTCGCAGGCTACGCCGCCGAGCACTTCGAGCGCATGGCGCGCACCGCAGCCGAGCCGGGCTTCCGCGCCGCGCTCCCCTCCTGACACGTGAGGGGCGCCGCGGGGCGCCCCTCACGCTGGAGCATTGCGAGACCGCGGGTTACGTCTCGGTCGGCAACTCGAACTCGCCGAGCGACTTCTCCTCCAGCTGTTCCAGCTCCTCCTCGGTGCCCATCCGCACGGGCCCCTTGAACCAGTTCTTCGCCGACACGGCCCACCAGCCGCCGAACACCAGGCCGATCCCGGCGAACCAGAGCACCGTGTAGTTGGTGAGCTCCCAGGAGAAGTCGGCCTCCCACGGAAGCCCTGCCTTGTAGAGCGGGAAGATGAACAGGAGCGTGATCAGTCCGACCCAGAGGATCCCGATCGTGTCGATCCACTTGTAGTGCCTGCCAAGGCTCCAGGCTCGCGGCTCGTCCCAGCTGTCGCCCTTTCGGAGGCGCAGGAAGACGGGGAGAATGAAGGCGATGTACAGGCCGATCACGGAGATCGCCGTGCCGGCTGCGTAGCCGACGAGGTAGTCCCAGATGGCCGGCACCATGAGCAGCGCGGAGAGAATCCCGATGGCGAACACGGAGTAGACGGGCACACGGTGCCTTGAGACGCGGCGCCACAGCGAATGGCCCGGCACCGCGCCGTCGCGGGAGAACGCGAACATCATTCGCGACGCGGACGTGACCGATGCGGTGAGGCAGAAGAACTGCGCCACCACGCAGATGAAGAGCAGGACCTCAGCCCAGTTCTGGCTCATCGACTCGGTCCAGATCCACGGAACGACGGCGCCGATGTTCTCGAGCGCCCCGTCGGTGCTCGGGATGGCAAACGTCACGGCGAGCAGGAGGATCCATCCGAACGCGACCGAGACGACCACCGACATGTACATCCCGACTGCGGCCATGCGTGACGCAGCATGGGTCTCCTCGGCCGTGTGAGCCGATGCGTCGAAGCCGGTGAGCGTGTACTGCGAGAGCAGCAGACCGAGCCCGAACACGAACCAGAACGTCGGGTTGGAGAAGTTGTCCGCCGCGCCACCATAGCCGGAGGCGTTGACCGTCTCGCCGAAGACGTAGCCGAACGACTGGTGCTCGTTCGGGACGATGATGAGCACGAGCACGATGAAAGCGACGCCGGCCATGTGCCAGTAGGCCGAGACCGTGTTGAGCATCGACGTGATGCGGATGTCGAAGACGTTGATGAGTACGGCGGCGAGCATGAACATCGCGTACAGCGTGTAGACGGACCCGTTGAAGCCCATGCCGAACCAGTCGGCCATGTGGGCCTCGTAGTCGAACCAGTAGTCGAACAGCACGGTTCCGAACGTCGCCAGGCCGTACCCGATCGACGCGGTGACTGCGACCTGCCCGATCAGGTTGAACCACCCAGTAGCCCAGCCCCAACCGGGGCTGCCGAGCTTCGACGCCCAGTAGTAGAGGCCGCCCGCAGTCGGATAGGCGGAGGCGATCTCCGCCATTCCGAGGGCGATGATCGTCGAGAAGAGCCCGACGATGAGCCACCCGTAGGTGATCGCGACAGGGCCGCCGCGCTCGAAGGCGACATAGTACGAGGTCAGGCAGCCCGCGAGGATCGAGATGATCGTGAAGCTGATGGCGAAGTTCTGGAACCCGCCCATCGCGCGGAAGAGCTCCTGCGCATAGCCCATCCTGTGGAGGATCTGCTCGTCCTCCGACGTGTGGTACCCGCTGGGTGCGGGCCCGCTGCTCATCTCACCTACCTCCCTTGTCGCTTCCGAGGTGTCAATTCACCTACGGCGCGTGGCTCGTGTCAAGGCATGTCGTCGGTGATGCGAAAGTCGCGCCACTCCCGGACGACGTAGGATCGCCCGCATGCTCACGTTCGCGGAGCTACGCAAGCTCGTGGAGCGCGGCGAGGTCGACACCGTCGTCGTCGCGTTCATCGACATGCAGGGCAGGCTCATGGGCAAGCGGTTGCACGGCGAGTTCTTCGTCGAGGAGATGGAGGACCAGCACCCGGTCGAGGGCTGCAACTACCTGCTCGCGCTCGAGATGGAGATGGATCCGGTGCCCGGCTACGAGATCGCAAGCTGGGAGCAGGGCTACGGCGACTTCGCCATGAAGCCCGACATGTCGACGCTGCGACGCATCCCGTGGCTCGAGGCGACCGCCTTGGTGCTCGCCGACGTGCTCTGGCACGACGGCTCACCGGTGCAGCCGTCACCGCGCCAGGTGCTGCGGGCGCAGATGGAGCGGGCCGCCGCGCTCGGGTTCACGCCGATGGCCGGCTCGGAGCTCGAGTTCTACCTTCTCAAGGAGACCTTCGCGGAAGCCCACGCCAAGGGATACAGCGGGCTGACGCCCTCCGTCCCCTACATCCTCGACTACCACATCCTCGGCACGACGTACGACGAGCCGCTGCTACGGGAGATCCGCAACGGCATGCAGGCGGCCGGGATCAAGGTGGAGACCTCGAAGGGCGAAGCCTGGCCGGGACAGCAGGAGATCAACTTCCGCTTCGCCGACGCCCTGACGATGGCCGACAACCACGTCGTCTACAAGAACGGCGCCAAGGAGATCGCCTTCCAGCACGGCCAGTCGATCACGTTCATGTCGAAGCCGTTCGCCGACTGGATCGGCAACTCGTGCCACATCCACTCCTCTCTCTTTCGTGACGGGGAGCCGGCGTTCGCGGTCGACGAGACGCTGTTCGGGCAGTGGCTGGCGGGACAGATCGCGTGCGCGAAGGAGCTCGCCGTCTTCTTCGCGCCGACGATCAACTCGTACAAGCGCTATGCCGCCGGCAGCTGGGCACCGACCACCCTGGCCTGGGGGCACGACAACCGCACCTGCGGCTTCCGCGTGGTGGGGCACGGCAAGGCGCGCCGGGTCGAGACGCGCATCCCGGGCGGCGATGTCAACCCCTACCTCGCCTTCGCGGCACTCATCGCGGCCGGTCTGCACGGGATCGAGGGGGGGCTGGAGGCCCCGCCACCGCTCGAGGGCAACGCGTACGAGTCCGACGCGGAGCGGTTCCCGGCCACGCTCCGCGAGGCGATCGCGGCGCTCGAGGACGGCACGATGGCGAGGGCCGCGTTCGGCGACCAGGTCGTCGACCACTACCTCAACTATGCGCGCACCGAGCAGGGCATCTACGACCGCTTCGTCACCGACTGGGAACGGGCGCGCTACTTCGAGCGCGGCTGATCCTCGTGACCGATCGGCACAGGGATGGGCCCGTTCATCCACGTGTTCGAGCCAGGCAAGCCGAACTGCATGTAACAAGGCCCGAGCCACGCGGCTTGCCGTGGGAGACGTGACGCGAGACGTCGATGCCTGACACCGCCGCTGCGGCGTCAGACACCGGGCCGTCCTCAGTGCACGACCAGCACGTCGGTGTGCGCCTTGTGCACGACGGCGTCGCCGACGCTGCCCTCGAACAGCCGTGAGAACAGTCCCCCGTCGTGTGCGCCGAGAACGATCAGGTCGACCTGGCGCTTGTCGGCGAGGTCGACGATCGCGGGGGCGGGGTCGCCGACCCCGCTCACTGCCTCGGCACCGGTCACCCCGAGCGCCGTCAGGCGGCCGATCGCCTCGTCGATCTCCGCCTGGTGACGCTCCGGCGGGTCGACGGGGTCGTACGGGCCGAGTCCCCTGCCGTGCACCACCGGTGCGACGCTCGTGACGATCACCTTCGCGTCGAATGCCTTGGCGAGCTGCGCGGCCCGCTCGAGCACGCGACCCGCCACGGGGCGCTCCTCGTAACAGACGAGGATCGTCTTCATCGTTGCCTCCTTTCGATTGGAGCATGACCTCGCCCCGGCCCACGTGAATCGGTGGAGCCCGCAGACCTGCTGCGGGCGGCTACGGAGCCGCCTCGCGGCTTGCGTACGCTACGCGGAGTGGAGGGCCGGCCGCTGATCGGGATCACATCCTACGCGCAGCCTGCGCGCTGGGGCGCATGGGACCTGCCCGCAGCACTCGTGCCGCTGTACTACGTCGAATCGGTCGATCGTGCGGGCGGGCGGGCGCTCGTCGTGCCGCCGAGCACCGAGGCGGTGGACGAGACGCTCGACGTCCTCCACGGGATCGTCTTCTCCGGTGGCATCGACATCGACCCGGCCGTCTACGGCGCCGGTCGCCATCCGACCACTGACCCGGCCCAGGTGCAGCGCGACGCCGGCGAGCTGGCGCTGCTGCAGCGTGCGCTCGAGCGGGACCTGCCGACGCTCGCCATCTGCCGCGGCTTTCAGCTGCTCAACGTGCTACGCGGCGGCGACCTGATCCAGCACCTGCCGGAGCAGGTCGGCCACGAGGGGCACCGCGAGACGCTCGGCGTCTTCAGCGAGCACCCGGTCGAGGTGCGGGCGGGCACGCGGCTCGGTTCGATTCTCGGCGCCCGGCACGAGGGCGTGAAGTCGAGCCACCACCAGGGCGTCGGCCGAGTGGGCGGCGGTCTTGTCGAGACCGCGTGGTCGGAGGACGGCTCGCTGGAGGGGATCGAGGATCCGACCAAACGCTTTGCGGTCGGGGTCCTCTGGCACCCCGAGATGGAGGAGGACAAGCGCCTCTTCGAGGCGCTCGTCGAGGAGGCCTACCGCTACCGCGCCGACCGCGGCGAATAGGCGCGGCTCGATCGGGGAGAATCCCCGTGGAATCGATGCGGCAGTTCGACGGAAGGAGAAAGATGTCCAGCCCGGTCGTGCATTTCGAGATCCTGGGCAACGATGGAGCGGCCCTCGCGGACTTCTACGAGCAGCTGTTCGGCTGGAAGATGCAGCACGTCCCGGAGCTGGCCTACCACCTCGTCGAGAAGGAGGATGGCGGCATCGGCGGTGGGATCGGCGCAACGCAGGGCGACGGCCCCGGCCACGTGACCTTCTACGTGCAGGTCGAGGACCCGCAGGCAGCGCTCGACCGGGCGGAGGAGCTCGGCGGGATAACCTTGATGGCGCCGACACCAATCCCGAACATGGTCACCTTCGCGCTCTTCGCCGACCCCGAAGGGCACGTCGTGGGGGTTGTTGGCAGCCAGACGCCCGACTAGGGGCCGTGTGTCGCGTCGTCCCGGGATCGGCGACAATCGCCGCATGAGAAGGGTGCTGATCAGCGCCGTCGCGATCGCCGTGCCTGCGGCTTCCACGGCGCAGGGCGGCACGGCAGTCCAGACGTGTGGCCTGCACCGCGGGTTCGTGGTCTACGCCAACGGCGTGACCTGCCCGACGGCCAAGAAGATCGTGCGGCGGATCGACGAGCTGGTCTACAAGGCACCCAAGGTGACGATCCGCAGCATCGGCGGCTACGTCTGTGTCGCGACCTACAACAAGCGAACGAAGCGAATGAAGGCCGGCTCGTGCCTCGCCCTGGGGACACAGATGACCGGGTTCGGTTGGACGAAGGACGGAGCCGTCGTGCCACTTCCTCCGGGGGCGAGCGCAGGCGGCGTCACCGGGTAGACGACGAGACCGAGGAGGGGCGTGTGGCTGGCAGGCTGGACGGGAAGATCTGCGTGATCACCGGTGCGGGCGGCGGCATGGGCCGTGAGGCCGCGGTCCTGTTCACCGAGGAGGGCGCGAGCGTGTGCGCCGCAGACGTCGCGCTGGCCGCCGCCGAGGAGACGGTCGGCCTGTGTCCCGAGGGCTCGGCGTTCGCCGCGCGGGTCGACGTTGCGGACGAGGAGGCGGTGCGTGGGATGATGGCTCAGACGGCGGAGCGCTTCGGCGGCATCGACGTGCTCTACAACAACGCGGGGATTTCGCCGGACGACGACGCCTCCGTGCTCGACACGTCCGTCGAGGCCTGGCAGCGGGTGCAGGACGTCAACACGAAGGGTGTCTTCCTGTGCTGCAAGCACGGGATCCCGTACCTGCTCGAGCGCGGCGGTGGGTCGGTGATCAACGTCGCCTCCTTCGTAGCGCTGGTCGGCGCCGCCACATCGCAGATCTCCTACACGGCCTCCAAGGGGGCGGTGCTGGCGCTGTCGAAGGAGCTCGGTGTGCAGTTCGCGCGGCAGGGTGTGCGCGTCAACGCGCTCTGCCCGGGGCCGGTCGAGACGGCGCTGCTGCTCAACATCTACGGCTCCAACCCGGAGGCGTACGAGCGCCGTCGCATCCACTGGCCGATGGGACGCCTCGGCAAGCCACGGGAGCTCGTCAACGCCGCCCTGTTCCTGGCCAGCGACGAGTCGACGTTCGTCAACGCGGCCACGTTCGTCGTGGACGGCGGGATCACAGCTGCGTACGTGACGCCGCTGTAGGGGCGAAAGCGCCCTGTCGCCTATCGCTGGCGCGGCTGCTTGGCGGGAACGGAGAGCGCGCGTGTGGCGGTGCGCGTGCTCCCGCTCGCGTCGCGGAACCTGACGTTGAGCCGTGCCGGCCCACGTGCCACCCCCGAGGTGAGCGGAACGCGGATCGTCTGGAGCCCGTGGACGGTGGGAAGCTGACGTCGCGCGAGCGGCCGGCGGTCACGGAACAGACCGATGGTCGTCTCGACCGGGAGCCGTGCCTCGAGCTGCACGAACAGGACGCGGCGTCCCGGGGCCGGCCGGCGGATCCACGCTGCGCGCAGCCTCGCGCCGGCAGCGGCGCCCAGCGTCCCACGGTCGTCACGAGGGTCGGGGGCTACGGGTCCGGTTCCCGTTCCGGCTCCGTCTGCGGCTCCGGCCTGGGGTGCCGTCGCGGCGGGGGCCTCTGCCGTCGCGGGCTGCGTGGGCGGCGGGACGGGTGGAGCCGACGCGAGCGCTGCCTGCACCCATTGCCAGCGCCGGTCGACGGACACACGCTGCCCGCCGTCGACGAAGAGCGCGTCGTAGACGTATGACTCCACGGAGGCGAGCTGCGTCACTGCGCACTTGCACCGAGGATGTGCGCGGCCCGCATTCGCGTCGGCGGCGCTCGCGAAGATCTTGTTCGACGCGTGCGCGCGGCATGCGGCACAGGCCGAGCAGCCGCACCCGTGGTGGCCGCCGTCGGGGTCGAGTCCCCACACGTCGACGGTGGCGGCCGCCTCGGCCATCGGAACGCCGAGGAAGGCTGCGGTGCCTACCGCCAGCCCTGCGCCGACGAGCTGCCGCCTCGACAGAGCCCGTGAGAGCGTCCCTCGATCGAGGGAGCCGCAGGGGGAATGCGCCGACCGTGAGCGAGCCGGTGTCCCGAGACAGCCCTCGCCCCTTCGAAAGCGGATCCCGCTCCCGTCCGGACGTGGGTGGCGTCCCGGCTGGTCCGACTCAACCGACGCGCTGCGGCTTCCTTGACCGAGAAACGATGCCAGGATCCCCAACACGGACGGATCATCGTCCCTGTGCCGCGTAGGCCCCTCCCTCAGAAGGGGTAACCACAAGCGGGGGATAGCCGTTCGGGGCTCGAGGGGAGCGTCGCAGCTGCTCGGCATGCGAAGCCGAGTGCGCACGCCTGCATCGGGGCCGGGCCTACGCCTCCGTCGAGACGAAGACGCTCTTCAGCTCGGTGTTGTGCACGAGGCCCTCCAGGCCGAGCTCCTTGCCGACCCCGGACTGCTTGTAGCCGCCGAAGGGTGCCTGCGGGAACACCGAGCTGTTCGAGTTGATGCCCAGGCAGCCCGTGCGCAGGGCCCGCGCGACACGGAGCTGGCGCGCGCCGTCGCGCGTCCACAGCGAGCCGGACAGCCCGTATGGCGTGTCGTTGGCGAGCCGGACGGCTTCCTCCTCGTTGCGAAAGGTGATCACCGACACGACCGGGCCGAAGATCTCCTCGCGGCTGATCGTCATCTCGTTGGTGCAGCCGTCGAGGATGGTCGGGCGAAGGTAGAAGCCCGCCGCGAGCTCCGGGTCGTCCGGGCGTGTGCCGCCCTCCAAGACGGTCGCGCCCTCGTCGACGCCCTGGGCGATGTAGCGCTCGACCGTCTCCCGCTGGCCGGCGGAGACGAGCGGGCCCACCTGGGTGGCCGCGTCCTCCGGGTCTCCGACGACGATCGCGCGCGTCGCAGCCGCGTAGCGTTCGAGCAGCTCGTCCTTGACCGACTCCTCGACGAGCAGCCGCGAGCGCGCGCAACAGTCCTGCCCGCAGTTCTCGAACACGGCGAACGGTGCCATGCGGCCGGCTTTCTCGAGGTCGGCGTCTGCGAAGACGATGCACGCGCTCTTGCCGCCGAGCTCGAGCGTGACCCGCTTGATCGTGCCGGCCGCCTTTCGCGCGATCTCGACGCCGACCTCGGTCGAGCCGGTGAAGCCCACCTTGCCGACGAGCGGGTGCTCGACGAGCGCGTCTCCGACCAGACGTCCCGGCCCGGGAACGACGTTCAGCACTCCGGCGGGGAGCCCTGCCTCCAGGCCGAGCTCCGCATAGCGCAGCGCCGTCAGGGGCGACAGGCTGGCCGGTTTGAGGACGACCGTGTTGCCGGCCGCGATCGCCGGCGCGGTCTTCCAGTTGGCGATGTTGAGCGGGAAGTTCCAGGGCGTGATCAACGCGGCGACACCGATCGGCTCGCGGAAGGTGAGCACGATCCCGTCGCGGTCGACCGGGATCGTCGAGCCGAAGAACTTGTCCACGGCCCCGGCGTAGTAGCGCAGCACCGCCGCCGCGTTGCCGACGCACCAGCGCGCGTCCCCGATCGCCATCCCCATGTCGCGTGTCTCGAGCAGCGCGAGCTCGTCGGTGTGCTCCTCGAGCAGGTTGGCCCACCGGTACAGCACCTTGCCGCGCTGGATCGCGGTGCGCTGTCCCCAATCCTCGAACGCGCGTGCCGCTGCCTGAACGGCGCGGTCCGCGTCTTCCGCACCGGCTTCCGCGACGGCGCGAAACACCTCGCCGCTGGCCGGGTTGACCGTCTCGAACGACCGTCCCTCGGCCGCCGCGACGCGCTCTCCGTCGATGACGAGCCCTTCGACGGTTGCGCTCACGGCGTGTCGCTGCCCCCGGCGTCAGACGCCGACGACCTGGACGAGCCAGCGGCGGTCTCGCTCGCGGTCGAGCTCGAGGAAGAGGATCCGCTGCCACTGGCCGAGGGAGAGCTCGCTGCCCTGCACCGGGATCGACTCGCCGGCGGGCCCGAGCAGCATCGACATGCAGTGCGAATGGCCGTTCCCGACCTCCTGGTCATCTTCGCAGATGTTCTCGGTACGTCGGTCCCAGTCGTCGTGGGCGTAGTAGTGCTCGGTCGGCACGAGGCGTCGCAGCATCACCGCGAAGTCCTCGAGGAAACCGCGCTCGAACTCGTTGACACGTACCGAGCACGTGGTGTGCGGCGAGTAGACGCAGCAGATCCCGTCACGGACGCCGCTCTCACGCACCGCTTCACGCACCTCCTCCGTGATGTCGGTCACCGATAGCCCACCGGCGGTGCGCAGGCTGACCTCGCGGTGGAAGGTCGTCAGCGTCCCGGGCTGCCCCTCCTGCGGGACGAGCACCGGGCCGTTGGTCGCGGTCGATTGAGGAGCGGCGGCCACGTGTGTCGGCATTGTGACAGGAGGGCGGGGGGCTGGCGCGTCCGAACGGCGGGTCGCGCCGCGAGGTCGGTCGCCGGCGACGGTACGCTCCGCTCTCCGGGCCCGTAGCTCAGCTGGTCAGAGCAGCCGACTCATAATCGGTTGGTCCCTGGTTCGAGTCCAGGCGGGCCCACTGGGAACCATGAGGGATTACGGCCCGCATGGGGGCCACGCGCCAGCTCGAGTCGAGAGGCGTTCGGCGAGTCCGATCCCGTCTCGTCGCAGCGCGAGATCGCAACATCTGTCATCAATTGACGGGACAGTCAGCGACGGAAGGAGGTAAGGATGGCGGTTATCATCGTTCACCAAGGCTCGGGGGTGACGCAGGAGTCGTACGAGGCGGCCGTGCGTAGGGTGAGCGGCAAAGATCGCGTCGAGTCGCCAAGCGACTGGCCGGTCGAAGGCCTGCTGTCCCACGCGGCGGGTCAGGGGCCGAACGGATTCCGCGTTGTCGACGTATGGGAATCCGAGGAAGCGGCTCGACAGTTCGGCGAGAAGCTGAAGCCGATCATGCAGGAGCTGAATATCTCGGCGGAGCCAGAGGTCTACCCGGCGCACACATTCGTCGCTGCGCAGACGCTCGTCACCGCCTAGTCATTCTCGATCGCATCCCGGCGAGGTCGACCGAGTGGGCGGGCTCGCCGGGACTTGCGGCGGCACCGTGGCGAGGCGTCGGTCGCGGCGGACGGCAGGCAGCGAAAGATGGGAGTGTCCGAGATGCCCCGGGCCGACTGGGGGCACCCCGGGCCACCCCTGCTCATACTGTTTCCACGATGCGCGCGGTGACGTTGCTGGCGGTGGGCAGCTTGGTGCTGCTTCTGTCGGCGTGGCCGGCTGAGGGCGCGGCCCCGGTTCCGCCGACGTGTTCCCACGCAGACACGCAGAAGAAGGCGATCTCGAGAACGGGGTCGTTTTCGAAAGGTGGTCCCGGCTACGCCAGGTTCTGCGGTCCGGGGCGGGCCGTGAGATCTGATTCCGCGGCGGGTTCGGTAGTTCCGGGTAGGCGGGTCCGTGGAGGCCCCGATGGCGTCCGGATGCGGGTGCGGCAGCCTGGGGACGAGGTGTGGACAACGTCACACCCTGGGTTGCCTGCATTTCCACTCGTCGAGGAGAGGTGGGGGGCTGCACTCCAGGGCTGTCAGCGCGAAAGGATTCTGAGATGACCCTACGTCCCAAGACCCCGAAAGACCTGCTGCTGGCGCCCGTCGCGGCCGAGATCGACCGGAACCTCCAGCACCTGCGAGACATGTCGCCCGGGGAAATCGACGCCGAGCTCGCGCTGAGCCTCAACAAGGACACGCCGGGCGCAGATCGCGCAGGACGCGCAGCCTGGGTTCTCGAGCTGGCACTTCGATCCGTCGACATGCACGATTGGCGCGCGACCATCACCGACGACTCGGCGCGGTTGAGGCTGAGCGGCGGCTCCGTGACGATCGACCTCGGTCTCAGCGCCACGATCCTCTCCTACATCGAGAACGGCCGCTGACCGTCATCGGCGCCGGCGAGGGGACGCGAGCCCAGGGGGTCCGCGGCTGGAGTGCGGCTGTGCGGCCTGACCGCGGGCTCCCGACCGCCCTCAGGCGGGGCCGACGAGGGTGCGTATCTCGCGCGCCAGCATCTCGACCCGCCCGGTCAGCTCGCGGTCGGAGCGTGTCAGCTCGGTGTTCTGCTCGAGGAGCCCGCGCAGCTCCTTGGTGGCATGCTCGAGCGCGAGCTGGTGCTGCTCCGCACGCAGGGCGCTCTCTTCGCGGTGCCGCTCGATGGCGTCCGACGCGGTCTTGTCGCGGTCGGCCTGCCGGGTCTGCGCGAGCAGGATGAGCGGAGCCGCGTAGGCAGCCTGAAGGGAGAAGGCGAGGTTGAGCAGGATGAAGGGGTACGGATCCCAGTGCTGGATGACCGCGATGGAGTTGAGGACAACCCAGACCGCGACGGCGATCGTCTGACCGACGATGTATTGAGGCGTGCCGAAGAACCGTGCGGCGCCCTCCGCGTAGCGGCCGAAGGTGTTGCGACCGAACGGGCTGAAGTGCCTGTCGCGCTCGACATGGTTCGCCTCCACGTCGGCGAGAGTAGAAAGAGCGCCGGACGCACGGTGCGACCGAGCCGGGCGGCGACGACGAGCAGAACGGGGGCGAGCACCGAGACGGAGCCGTCGATGATTGCGTAGCCCGCGGCGATCGAGGACGGCGGGTTGGCCGACTGCAGGTGTGACCAGGGCGCGACCGCCGCCCAGCCCCAGTCGCCCGTCCACGTGCCTGCGATCTCGATCGTCGCGGTGGCGATCCAGATCGCGGCGAACATCTCGCCGCGGCCGGAGCGGAGGATGCACCAGGCGAGCAGCGGCCACAGGAGCGCGCCCTGCACGTCGACTCGGTGCGTGAGCAGCGGCAGCGCCGTCACACCGGCGACCATCCACGCGGTGGCCGCCGCCAGCACGCCGTGCCTGAACAGCCTGCCGTGGCTCCGCACGAAGGGCAGCGCCGCGGCGGTGATGCCGAACACGTACACGAGCGCATGCCCGGGGGGCACGTACAGCGGGATGTTGTGCAGCCGGTAGGTGTAGCCGCCCCAGATCAGCGAGCCGAACACCTCGAAGAGGGTCGCGATCGGCACGCACACCCAGACCTCCCAGTGCCGCTCGGGCGCCACGGTGCGCGCGCAGGCCCACAGCACGCCGAACGTGAGCAGCCCCAGCGCGATCTGAGGCCCGAGCCCGCGGAGCACGCCGTCGGCCACCAGCAGCGTCGGCGTGTAGACGAGCAGGAACACGTGCACCCGGTACGGGCGGAGGCGCCGCAGCAGCGATCCGGCAAGGAAGCTGTTCCGGTGCATCGGCCATTATTCACACGCGGGCGGAGGTCGGGAAGCCCGGACAGCCGCGGATCCTGCCGGTGCACAAGGCGATCCCGCAGGGCGCGGGGAGGGACGCCCGCGTGCTGCTGATCATCGAGGCGGAGGACTTCTCACCCGACACCTACGACCGGATGACCGCGCGGATGGACGGGCACGGTGGTGATGGGAGCAGCCACCCTGCGGTGTCGCACGTCGCGGCGCTGACAGAGGGTGGCGGCATGGTGTTCGTAGACGTCTGGGACTCGGCCGACTCGTTCGGACGCTACGCGGAGCAGGTCATCGCACCCGCGGGCGAGGGCGAGAACGTGCCCGAGCTCGAGCCTCGTTTCGTCCCGATCCACAGGACGCTACGGGGCACGGCACGGGTCTGAGCAGGTGAAATGGGGTCAGCCGGCCGGCTGACCCCACCATCCCCCGCCGCGGGCATCCCTCGAACGAGGTACCGCGTTTCAGGGAACCCGTCCGAGCCCGGCGCGTGCAGCCGCATGAACGCGGCCTTCGACCGCCACGGCGACGGCCGTCAGGCGGCGATGCCCCGATCGGGGCATGAGATGAAACCCCATTTGGGTTCGATGAGTGCGAGAGCAAAACGGTTCTCCACTGCGGCGAACGGGAGATTGAGCGTGACCAACGACGAGCGGCACGCCCGCACTGCGGGTGACAACGAAGAGATGCGCCGCTCGGCGGAGGCGCCTGGCGGAGCAAGGTGTGTCTGGGCGTCACGGGCGATGCGCGCATGAGCGCGCAGCGGTCTGTGCCGGTGGGGCTCGACCCTGTGCCCTGGATCGAGCGCTGGCTCGAGGCCTGCAGGGGGCTCGCCGAGCTCGAGCGCACGCATCCCATGATCGACGCGGTCATCGACGAGATCGACGGCAGGATGATCCGTGTCGGCGACCGGTGGCTCGCCGACTTCGCCTCCTGCAACTATCTCGGCTTCGACCTCGACGACGAGATCATCGATGCCGTCCCCGGCTACCTGAAGAAGTGGGGGACGCATCCGAGCTGGTCGCGCCTCCTCGGCAGCCCGGCCCTCTACGAGGAGATCGAGGAGCGCCTCACCGCCCTCCTCGGCTGTGAGGACACGCTCATCCTGCCCACGATCACGCTCATCCACATGTCGGTCATCCCCGTGCTCGCGGCCGACGGCACGATCTTCATCGACACCCGAGCGCACAAGACCATCTACGACGGCTGCCAGCTCGCTGCGGCGCGCGGCGCGACGCTCAAGAAGTTCCATCTCGACGACATCGAGACGCTCGAGCGCCTGCTCGAGGAAGACCGCGCGAGTCACAAGCTGATCTGCGTGGACGGCGTCAACAGCATGACCGGGAACATGGCCGACCTTCAGGCGCTCGGTCGCATTGCCCGGCGCAACGGCGCGCTGCTCTACGTCGACGACGCACACGGGTTCGGCGTGATCGGCGAGCGGGCCGCCGACGAAGGCTCGCCGTACGGCGTCAAGGGGAACAGCGTCGTGCGTCACCTCGGCGAGAGCTACGACGACCTCGTGCTCGTCGCAGGATTCTCGAAGTCGTACTCGTCTCTTGCCGCCTTTATCGCCTGCCCCACCGAGCTGAAGCATCTGCTGAAGACGGCGGCGCCGCCCTACCTGTACTCGGGCCCGTCCCCGATCGCGTCGCTCGCCACGGTGCTCGCCGGGTTCGATGTGAACGAGAAGCGCGGCGACGCGCTCCGTACCGACGTCTGGCGGAAGACCGGGCAGGTGCTCGACTGCCTCGACCGCCTGGGTGCGCACACGCCGAACCGTTCCGGCTTGCCGATCGTCGAGGTGCCGTTGGCCCGGCACGAGGACATCGATGCAGTGGGCCGCTTCCTGTTCGAGAGCGGCATCTACGTCACGCTCGCCGCGTATCCGCTCGTACCCAAGAGCGAGGTGGGGTTCCGGGTCCAGGTCACCTCCTCGAACACGCAGGCGGAGATCGATCAGCTCGTCGACGTGCTCGGCCGGCTGGCCGATCGGTTCGACCTCCAGCCGGCGTGTCGAGAGGAGCGGGCAGCATGAGGCTGCTCGCCGTCGGAGCCGGCCGGGAACCTTCCGCCGAGGCGGTCGCAGCCGAGCCTGCGACGACGCGCGGCTGGCGCACCCACCTCTGGATCTGGTTCCTGGGCGTCAACGCGATCCTCGCGGGTCTGTACTTCTTCTCTCCTTCGCTGTCCGGCAACGGCCCGCTGATCAACGCGATCGGACTTCTGTCGCCGATTGCCATCGTGGTCGGGATCGTCGTACACCGACCGAAGGCGGCCTCTGCGTGGTGGCTGTTCGCGCTTGGCATGTTCCTCTACTTCCTCGGCGACCTCTACACCTACAGCTACCCGAAGCTGGCCGGCGTGGAGGTGCCCTTCCCATCGCTCGGCGACGCCGCATACCTGGTCGTCTATCCGGCGCTGATGGCCGGTCTCCTGATTCTGGTCCGGCGCCGGAATCCGGTGCACGACCGTGCGGCGCTGATCGACTCGGCGATCCTCACGATCGGCATCGGACTCCTCTCGTGGGTCTTCCTGATCGCGCCGAACATCCACCTCTCCGGGCTTTCGTGGTTCGCGAAAGGCGTCTCGGCCGCGTACCCGCTCGGCGACATCCTCCTGCTCGCGGCGGCCATCCGGCTCGCTGTCGACGCGGGCAAGCGGGCGCCGTCCTTCTACATGCTCATCGCGAGCATCGTCTCCCTGCTCGCCGTCGACTCGGCGTACGGGTACGCGCTTCTGGTCGACGCCTACAACCATCAGCTCGGCTTCGACGCCGGGTGGATCGCCTACCAGGTGCTGTGGGGCATGGCGGCGCTGCATCCGTCGATGCGCACACTCGAGCAGCCGTCCGCCGTCCCCCGCGCGCGGCTCACGACGATCCGGCTGCTGCTCCTCGGCGGCGCGTGTCTGATCGCTCCGGCGATCCTCTTCCAGGCATTCGACGACCCTGACGTTGCCGTGCTCATCGTGGCCTCCGCGGCTCTGTTCCTCCTCGTCGTCGGTCGTATGGCCGGCCTCGTGCGCCAAGAGGAGCACGCGGCGGCGCGTGAGGCTGCGCTACGGGACGCCGGCGTCGACCTCGTCGCCGCTGCGGGTCACGAACAGGTCTACGAGGCAGCAGTGGGCGCCGCGCAAGGCCTCCTGGGCGACGATGCGGACGTGCGTCTCGTGGTGGGCGACACCGATGCCGCGGTGGCGGCCTCGTCGAAGGACGAGGGTGACTGGGCGCTCCCGCGAGCTGCCCGCGGCTGGCTGCAGGGCGTCTCGGACGGCACGCTCCAGATACCGCTCGAGGACGTGCCGAGCGATGTGCGACGCGAGCTTCGTCTGCGGGAGGGCAAGCGGGTGATCGTCCTGCCGCTGGCGGCGCGTGACGAGGTGCGCGGTCGGCTCGTCGTGAGTACCCCGATGCACCCGTCGCAGGAGCTCGTGGACTCGCTGGAGGCCCTCACGACGCAGATCTCTCTCGCCGTGGAAGGCGCCTCGCTGTCCCGTGACCTCCATCGCCGGCAGAGCGAGGCGCGCTTCCGGTCGCTCGTCGCGCATTCGAGCGACCTGATCAGCGTCCTCGACGAGAACGGTGTCGTCACGTACCAGAGCCCGTCGGTCGAGCGCGTGCTCGGCTACAGCGTGGAGGAGATCGAGGCGACGCGGTTCGACCGGCTCGTGGGCGCGGCGGATCAGGCGCGGCTCGCGCAGCTGATCAGCGGCAACGTGGACGGCCACGGCAGCACCGAGGTACACGCCTTCGAATGCACGCTCAGGCACCGGGACGGACGACTCCTGCAGTTCGAGGTGCAGCGCACCGACCTCCTGCACGACGAGCACGTGCGGGGCATCGTCCTCAACAGTCGCGACGTGAGCGAGCGCAAGGCGTTCGAGGACCAGCTCGCCCACCAGGCGTTTCACGACCCCGTCACGAACCTCGCCAACCGGGCGCTGTTCACCGACCGCGTTCAGAACGCGCTGGCGCGCGCGGAGCGCGCGGGCACCGTGGTCGGAGTCCTGTTCATCGACCTGGACGACTTCAAGATGGTCAATGACAGTCTCGGCCATCCCGCCGGCGACGCAGTGCTGCGCGAGGTCGGGGAGCGGCTGGTCGAGGCCGTCCGGCCGTCGGACACCGTGGCGCGATTCGGCGGCGACGAGTTCGCGGTGCTGCTCGACGGGATCGAGGACTCGCCCGAGGCCGCCGACGCCGCGGCCCGCATCCTGCGTGCCCTCGAGCGCCAGCTCGAGGTCGACGGGAAAGAAGTGTTCCCGCGCTCCAGCATCGGCATCTGCCTCGCGCGGCCCGGCGCCGACGTCACGGCGGCGGAGGAGCTGCTGCGAAACGCGGACGTCGCCATGTACATGGCGAAGCGGGACACGAAGGGCGGCTACCGCATCTTCGAGCCCCGGATGCACGAGCGGGTCCTGGAGCGGCTCGAGCTGCGGTCGGACCTGCAGAAGGCGATGGAGTCCAACCAGCTCGCCGTGCACTACCAGCCCGTCGTGCGGCTGGACGAACAGGAGATCTACGGCGTGGAGGCGCTGCTGCGCTGGACGCACCCGACGAAGGGCAACATCCAGCCGGATCAGTTCATCCCCATCGCGGAGGAAACCGGGCTCATCATCCCGATCGGCCGCTGGGTGCTCAACGTGGCCTGCCACGACGGTGCCCTGATCAACGAGCGGCGGGGGCGGCCGGAGCCCATGGCGATCAGCGTCAACCTGTCCGTGAAGCAGCTGCAGTCGGAGTCGATCGTCGTCGACGTGCGGAACGCGCTCGCTTCGAGTGGGCTCGCACCGTCGTCGCTCGTGCTCGAGATCACCGAGTCGGTGATGCTCGCCGACACGGATCTGGCCGTACGGCGTCTTCAGGAGCTGAAAGGGCTCGGCGTCCGTCTCGCGATGGACGACTTCGGCACCGGCTACTCGTCCCTCAGCTACCTGGGACGGTTCCCGGTGGACATCCTCAAGATGGACCGCTCGTTCCTTGCCTCGCGCCAGAACGACGCGCTCGCGGCGGCGATCATCGCCCTGGGCGAGAACCTCACACTCGAGGTCGTCGCCGAGGGCATCGAGCATCCAGAGCAGGCCCTGTGGCTGCAGGACGTCGGCTGCGAGCTCGGGCAAGGCTTCCACTTCGCCCGGCCGATGAGCGACGGCGCCCTGCTCGAGTACCTCGCCGAAGGTGACGAGACCGGGTGGGCGCAGCTCGGCAACAAGCCCGAAAGCGATGCAGCATAGCTACGAGGCGCTGGACCGCCCCGGCGGTCTGGCCCGGGTCAACCTCCTCGCCCCGCTCCGGCACCGCGACTTCCGTCTCCTGTGGACGGGGATGTCCATCTCGCTGGTCGGCGACGGGATCTTCCTCGTAGCGGTCGCCTGGCAGGCGTACGTTCTGTGGAACGCTCCCGCAGCGCTGTCGCTCATCGGCATCGGCATGACGATCCCGATGATCGTCTGCCTGTTGCCCGGAGGGGTGGTGAGCGACCGCTGCGACCGCCGCCTCGTGATGCTCGGCGCGGATGCCGTCCGCGCGGTCGCGGTGGGGCTCATCGCGGCGCTCGCGCTGTCGTCGGCGCTCCAGTTCTGGCAGCTCGTCGCGTTGGTCGGGGTGTACGGCGTCGGCACGGCGTTCTTCACCCCCGCATTCGACGCGATCGTCCCTGACCTGCTGCCGTCGAGCGACCTCCCCGCAGCGAACTCGCTCGACCAGTTCGTGCGGCCGATCGCGCTGCGCCTGGCGGGCCCGGCGCTGGGCGGATGGCTCGTTGCGCTCGGCACCGGTGTCGCCTTTGCCGTCGATGCATGCACGTTCCTGGTCTCGATGGCCATGGTGCTGGTCATGCGCCCGCCGGCGCGCCCGTGGCGGGACGCACGGACGCCTGCCCTCGCAGCCATGACGGAGGGGCTCCGTTTCGTGCGCAGTCGCGTCTGGCTGTGGGGGACGCTGCTCTCTGCGGCCGTCGGGTACCTCGTCTTCCTCGGCCCCACGGAGGTCCTGCTCCCGTACGTCGTGAAGAACGATCTGCATGCATCGGCGGGCGCCCTCGGCCTCGTGTTCGCGGCGGGCGGCATGGGAGCCGTGGGCTCGGCCTTCGTGATGGGCCAGCGGGCCGAGCCGCGCCGCGGCATCACGTTCATGTACGCCTGCTGGACGCTGGCGACGCTTGCGGTGGCCGGCTACGGGATCGCCACGTCGGCCTGGCAACTGATGGCGGCGTGCCTGCTCTTCAACGCGCTCGAGACGGCCGGCACGATCGTGTGGGCGACGGTCAAGCAGCGGCACGTGCCCGCCTCGCTCCTCGGTCGCGTCTCGAGCCTCGACTGGCTCGTCTCGATCGGATTGCTGCCGCTCTCCTTCGCCCTCACGGCGCCGGTGGCCGGGGCGATCGGGGCACAGACGACACTCGTCGGCGCCGCCGTCGTGGGCGGGGCGATCACCCTCGGCGCGCTCTTCCTCCCGGGCATGCGCGACATCGAGCGCGTCAGCGAGCCCCGGGCGGAGCCTCGAGCCGTGTCGGCTTGAGCACGGGGGCGACGTTGGAGGGCGGGGTGGGACCGGCTCGGCCGAGCCCACCCGACGCCAACACCTGCTAGATGCTGAGTGCCACCTCGCCGGACGAGATCGCCGGTGGGCGCTCGGCGATCTCCGGCAGGTTGTCCCGGATCCAGCCGGCGGCCGCCTTGTTGGACTCGTCGGCACCGGTCTGGTCGTTGAAGATGGTGATGGAGACGGTGCCGTCGTCCGTGCGTACGAGGTAGTACGCGTGGAAGCCGTCGATGCCCGTGATGACCGTCCTGACGTCGTCGGCGCGCGCGACGAGCTGGTCGGCGAGCTCCGAGTTGGCCTCGTAGTGTCGTATCGTCGCGTACATCGGGCTCCTCCCCGCCTGCGACGTGCGAGCGTTGGTCGCTCTCGAGGAAACGCCGCGGGCGACTCCACGCTACCCCCGCCTCGGGGCCGAAGCAAGACGTGACGCGCCTCGCCTCGGCTCGAGACGGGCCGTCCGAACCGCGCGAAACCCGGCCACCGCGGCGGCTCCCTTGCTAGCTCACCCTTTCCGGGTACCCTGTCCCATTCCGGGTGACGATGGCTACTCCGTCTTGTGATCCGAGTACGTTGCTCCGGGTGACGCTGCCGTGCCGCGCATGAACACGAGACCCGTTCGACATCTGCTGGTCCTCTCGAGCACTGCGGCTGTGATCGCCCTGCTCCTCGCACCGACCGCGTTCGGCGGGATGATTCACGATCTCGACAAGGTTCACGCCTGCGTCAAGAAGACGGGCCGGAACGCCGGCCGCATCAGGATCATCTACGCCCCGCCGCTTCGTCCCGGCGGAAAGCATTTCGGCAACCCCGCCCTGACCTGCTGGAGAAGCGAGCTCGAGATCGACTTCATCCGGGCGCCGGGCGGCGGTGGCGGGTCAGGCTCGACGGGTCCCGTCGGTCCTGCCGGTGCTGCAGGTCCCGCGGGCCCTGCGGGCCCTGCGGGTCCCGCCGGCCCGGCTGGCCCCGCCGGTCCCAATGGTGGAGGCCCTCAGGGCCCAGCCGGTCCCCAGGGTCCCGCCGGCGCCACCGGCCCCGCCGGTGCTCAGGGTCCGGCCGGTGCTGCTGGTGCGGTTGGGCCGCCGGGTCCCGCTGGTGCGACCGGCCCGGCTGGTGCTCAGGGTCCGGCCGGTGCTGCTGGTGCGGTTGGGCCGCCGGGTCCTGCCGGTCCTGCTGGTGCGGATGGTGCGGTTGGGCCGCCGGGTCCCGCTGGTGCGACCGGCCCCGCCGGTGCTCAGGGCCCGGCCGGTGCTGCTGGTGCGGTTGGGCCGCCGGGTCCTGCCGGCGCGGATGGTGCAGTTGGACCTCAGGGTCCGGCCGGAGCGACCGGCACTCAAGGGCCGGCCGGCCCAGCCGGTGCTCAGGGGCCGGCAGGCCCTGCCGGCCCCCAGGGCCCGGCCGGCGCGACCGGGGCTCAGGGTCCAGCCGGAGCGACGGGAGCGACCGGTGCTCAAGGCCCGGCCGGCCCTGCGGGCGCAACGGGCGCGACCGGGCCTCAGGGGCCGGCCGGCACGTCCGGTGTTGCCTGGTTCGCGGGTGCAGCCGCCAACGTTGCCAGCGGCAACTGTCTCCAGTCCGGGCCGGGCTCCGGTGACGTCGCTTGCCCCTCGACGGCGGGCTTTCCGACGAACGTCACGGGGTACGTCCTCGGCCCGATCCCCGCAGGAGGCGCCACGATCTCGAATCTGTTCGCACACGGCAACACAACCCCGACCGGTGCCCAGACATACACCGTGGCGGTGCTCGACAACGGAACGTCGGTCTTCACGTGCACGGTCACGAGCGCCGCTGCGACATGCTCGAACACCGGATCGGTAGCCGTCGCAGCAGGCCATTACCTGGAAGTGCAGATCACCGACAACGGCGGAGCCCCGGTCGCGAGGTGGCGGGTGAGCTTCCGCTACTAGGAGGTGTCTACCGAGCCGTCTCCCGATCGACGTCGCTCCCCGGCGGTCCGCATCGGTGCCGCGATTGCGATCGCCCTCGCGATCGGGCTCGGCGCCTGGCTGTTCTTCTTCGACGACAGCTCGTCGAGCGATACCGCCACTCCGCGCGCGAAGGCCCGTGCCGTGTCGGCACAGGGCCTCGGCGACCTCGCCCTTCAGGTCGATCACCCGGTGTACTGGGCCGGGCGGATGGCCGAGATGTCGTACGAGCTGACGAAGACCGAAGACGGCCGCATCTATGTCCGCTACCTGCCTGATGGCGTGAAGATCGGCGACCCACGCCCGCTGTACACGACGGTCGGGACCTACCCGAAGGCGAACGCGTACGGCGTGCTCAGGACAGCGTCGACCCGGGCCGGCGCGAAGGCGTACGACACGCGAAACGGAGCGCTCGTGGTCACGAACCGGAAGACGCCGACCAGCGTCTACTTCGCCTTCAAGGGCTCCCCGTACCTCGTCGAGGTCTTCGACCCCTCCGCGCGGAAGGCCTTGCAGCTGACCCTCTCGGGGCAGATCATGCCCGTCCGCTGAGCGGAGCCTCGCGGGACACCGCCGCGCGGCGCGCGTCGGACGACTCGCTCCAGGCTGACCTCGGACCAGCGCGGGGACGACCGCTGACGGCCGCCCCCGCCGACGGCGCAACCTCGGGGCCAGGCGCTGAAAAGCGCCTGTGGGGAGAGGAGTCGCGCCGAAGCGCTTGTATCTGTCTCACACCACGCGAGAGAATGCGAGCGCAACAGATCCTCGGAGAAAGGAAAAAGCCGCAAAATGGACAAGCTCTCAGAGCTCTCCCACGGAGCGAAGGTCGTCCTGGGCGCAGCGATCGCCTTCCTGGTCGTCCTCTTCCCACACTGGCAGGAGGTGGACCTCGCCGGGATAACGTCCGTTGGCCAGAGCGGCTGGCACGGCGTCGGGATCATCTGCGGTCTCCTGGCGATCGCGATCGTCGTGTGGAACGGGGTCCGGCTCGCCAACATCAACCTCGAGGTCGGCGTCACGCCCTCGATGGTCACCGCGGCGCTGTCGGTGCTCCTCGTCATCTTCACCGTGATCAAGTTCCTCGCGGACAACGAGTATCGGACGTTCTGGGCGTGGCTCGGCCTCGCCCTCGCGATCGTCATCGTCGTCGGCGCATGGGCGAACATGAAGGCGGCGGGCGAGGGTCTCGGCGACGTGCGTGACAAGGTGTCGTCGATGACCGCCAGCGCCGGCGCGGGCGGCGGCGCGGCCGCTGCCTCAGAGGCACCGGCGGCGCCCGCTCCGGCCCCGGCAGCACCGCCCGCCGAGCCGGCGAGCGAGGGTACCTCGGAGGCCGGCGACGACACGCCGCGCAGCGCGTAGGGCGAGCACGCCGCGAAGCGGCGGGCAGAGACCGACAGGGAGCCTCTCCCGGCCCGGTGGGAGGGGCTCCCGGCTACACTCACGCCATGTCTGAGATCGGCACGCTGCGCGTCAAGACGGGCCTCGCCGAGATGCTCAAGGGCGGGGTGATCATGGACGTGGTCGACGCGGAGCAGGCGCGGGTCGCCGAGGACGCGGGCGCGTGCGCAGTGATGGCGCTCGAGCGCGTCCCCGCCGACATTCGCGCGCAGGGCGGCGTCGCGCGCATGTCCGACCCCGAGATGATCCGGGAGATCCAGGAGGCCGTGTCCGTCCCGGTGATGGCGAAATGCCGCATCGGCCACTTCGTCGAGGCGCAGGTGCTCGAGGCGCTCGAGGTCGACTACATCGACGAGTCGGAGGTGCTGACGCCCGCCGACGTCGAGCACCACGTGGACAAGCACGCGTTCACGGTGCCGTTCGTCTGCGGCGCCACGAACCTCGGTGAGGCGCTGCGGCGGATCGGCGAGGGAGCGGCGATGATCCGGACGAAGGGCGAGGCCGGCACGGGCGACATCGTCAACGCGGTCACCCACATGCGCGCGGTGTTCGGGGGCATGCGCCGGCTGCAGTCGCTGCGCGAGGACGAGCTCTACGCAGAGGCCAAGGAGCTGCGTGCGCCTATCGAGCTCGTGCGCTGGGTGGCCGAGCACGGCCGGCTGCCCGTGGTCACGTTCACCGCCGGCGGGATCGCCACGCCGTCCGACGCGGCGCTCTGCATGCAGCTCGGCGCCGACGGCGTCTTCGTCGGCTCCGGAATCTTCAAATCCGGCCGTGACAGGCACGACGACCTCGAAGGGTGGCTCGAGGACGTCTCGCGGCGCGCCAAGGCGATCGTCGAGGCGACGACCCATCACAACGACCCGAAGATCATTGCGGACGTCTCCACCGGCCTGGGGGCGCCGATGGTGGGTATCTCGTCGGCGTCGCTCGCGGAGAGCGAGCGGCTCGAAGTCCGCGGCTGGTAGATCCGGGCCGGAGACCTTTGGCCCGAGGGGCGCCGTCGGCTCGTGAGAGCGGGAGCCACCCCGCCCGTACACTTTCGGCATGGCGGACGACAGACCCCGCATCGGCGTGCTGGCGCTGCAGGGCGCGTTCCGGGAGCACGTCGCGGCGCTGCGCCGGCTCGGTGCAGACGTCGTCGAGGTGCGTCTTCCCGGCGAGCTCGACGGGCTCGACGGGCTGGTCGTTCCCGGCGGCGAGTCGACGACGATCATGCGGCTGGCGCGCCTGTACGGCCTCGACGAGGCGATCCGAGCCTTCCGCGGCCCGGTGCTCGGCACGTGCGCCGGGATGATCGTTCTCGACCGTGCCCACCTCGGGATGGCAGATCTCGCCGTCGACCGCAACGCGTACGGACGGCAGGTGGCAAGCTTCGAGGCCGAGCTCGAGCTCGTCGGCGACGACCGGCCGCTGCCTGGGGTTTTCATCCGGGCGCCACGCGTGCGCGAGCTCGGGTCAGGGGTGGAGGTGCTGGCGGAGCTCGACGGCGAGCCGGTGCTCGTGCGCGACGGCCGCTTCCTGCTGGCGTCGTTCCACCCGGAGCTGACGGACGATGCGCGGGTGCACGAGCTGTTCATGGCGATGGCGCGAAGCGCTCCGGTCGACGACGCCGCGCCGGCAGGCGTAGGGAGCGGGGACGGATCTCAGAGCGCAGCGCTTCGACCGGAGCTCGGCCGGCGTGGCGAGAGCGGCGCAGCCGGGCTCCGCGCGGCGGGAACCGCTCCTTCGGGAACGGGAGGGGAGGGGCGGATTGTCAGGGCATAGCAAGTGGTCGTCGATCAAGCACAAGAAGGGTGCGGCCGACGCCAAGCGCGGGAAGCTCTTCTCGAAGCTGTCGCGCGCGATCATGGTCGCGACGAAGGAAGGTGGCGCGGATCCCGTAGCCAACCTCGCGCTGCAGAACGCGATCGAGAAGGCGCGTTCCTACTCGATGCCGAAGGACAACATCGAGCGTGCGATCGCGAAGGGCTCCGGGGAGGGCACTGACGGTGCGGCTTTCGAGACCGTGGTCTACGAGGGGTACGGGCCAGAAGGGGTGGCAGTGCTCGTGGAGGCGCTCACCGACAACCGCAACCGCACCGCATCCGAGGTGCGGCACCAGTTCACGAAGCACGGAGGCAACCTCGGTGCCACCGGGGCGGTCGCCTGGCAGTTCGAGCGCACGGGCGTGGTGCTCGTCCCCGCGGACGGCGTCGACGACGAGGAGATCCTGCTCGCGGCCGCCGACGCCGGCGCCGACGACGTCGAGCTCGACGGCGACGTCTTCCAGATCTCGTCGCCCCCGGAGCTGCTCGCCGTCGTCCGCGGAGCGCTCGAGTCGGCCGGCTACGTGATCGATTCGGCGGAGCTCTCGATGGTGCCGAGGACGACCGTCTCCATATCCGACGAGTCCGTCGCGAAGAGGGTCGTGCAGCTCGTCGAAGGCCTGGAGGAGTCCGAGGACGTGCAGGACGTGTACGCGAACTTCGACATCCCGGAGTCCGTGCTGGAGGCGGTCGCCTCGTGACGCGGGCATGGCAGTCCGCTGCATCCTTCGCCGCCCGGGACGGCGCGCGGCTCGAGTCGACCTGATCCGGGGTGTGAGGGACGCGGCGCAGTCGCCGTCCGGAGGACTCCGTACCCTCTCCGCGTGAAGGTCGTCGGCATCGACCCGGGGACGGCTGCGTGCGGGTACGGGATCGTCCACGAAAGCGGCGGGCGCGTGACGGCGCTGGGCTACGGGTGCTGGCGTACCGGCCCGCGGGAGCGGCCGGAGGTGCGGCTCAGGACGATCTTCGACGGGGTCACGGATCTCATTCGGGAACATGCGCCGGACGCCGTCGCGCTCGAGGAGTCGTTCGTCGGTGCCGACGCCCGCATCGCGCTGTCCGTCGGGCAGGCGCGCGGCGCCGCGCTCGTCGCGGCCGCCTCGGCGGGCGTCGAGTGCGCCGAGTACGCGCCGGCGCGGGTGAAGCAGGCGATTTGCGGTTACGGCCGCGCTGACAAGGGGCAGGTGCAACGGATGGTTCAGTCGATCCTCGCGCTGGAGGCGGAACCGCGCACGTCGCACGAAGCCGATGCGCTTGCCGTGGCCATCTGCCATGCGCTGTTGCCTCCACTGGCGAGGCTCGCGTCGTGATCGCACGCCTACGTGGTCGGCCGACGGGGCGCACGCCCGACGGGCTCGTGCTCGACGTCAACGGTGTCGGCTATCTCCTCGCCACGACGCTCACCGTCCTGCGGCAGGCCGAGGGTGGGGGAGAGCTGACCGTCGAGACCTACCTCCACGTCCGCGAGGATGCGCTTCAGCTGTACGGGTTCGCCGACGTGGAGGAGCGCGAGCTCTTCACCTCTCTGCTCACCGTCAACGGCGTGGGGCCGAAGGTCGCGCTCGCGGTCGTCTCCGGCTCCCCGGCGGCGGAGCTCAAGCGCGCGATCTCGCTCGGCGACCACGCGCGCTTCATGGCGATCCCCGGCATCGGCAAGAAGACCGCCGAGCGGATCGTCTTGGAGTTGAGAGAGAAGATCGGCGCGGGCGCGCCCGACGTCGAGCTCTCGTCCGCGGCGGGCACTGCGCCGCACGTGGTCGCGCGAGACGCACTGGTCGAGCTCGGCTACTCGGTCGTCGAGGCGGAGCATGCGCTCGCCGCGGTCGACGCCGACCTGCCGGCGGAGGAGCGCATCCGTCTCGCTCTGCGTACGGCGGCGGCCGCGTGAGCCAATTCCTCGCGCCGGCGCTGCGACCGGAGGATGACGAGATCGAGCGCAGCCTGCGGCCCCGGCGGCTCGACGACTTCGTCGGCCAAGAGCGGATCAAGGAGCAGCTAGGGATCGCGCTCGACGCCACGAAGGCACGTGGCGAGGCGCTCGACCATGTGCTGCTCGTCGGCCCGCCCGGCCTCGGCAAGACGACGCTGGCGCAGATCGTGCGAGAGGAGCTCGGCGTCGGGATCCGGACGATCGCCGGTCCCGCGCTCGAGCGGAAGGGCGACATGGCGGCCATCCTGACGGCGCTCGAGGAGCGCGACGTCCTCTTCGTCGACGAGATCCACCGCGTCAACCGCGCCATCGAAGAGATCCTCTACCCGGCGCTCGAGGACTTCCGGCTCGACATCGTCGTCGGGCAAGGGCCGGCGGCAAGGACGCTCGCGATCGATCTGCCGCCGTTCACCCTGGTCGGCGCGACGACGCGTACAGGACTTCTCACGACGCCGCTGCGCGATCGGTTCGGCATGACCTTCCGCCTCGGCTACTACGAGGCGGCCCAGCTCACCACGATCGTCGGCCGCTCCGCCGGCATCCTCGGCGTCGAGATCGAGGGTGATGCAGCGGACGAGATCGCGCGACGCGCGCGCGGCACACCGCGCATCGCCAACAGGATCCTCAGGCGCGTGCGCGACGTGGCCGAGGTGCGCCACGCAGGCGTCGTCACGACCGACGTGGCCCGCGAGGCGTTGCAGCTGCTCGAGGTGGACGAGCGAGGGCTCGAGCGGGTCGATCGCGAGTTGCTCGAGGCGGTGGCCGGCAAGTTCGGCGGCGGCCCGGTCGGGCTCTCCACGCTGTCCGTCACGCTCGGCGAGGAGCCCGACACGATCGAGGACGTGTACGAGCCGTACCTGCTCCAACTCGGCTTCCTGCAGCGCACGCCTCGAGGTCGCGTGATCACCGAGCTCGGCCGCGAGCACGTCGGCGCCGTCCGCATCGACGGGAGCCTCTTCTGACCGAGCGTCCGTGATGTCGCAGCTCTGGACACCGGGCATGGCCGGACCGCTCGAGGAGCTCGTGAGCCGGATCGACCGGCGCATCGACACCTTCCGTGAGCAACACGGTCTCGATCAGGTTGCAGTCAGCGCCGAGCTCTTCGACGGCTCGCTGTACCGGCTCGCCTCGCTCTCCGCCGAGCCCGGCTTCGGGTTCGTGACCCTCTGTCCGCACTGCGAGGAGGGTGAGCCGGAGGAGCTGATCGTGCCGGTCGGAGTGATCCGCGAGATCCGCCTCGGCGTGACGGAGCCCGAGCAGGCGCTCGGGTTCTCGGTCGCGACCCAGTAGCTCGCCGGCTCGAAATCGTCAGGTGCTCGAGAGGCGGCTCAGCGCTTGAACTGCACCGCACCCCACGAAGGCGTCGGTGCGAGCTCGAGCAGCGCACGGCCTCCCTCGGGCTCGGCGTAGCCGAAGTCACCCGTCAGCTCATCCCACGCGACCTCGAGCCGCCCGGACTTGACGCGGTGATCGAGGTAGGCGCTCCGAAAGACGAGCTTGCGCAGCCAGTAGACCAGCGACTCGCCGTCGAGCACGCCGACGCGCTCCCAGTGACGCCGGAGGTAGTCTCCGAGCTCGCCTCGGGGCTCGGCGATGCGGCCCTGCCACGTCAGCTCGACGAGGTCGGCGACGGAGTCCTCGTCGAGCTCGTTCGACTGCACGAGCTCGAGTCGCACCGCCGCGGCCGTGACCCGCTCCTCGAAGTCGCGGGCGCCGAAGCGGAACTCGTAGCGCATGAACTCGATCACGTAGTCCTCGCCGGACACGTAGTTCTCGTCGCTCGCGGGCACCGCCGAAGGGTAGCCTCGCGGTGTGCCGGGACAGCGCGACCGAGCTCCGGGTGACGAGGCGAAGCCCGGCACCGACAAGCGGCTGCTCGTCGCGATGATCGGCGCGGTGATCGTGATCTGGCTCGTCGGTGCCGCCGTGACGCGGTACTCGCTCGAGCAGATGGCGCTGTTCGCGCCGATCGCGGTGGTCGTCGTCGGCCTCACGATCGGGCTCGTGCTGCTCTGGGTGAAGATCATCCTGCAGCTGCGCCACGAGCGCCGTGCACGCCCCGAGAGCCGCCGCTAGCTGTCCCGTCCACGGCCGCGCAGCGGACGCCTTCGGGGTCTTCGCGCGGGTCGGGAACCGCGGGAGCGGTTTCCGGCCCTGCGCCAGCAGAGGTGCCTTGATGTGGATGTGGGGATGCTTTGCGGCCGCGCAGCGGACGCCTTCAGGGTCTTCGCGCGGGTCGGGAACCGCGGGAGCGGTTTCCGGCCCTGCGCCAGCAGAGGTGCCTTGATGTGGATGTGGGGATGCTTTGCGGCCGCGCAGCGGACGCCTTCAGGGTCTTCGGGCGGGTCGGGAACCGCGGGAGCGGTTTCCGGCCCTGCGCCAGCAGGACGTCCGACGCGGTCCGTACCGTCGGAGCACGATGCAGGACGGCCGTTGGACGATCCGCGCGTGCGACGTGGAGACGGCGCGTTCGCTGGCCGCGGACCTCGGCGTGAGCGAGATCACCGGCTCTGTGCTCGTTCGCCGTGGGCTTGTCGACGCGGGCGCCGCACGCTCCTTCCTCGCGGCCGAACCGCCCGGTCACGACCCGCTGCTCCTGGGCGACATGGCGGCCGCCGTGGAGCGGATCAGGGCGGCGATCGCCGGCGGCGAGCGGATCTGCGTGCACGGCGACTACGACGCCGACGGGATCTGCGCCACCGCCGTCTGCGTCCTCGCGCTGCGCGAAGCCGGCGCGGACGTGAGCTGGCATCTCCCCAGCCGCTTCGAGGAAGGCTACGGCGTGGCGCGCGAGACGGTCGATCGGCTCGCCGCCGAGGGCGTCGGCCTGCTCGTCACGGTCGACTGCGGCATCACCGCCCTGGCCGAGGTCGCTCGCGCGCGCGAGCTCGGCCTCGACGTGATCGTCACCGATCACCACCGTCCCGGCGAGGAGCTGCCCGACTGCCTTGTCGTGGCCACCCGTCCCTCGCGCTACCCGTTCCCGGAGCTGTGTGGCACGGGCGTTGCACACAAGCTCGCCGAAGCGCTGCTCGGACCCGGCCATCCGGCGCTGGCGCGACAGCTCGACCTCGTCGGGCTCGCCACGATCGCCGACGTCGTGCCCCTGCAGGACGAGAATCGGGCGCTTGCAGCCGCCGGGTTGCGGCAGCTGGCGCGGACCCGGCGACCGGGCCTACGCGCACTCATGCGCAGCGCGCGTGTCGACCCGGCCACGATCGACGCGACGGCTGTCGCCTTCCGGCTCGCACCGCGGATCAACGCGGCCGGACGGCTGCACCGCCCCGACCTCGCGCTCCAGCTGCTCCTGACCGAGGACGCGGACGAGGCGCGGCGGCTCGCCGCCGAGCTCGAGGTCCTGAACCGCGAGCGGCAGGCAGTCGAGGACCGGATGCAGCGCGACGCCGTAGCCAGGATCGAGGCGTGGCCGGAGTCTGAGCGCCGGCGACGGGGCTACGTGCTCTGGGACGAGGAATGGCACGAAGGGGTGATCGGGATCGTCGCCTCGCGCCTCGTCGAGCGCTTCGGTCGGCCTGTGATCCTGATCGCGGGCACGAGCGACGGCTGGAAAGGATCGGGACGCTCGGTCTCTGCGTTCGACCTGCACGGGGCCCTCACGGCCTGCTCTTCGCACCTGGAGCGCTTCGGTGGTCACCGCGCGGCAGCCGGCCTCGCCATTCGCACCGAGGAGCTCGAGCCGTTCGCCCAGGCGTTCGCCGCCCATGCCGACGTGGTGCTCGCCGAGGACGACCTGCGCCCGGTGCAGGTCGTCGACGCGATCGTGCCCGCCGCCGCACTAACCCTCGATCTCGCCCAGGAGCTCGACCGTCTCGCGCCGTTCGGTCTCGGGAACCCCGACGTGACGTTGCTCGTCGCGGGTGTGGAGGCCGTCGAGCCGGCGGCCGTCGGCGACGGCAAGCACCTCCGCTTCCGTGTCCGGCAGCACGGACGCGACGCCGGCAGCGCGATCGCCTTCGGTCTCGGCTCACAGCTCGACCGACTTCGCCGAGAGACCCGCTACGACCTCGTCTTTCGCCTCAAGCAGAATCGCTGGAACGGGACCATCGCACCGCAGCTGGTCGTCCGCAGGCTGCTGGACAGCCCGGCCGGATACGAGGAACTGCGTGGCTGGCTGGCCGGTCTCTGGCGCGACGGAGAAGGCTCGTGGACCCCGGAGGCGAAGCAGATCTTCACGGAGCTCGGCCTCACCGACGGAGCCCGGCGTCGCGAGCTCCTGGAATCGGAGTCCTTCCGCGCCTTGCTCGAGCGACGCGATGTCGAGGCGCTGCCGCGCGCTGCCTAGCGCTACGGGGCGCGGCGAGGCGCGAGGCGGCGGCGTGATGGCCGGCGGGTCGCTGCGGCCCTGTCGAGCTCGACGATGAGACGCCGCACGCGGCGCCGGTCGCGAAGATGTCTCAGGAGCGCCACGACCATTCACGTTCGAGGCCTGCGACGCCGATCCTGTTAGGGAAAAGACGAGAAGTACACTGACCTCATGGCAGTCGTCGACGCAGAACGCCACCACGAGCGCCTCGTCAGCGAGCTCATAGCCGCCGTCGAGACGTACAACCCTGGCGTCGACAAGGAGCTGATCCGGCGCGCGTTCGACTACGCGGAAGCTCGGCACCGCGGCATGACCCGCCGCTCGGGCGAAGAGTTCATCAACCACCCGTGGGGCGTCGCACAGATCTGCGCCGAGCTGCACCTCGACGAGCAGACGATCGCCGCCGCGCTGCTGCACGACGTCGTGGAGGACACGGAGGCGTCGCTCGACGACGTCCGAGCCGAGTTCGGCGAGGAGATCGCGCAACTCGTGGAAGGCGTCACCAAGCTGACGCGCATCCAGTTCTCGTCGCGTGAGCAAGCCGAGGCCGAGAACTACCGGAAGATGATCGTCGCCATGGCCCAGGATGTGAGAGTAATTCTCATCAAGCTGGCCGACCGCCTGCACAACATGCGCACGATCGAGTATCTGGGCAAGCAGAAGCAGCTGCAGAAGGCGAAGGAGACGCTCGAGGTCTATGCGCCGCTGGCGCACCGGCTCGGCATCCACGCCCTCAAATGGGAGCTCGAGGACCTCTCCTTCCAGATCCTCCACCCGCGCAAGTACACGGAGATCACGGCGATGGTGGCCGACCGGCGGGCCGACCGTGAGGAGCAGGTCGAACGGGCCGGGGCGGCGCTCGACGCCGAGCTCGAGAAGGCCGACATCCCGGCGGAGATCGTCGGGCGGGCCAAGCACTTCTACTCCATCTACGACAAGATGGCGAAGAAGGGCAAGGAGTTCAACGAGATCTACGACCTCACCGCCATGCGCGTCGTCGTCGAGCGGGGCGGGGAGGAGGGCACGCGCGACTGCTACGGCGCGCTGGGGATCATCCACTCGCTCTGGAAGCCGATGCCGGGGCGGTTCAAGGACTTCATCGCGATGCCCAAGCTGAACCGCTACCGGTCGCTGCACACGACCGTGATCGGGCCGTCCGGGACGCCGCTCGAGATCCAGGTGCGGACGCGCGAGATGCACGAGGAGGCCGAGTACGGCGTCGCCGCACACTGGCTCTACAAGCGTGGCCGCCGTGCCAAGACCGACGACGACTGGGTCACGTGGGTGAAGACCCTGATGGACTGGCAGGGAGACGAGACCGACCCGTCCGAGTTCATGCGCACGCTGCGCACCGATCTCTTCGACGACGAGGTGTACGTCTTCACGCCGAAGGGCGAGGTCAAGACGCTGCCGGCCGGGGCGACGCCGATCGACTTCGCGTACGCGGTGCACACGGACGTCGGCCATCGCACCGTCGGCGCCAAGGTCAACGGTCGAATCGTGCCGCTGCACTACAAGCTCAAGAACGGCGACTTCGTCGAGATCCTGACGTCGAAGTCCGGCCGCGGCCCGTCTCGTGACTGGATCACCCTCGCCGCCTCGTCACGGGCGCGCAACAAGATCCGCCAGTGGTACCAGCGTGAAACGCGTGGCGAGACCGAGGCCAAAGGGCGCGAGGCGCTCGACCAGGCGCTCAAGGCGCAGAACCTGCCGTACAGGAAGCTGCAGGGCTCGTCGGTGCTGGCGCAGGTGATCCGCGAGCTCGGCTTCAAGAAGGCGGAAGATTTCTACCTGGCACTCGGCTCCGGCAAGATCGGCGCCGGCCACGTCGTCAACAAGGTGCTGCAGCGCCTCAAGACGGACGAGGTCGCAGCCGAGCCGGCAGTCACTCTCAAGCCGGCACGGTCGAGGACGACGGTCACCGGCGACAAGCTGGGAATCGTCGTGCCGGGCGTCTCCGACGTGCTCGTGCGCCTCGCCAAGTGCTGCACGCCGGTCCCCGGCGACGGGATCGTCGGTTACATCTCGCTCGGTCGCGGCATCACCATCCATCGAGCGGACTGCCCCAACGTGAGGGCACTGATGCGAAACCCGGAGCGCTTCACGGAGGTGGAGTGGGAAGGCACGGCGTCGTCGTCGAGCTTCCGCGTCCAGATCGCCGTCGAGGCGTGGGACCGGGCGCGACTGCTCGAGGACGTCGCCCGGACCTTTGCCGAGCACGGCGCGAACATCGTCTCCTATGGCGGCAGCGTCGAGGACGGCATGGCGCGCAACTGGTACACGGCAGAGCTCGGCGACGTGAAGGATCTGCGCTCGCTGCTCACCGCGCTGCGCAACCTCGACGCGGTCTTCGACTCGTACCGCGTGACTCCCAATTAGCGCAAGTCTCGGATCCGCAGGAGCGGATCCGAGACGCGCAGAGAACAAGACCCCTGAAGGCGTCCGCTTCGCGGCCGCAAGGCATCTGTCTGCCGCGCAAGGAGATTCACGTCGAGCCTCTTGCGTGGCTAGCGCAAGTCTCGGATCCGCAGGAGCGGATCCGAGACGCAAGGGTTGTTGCAGCGCGGGGCGGTCCGCGCTACTTCAGGTTCTTCTGCTTTGCGATCGCTCCGGCGACCAGGTCGGCCGTCATGAACATGTGCGCGTACGCCGAGCGGTAGGCGGCGGCGGCGGCCTTCGTGTGCTGGCCCTTCGCGTGGGCGTCCAGCTGGCCCTTCAGCTCGAGGACGTGCCCGAGCAGGTCGTTGCGTACGGCCAGCTTGGGCAGGCCCGTCGCTCCGGCGAGGAAGTCGCCGAACTTGACCGTGTAGGTCTTCAGGTTCGCGACGGCCTTCGCCTGCCCGGCCGGGTCCTTCTTGGCGAGCGCGACCGTGTAGTCGACGAAGAACCTGATGTGGTCACGCCACATGAACTTTCCGTCGAGGAACGTCTTCGCCGCGGCCGGCCCGTACACCGACCCGATCGACTTCGAGATGGCGACCGAGTTCTGGTCGAGCGCCTTGGCGATCGCGGGGAAGTCGGCCGACCCGCTGAAGCCCGCGTTCGTGGCGTTCATCGCCAGCGCTGCATGCTCGCCGAACTGCTGGCCGAGCAAGGCGCGGAGATCCGACGCCGAGAGCGTGGCCTTCGCGGTCGACTGCATGTGCATGGCGTGCATGCCGGACGACCCCGGCGAGGACGAGCTCGTGCCACCGAAGGCCGCAAGGGCGAGGACGGCGGCAGCTGCCGAGACAGCCAGGATCGACAATGTGACTCTGAGTCGCATGAAGCCTCCTTGGGCGGTGTGTTCCGTGCCGGACACACCCGATGTCGCCATCCGAGTGCGCGTCGCGATCGCCGTAGCTCCACCACAGCCGGAGCGCCACCTGCGGCGTCGCCGCGTGGCCGTCGCGATCGCGGTCGTCGTCGCCGCGGCCGCAGCGGCGACGATGGCGGTGCCGCAGGCCCGCACCGCGGTGCTGCGCGCGCTCGGTATCGGCGGTGTGCGACTCGTGCACGTGGACGACTTCCCCGTGGCAGCACCGCGCCAGGATCTCTCGCTGCTCGGGCCCGTGGTTCCGCTCGATCGGGCGGCGCGCGTGTTCGGCGCGCGTCCTCCGCTTCGAGGACGGTCTCGGGCAACCGGACGAGGTGCGTGCGCTCGACCTTCCCTCGATGGTCAGCTACGCATGGAGGGGTGACGGTGGCGCACGCCTCCTCGTGAGCCAGTTGCGCGGGCATGTGCCGGAAGCGGGGTTCGTGAAGGTCGCAGGACCAGGTGCCACCGTCGAGCGGCTGACGATCGAAGGGCGGCCGGCACTGTGGATCACCGGCGACGCGCATGGCTTCGCGCTCGACAACGGCAGCTTCGAGCAGTTGCGACTGTCGGGGGCAGCGCTCCTCGTCGACCGCGGCGAGGAGACGATTCGCATCGAAGGAGACCTCGATCGCGACGCCGCCCTGCGCTGAGCCTCCCTCGGTCGAGGGGGCATCCCTCGTTCGGGAGGGGTACCTCGATCGAGTGAAACCTCACTCGATCAAGGGATTGCATCCCCCGGCCGAGGGAGCTACGACGAGTGCGGGGGAGGGGAGCCGACGCGCCGCCCGCCTTGGGGCTTGTCTTCGAGGCGGGCGCGCCCGGCGCCCCTGTTAGCTGCGCAAGCTGGGAATCCGCGGGAGCGGATCCCCAGCGCGCCAAGAGCAAGACCCCTGAAGGCGTCCGCTGCGCGGCCGCAGAGCACTTGTTGCCGCCGCGCTGGAGACGCGGGCCGTCGCCCTTGTTGGCTGCGCAAGCTGGGAATCCGCGGGAGCGGATCCCCAGCGCGCTAGGGCTCCCAGGCCTCGCCGCCGGTGTCCCACCCGATGAGCACGTGTGCGGAGATCAACAGCGCCACCCGCGCGAGGAACGCGGGATCGGTCTCGCCGTCGACCCACAGCTCCCCCACACGTGTGCCCTGATACGCGACCGGGACGCGCACGCGGAGTCTCTCGTCCCGAACGCCCGCCTCGGGGCCGACGGTCAGCGTGCCGTCCTCGAGAAACGCGATCCCCGCCCAGCGGAGCCCCGGCTCGTCCGCGAGGATGCGCACGGTGTCGCGCAGCACCTCGTCGGGCTCCTCGCCACGGTTGAGAGCCCGGTCGAGCGCTTCGAGCGCACGCGCGCTCACTCGACGAGATCCTCGCCCTCGAAGGCGCGCACGACGGCGCGGAGGCTCTCGGGGATGGCGACGGGGCGCCGTTCGTCGAGGTTCACGAGGACGAGCGTCTGCGTCGCCGTCGTCATCAGCGCTCCGTCGGGGAGACGGTGCGCTGCGCACTCGTAGGTGATGCTCGTGCGGCCGATCCGGCTGACGCGCACGAACGCCTCGATCAGGTCGTCGAACCGCGCCGGTGCGTGGTACTCGACGTCCGAGGCCCGCATCACGAACTCCGCCTCGCCGGCGCGGCTCGCACCTCCGAGATGGCGGTGATACTCGGTTCGCGCGTGATCGAAGTAGGGGAGGTAGCGCCCGTAGTAGACGACGCCCTGGGCGTCCGTGTCGGAGAACCAGACGCGCGCCAGGGCCGAGTACTTGAAGGGCAGTCGCTCCGAGGTGACGTGGCCGAGCTCCAGCGGGTCGCTCACCCGCCCGATCCTAGTCACGACGCTGGGAGACGCTCTAGAGTTCACGCATGGAGCCCGTCTCTGCGCACATGAGCCGTGACCTGCTCGCGGTCGCGCCCGGCGATGCGATCGGCGACGTGGTGGGTCGAATGGCCGACCGAAACGTCGGCGCGGTCCTCGTGCTGGACGGCGGGCGCCTGACGGGCATCCTCACCGAGCGGGACGTCCTGCGTGTGGTCGCCGCCGGGATCGACCTTGCGTCGCCGGTCTCGTCCCGCATGACACACGCACCCGATACGATCGACTCGTCCGACTCGGTCGAGCACGCAGCGGTGCTGATGATCCACGGCGGCTTCCGGCATCTGCCGGTCGTCGACGGAGGCGAGGCCGTCGGGATCCTCTCGATCCGCGACCTCGTTCGGGTCGCGCTCGTCGACACCGCCCCTCGCGGCGCCTGAACAGCCAGTCCCCGGCAGCGGGCCGAATCCCTGACTCAGGCCCGGATCAGGGAGAGAACCTCGTCACGGTGCTCTTCCATCTGCGCCCGTGAAAGCGCTTCGAGATTCAGCCGCAAGAGCGGCTCGGTGTTCGAGGGCCGCACATTGAAGTGCCAATCGGCGAAGTCGACGGAGACCCCGTCGAGGTGGGTGACGCGCCCACCCTGCGCGGCATAACGCTCCTTGATCTCCTGCAGCTTGAGCGGCACGTCCGCCACCGGGGTGTTGATCTCACCCGTGATGAAGTAGCGCTCGCGAAACGGTGCCAGGAGCTCCGACAACGGCCGGCCGCGGCGCGAGAGCAGTTCGAGCATGAGCAGGAACGGCACCACACCCGTGTCCGCCTGGGTGAAGTCACGGAAGTAGTAGTGCGCGGACACCTCGCCTGCGAAGGCAGCGTCCTCGGCGCGCATGCGGTGCTTGATGAAGGCGTGGCCGACGCGGCTCATCACGGGGATGCCGCCCGCGGCCTCGATGGAGCGCGGCACGGCCCAGCTGGCGCGCACGTCGTAGATGATCTTGGCTCCCGGCTCTCGCTCGAGCATCAGCTCGGCGAGGAGTGCGGTGACGAAGTCGCCGGGCACGAACTCGCCGGTGTCGTCGACGAAGAAGCAGCGGTCGGCGTCGCCGTCGTACGCGACGCCGAGGTCGGCCGAGCCGTCACGCGTGCGCTCGACGACGAAGGCTCGATTCTCGGGCAGCAGCGGGTTCGGCTCGTGGTTCGGGAAGGAGCCGTCCGGCTCGAAGTAGCAGGCATCGACGTCGAGCTGCGGCAAGCGCTGGATGACCGGTGGCAGCATCGCGCCTGCCATGCCGTTGGCGGCGTCGATGACGACCCGGAGCGGTCGGATCGCAGCCGCGTCGACGAAGGACAGCACCTTGTCGACGAAGCCCGGCCAGACGTCGAGCGAGCTCACCGTGCCGCGTCTCGTGGAGGGCTCGAAGCCGGCGAGCGCGCCGCGGCGGACGTCGTCGAGCCCGGAGTCGCCGCCGACGGGGAGCGCCCCGCGGCGAACGATCTTCATGCCCGTGTACTCCTTCGGGTTGTGCGACGCGGTGACGCAGATGCCACCGTCGAGCCCGAGAGCTCCGACGGCGTAGTACACCATCTCGGTGCCCACGAGCCCGATGTCGCGCACGTCCGCGCCGCCGTCAGCGGCACCCTCGATCACCGCTGCTGCCATCGTGGGCGAGGAGAGGCGCATGTCGCGGCCGACGGCCACCGTGCGAGGCTCGAAATGCTCGGCGTAGGCCCGGCCGACGCGGTATGCGCCGTCCTCGTCGATCTCCGTGCCATGGATCCCGCGCACGTCGTACGCCTTGAAGACCTTCGGGTCGAGCACGGAAGCCATCGTAGGGGACCGCCTGCCGGCGCGCGGTCGGGAAGGAGCGGTGATCCCAGGGGAGAGTCCACGACTCCGTCGAGCGGTACCTCCCGCACCAAGAAGCGGCCGCCCACCCCATCCGGGCACCTCAACCGTGCGTGACGAGGAGCGCACGAATCATCTGACTCGACGTCTCGTCGGGTGACTCGGAGATCACCGTCGCGGGCCGCTCGAAGCGGTCGAGCGCCTCGCGCAACGGCTCGGCGCGGAGTGTCCCCGCGCCGTAGGGCAGGTGCTTCGTCTCGTTGCGGTTCGCATACGCGATGTCGGAGAAATGGACGTGAAACGGCACGTCCGGCCCCAACACGGCGTCCGCGGCGGCGAGGGCGTCCGCGAACCGATCCGGCTCCAGGAACGCGCCGTCACTCGTCGCGTGCATGTGGGCGAAGTCGAGCACGGGCCGTACCCAGCCGACCCGACGTGCGATCTCGACGCAGTCCTCGAGCGAGCCCGAGGTCGCGGACACGGCCCATCACCTCGATCCCGAACGGGACCGCGCGGCCCTTTCCCTCGAGCCGCTCTCGCAGCGTTCCGAGCTGCTCGACGACCGCGTCGATCGCGTCCTCGCGCGACCGTCCGAGGAGGAACCCGGGGTGGAAGCACGACCAACTCGGCGCCGGCACGCCGTGGCGATGCCCGCGCTGCGGTCGAGCGCGCCGACCGCGGACGAGAACTTGCGACCTGCACGTCTCCAGGTGCCCCATGAAGCCGAACAGCGGCGCGTGCACCGACAGCGCGACGTCGTGGTCACGCGCGACCGCGCCGAGCCGCTCCGCCCACGGGTAGTCCATCCAGAACCCGCCCTCGAAATCGATCTCGCACGCGTCGTAGCCGCCCGCGACGAGCAGGGCCGACGGCCTCCTCCGGGCTCTCGCGCGACGGCACCCGAGCAACACCGACGCGAACCCGTCCCATACGAGCGACTCTATCCGTTGCACACATTGTCCCTGCACGGGGGATTCTTTCGACCCGACCGGCGAAAACCGGTGTCGTCCGACGGTCTCCGTACTCTGGCACGCACATGGACCGGCCGACCCGCATCGACCTCCTCGAGCTCGACATCGACCTGCGCTTGACCGACCTCTGGCGCGAGGCCGCCGACGTGGTCGAGTGGAACCTCGACGTCGTCGCCGCCTTCATGCGGGCCGCCTACGGCAAGGGGTACTGCGACTCCCTCACCGAGGAGTCGCCCGGCACGCTCTGCGAGGAGCACGGCTACGATGTGCCCGACCGGCGACCCGAGCCCGAACGCCGCGCTGCTTAGCCGGCGCAGGCATTAGCCGGCGCAAGCACCGAATCCGCTCGCGCGGATCCGGTGCGCGACGAGCAAGATCCCTGAAGGCGTCCGCTTCGCGGCCGCAAGGCAGGCGTTGCGACCTTCGGGAGCGGGGTGGAGCCGTCGGAGCTTTGGATATATGCAGAAACATGTCTGGCCGTTCCGTGCGCCGTCGGGGCAGCCCCCGTCTAGACTGGTGGTGTGGCCAGGAGAGGCTCGCCGGCGCGCCTCGTCATCGCCCTCTCGATCGCGGCGGTGCTCGCCGTCTTCCTTCTGTACACGTCGATCGCAGGCGGCGGCACGCCGTCCCTCTCCCCGAGCCAGCTCGCGGGCCACACGGGTGACGTCTCGCTCGCCGGCCGGGTGATCGGCCCCGTCACCGGGGACGCCCACGGCGGCGGGCTGCACTTCGGGGTGCGCGACATCAAGGGCGCGTCGAAGACGACCGTCCCGGTCGTCTACACCGGCTCCGTCCCCGACCTGTTCCGCGCCGGCCGCGACGTCGTCGTCGACGGCAGCCTGCGCAACGGCGTCTTCGTCGCCACCCCCGGCACGATGGTCACGAAGTGCCCGTCCAAGTACACGGCGTCCGACCCCGCCGGCTAGGCGAGAGCCGTGCCCGAGCTCGGCAGCGCCGCGCTGCTCGTCACTCTCGGGCTCGCCGCCTACGCACTGCTCGCCGGCGCGTACGCGGCTTCGACCCACCGCCGCCGGCTCGCCGAGTCGGCGCGGAACGCCCTCATCGCCTCGTTCTTCTCGACGCTCGTCGCCGCAGTCGTGCTCGCGACGGCCTTCCTGCGCGACGACTTCTCGCTGCGCTACGTCGCCGAGCACTCGAGCCGTGCGCTCGCCGACCCCGTACAAGCTCTCCGCCTTCTGGGGCGGGCAGGAGGGATCGCTGCTCCTCTGGCTGCTCGTGCTCACGGCCTACAGCGCGCTCGCCGTCTGGATCAACCGCCGCCGCGCCGCCGACCTCGTCCTCTGGGTGACACCCGTGCTCGCCGGCATCACCGTCGCCTTCGCGTGGCTGCTCACCGCGGTCTCGAGCCCGTTCGCGACGGCCGCGGCCCCGCCGGACGGGCTCGGGCTCAACCCGAGCCTGCAGAACCCGTACATGGTCAGCCATCCGCCTGTTCCTCTACCTCGGCTACGTCGGGCTGGCCGTGCCGTTGGCGTTCGCGATGGGCGCGCTGCTCTCGGGCCGCACCGACGAGCGCTGGATCGTCGCCACGCGGCGCTGGACGCTGCTCGCCTGGACGGCGCTCGGGATCGGCCAGCTGCTCGGCGCCCACTGGGCCTACGTCGAGGTCGGCTGGGGCGGCTACTACGCCTGGGATCCGGTCGAGAACGCCGCGCTGATGCCGTGGCTCGCCGCGACCGCGTTCCTGCACTCGGTGATGATCCAGGAGAAGCGCGGGATGCTGAAGGTCTGGAACGTCGTGCTCGTCTCGCTCGCGTTCTGCCTCTCGCTCTTCGGCACCTTCCTGACGCGCTCGGGCGTCGTCAACTCGATCCACTCGTTCACGCAGAGCGACGATCGGCCCGTGGTTCCTCGCTTTCATCGTCGTCGCGGTCGCGGTCTCGACGGCGCTCATCGTCTGGCGGCTGCCGCTGCTCCGCTCGACGCACGAAGCTCGAGTCGCTCGTCTCGCGCGAGGCGACGTTCCTCTACAACAACCTGCTGCTCGTGGCGCTCTGCCTCACGATCCTCTGGGGCGTCGCCTGGCCGATCCTGTCCGAGGCCGTGCGCGGCGAGGCGGTCGTCGTCGGGCCGCCCCTACTACGACTTCTTCCTGCGGATCTTCGGGCTGCCGCTGCTCCTGCTGATGGGCATCGGGCCGCTCGATCGCCTGGCGGCGCGCCTCGCTGCGCGGCCTCGGACGCACGTTCGCCTGGCCGGCCGTCGTCGCGGTCGGCGACCGGCGTCGTCCTGCGTCGTGCTCGGCGCCGGCTCGTCGATCCCGGGACTGATCGCGTACACGTTCTCGGCGTTCGTGCTCGCCGCGATCGCGCTCGAGTTCGTGCGCGGCACCACGCGCACGGCGCGCCGCTCTCCGGCGAGTCCTGGCCACGCGCGTTCTCCTCGCTCGTCGGGCGCAACCGGCGGCGCTACGGCGGCTACGTCGTCCACGTCGCGATCGTCCTGCTCGCGATCGGGATCGCCGGCTCGAGCGCGTACGACTCGGTCGTCGAGGGTAGGCTCGCGCCGCGGGCAGTCGCTCGCGGTCGGCGGCTACACCGCTCACCTACGAGCGCCTCACCGAGCGCGACACCGAGCAACGCGACCGAGGTGCGCGCGCAGCTGGCCGTCGAGCCGCGGCGGCGGACGAGCTCGGCACGCTGGAGGCCGGCAAGAACTCGTACAAGATCGCGGCCCGAGCCGCAGGTCTCGAACGAGGTCGGCATCCGCACGGACTACCTCACGCGCGGAGGACCTGTTCGTGATCGCCGAGCAGGTGAACGACGACGGCAGCCGTCTACTTCCGCGTCTTCGTCAAGCCGCTCGTCAACCTCATCTGGCTCGCGGGCATCGTCTTCCTGCTCGGCTCGGTGATCGCGCTCTGGCCGGACGCACGCGAGGAGCGCCGGCTCGCGGTCCGGTACGCGCGAGGCCGGCGCGCCCGTGGGTGCCTCGTCCGGCGCAGTGACCGTGGCGCTCGTCCTCGGGGCGCTCGCTCGCCGTCGCCGTGCGTCGTCCTCGTCGCACTGCCCGTTCCTGCGCGAGCCCGGCGCCGGCCTCTGACGAGCTCGACGAGCTCGACGCCGAGGGGCGCCGCCGGCTCGACCTCGCGGAGGAGCGCGACCGCGCGCTCGCCGCGCTGAAGGAGCTCGAGGCCGACCACCGCGCCGGCCGCGTCGACGACGAGGACTACCGCGCCCTCGTCGGCCCGCTGCGCCGCGAGGCGGCCGAGGCGCTGCGCGCGCTCGACGCCGAGCAGGAGCAGCCGACGCGGCCGTCTGGAGTGTCGCAATTCATGCTAGAAAAAAAAAAAAAAAAAAAAAA
>CAVPGO010000048.1:0-45621 GCA_963703975.1 uncultured Actinomycetes bacterium
CAACGTATTGCTCAGCGGACGAGGCCGGCGGGTGCTCTCTACCGCTCTCGCTAGGAGATCAGCGACTGGCGCAGAGCGGTCGCCACAGCCTGCGTGCGAGTGGAGCAGCGCAGCTTGGTCATCGCCTTGCGGAGGTGGGTGCGCACGGTGTCGGGTGCGATGTGCAGCGTCGAGGCGACGGCCTCGTTCGAGCTGCCGTTGGCGAGGAGTTGCAGGACCTGGATCTCGCGTCGCGTCAGTCGCGGTTCGACGACGCCCGAGCCCTCGAGGATGAGGTTGGCGATCGCCGCGTCGATGTAGGCCTTGCCGTCGGCCACGGTGCGGACGGCGCGGACCAGCTCCACGAGCGACGCGTCTTTCTGGATCACGCCGTGTGCGCCGGCTTCGAGCGCATGGGCGACGAGCGTCTGGTCGCCAACGCCCGTGTAGACGAGCAGCTTCGTCTCCGGAACGCGCAGATGGAGTCGCTCGAGCGCACCGAGACCGGCGATCCCGGGCATGCGCAGGTCGATCAACGCCACGACAGGCTTGAGTTTCTCGCACAGCGCGACCGCGCCGTCGCCGTCTATCGCGGTGCCGAGCACCGCGATGCCGTTCAGCTCGAGGAAGCGCCCGACCGAGTCGAGGATCGCCGGATGGTCGTCGGCGATGACCACCGTGACCGCGCCATCGAGGCCGTGATCAGGACGATCCTGAAAACCGTCGCCGAACTCCCGCCGCAGCAACTACATCCTCTTGGGTGAGGCGATGACACCCGCGGCTCGGCTTCCCGCGCGTGTCGCACCCGCCTGTTGTCCCAGCGAGCATAACAGGGCCGCGGGAAGGCGATGCCCGCCGGGCCACGGACGCGTCTAGAGGCCGAGTCGCTCGAGCTCGCGCGGGTCGCGCCGCCACCGCGGTCGCACCTTCACCGCAAGATCGAGGAAGACGGGGTAGCCCACGAGTGCCTCGACCTCGGGTCGTGCCCGCGTCCCGATCTCTCGTACCATCGCACCGCGCTTGCCGATGAGGATCCCCTTCTGAGACTCGGTCTCGACGAGCAGCTGTGCCCGCACCGCGCTCTCACCCAGCTCGGCGACGATGACGGTAATGGCGTGCGGAACCTCCTCGCGGGTGAGCTGCAGCGCCTTTTCCCGGATCACCTCCGCTACACGCTCGTCGATGGAGAGGTCAGTCGTCCGCTCGGCCGGAAACAGTGCGGGGCCCTCCGGCAGCAGCGAGACGAGGTCGACCCGAAGCTCGTCGATGCCGTCCTTCGTCTTTGCGCTGACCGGGTGCAGCGCGTGAAAGCCACCCAGGGTGGCCGCGGTCTTCATCTGGGCGGCGACGTGGCCGTGCTTGAGCCGGTCGATCTTGTTCACGGCGATGATCACCGGCACACCGAGTGGGAACACGCGCCGCGCGACGAAGCGGTCACCTGCACCGATCCGGTCACGGGCGCTCACGACGAGCAGGACGCCGTCGACGTCGTCGAAGGCGCCGTCGACAGTGGCCTGCATCCTTTCGGTGAGAGCGTCGATCGGGCGCTGGAAACCGGGCAGGTCGGCGAGCACGAGCTGCCAGCCGTCTCCGTGCGCGACGCCGTAGATACGACGCCGCGTGGTATTCGGCACCGTCGACGTGATCGCGACTTTGTCGCCGCACAGCGCATTGACGAGCGTCGACTTGCCGACGTTGGGGCGCCCGGCGACGACCACGACGCCGCTCCTCATGCTCGGCCCAGGTCTGTGTGGGTGGCCGGGCTGACCGTCATTCCGGCAGGTCGGACGGCTCGAACTGCTCGGGCAGAAGCTCGGCGACGGTCATCGTCACGACACGTCCTCCGTTCCGGAAGACGACTCGCTCCACTCCCATCTCCGCAAGCCACTGCCGGCAGCCACCGCACGGGGACGCGGTGATCGCCGCCGCGACGAAGTCGCCGGGACGGTGGCCTTCCGCGACGGCGCGGGCGAAGGCGGTGCGCTCCGCACACACGCCGAGCGGGTAGGCGGCGTTCTCGACGTTGACCCCCTCGACGATGCGCCCGTCGCGCGTCAGCACGGCGCACCCCACGTGCAAGCGGGAGTAGGGCGCGTACGCCTTCACCGCCGCGGCGTCGGCACGGGCCAGCAGCTGATCGTCGGTCACGGTCACGTGGCGGAGAAGAGCTGGAAGATGACCAGCGTGATGAGCGCACCGAGCAGCCCGCCCACTGCCACCTCGGCGGTGGAGTGGACGCCCGACTCGACGCGCGTCTGGGCGACGAGCAGCGCCATGATGAAGGTCAGAGACGAGATCAGGAACCGATGCCCGTAGTCGTCGAGGGCGAGCGTGGTGGCCATCCAGCCGGCGAAGGCGACCGCCGCGTGGCCGGACGGCCACCCGCCGCGCAGCGCCGTGCCGCGGCCCGACGCCGCCTTGAGGGAGATCACGACGAGGATCGTCAGCACGAGCGCGATCAGTGTGAGCTCGGCCGGAGCCTCGGACAGCCGGTCGAGAAACTCGGAGCTGCGCGTGGCGACCTCACCGGAGAAGACCAGGTAGCCGACGGCCACGGCGTTCACGGCGGCGATGAGCACGGCCCCCGCCGCGACGTCCTTGGCCAGCTTCGCGATCGGGTCGAACGACGTCGACGCGACGTCGACTGCCGCCTCGACGGCCGAGTTCAGCATCTCCGCGATGAGCACGAACGAGATGGCGAGCAGAAGCGCGATGAGCTCGAGGCGTGACACGTCGAACGCCAGTGCTGCGATGAGCACGCCCGCCGCGACGGCGAAGTGGATTCGCATGTTGCGCTGCGTCCGCAGCACGTGCACGACCCCTTCGAAGGCGACGTTGAAGCTTTCGATGATCGACGGTGGGCGGCGACGCACGGTCATGCGCCGAGCAGCGCGCTCTCACGCGCCGTCATCTCGTCACCGTGTTCGTACCCGAGCAGGTGCAGGACCCCGTGCACGAGTGGCTGACGCCAGGCCGCGCCGACGATCTGCGGGCAGAGAACGACGTCGCCGAGCTGGCGCGGAACGCCGGCAGGGAGCTCGTCCCGCCGGTCGATCGGGAAGGAGAGGACGTCCGTGGGCTCGTCGACACCGAGATGCTCGCGCTTCAGCGTCCTGATCTCGCCCGGCGAGACGAACGAGATGCCGAGATCGCCGTCGTCGACACCCTCGCCGGTGAGCACGCAGCGCGCGAGGTCGACCGCCCTGGCGGTGTCGACCTGCTCCCCGCTGCGGTTCGTGACCTCGACCTGGAGCATCGGCGTCAACGCCGGCGCGCGGTGCCCGTCTCCTCGGCGTGTCGCTTGTACGCCTCGACGATGCGCTGCACGAGCTTGTGGCGGACGACGTCCTGGTGGGAGAACTCGACGAACCCGACACCGTCGACACCGTCGAGGATGTTGCGCACCTGGATCAGACCGGAGGCTTGCTCCCGCGGCAGGTCGACCTGTGTCACGTCACCGGTGACCACCATCTTCGATCCGAACCCGAGCCGCGTGAGAAACATCTGCATCTGCTCCGGCGTGGTGTTCTGCGCCTCGTCGAGGATCACGAATGAGTCGTTCAACGTCCGCCCACGCATGAACGCAAGCGGCGCCACCTCGATCGTCCCTCGGTCCATGAAGGCGCTCAGGCGGTCGGCGTCCATCGTGTCGTACAACGCGTCGAAGAGCGGACGCATGTACGGGTCGACCTTGGCGAGCACGTCGCCGGGGAGGAAGCCAAGCCGCTCGCCCGCCTCGACCGCGGGGCGGGTGAGGATGATGCGTCCTACCTCCCGCTCGCTCAGCGCAGCGACCGCCAAGGCTATCGCCAGATAGGTCTTGCCGGTCCCTGCGGGGCCGATGCCGAAGGTCACGGTGGAGGCGCGGATCGCGTCGACGTAGCGCTTCTGCATCACGGTCTTCGGAGCGATCTTCTTGCCGCGGTGGCGCCACACCACGTCGTCGAAGACGTCACGGATGTCCTCGGCCTGGTCGAGCGCCGCCACCACCGCGCCGACCGTGTCGGGGCCGATCTGGTGGCCGTCCTCGACGAGCTCGACGAGCTCGTCGAGCACCGCCCGGGCCGCCGCCACGTGCTCCTCGGAGCCGTCCAGCGTGAGGCGGTTCCCGCGCAGGGCGATCGAGCATCCGAGACGGTCGCGAAGCGTGTCGAGGACACCGTCGCTCACGCCGGCCAGCTCAGCGGCAACATCGTTCGGAACGACCATCACGTCCTGCATTGATCCCAGTGTACGGGCCGTATCGCACGAGAGATGAGGCGAACGCTGTGCCCGTGACCGAGGCGGGACGCGCCCGTCCGACCCGCGCACAACGGGAGCCGGTTCGCCCATGCGGGGTGTCAGGCGAGCTTCTCGCGCACGAGCTGACTGACGACCGAGCCATCGGCCCGCCCCGACACCTGCGGCATCACGTCTGCCATCACTCGACCCAGGTCACGAATCGAGGTGGCTCCCACCTCTGCGATGACATCGTCGATGATCTCCTCGAGCTCGTCCTCACCGAGCTGCTCGGGCATGAACTCCTCGAGCACCTCGAGCTCGAACTCCTCCCGCCCGGCGGCCTCGTCGCGTCCGGCCGACTCGAACGCCTCGATCGCCTCCACACGCTTCTTCCGCTCACGCTGGAGCACCTGCAGCGACTCGTCGTCGGAGAGCGGTCGCTGCAGCTCCTTCTGTGCCCCGCGGAGGGAGTTCAGGAGCAGGGCCAGCGCATCCCGACGTGCGTCGTCACGCGCGAGTCGCGCCGCCTTCAGCTCTTCCTCGATGCGAACGGAGAAGCTCATTGTGTGAACCATGCCTACTCGAACCGGGAGAGGCTAGCGCCGCCGAGGATGTGCCAGTGGAGATGAAACACGGTCTGCCCCCCTCCAGGCCCCACGTTGACGACCACTCGATAGTCGTCGAGCCCGGCGAGAGCGGCCGTCTCCGCGACGAACTGGAGCATGCGCGCGGCCTCCTCGGCGGGAAAGGCGCGGACGTCCCGAAAGGTGTCCACGTGCCGCACGGGCAGCACGAGGAGATGGGTCGGCGCCTTGGGCGCGATGTCGCGGATGGCCACGAACCCCTCGGCGGCGTGGACGTGGTCACCCTCGAGCGCAAGCCGGCAGAACAGGCACTCAGGCGCAGACAGCGAGAACCCCCTCGTTCGTGATGCCGGTGGCCCGCGCCGTCACGAGCGTGCCGACCGGAGCATCGACGAACCACGGCGTGTAGTCGTCGGCGTAGCCTCGCCCCGGGCGGTCGACGAGCACGTGGTCGCAGCTGCCGATCTTCGCTCGCCAACGGCCTCGGCAGAGGCGGTCGGAAAGCGCACGAAGCTCGGCGCTGCGCTCGCGCTTCACGTGCGGCGGGACGGGGTCGGCGGCGGCGGTAGAGGTACCAGGCCGCGGCGAGTACGGAAAGACGTGCACCTTCGTCAGCCCGGCGCGCTCGACGACGTCGAGGGTGCGCCGGAAGGCCAGGTCGTCCTCGGCGGGGAAGCCGACGATCACGTCCGTGGTGAGATTGAAGGCGCCGAACGGCTCGAGCCGGCGCAGGAACTGAGCGACCGTGTAGCGGCGCCCCATCGCCCGGAGCACCACGTCGTCACCGGACTGCAGGGGCACATGCAGGTGCGGGGACACCGTCGGCGTCTCGCGAAGTGCTGCGGCGAGCTCCCCGTCGACATGGTTGACCTCGATCGAGGACAGGCGGAGACGCTGCAGCCCGTCGACGGCGCCGGCCTCGCGCACGAGACGTGCCAGGGTGTATCTCTCACCGCGGTCGCGGAAACAGCCGAGGTTGACACCCGTGAGCACGATCTCGCGGTGCCCCTGGTCGACCCTTCGCCGCACGTCGGCAAGCACGGCACGCGCGCTGCGGCTGCGGGTACCACCCCGCACCAGCGGGATGACGCAGAACGCGCAGGAGAAGGAGCAGCCGTCTTGGATCTTGACGAACGCCCGCACGCGCTCGAGCCGGTGATCCGCCTGCACACAGCCGACCGCGCCTGCGTCACCCGCGACGGCGACGGCCGCGTCGTCTCCGGTGCGAGGCACGACGACCACGTTCGGCGGCAAACCGTCGAAGGCACCCTCCAGATTCGACGCGCAGCCGGTCACGTACACGGTGGCGGCGTCGCGGGCCGCCCGCGATGCCGCCTGGCGCGACTTCGCGACGGCCTCGTGCGTGACGCAACACGTGTTGACCACCGCGATCTCGCCCTGCTCCCCCACCTCCGCATGACCGTCTGCGAGCAGGCGCTCCCTGATCGCCTGTGCATCCGCGAAAGAGACCTTGCACCCGAGGAACCGCGTCGTGAATGTCGCCACGGGCTGGGAGACTAGACGGTTGTGGGCCGCCAGAGGTCGGCTGCCCACCCTTCGAGCTCGATCGAGCTCGCGTGGCTCCAGCCTGCATGGGCAGGACGCTCACCGGCGTGGTAGCCCGAGGTGACTGCGACGCGTGCGTCGAGCCGACGCAGGAGCGCCTCGACCGGCGCCAGCAGCACGTTCGCGACGGCGATGCCGACCGGCGGCAGGAAGTCGTGCAGCGCATCTGCTTGGCGCACGACGAGCGAGACGCCGTTGACCACCGCGTTCGCTCTCGCCGCCTGCACGGCGACGGGGTCGAGATCGACCGCGACCACCGGCCCGAACCCGAGCAGGCCGGCGGCAATGGCGAGCACACCCGACCCGCACCCGACGTCGAGCAGGCTGTCACGCTCCAGGCACGCGAGCAGCTCGAGGCAGAGCCGCGTCGTGGGGTGGGCGCCCGTCCCGAATGCCCGACCCGGGTCGATGACAACAACGGCACGACCTCCCGGCGGCGTCTCCCACGGCGGCCCGATCCACACGCCGCCCGCGACGACGGGGCGATGGAAGCCCCGCCAGGCGTCCTCCCACCCCGGTGCCACCGCTGTCGACGTGACCGTCCGGAAACGCGCTCGGATGCGGGCGGCGCCGTCCCGGTCCGTATACGCGGCCAGCTCGAGCCCGGTCGGCCCGGGGATCTCCTCGAACCCTTCGGGCGCGAGCTCCAGCAGCCCAGCCCGCGCACGCTCCTCCTCACCGGCGGGAACGGATACGACGACTCGGAGGAGCTCGGCGGTCAGCGGAACGCGCTCTTCAGACGCCGGAGGAAACCGTCCTCTCCGGCGTAGGCATCGTGAGGGATCGACGAGCCGAGCGCCTGCAGCTGGTCACGCTGCTCTGCCGTCAGCCGTCGCGGCACCTGGACGTCCACGTGGACATGGAGGTCACCACGTCGCCCTGTACGGAGAGACGGGACGCCGCGCCCGCGCGCCACGATGACGTCGTTCGGCTGTGTCCCCGCCGGTACCTCGACGTCGATCTCTCCTGCCGGCGTCGAGACGCGAACCGACGTTCCGATCGCCGCGTCGACCATCGTTACCGACACCGCAGACACGAGGTCGTCACCGTCACGCTCGAGCGACGCGTGTGGACGCACCCTGACCTGCACGAAGGTGTCGCCGGGCGGCCCGCCCAGCTGGCCGGCGTGGCCCTCGCCGCGCAGGCGGATCCGTTGCCCGTCGTGGATGCCGGCTGGGATCTCGACCTGGAGCAACCGCTCCTTGAGACGGCGGCCCGCACCGCCGCATGTCGTGCACGGATGCTCGACAACCTGGCCGGCGCCGGCGCAACCCGGGCACGTAGAGGCCCGGACGAACTGGCCGAAGACGCTCTGCGAGACCTGTTGCACGCGTCCCGCGCCGGCGCACGTCGGGCAGGTGACGGGGGACGTCCCGGGCTCGGCGCCGCTCCCGTCGCAGCGGTCGCAGATCGCAGCCGCCGCGACCGGAACCGGGATCGTCACACCCGTGAACACGTCGTCGAGTGTGATCTCGACCGCCGCGGCGACGTCGGCGCCGCGTGCGGGACGCGACACCCGGGTCGTCGAGCCGAAGAGCCCCTCCCCGAAGAACGCCGCGAAGATGTCAGAGAGGTTGCCGAGATCGAAGTCGGTGGGCTGGAACCCACCTCGTTGGAGCCCGGCGTGACCGAAACGGTCATACGTCTGGCGACGCTCGGGATCGGAGAGCACCTCGTACGCCTCCGCCACTTCACGGAAGCGATGCTCGGCGTCGGGAGCCTCGCTCACATCGGGGTGCAGGTCGCGGGCCAGACGGCGGAACGCCTTCTTCACCTCGGCGTCGGAGGCGTCCCGGGCCACGCCGAGCACCTCGTAGTAGTCGCGCTCCGTCGTCGCCATCGGCCGGTCAGGCGTCCTCGTAGACCTCTTCGACGAGCCGCGACAGCTCGAAAGCCGCGGCTCGGACGGCGCGGATCGCCTTCTCGTAATCCATCCGCAAGGGGCCCAACAGCGCCACCGATCCGAGCGACCGATTGGTGAGCCCGTACGTCGAGCCCACGTACGCGACGTCCCGGAGCTCGGTTCCCCCCAGCTCGGGCCCGACCCTGACCACGGTTCGGCGTCGCGGGTCGAGCGCCTCGCTCAGCAGCTTCAGTGTCGCCGCACGCTGCTCGAGCAGCTCCAACAGTCGTTGGCATGCCTCGAGCTCCGCCCCGCGGGCATCACCGAGCAGGCCCGCAGCCCCACCGACGTACAGCTGCGCTCCGGAGTCGATCAGCACCGCCGAGAACGCAGGCCGCAGCGCTTCGAGAAACGCCCGCTCGCGCGGCGACAGCGACGGATCCTCGATCCGGCGCCGCAGCAGCGCGGCGCCGAGACGCAAGCCCGCGACGGTCTCGTTGAGATACTCGCGGGCCCATTCGACGAGGCCCGCGTCGACTGCCTCGTCGAGCTCGATGACCCGCTTCGTGACCCCGCCGGCGGCGGTGATGACCACGACGAGGACGACCCCCGGTTGCAGCTGCAGCACCTCGACGTGACGCACGACGGCGATGTCGATGGCCGGCGCGGTGACGAGTGCGAGCAGTCGCGTCGCCTGAGAAAGCGAGTCCGTCGTCTGCTGGAGGGCCGTCTCGAGCTCGTTGCGCATCGCCGTGAGGTCGAGCGGGAAGGGCGCGGGCCGCCCTTCGATCGACTCGACGAGCTCCTGCGCATAGGCGTCGTAGCCGACTTCGGTCGGCACTCGTCCCGCTGACGTGTGAGGATGCATGAGCAGACCGAGGTGTTCCAGCTCGGCCAGCTCGGAGCGCACGGTCGACGACGAGAGATCGAGACCGCTCCGGTCGACGAGCGACTTCGAACCCACGGGCTGGCCGCTCGCCACGTACTCCTCGACGACGAGACGCAGAATCTCGCGCTTCCTGGGCGACAGCTCCATCTCACCTCGGATGGTAGCCCTGGCCACGGCCGCGGTCGCGCCGCCGGAGCGCCCGCGGGCGACTCAGTCGAGAGCCATGAGCTCCGCAGACACGCCACCTCCGAGCAGTCTTCCGCGGCGCGTGAGGCAGATCCCAGAGCCCCCGTCGACCCGCGCGACGAGCCCGCGCCCCGTCAGACGCTCGAGGGCCTGCAGGTCGATCGCATCACCGATCGCTGCCAGCTCTACGGGCTCGTCGAGACGGAGACCGAGCAGCAGCCGCTCTCGCCGCTTCGTCGCGTCGTCGAGCCTCTCCACGTCGGATGGCACCGGGTCGCCGACGCTGGCAGCCTCCACGTAACGGTGCAACGACGCTCCGTTCCGGCGACGCTCGAAGCCAAGCGTGGACACGGCTCCGATCCCGACACCGAGGTAGTCGTGACCCCGCCAGTAGCCCAGGTTGTGGTGTGCGCGGAGGTCACGTCCGCCGTCGAGCCGGCAGAAGTTCGCGGTCTCGTACCAGCGGAAGCCGGCGCCCGTGAGCGTGTCGACGACGTGTTCGAAGTACCCCTCCATCGCCTCCGACTGCCGCTCGAGCTCGTCCCCCCAGGCGTGCGCGAAGCGCGTGCCCGGCTTCGCCTCGAGCTCGTAGCAGGAGAGATGCTCGGGCTCGAGCGCGACCGCATCCGCGAGGTCGCGGTCGAGGTCGGAGGGCACCTCGCCCGGGATCCCGTACAGGAGGTCGAGCGAGATGTTGTCGAATCCGGCATCACGCAGATGATGCACGGCCCTCCGGACGTCATCGGGGCCCGCTCGGCGTTCGAGCCGGCGCAACAGCTCCGGCCGGAAGCTCTGGGCGCCGATCGAAGCCCGCGTGACGCCGTGCCCGTGCAGGAACGTTGCGAGTGCGGGTGTGACCGTCTCCGGGTTCGCCTCGACGGTCACCTCGGCCGCGGGAGGCAGCGCCTCGAGCAGGCTGCCGAACGCCTCCGGTTCGGTGAAGGTCGGAGTGCCGCCGCCGACGAAGACGGAGTCGAGCGGCTCCGCGAGCACAGATCGCTCGTGCTCGAGCTCGCGCAGGAGCGCTGCGACGTAGGGGGCGTGGTCATCGTTCCGCCCGACCGCCGTGACGAAGTCGCAGTAGCCGCAGCGATGAACACAGAACGGCAGGTGAACGTAGAGGTGCCGGACGCCGGTCACGCGTCGGGATCGGTGCCGCGCTCCGCGACGACGCTCTCGACGAGATGTTTCGGTGCCCGCTCGAGCTGAGCATCCTCAAGGGCGGGGGCGAGTCGGAACAGGTCGACGCAGCTCACGAACTACCGCTTTCTGTCGTCGCCGAGGTTGAGCACGGCCAGGAACGCCTCCTGTGGCACCTCGACCCCGCCGACCTGCTTCATTCGCTTCTTCCCTTTCTTCTGCTTCTCGATCAGCTTGCGCTTTCGCGTGATGTCCCCGCCGTAGCACTTGGCAAGGACGTCCTTGCGCTTCGCCTTGACGGTCTCGCGGGCGATCACCCGCGAGCCGATTGCCGCCTGGATGGCGATGTCGAACATCTGGCGCGGAATCTCCTCCCGTAACTTCTCGACCAGGAGCTTGCCCCGTTCGTAGGCGAAGTCGCGGTGGATGATGAGCGAGAGGGCATCGACCTGCTCACCGCCGACGAGGACGTCGACCCGCGTCAAGTCCCCCTCGCGGAAGCCGGCCAGGTCGTAGTCGAAGCTCGCATAGCCCCGTGTCCGTGACTTCACCTGGTCATAGAAGTCGAGCACGATCTCCCCGAGCGGCAGCTCGTAGACGAGGTGCACGCGGTCCTCGGAGAGGTACTCCATATGGTCGAAGGAGCCGCGGCGCTCGTTGCAGAGCTCCATCACCGTCCCCACGAACTCCTTGGGGACGATGATGGAGGCCTTGATGTACGGCTCCTCGACCCGCTCCACCTCTCGGGGCATGTCTGCGGGGTTGTGCACCTCGATCATCCCGCCGGTACGTCGCTCGACGCGGTAGGCGACATTCGGGGCGGTGACGAGCAGGTCTAGGTCGAATTCGCGCTCGAGTCGCTCCCGCACGATCTCCATGTGGAGCAGACCGAGAAACCCGCACCGAAAGCCGAACCCGAGCGCCTGCGAGGTCTCCGGCTCGTAGAAGAGCGCGGCATCGTTCAGCTTGAGCTTCTCGAGCGCGTCGCGCAGCGCCGGGTAGTCGTCGGAGTCCGTGGGGAAGAGTCCCGCGAAGACCATCGGCTTGACGTCCTTGTACCCGGGCAGCGGGGCGGCGGCAGGCCGGCGGCGGGCCGTCAGGGTGTCGCCGACGCGAAGGCGTGACACGTCCTTGAGGCCGGTGATCACGTACCCCACCTCGCCCGCCTCGAGCTCTGCCACCGGCGCCCGCGACGGCGACATGTAGCCGAGCTCCTCCGCCTCGAACTCCGTGCCGAGCGCCATCGCACGCAAGTGCTCGCGCCCCGTGAACCGGCCGTCGACGACACGGACGAACGCAATCACCCCGCGGTACTGGTCATACGACGTGTCGAAGATGAGCGCGCGAGCAGGCCCATCTGGGTCGCCGGCGGGCGGCGGGATCCGCTCGACGATCGCGTCGAGCACGTCCTCGACTCCCTGACCGGTCTTGGCGGAGATGCGGACGACGTCGCCCGGTGAGCCGCCGAGGAGGCTCGTGAGCTCGGCGGCGGTGGCGTCTGCGTCTGCCTGCGGCAGGTCGATCTTGTTCGCCACGGGTACGATCTCGAGCTCGTTCTCGATCGCGAGATAGGCATTGGCGAGCGTCTGCGCCTCGATTCCCTGGGCGGCGTCCACGACGAGCACAGCGCCTTCGCAGGCCTGCAGGGAACGCGACACTTCATAGGTGAAGTCGACATGCCCGGGTGTGTCGATGAGGTTGAGCTGGTGCCCCTTCCAATGCACGCGTACGGCTTGCGCCTTGATCGTGATGCCGCGCTCACGCTCGAGATCCATCGAGTCGAGTACTTGGTCGCGCATGTCGCGCTCGCTGACCGCGTCCGTCAGCTGGAGGATGCGATCGGCGAGCGTCGACTTGCCGTGATCGATGTGGGCGATGATCGAGAAGTTGCGGATCTGCGTCTGGTCCATGCGCTCTCAAGCGCCCTCGCGCCCGTGTCGCAACCGTAGCAACGCGTCGAGCTCCCGCACGTGGAGCGCTCGGCAGGAGCCGAGGTAGACGAGCGCTCCCACGGTGAGCGACCCTCCGACCGCGATGAGCTGGGCGACCACGCCGGTCCCCAGCGTGGCATCGAGCACCCACCACGAGCCGTAGCTCGCGGCTGCCAGCAACACCGAGGCGCAGACGATGCGCGCCACCGACCACGAGAGCGCGGTGGCCGCAAGACCTTCGACCCTGGGTCGGATGAGGAGAAACAACACCAGCGCGCCGGCCATGTTGGCGATCGAGACCGCCAGCGGGATACCCCACACGCCGACGCGATACAGAAGGATGTAGAGGACGACGTTCAGGAGGAGGTTCCCGCACGCGACGCTCGTGGGGGTCCAGCTGTTCTGGAGGCTGTAGAAGGCCCGGTTGAGAAGCAGCATCCAGCCGTTGAAGACCAGACCGGCGCCGAACGCCGCCAGCGCGCCGGCGACCACAGTGGTCTGCTCCGGGTCGAACGCCCCGCGCTGGTAGACGAGCTGCACGATCGGCTCGGCGAGGACGATGCAGACCGCTCCGGCCGGGACGAGCAGGAACGCGATCTGGCGCATGCCTGCGTCGAGCGTGCGACCGAAACCGAGCTGATCCCGCCGGGCGGCAAGCCGCGAGAGGGCGGGGAAGAGCACCGTGGTGACCGCCACGGCGAACATTCCCTGCGGAAGCATGTAGAGCCGGAACGCCTTGTCGATCGCCGCCGGCGCGAGCTCCGGATCGATCAAGCGGGAAGCGAACAGCGCACCGATGACAGCGTTCACGTTGATGAGGCCGAGCGTCAGCGTGACCGGGAGCATCAGGACGAAGAAGCGCTTGACGGCCGGGTCCCGCCAGTCGAGAACCACCTGCAGGCGACCGTCGAGACCGCGCAGCCACGGCAGCGGCAGCAAGAACTGCAACAGCGTGGCGACGAGCACGGAGCCGGCGTAGACGTACAGCTCCGCGTTCTCGCCGTCGGCCCCGGGGACGCCGAGGGCCAGCCCGGCGATGATGGCGACGTTCCACAACACCGGCGCGAGCGCCGGCACGGCGAATTGCTCGTACGTGTTGAGAATCGCCACGACGATTCCGGACAGCCCGAGCAGTACGACGATCGGGAAGAGCACGCGCGAGAGCCCGACAGCGAGGTCGAAGTCTCCACCGGGGTCACCGAACGGCCGAATCAGGAGCGGGGCGGCAAGGATGAACAGGGCGGTGAGCCCACCCAGCCCGAGCAGGACGAGCCAGAAGATCGTCGAGGCAACCCGCCAGGCGCGTTTGCGCTCGCCTTTGACGAGCAACTCGCTGAACACCGGGACGAATGCGCCCGAAAGCGCGGCGTCGGCGACGAGGGCGCGCATGAGGTTCGGGATCTGGAAGGCGATCGTGAAGGCGTTGATCTTGCCGCTGACCCCGAAGAGGTACGCGCTGACCATCTCGCGGACGAGACCCAGCACGCGTGACAGCGCGGTCGCCGCCGAGAAGATCGCGGTCGAGCGGGCCAGCCGCCGCCGATGGTCGAGCGACTCCTCGCCATCCTGATCCGGCAGCGCAGCATCGGGGTCGTTCATCTGTGTGAGATTCGCGACAGAGTCGACACAGACCTGCGACAGCTTCGCCGATAGGATCCGTAGCGGGGAGGAGGAGTGGTGGCCCCCCGGGTGGGATGTTTCGAAGCCGCTCGGCCGGCTTTGCTACCATCCGTGAGCCCGCGTCGTGCGGGTTTTCTCACGGTATGCCCAACATCACGCAGCAGAAGAAGCGCGTCCGAATCGCGGCTCGCCAGCGGCTCGAGAACGTGCGCTACCGCTCGACGGTGAAAACGCTGACGAAGCGACTGCACGTCGCGGTGGCGGACGGAGAGTCGGAGCGGATCGGGGAGGCTCACCGCGAGCTCGTCCGTACGATCGATCGCGCCGCTGCTCGTGGCGCTCTGCACAGGAACACCGCGGCGCGCCGAAAGTCGCAAGCCGCCCGGATCGTCGCAGCCGGTAACGGCGTCGTGCCTTAGCGCGCCGCCCCGCGCGTGAGGTCGACCAGGGCCCGCTGCAACTCGAGCTCCGGGGCGAGCCGGCTGCCGCCCTTGATGGCGTGGTCGAGCTCCGCGAGCCGAACGACCACCTCGTCGAGCTCCGACTCGCTGAAGTTGCGGCCGAACCGGTAGGCGCGCTCCGCCTGCCACTCGAAGCGGACGCCGAGCTCCTTCGTGACCTCCGCCGGACGAGCGCCACGCTCCTCCGCCCGCCTGGCTCGCCGAACCGTGGTGGCCTGCCGTGCGAGCGCACCTGCGACGATCGGGACCGAGGCGGACACAGGCCGCCCCGAGCGCTCGAGGAGCGCTTCGGACGCCTCGAGCAGCGCCTTCACGTCGCGATTCCCCCATGCGTCCGAGATGCGGAACACAGGCGTCTCTGCCGTCGCAGCGACGAGCGCTTCGACTTCGCGCTCCCCGACCGGCTCGCCACCGGCCCACGTTGCGATCTTCTCGATCTCACGCGAGAGCGTGTCCAGATCGTCACCGACCAGGTGCAAGAGTGCCGTGCACGCGTCCGGCTCCGCGCGCACACCCTGCTCGCGGAAGCGCTCCGCTACCCACTGCGGAAGACCCCGCTTGGCGACGTCGTAGACCAGGAGGCCGTCACGACCGACGGCCTTGGCCAGTGCGGAGTCACGCTTCAGCGCCCGCCCGACGAGCCCGAGCACGGTGTCCGGAGACGGGGCCCCGATGTACGCGACGATAGCCTCGACGTCCGCCGCCTTCCAGCCGTTACGGAGCTGTCCATCGGCGTTCGGCCTGCCGTCGACCTCTTCCACGATCACGAGGTGGCGACCTCCGAACAGGCTACCCGCATTGCAGAGGCTCACTACGTCCGCTCCGGACTGCTCGACAGCCGACGTTCGTTCCACGGCCTCGGGGGCGAAATGCACTCGGAGGCGTGCGAGCGCTGTCTCGATCTTCGGACCGTCACCGCCCGTAATGAGATACGCGCTTCTCAGATCGACGTCCGTCACGCTCCCAGCCTACCGCCGGCGCTCGACCGCACTAGCCACGCGCCGCGTCCACATGCAGTGTCCTCCCGTCGGTCTCGACCACGACACGGCCGTTGACGTCGGTGCGATAGAGGCGCAGGCCGGGGACGGCCCGCAAGGCCGCCAGCGTCTCTGCCCGCGGGTGACCGTAGTCGTTGTGCGCACCGACCGAGATCACTGCGATGCGCGGCCGCAGCACCGTCAGCTCCTGCTCCAAGCCCGCGTCCGCTGAGCCGTGATGCGCGACCTTCAGCACCTCGACGTGACGAAGGGGGAGCGTGCCCGTGACGTCCGACTCGGCGTCTGCCGTGAGCAGGACGTCGGCCGCACCGTACGAGGCGAGGAGCACCACGGCGCGCAGGTTCGGGTCCTCGCCGGCGTACCCGGGACCATCGGGCCACAGCACGCGGAGGACGAGCCGGCCAACGCGGAAGACGTCCCCACGACGCACTACGACGACGGGAACACGCCGGTGCGCAGCGACCTCGAGCGCCGCCCGCTCGTCGCGGGAGTCCGACGGAAGCGCGGGATCCAGCACCGTGCCGACCGCAAGTTGCCGAAGCACGTCGGCGGCACCACCGATGTGGTCTCGTTGCGGGTGGGTCAAGACGAGCGCGGACAACCTGCGGACGCCCATCGCCTGGAGCTGCTCGGCCACCCGCGCCTCCGGCGGCCCTTGATCGACGAGCACCGCTGCACGAGGAGTCTCCAGCAAGGCGCCGTCCCCCTGCCCGACATCGAGGAACGTGACACGCAGACCCTGCGGCGGTACCCATGCGTGCGGAGGATGCGTCGTCCACCACCCGGCGACGACGACGCAGGCCAGGCCGGCCGAGGCGACCATCACCCCACCTCGGCGCGGCCGCGGGAGCCTCGTGACAATCACGGCCAGCCCGATCAGCAGGCCGCAGCCCAGGAGGGCAGCCGACGAGCGAACCTGGGCATGGGGCAGAGCTGCAAAGAAACGCGCGCAGGCCGCGATCCACCAGGCCGCCCACCCCGCCCCCCACGTGAGCGTGACCGCGACCGACGGGACGAACGGAGCGACCAACGCCGCGGCCAGCGAGAGCGTCAACACCGGCGGCATGGCCGGCTCGGCGACGAGGTTTGCCGATACGGTCCAGACGGCCACCGCACCGAAGTGGAGCCAGCTGATCGGCGCCGTGGCGATGCTGCAGGCGGCCGACACAGCGGTGCCGAGCACCAGCCACTCCGGAACCGGATACCCGTCCGCGTGGGCCTGCACCCTGGGAACGATCAGGAGGATTGCCGCCACTGCGGCGAAGGACAGCTGGAACCCCGGCTCGAGCACGGACGCCGGCTGCCAGACGAGCAGCACCACGGCGCCCAACGCAAGCGCGTGCCAACGATCGTCCTGCCGGGACGCGAGCCAGGCCACCGATGTGACACATCCCGCCACGGCCGCACGGACCACCGACGGCTCCCAACCGACCGCCAGGGCGTACGAGAGGATGCCGAAGATGGCGAGGAGGTGAATGGACGCCCGGCCCAGACCGAGCAGCCAGGCGAGCCCGCCGATCGCGGCCGCGACGATCACGACGTTCTGACCCGAGACCGCCGTCATGTGAGCGAGACCCGACGCCCGGAACGACTGCCGCAGCTCGTCCGGTAGGCCGTCGTCGTCGCCGAGCACGAACCCGCGCAGAAGAGCCAGGCGCTCACCCTGGGCACCGCGTTCCAGCGTCCGCTCGATGTGCGCGCGCAGCCTGTCGGCGACGCCACCGATCCCGCCCCGCCGGCCGACCGCGCGTATCTCGTCCGCGCGAACCACGACGTGGATCCCGCGCCGGGCGAGCCAGGCGCGCTCGTCGAAGCCGGTCTCGGGCCCACGCGGCGCGACCAGCCGCGCGCGCACGATCTCCAGGACAGCGCCCCGGGGCGGCGCTCGGCCGCTGTGCAACTCCAGGAGCGCGCGCTCGCGGACCCTGACGCCGGAGAATCGGTGCACCTCGACCGGTAGCCGCACCGCGAAACGGGTCGAACGCGCAGACCCCGTCACGACAACGCGTGCGCTACCGTCCTCGCCGACGCGAGCCGCCAGGACGCTCCGGTCGAGCGCCTCGGCACGCAGCGAGCCCCAGACGAGACCCAAGAGGCCGAGGGAACAGCCGAGCGCGATCACACGACGCCCGGACGGCGGCAGCCGCAGCGCCACCACGAGCAGCACCGCGGCGAGCGCCAGAGTGATCGTGGCCGCGGGGCGAACCCAGTTCGCCGCCGCAAGACCCAGGCATGTCCCGGCGAGGAGGATCGTCGGCCACCGGTCGACCAGCGCAGACCTCACGGCGTCACCAGGTCGCGGAGTTGCTCGACGCGCGCCGGGCCGATCCCGGGCACCTGATCGAGATCCTCCACCGAAGCGAACGGCCCGTGGGTCTGACGCCAGTCGACGATCTTCTGCGCGGTGACCGGGCCGATGCCCGGGAGCTCGTCGAGTTGCTCGACCGTCGCCGACCCGAGGCTGACCCTGGCGGGTGGGGCGGAGAGCTGGGATCCCGAGCCCGCGCCTGACGTGCCAGGCACCGGTCGAGGCGGCACCACGACCTGCATTCCGTCGGCCAGTGGAGCTGCGAGGTTGATCAGAGCGACGTCGGCCCGGGTGGTGACTCCCCCCGCCTTGCGGACGGCGTCGGCGACTCGCGCCCCCTCCCGCAACCGATAGAGACCCGGGCGCCTGATCGCTCCGACGACGTGGATGAAGAAAGCCGGCGACGCAGGGCGTGCAGACGATCCGCCGTCCGCGGTGACGACCGGCGCGACGTCGGCCGGCGCCTCCGGGGCCCCCGTGCGAGCAAGCCGCGAGCCGGCGAGCGCGAGCACGGCGACGAGCGGCACGGCGAGAAAGGCGATCTGGCGCCGGGTGAGTGTGAGCACGCGAACAGCGTCGCGTGCCATCTGTCACACGAGCGTGACGACTCCGTGCCGACTTCGTGCCGAAGCGTGCACAGCTGACGTCGCTCGTGTGAGCACCTAGTGGCCCTTGAAGTTGGGTTGGACTCGTAATGTCATCAGTCGGCGATGCGGTGTTTTGCTTCGGCGGCAGCGATGCGGCGGTCGCGGTGGTCTGTGTTTCGGTAGCGGATGTGGTTGGCGAGGGCGTAGGCGAACGCGTCCCAGTCGAGGTAGTCGGCGTTTGCGACGACGAACTGGGTGAGAGCGGAGAAGTGACATTCGACCGGGTTCAGGTAGCTGGCGTAGGTCGGCGTCGGGACGAGCTCGATCCTGTTCGCGGCAGCGAAGGCGCGGATCGGCGGTACCCAGTTGGCCGAGAGGTTGTCCTGGATCCAGTAGATCCGTCGCCTGGCGGGGTAGGCGAGCCGGATCTGGCGCATGAACGTGAGCATGTCGCTGCCGGCTCGTCTCGGACGCAGCCTGACGCGGAGCCGGTCGGCGTGGACGTCGTAGGCGCCGAACACGTAGCGGATGCCGGCGCGGCGGTTGTAGTCCGCCCGCTGCCGCTCGGGTCGTCCCTGCGGCGCCCAACCCGCGCCGGCGCTGGGGCGCAAGCTGACAGGCCCCATCTGGTCGAAGCTGACGACGCTGCCGTCGGCAGGCGGGGACAGGCACAGCTTCGAGGATCCGCGCCGCCTTCTCCTCGTAGCCGGGGTCGGGGCTGGCCTTCCAGGTGCGTGTGCGCTGGAAGGAGAGGCCGGCCTCCTGCAACAGCGTGCCGAGGTGACGGGGCGAGACGGCGATCCCCTCGCCGGCGAGGTGAGCGGAAAGCCGCGGCAGCGACCAGCGCGTCAGCGGGATCGCCTGAGCGTCGGGACGGGCACCGGCCACGCTGACGATCCGCTGACGCTGATCAGTCGTGATCCGGCGGGGACGCCCGCCCCGGTAGCGAGGGCGCAGGCTGTCCATCCCCCGCTCGTTGAACTCGTGAATCACCTTCCGCACCCAGGAGGGGTCGGTTCGCCACATCTCGGCGATCTGCGGCACCGCCATGCGCACGTTCGAGGCCAGCAACACCGACGCTCGCTGACGCGTGCTCTCATGCTTGGCACGCCGCGACAAGCGCTTCAATCGCACAGCCTCCTCATGCAGCAGTGGCCGCACGAACACAGACGGGGGACGCATCACCACCTCCACGGTCGAGATGCGTCCCGATTCGACGGCCAGGCCGGGTTTCCGGTCCAACGATTCTTCAAGGGCCACTAGACGACGAAGTTGACCAGCTTGCCAGGCACCACGATCGTCTTCGCAGGCTCACTGCCGTTCAGGTGGGCCCGGACGCGCTCCGACTCGAGGGCCAGCCGCACGAGCTCGTCGTCGGAGGTGCCAGCGGGCACCTGCAGGCGGTCACGCAACTTTCCGTTCACCTGGACGACGACTTCGACCACGGCCTGCACGAGCAGCGACGGGTCGGCTTGGGGCCACGGCTGCTGCCACAGGCGCTCGTGACCGAAGGCCGACCACAGCTCCTCCGCCACGTGTGGCGCGTACGGCTGGATCAGCGACACGGCCGTCTCCGTTGCGAAGCGGGCGGCGGGATCGTCGGGCGCAGCCTGGATCTCGTTGACGAGCTCCATCACGGCGGCGATCGGAGTGTGGAACAGGAAGCGCCGGTCGATGTCGTCGGACACCTTGGCGATCGTGCGATTCGCCTTCCTGGCCAGCGGCGTGTCGGCCGGGTGGTCCTGTGCCGGTCTGGACGCCTGCTCGTGCGCCACGCGCCAGAGACGGTTCAGGAACCGCCAGATTCCCTCGATGCCGGTGTCCTGCCACTCCATGTCCTCGTCGGCAGGCCCCATGAAGAGGGCGTACATGCGGACGGTGTCGGCGCCGTAACGGTCCGCGTACTGCAGCGGCTCGACGACGTTGCCCTTGGACTTGGACATCTTGGCACCGTGGTGGTGGATCATCCCCTGGTTGAAGAGGCGCGCCACCGGCTCGCGGAACCCGATCAGACCCAGCTCGTTCATCACCTTCGCGAAGAAGCGGCAGTACATCAGGTGCAGCACCGCGTGCTCGATGCCTCCGATGTACTGGTTGATCGGCATCCAGTAGTCGGCGACCTCGCGTGAGAACGGCAGCTCGTCGTTTCGGGGATCGCAGTAGCGGATGAAGTACCAGGACGAGTCGACGAACGTGTCCATCGTGTCGGTCTCGCGCCGCGCCGGGCCCGCGCACGAGGGGCACGCCGTGGCAACCCAGTCCTCCGCCGCCGCGAGCGGCGAGCGCCCCTTGGGCATGTAGTCCTCGATCTCGGGCAGCAGCACGGGCAGCGACTCGTCGGGCACCGGCACGACACCGCACGAATCGCAGTGAACGACGGGAATGGGACACCCCCAATAGCGCTGGCGGGAGAGCAGCCAGTCACGCAACCGGTAGCCGATCGTCGCCTCTCCCAGCCCTCGCGACGCCAACCAGTCGGTGATCGCGCGCCCGCCCTCGGGCGCGGGCAGGCCGGTGAACTCGCCCGAGTCGACGAGCACCTCACCGTCCGTGTGCGCAACGAAGGCGCCCTGCTCCGGCTCCGAGCCGTCTGCGGGCGCGACCACCTGGCGGATTTCGAGGCCGTACTTCTCGGCGAAGGTGTGGTCTCGCTCGTCGTGCGCGGGGACGGCCATGATCGCTCCGGTCCCGTACTCCATCAGGACGTAGTCGGCGACCCAGATCGGAATCGACTCGCCGTTCACCGGATTGACCGCATGGCGGCCCGTGAACACGCCGTCCTTCTCCTTGGCTTCGCGCTCGACCGCCGAGCGGGCGGCGGCGTGACGGACGTATTCGAGGACAGCCTGTGCGTGATCCGTGCCCCCGACGAGTTGAGGCACGAGCGGGTGCTCCGGCGCCAGCACGAAGAAGGTGGCCCCGAACAGCGTGTCGGGCCGAGTCGTGAACACCGGCAGCTCGTCGCCGGTGCCCTCGACGCGGAACACGACCCGCGCGCCGTGCGAGCGGCCGATCCAATTGCGCTGCATGGTCAGCACGCGATCGGGCCACTGTTCGAGGAGCTCCATCTCGTCGAGCAGTGCATCGGCGTAGTCCGTGATCTTGAAGAACCACTGCGTCAGGCTCTTCGCCTCGACCTCGCTGCCGCACCGCTCGCAGTGGCCGTCGATCACCTGTTCGTTCGCGAGCACGGTCTGATCCTTGGGGCACCACTTGACCGGCGCCTCCTTGCGGTAGGCGAGACCCTTCTCCAGGAAGCGCAGGAAGAGCCACTGCGTCCAGCGGTAGTACGACGGGTCGGCCGTGGACAGCTCCCTCGACCAGTCGATGGCCCAGCCCATGCGCCGCATCTGCTCGCGGATCGCAGCGATGTTGCGCTCGGTCACCTCACGCGGATGGCGTCCTTCGTTGATGGCCGCGTTCTCGGCCGGCAGCCCGAAGGCGTCGTAGCCCATCGGGCGCAACACCTGTACGCCCTTGCGCCGGCGTACATGCACGAGCACGTCGCCGATCGTGTAGTTGAGCGTGTGGCCCATGTGGAGCTCCCCCGACGGGTACGGGAGCATCTCGACGACGTACGTCTTGCTCGCATCCCTGACTGCGCCGGGCTCGGGGTTGGGCACCACGAAGGCGCGCTCGTCCTCCCAGATGCGCTGCCACTTCGCCTCGATCGCCTGCGGTTCGTACCGATCCATCGTCTCTTTCTTCGGCGGAGGGAACAAAAAAGCCTCTCGGTCGAGAGGCTCAGAGGGAGTCAGCACGGCGTCGCCGCGTCGCCCCCCCGGGTCACGCGAGAAGCTGCTGCATTGCATGTGATGGTAACAGGCAGAATCGGCGGATGCTCGATCTCTTCCCGGACTCCGCGCGGATCGAGGACGGCGAGCTGGTGCTCGGCGGAACCGCGGCGTCAGCGCTCACAGAGCGATTCGGAACGCCGCTCGTCGTCTACTGCGAGGAGACGCTTCGCGCACGCGCGAGAGGGCTGCAGGCCGCGATCGGCGACGGTCGGATCTTCTACGGGGCGAAGGCGTTCGCCAACGTGGCGCTCCTCCGTCTGCTGCGCGAGGAAGGTGTCGGTGCCGACGTCGCCTCGGCGGGCGAGCTCGCTTTCGCGCTGGCCGCCGGCTTTGGCGCGAATGAGCTCGTGGTGCACGGCAACGCCAAGGACGGGGCGTTTCTCACGGAGGCCGCCCGGGCCGGTGTCCCGGTCGCGCTCGACGCTCCCGACGAGGCGGAGCTCGCGACGACCGCGGGCGTCGAGCGCGTCCTCGTCCGTGTCACTCTGGGCGTCGACGCCGACACGCACGAGGCCGTTCGCACAGGGCATCACGGCTCGAAGTTCGGGCTCCCGCCCGACCAGGCCTTGGCCGTGCTCGCCGATGGGCTCACACGCGGGCTCGACGTGCTCGGGCTCCACGTGCACGTCGGCTCGCAGCTCGCCGACTTCGACGCGCAGGGCGAGACGATCGTGCGCCTCGCCTCCTTCGCCGCACGCTGTAGACGCGAGCTGGGCTGGGCCCCTCGAGTGGCCGACTTGGGCGGCGGCTTCGGCATCCGCCACCACCACGACGAGGAGGTGGTCGACGCAGCCGAGCTCGCGTCGTCCGCGGCCAGGACGGCGCGGGTGGCCTTCGCCGAGGCGGGATTGCCCGAGCCGGAGATCTGGCTGGAGCCGGGGCGCTCGCTCGTGGGCCGGGCCGGGGTGACCCTCTACCGCGTCGCGGCCGTGAAGCGCCTGCCCGAGCGGACCTGGGTCGCGATCGACGGAGGCATGTCCGACAACCCGCGGCCGCAGCTCTACGACGCGCGGTACACGGCGCTGTCCGCCCGCCGCGCCGCGGAGTCCGCAGACGAGACGGTGAGCGTGGCCGGCATGCACTGCGAGTCCGGCGACGTGCTGATCGACGACGTCGCGCTCCCGTCGCCCGAGCGCGGCGACCTGCTCGCAGTGCCCGCGACCGGGGCGTACACGCTGGCGATGGCGTCGAACTACAACGGGGTCGGTCGCCCCGCAGCGGTGCTCGTGCGCGACGGCGAGTCCCGGCTCATCCGCCGGCGAGAGACGATCGCAGAGCTGTTGGCGCTGGAAGCAGACGGAGGGTAGATCCCCGGAGAACCCCTCCGGCTGTCTGCGATCGCTGCGCGCGGGAGAACGACCGGCGGCCGTCAGCCGTCGACGTGGTGGTGCAGCACGCCGCGGACCCAGGCCACAGGCAGGGCTCCGGCCGCCGACGGCCCGTCGAACCGTCGTCTATCGCAGAATCTCGACGGTGTCGCCGTCGGCGACGGTGTGCCCGCGGCCGACCCGTTGTCCCCCGAAGCGCGCCGAGGTGCCCCACACGCGGGCGCCGCGGCACACGGTGCCAAGCTCGTGGTGGATCGAGTTGGCCACGTCGACGACCGTGGCACCCGGGTGCAGGGCCACCGGCTCGTGGTCGACGTCGCCCCCGTGACGAAGAAAGACGCGGATCAGGCCGGTGAGATCCCAGACGGCGTCGCGGAACGCGTCGAGGCTCGCGTCGTCGAGCACCGAGACACCGACGGCGGGCAGGTCGGGGAACGCGGCCGTGAGCCGCGCGAGGCCGTCCGGCGCCTCGTCGAGCTTGGTCCCCGCCAGGAGGGCGGGCTTGTCGATGCCGGCTGCGCCGAGCTCGGATCGGACCGTCCGCAGCTCCGCCGCGGCTGCCGTCACCGCGTGGCAGAAGACGATCGCGTCCGCGCCCCGTAGGACCCCGAGCAACGCCTTGCTTCCCGCGCGGCCCGCCGCGGCGCCCTCGATCAGGCCGGGAATCTCGATGAGTTGCACGAGCACGCCGCGGATCCGCGTCAGCGCCGGCACCGGCCGCAGCGTCGTGAAGGCGTAGTCGCCCGTCTTGATCTGGATCTCCGACAGCGCCTGCAGCAGAGACGACTTGCCGACGTTGGGCGCGCCGACGAACGCGATCTGGGCTGCGCCCTCACGGCGCACCGCCGGCGAGTCACGGTGGACGACCTTCGCCCGCACGCGGGTGCGCTGGAGCTCGCCCTGCAACCACTTGCGGAGGTCGGCGTAGGGCCCGTTGCGGTAGTCGGGCAGTTCCCCGATCAGCACGTTGATCTCGCGGACGCGCTCCGATCCTTCCTTGCCCTGCAGCCGCCTCTTGGCGACCTGAGCAAACGTGCGATGCGGCATCGGCATCGCTCCACTCCTTCCATCTCGTGCAGGCGCACGGCACGGCCCAGTCCTCAGGGTGTGCGTCGTGTCCCGCCGCTTCCTCCGACGCTGGTGTCAGGAAGCGGCGGTCAGCCGCAGGCGTGCGAGATGGTGGAGCGCCAGGATTCGAGCTTCCCCTGGCGATGGATTGCGATCACGCGCCCGAGGCTAGCATCCGGACATGGCAGACGCCTGGGAGCAGCTCGAGTCGGAACCCGCGTTCGCGAGCCCGCACTTCCGCGTACGCCGCGACACCGTGCGGCTGCCGAACGGGCGGGTCGTCGACGACTACCTCGTCGGCGAGCTCGAGGACTGCGCTCTCGTGGTGGCGGTGACGGCCGCCGGCGACGTCGTCCTGACCCGGCAGTGGAAGCAGGGTGTGCGACGGATCACGCTCGAGCTGCCCGGCGGCAAGGTCGACGACGGGGAGAGCCCGATCGAAGCCGCCGCACGGGAGCTGCGGGAGGAGACCGGCTACGTGGCCGCAGAGCTGGGGCTGCTCGCGTCGCTCGACGTCGACGCCGCGAAGGCGTCGAACCAGGGTCACGTGTTCCTCGGTCGGGAAGCCGAGCGGTTGCACGAGCCCGAACCCCACGAGATGGAGTCTCCGGACGTCGTGCTCGTGCCGCTCGCCGACGTGTCGGAGCTCATCGGCGCGGGCCGGATCTGCGCCGCCCCGTCCGTGGCGGGGCTGCTCCTCGCAGTGCAGCGCGCGCGCTAGAGGAGGTCGGCCGGGCTCGGCTGGCACGAGCGGCTACTGCCCGAGTGGGTCGACAGGCGGCGATCGACCGGTACCCGCGATCCCGGGCAGCTGCGTCCGCTCGTCGGCGCCGAGCAAGCGGACGCCCGGTCCGTCGGCTGGTCCTGCGGCGCGGCGACGGAGCGTCCCTACGAGCGCCCGTCGTGCCGGCGGCGGAGCTCGTCTTCCACAGCGGTCGGATCGAGACCGCGGGCGGCGAGGAGCACGTAGCTGTGGAACCACAGGTCGGCGAGCTCCTCGACGAGTCGCTCGTCCGACTCGGAGGCGCCGGCGAGAGCCGTCTCGAGACCCTCCTCCCCCACCTTGCGTGCGGCTGCGGCGGGGCCGACGTCGAGCAGCGAGGCGACGTACGAGCCCTCGGGCCGCTTCGCCGCGCGTTCGGCGACGACGCGCCAGAGCCATGGGGCGAAGCACGACTCGGCGCCCGTGTGGCAGACCGGCCCGGCCGGGTGCACCCGGTAGAGAAGCGCGTCGCCGTCGCAGTCGTCGCGGATCTCCTCCACCGCCAGCGTGTTGCCGGACGTCTCGCCCTTGCGCCAGTGCTTCCCGCGCGAGCGACTCCAGAACCACGCCTCGCCGGTCTCGCGGGTGAGGCGCACGGCCTCGGCATCGGCATACGCGAGCATCACGACACGCCCGGTGTCGGCGTCCTGGACGACGACCGGGGTCAGATCCGGACGTTCCATCCCAGCTCCTGCAGCTCCGCCTTCAGCTCGGGCAGCCGCTCGGGACGCTCGTGCACGATCGAGGCTATGAGCGCGGCCTCGGCACCGGCCGCATATGCGTCCGCCATGTGAGAGGCGTCGCCGGCGCCACCCGAGGCGATCACGGGCACTCGCACCGCCGCCGCCACGGCTGCGGTGAGCTCGAGGTCGTATCCGTTGCGCGTGCCGTCCGCGTCGATCGACGTGAGCAGGATCTCGCCCGCTCCGCGCTCGGCCGCCTCGGCCGCCCAGGCCACCGCGTCACGCCCGCGTGGCGCCCGTCCGCCGTGGGTGACGACCTCGCCTGCGCGGACGTCGATGGCGCAGACGACCGCCTGCGCACCGTATTCGTCGGAGAGCGCGGTGAGGATCGCCGGATCGTCGACTGCTGCGCGGTTGACTGCCACCTTGTCCGCGCCGGCCCGCAGGAGCGCCTGGGCATCCTCGAGCCCGCTGATGCCGCCGCCGACGGTGAACGGAATGGAGAGCTCCTCGGCCGAGCGCTCGATCACGTCGAGGATCGGCCCGCGCGCCTCGATCGTGGCAGTGATGTCGAGGAAGACGAGCTCGTCGGCGCCGAGCTCGGAGTAGCGTGTGGCAAGCTCGATCGGGTCGCCGACGTCGCGCAGGCCGACGAAGTTGACGCCCTTGACCACGCGCCCGGAGGCAACGTCGAGGCAGGGAATCACACGCTTCTTGACCATGCGAGCACGTTCTCGAGTAGGCGGGCGCCTGCGGCACCGCTGCGCTCCGGATGAAACTGGACACCTGCGAGGGTGTCGCTCGCGACGGCGGCGACAACCGCGCCCTCGTGATCCGTCGTCGCGGCGATCACGGAGTCGTCCGCCGGCTCTGCCGCGAAGCTGTGCGCGAAGTAGACGTCGGCGCCGTCGAGATCCTCGAGCAGCCCGTTCTCTCGAGTCACCGAGAGAGCGTTCCAGCCCATGTGGGGCACGCGGCGCGCACGCAGCCGGCGCACCGGACCCCGTAGGAGGCCGAGTCCGCAGCCCCCCTCGTCGCTCTCCTCGAACAGGAGCTGCATGCCGATGCAGATCCCCAGCGTGGGCCGGCCGGCGGCGACTCGCTCCCGCAGAGCGTCATCGAGCCCGGCCGAGGAGAGACCCCGGGCGGCGCTCTCGACGTGACCGACACCGGCGACCACAGCCAGTTGCGCGGCGACGACGACAGAAGGGTCGACCGTGACGAGTGGATCGGCACCCGCTCTGCCGAGCGCCGAGAGAACCGACCGGACGTTCCCGGCGCCGTAGTCGGCGACCGCGACCGTCGTCATCGGTGCCCAGCCGCACGAGGGTGGGATCCGCCCGCCGGCGCTCGATGTGGTTCGGCGCCGGGAGTCGTGACGACGCGACGGAGCAGAGTCACGCCTCCCCCTTCGTCGAGCGGATGCCCGGGTCACCGGGCGCGACCGCCTGCCGGAGCGCACGACCGAGCGCCTTGAACGCCGCCTCGACGACATGGTGATCGTCGGCGCCGGAAGCGTCGACGTGCATTGTGCATGCGGCCTCGATCGCGAAGCGCTCCAGGGCATGCGTGAGCAAGGACGTTGCGAGTGTGCCGACCCGGTCTCCTGCGAGCGCCAGCGTGATCTCCGCATGCGGGCGCCGTACGAGGTCGACAGCCGCGGCCGCTCGCGCCTCGTCCATGGGTACGACGGCCGACCCGTAGCGCGCGAGGCCCTCACGGCTGCCGAGCGCGTCGCGCAGGGCGGTGCCGAGCGCAGCAAGCACGTCCTCGACGAGGTGGTGCTCGTCGACATCGAGGTCGCCGCCGGCGAGCAGCTCGAGGTCGGCACCGGCGTGGAAGGTGAACAGCGTGAGCAGGTGATCGAGAAAGCCGATCCCCGTGGCGATCCTGGCCCGGCCGCGACCGTCGAGAGTCAGCGTGAGTCGCAGTGTCGTCTCGGTCGTGGTGCGGATCACGGTCGCCTCGCGACCCGGCGCCGGGCCGGGCTCGGCGCCGAGAGCACGGAGCAGCACGTCGTTCTCGGATGGCCGCCGCACCGTGACGCGGATGCCTTCGGCGAAGCCGCGGACCACGATGCCGCGCGCCTCGAGCTCCGCGGCCAGCGGCTTCGTGGTGCGAATCCACACGAAATTCCCGGCCGCCGGCGGGCAGTCGAGCCCGGCGGCGAGCAGCGCCTCCCGCACCCGCTCGCGCTCGGCGATCGTCGACTCGAGATCGAGCAACCGAGGATCGCGGAGCGCCGCAGCCGCGATGCGTGCGGCCGGGCCGGAGATCGACGCCGGCGCGCGTCGCGCGTCGAGCAGAGCAGCCGTGGCCGGGTGAGCGAGCGCGAAGCCCACACGCAACCCTGCGAAGCCGAAAACCTTCGAGAGCGTGCGGAGCACGACGAGGTTCGGCAACTCGTCGACCCATGGGGCAGCCGAGCGGGCGCCGTACTCGACATACGCCTCGTCGACGACGACGATCGCGTCGGGGCTCCTGCGCGCGAGCTCGGCGAGCTCCTCGGGCTCGACGACGGCTCCGGTCGGGTTGTTCGGGTTGCAGCGCCAGTAGACGTCCGCCGTGTCGTCGCCACCCACGACGGTCGCCGCTCGGAGCTCGGTCACGATCCCGTACAGCGGATAGGTCGGCATCACGATCGACGAGCGTGATCCTGCCCCGAGGAACGTCTGGCCGACGAGGAAGATCAGCTCGTCGGCGCCGGCGCCGACGACGACGTTGTCGGCGGAGAGGCCGCCGACGTAGGAGGCCGCAGCCAGGCGCAGTTCGGCGTAGGCCCCCTCCGGGTACTCGTTGAGGCGCGCCATGCTCTCGGCGAGCGGGACCTGCGGCACGCCCGGAAGCGGAGGCGTGTTCTGGTCGAACTTCAGCACCGTGGCGGGCGGGAGGCCGTGACGCGCGGCCACCTCGGACACGGTCGCCGACCAGCGGTACGGGCCGAAGCCCGTGCCGACCGGCTGCGCGCGTTCGAGCACCGCCGCAGCGGCGGCAGCAGTGCCGGCGTCACCGGTGGCGAACGGCATGCTCACGCCTCCACCGCGGCGGTCTCGAGCGGACCGGGCACGGATGCGGCGTGGAACGGCAGTCCTTCGACCCGTGCCAGCGGCCCGACGACCTCGGCAGCCCCTCTGGCGCCCTCGGGCGTGACTCGTACGATTTGGAGCGGCTTCAGGAAGGCCTCGAGGCCGAGCCCACCGGAGGAGCGCGCGAGACCGCCCGTCGGCAGCACATGCGTCGCGCCGGCAGCGTAGTCGCCGATCGCGGCGGAGCCGCCGACGAAGACCGAGCCCGCATTCCGAACACGAGCGAGGACGGGCTCCGGATCCGCGAGGTGAAGCTCCAGGTGCTCTGGCGCGTAGGCCTCCGAGCGCTCCAGCGCCGCGTCCAGTGATGCAACCAGCTCCACCAAGATGTTGTCATATTCGCCAACAAGAATAGTGACGGCGGCGGACAGCAACGGGTCTGCGGTCAGGAAAAGCACCTCGGAGTCGGCTCCGTGCTCGGCCTGGGCGAGGAGGTCGGCGGCGACTGCGGCTGGTGAGGCAGAGCTGTCCGCGATCACCACGAGCTCGGTAGGCCCCGCCGGGAGGTCGATCCTCACCCGGTTCGAGACGAGGAGCTTGGCGGCGGTGACATAGGCGTTCCCGGGCCCGACGACGACGTCGACTGCCGGCACCGTGTCCGTCCCGAAGGCGAGCGCGGCGACCGCCTGTGCGCCTCCAACGGCGTAGATCTCGGCGAGACCGAGCTCGCGCGCGACGACGAGGATGGCGTCGTTGGGGTTCGGCGTGACCACCGCGACACGCCGAACCCCGGCGACCTGCGCGGGCACAGCGGTCATGACGAGCGATGACGGCAGCGGCGCGCGCCCGCTGGGAACGCACACCCCGACGGCCTCGACAGGCAGCCACCGCCGCTCGGTCAGCAGACCCGGAGCCGCCTCGACGATCGTGTCCGCAGGACGCTGGGCCACGTTGAAGCGACGCACCGCCTCGATCATGCGGCGCAGCGCATCGAGCACGTCCCGTTCGACTGTCGCTGCCGCGATCCGCTCGGGGCTCACACGGAGCCCGTCCGGACGCGGCCCGTCGAGCCGCTCCGTCCACTCGAGCAGAGCGGCATCGCCCCGCCTCCTCACATCCGTGACGATTGGTGCCGAGACGGCGAGCGCATCGTCCAGGAGCGCCGACCTCATGCCACCAGCCTCTCGACGGGGAGGACGAGGATGGATGTCGCGCCCGCCTCCTTCAGCGCGGGCAGCAGCTCCCAGACGACGTCGGCGTCGACCGCCGCGTGCACCGCGATCTGCCCCTCGTCCGCGAGCGGGAGCACCGTCGGAGCACCCATGCTCGGCAGCACGGCACGGATGGCCGGGAGATCCTCGCTGCGCGCGTTCATCATCACGTACCGCCTGCGACGTGCGGCCACGACACCGAGCAGCATCAGGTCGAGACGCTCGACGAGGTCGCGGCGGCGCTCGACCGCCGCCCGCCCACCGATGAGCACGGCCTGGGAGGAGAGGAGCTGACCGATACGACGCAGGCCGTTGGCGCTGATCGTCGACCCGGTCGAGACGAGATCGACGATCGCGTCGGCGAGACCCAGCCGCGGCGCAACCTCGACCGAGCCCGATATGGACACGAGGTCCACGTCCACCCCACGCTCCGCCAGCAGCCGCCGGGTCGAGACCGGGTACGCGGTCGCCACGCGCAGGCCACGAAGACTCTCGATCGCGTCCTGCGGCGCGTCGTCGGGGACGGCCGCCTCCAGCGTGCAGCGGCCGAAGCCGAGATCGGCGATCGCGACGACATCCGCCTCCGCCTCCAGAACGAGGTTCGCGCCCGTGATCCCGAGGTCGACGACGCCGTCCTGGACGTATTCCGGGATGTCGTTCGGCCGCACGAGCAGAAGGTCGACCGGGGCGTTGCCACAGGGGACGAGCAGCGACCGCTCGGTGACCTCGAAGCTGAGACCTGCCTCGGCGCAGAGCCGCAAGGCGGGTTCGCCGAGCCGGCCCTTCGACGGCACGGCGAGCGTGAGCCGGCCGTTCTCGCCGACACGGGTGAAGGGTGTGCTCACGCAGGCCCCTGGCCGCGCGACGTCCGGTCGAGGGCGATCCGGTACCCACCGGTTCCATGCCGCACCCACTGTGCGACGCGGGTCACCGTTGCGGTCGACGTCGGGACGCGCTGTGCGATCTCGAGGTAGGACACCCCCTGCTCGACGAGGCGCGCGATCTGCCACCGGTGCGCAAGCGCTTCGAGCTCGGGCAGCGTGCAGAGGTCACGCAGGAACCGCGTGGCCTCGTCTTGCGTCTCCATCGCGAGGAGCGCAGCGGTGAGGTCCGCGAGGCCGGACACCGGCTCGACCGCATGCTCCGGCGGTGTCGGTGTCGTTTTCGTCGTTCGTCCCCGTGCCATTTCCATCATGATAGCATGCTAACGTGATAGCACACAAGTTCGCAGTCATCCCGGCCGTCGACGTGCTCGCGGGCCGTGCCGTACGGCTCCGCGGAGGCAGTCGTGAGCAGGTGACGCTGGAGGGTGGTGACCCGATCGAGCTCGGGCGCAGGTTCGCGGGTGAAGGAGCCGACCGCCTTCACCTGATCGATCTCGACGGCGCCTTCTCGGGGACGCCGTCGGCCGGCCTGCTCGACCGGATCACGTCGGTCGGGCTGCCGGTGCAGGTCGGCGGCGGCTATCGCACGGTCGAGGCCGTCGCAAGCGCCCTCGAGAGCGGCGCCGACCGGGTCATCGTGGGCACGAGCGCGCTCGTGCCGGGCTTTCTCGCCGGCGCGCTGGCGGTCGCGGGTCGGCATCTGGTCGTGGCGGTCGACGTGAAGGGCGGGCGGGTCGCCGTGGACGGCTGGACCGACGTCGCCGATCTGGACCCGGTCGAGCTGGCCCGCCGCTGCGCAGCGGCGGGCGTGACGCGGCTGCTCGTCACGAGCACGGCACGTGACGGCTCGCTCCGCGGGCCCGATGTCGACCTGCTTCGCGCCGTCGTCGAGGTGGGCGTTCCCGTTCTGGCCGCCGGCGGGGTCGGCGCGGTCGACGACGTCGTCACGCTCCGCGCGATCGGGTGCGAGGGCGTGGTCGTCGGTAGCGCTCTCCTGGCAGGCCGATTCACGCTCAGCGACGCGCGCACAGCGCTCGCCGTGCCACAGCCCCACCCGGAACGACGGTGACGCCTCGGCTCATGCTCACCTGCCCGCTTCTCGTCCGCAACTGAGCATCCCGTCACACCCTCGGCCCGGAGACGTCACGAACACGCGACGGCTCACCGGCTAGCCTGACTCCAGGGGGCCTACGCGCCCCCTTTGGGGGCGTGGTGGCGTCTGCGACGCGAGGCGGCCGACGAAGGGGACCGTCCTGGGCGCTGATGAAACGGTCGGACGCTTGCCGTCAGTACGCTCGGAGGATGGAGATGCACCTCTGTGACGAACGCGGCGCGGCGGGATTTTCGTGGATCACCGACGGGCCGGCCACGCGCACGTCACATGCGCTGGCAGCCGGCGGACGGGTGTGGCTCGTCGACCCGGTCGAGTGGCCCGACGCCATCGAGCTGGCACGCAGCCTCGGTGAGCCGGCGGCCGTGCTTCAGCTGCTCGATCGCCACAACCGTGACTGCGCGTCGATCGCCGCGCGTCTCGGCATACCTCATCTCATGACACCCGCCGTGGTGCAGGGCTCGCCGTTCCAGCTGGTGGACGTTCTGCGCTGGAAGCGCTGGCGCGAGGTCGCCGTCTGGTGGGCCGGCGAGGAGACGCTCGTCGTGGCGGAGGCGCTCGGCACGAACCCGTTCTTCCCCGTGGGCGACGACCTGATCGGCGTGCACGGGCTGCTGAAGCTGCTCCCGCCACGCCGGCAGCTCGGCGGCTTTGCTCCGCAACACCTCCTGGTGGGACACGGCGAGGGCCTCCACGGCGCGGTTGCGACCGATCAGCTCCGGCGGGCGCTCGACCGCTCCCGAGCACACCTCCTGACGTGGGGCGCCGCGTTGCCCCTCAGAATCCGGCGAACCAACAGCGCCACCCGCGGCGGGTGACACTACCCTCCGCCGCCCGAGCCGGGAGGAGGCGGATCGGCGGCCAGCGTCTTCTGGAGTCCGCTCACGAGCTCCTGCCGCTCGGCGGAGGAGAGCCGGCCACCCGGGTGCAACGGCTTGTACTGGAAGGGCGGCATGCCACCGCCTTGCACCGCCTCGACGATCTCGGCGGCATCCGCTTCCTGCGGGCGATCCCATTCGCTGAAGTCGAGCACCTTCCGGCCGCCGTCGACGTCGGCCTGGACCAGCCACGACATCGGAGCGATGTTCGAGTACCACGGCCACGTGGTCAGGTTCGAATGGCAGTCGTTGCACGCCCCCCGCGCCAGCTGCTCCGTGCGTGGTGAGTCCCACACGATCGACCTCGTCACCGGCGGGTCATGATGGTCGCGGCCGTAGGGAATCACCTGTGCGACCAGGAACAGACCGGCCGCGACTACGAGGCCGATGCCGATCCACTTCCTCATACGGTGACCCGCTGCCGCATGGCCGCATCGTCAACCGGGCAGCCGGTGCGTGCATCGGTGACGGCACGGGTGGGCGCCGGAGAACTACGGAGCCGGCCCGCCGACGCTCAGCCGGTGCGCGCGAGGACGCCGGGTCGCACGAGCCGCGGCGGCGCCTGGAGGCCGGCGTCTCGCACCGGCGGGTTGACCGGCTCGGCGAGCGGGGCGGCGCCGAACGAGGCGCGCACCCGCGCCTCCGGCGGTGCCCCGTACGTCGTCGTCCGTTGGCGCGGAACGCGCCCGGCCGAGCGAATCAGCGCCTCCATCTGCTCGGGCGGCAACTCCTGCCCCCACTCCGACCCTGCAGCCCGCGAGATCGACTCGTTCATCAGCGTCCCACCGAGGTCGTTGACCCCGGCCGCGAGCGTTTGCCGCACCCCGTCCGGCCCGAGCTTCACCCACGACGCCTGCATGTTCTCGATCGCGCCGTGGAGCGCCAGCCGCGCCACCGCATGCACCAGAAGCGCCTCCCCGAACGTTGGCCCGCGGCGTGCCCGGCCCTGGAGATACATCGGCGCCTCCATGGGCACGAACGGCAGCGGCACGAACTCTGTGAAGCCACCGGAGCGTCGCTTGCTGCTCGCGCGCCCGGATCAGGTGGCGCGCCCACGCACGCGGCCCCTCGACGTGCCCGAACATCATCGTCACGTTCGAGCGCAGGCCGACGCGATGGGCGGCATCGTGCACCTCGAGCCACTGGTCGGTCGTCACCTTGTCGGGGCAGATCACGACCCGCACGTCGTCGTCGAGGATCTCGGCAGCGGTGCCGGGGAGCGATCCGAGCCCGAGGTCTCGTAGTCGCCCGAGGTACTCCTCCAGCCCGAGACCCAAGTGTGGCGGCCCCCTGCCACACCTCGAGCGCGGAGAACGCGTGGACGTGGATCCCGGGAACGGCCTCGCTTGATCTCGCGCACGACCTCGGCGTAGTAGTCGCCGGTGAATGCGGGGTGGATGCCACCCTGTAGGCAGACCTCCGTCGCACCTCGGTCCCAGGCCTCCTCCACACGGCGCACGATCTCCTCGTGCGGGACGAGATACGCGGGCCCCCGCAGGTTCTCGGCCAGCTTCCCCTTCGAGAAGGCGCAGAAGCCGCAGCGGAAGTAGCAGACGTTCGTGTACTGGATGTTCCGCGTCACGACGTAGGTGACGTCGTCGCCGCAGACGTCTCGCCGCAACCGGTCAGCCGCGGCGAGCACGCGCTCGCGCTCGCCCCCGCGAGCCTCGAAGAGCCGGACGAGCTCGTCCTCGCCGAGCTGCTCGCCGGTCAACTCGAGCGGAACCGCGTCGCGGCGCACGAGGAACGGCACGCCGACCGGCTCGCCGGGCGCCCAGTGGTCCTCACGCGCGTAGCCGAGCGCGTCGGCGGCCCGCCGTACGGGCGGCTGCACCGCGGGATCCACCCATCGCTCCAGCTCGGCGACATGCTCCGGGTAGAGCGGCAGCCGCGGCACGAGCTCGAAGCCCTGCGCTTCCGTCGCCGGCCCGCAGCCGGTCGAGCGCGGGCCAGGGTGCCTCCGGGTTGACGTGATCGATCGTGACCGGCGACACGCCGCCCCAGTCGTCGATCCCCGCGTCGAGCAGCTCCGGGAAGTCGTCGTAGGCGAGATTCGGCGGCGCCTGCACGTGCCACGTCGGCCCGAGCAGGACGCGCGCCACGGCGATCGACCACAGGTGCTCCTCGAGCGGCGCGTCCGGGTGCTCGGCCATGCGCGTGCCGGGCTTGGCCCGGAAGTTCTGCACGATCACCTCGCCCAGGTGGCCGTGCTCCTCGCCGAGCGCGCGCAGCGCGAGCAGCGCCTCGATGCGCTCCTCTCGCGTCTCGCCGATGCCGATCAGGATCCCGCTCGTGAACGGGACACGAAGCTCGCCCGCAAGCCGGATCGTCTCCAATCTGCGGGCCGGAACCTTGTCCGGCGAGGCCCAGTGCGGCACCCCCTTCGCCGACAGCCGGTCGGCGGCAGTCTCCAGCATGATCCCCATCGAGGCCGAGACCGGTCGCAGCAGCGGCGAGCTCCGCTCGGCTCATCACGCCGGGGTTGAGGTGCGGCAGCAGGCCGGTCTCCTCGAGGACGAGCTTGGCGCAGCGGGCGAGGTACTCGAGCGTCGTCTCGCAACCCAGCCCGGCGAGCTCGTCGCGGGCAACGCGGTAGCGGAGCTCCGGCTTGTCGCCGAGGGTGAAGAGCGCCTCCGTGCAGCCCGCGGCAGCTCCGGCGCGTGCGATCTCGAGCACGTCGTCCTCGGTCATGAACGCCCGCTCGCCGCGCCGCGGCGGCCGCGCGAAGGTGCAGTAGCCGCAGACGTCGCGGCAGAGGGTCGTCAGCGGGACGAAGACCTTGGGCGAGTAGGTGACGAGCGTCGGGCGCTCGCCGCGCCCGGAGCCGGCGCGCCTCGGCCATGAGCTCGTCGAGCGGCGTCGTGAAGGAGGTCGGAGATGAGGTCGCGCATCGCGCGAGGCGTTTCGGGTCGCTGGTTCCGGCCCGGGCGGTCTCCTCGCTCCGGTGACAGCGAGCATACAGATCGGGGCCGCCGCGATCCCGAGCTGCGCCGCCGGCGAGATCGCCGGCGCGCCCGGTTCGCAGGCCGGGGGCCGGACGTGTCCGGCCCCTACGACGCGCGCTGTGACCAGATGCCGCCGAAAGAGCGCCAGCTGCCGTTCGCCCAGCGCTGGAGCAACATCTGCTCGAGCGGGAAGTGGTCTCCCGGACCGGTCTTGATCGCGATCCCCGGCAGCAGGAACGGGTTCTTCGACAGGTTCATGTTCGAAGCGGCCTTGACGAGCGCCGGCGCGGGTCAGGTTCTTGCCGAGTTTCTTGAGCAGCTCGATCGTCGTCCAGGCGACGGCCATCCCGTACACGTGGTAGACGTCGTTCGCGTTCGCGCCCGACGCGTACCTCTTCATGATCGACCGGTACAGCTTCATGGTCGCGTCCGTCTTCCACTTCGGGTCGGTCGGATCCTTGAGGAAGACGATCGAGATCGTCCCGGACACGACCTTGTTCTGCCCGCCCTCGGAGGCGAGGAGCATGATGTTCGAGGCCGAGGAGACGGCGTTGTTGATACGTCAGCTTCGGCTTCCAGCCGAGCTTGTTGGCGTAGACGTAGCCCTGGATGGCGAACTTCGGCGTCGCGAAGATCGCGAGCATGTCCGCGCCCGAGGCCTTGAGCTTCGCGACCTGCGAGCCGACGTCGGGCGAGGTCACCTCGTACGGCTGCGCCGCGATCACCTTCGCCTTCGAGCGCGGCGAGCCCGCGCTTGAGCCCGAGCGAGCAGATCCTTGCCGTAGTCGTCGTTCTGGAAGAGCACCGCGACCTTCGAGCCGGGGCGCGTGCGTGCCAGGTACTGCCCGTAGATCGACGCCCTCGGCTTGATAGCTCGGCTGAAAGCCGATCGTCCCCGGGTACTCGTCGACATCGGCGCCGAACGTCGTTGCGCCGGAGGCGACGAACAGCTGCGGCAGCCTTGCGCCTTCAGGTAGTCGCGCGATGGCGAGGTTCGTGCTCGGTGCCGAGCGCGTTGAAGATCGCGAACACCTTGTCCTGCTCCACGAGCTGACGCGTCGCCTGCACCGTCTGCGCCGGGTTGTAGGCGTCGTCGAGAACCTTGTAGGTGATCTGGCGACCCGCCGCCCCGCCATGGTCGTTCTGGTACCGGAAGTAGGCATCGGCGCCGCGTGCGACCGACGCGTACGCGGACGCGGAGCCCGTCAGCGGCGCCGTGCCGCCGAGCAGGACGGACGTCGGGCGTCACGCCGGGGTCGGACGCGTTCGCGGCGATCGCCGCGGCCGCTCCGAGCGCCAACGCCGCGAGAGCGACGATCGGGGCGCGCGCGAACTTCGTTCTCATCGGTCTCAAGTGCTCCTTGTGCAAGAGGTCAGGCTTGCGGACGATGGTAGCCGCGGGTTGTTAACGACCTGCAAGCGCCTTCAACCGCGCCACCAGCCCTGCGACACCCGTCGGCAGCACGAACATCAGCAGGATCAGGACGCCTCCGAAGACGACGGCAGGGGCACCGGGCGAATCGGTGTCGAGCTTGCCGAGCAGCGGCAGCCGGTCGGGGATCACGTTCTCGCCGTCCTGCGCCCACAGCGGCATGAACTGGATGAACACGGCTCCGGCCAGAAGCCCCACGAGCGAGCCGAGACCGCCGACGACGATGCCGACGAGGAGGAAGATCGAGAGCGTCACCGGGAAGGTGTCCGGGTTCACGAACGTCGTTGCGATCGCGAACAGCGACCCGGCCACGCCCGCGTACGCGGCGCTGATCCCGAAGGCGAGCGTCTTGTAGCGGGCCAGGCTGACACCGAACGAGACGGCCGCCGTCTCGCTGTCTCGCACGGTGCGGAACGCACGCCCCGTCCGACCGCGCAGAAACAGCCACGCCGCTACGTAGAGGACCAGCGCAAGGGTGGCCGACAGGTAGTACAGCCAGTTGTTGAAGTTGAGCTCGAACCCGAGCACGGAGACCGGTGTCAGGGATGCCGTCAGCTCCGGCGTGCCGAACAGGTTGATGCCCTGGCCGCCGCCCGTGAAGCCCTCGAAGCGCTTGATCAGTCCCGGCGTGGCCACCGCGACGGCGAACGTGGCGAGCGCCAGGTAGAGGCCGGAGAGCCGCAGCGCGGGGATGCCGAAGAGGAACCCGACGACGCCCGTGACGAGCCCGGCGATCGGGATCGTCCACACGTCCTTGACCCCGTGATCGCTCATCAGGATGGCAGTCGTGTAGCCGCCGACGGCCATGAAGGCGCCGTGCCCGAGCGAGATCTGCCCGGTGTACCCGGTGAGCACGTTCAGCCCGATCAGCGCGATCAGGTAGATCCACACGTAGGCGAACTGCTGAGCGCGGAAGTCGTTCACGAACGCCGGCAGTCCGTACGCGACGACCGTGAGCGCCGCGAACGCCACGATCGGCCCCGCGAGGCGGCGCCGGCTGCTCATATCCTCCTCACCGCCACGCGCCCGAAGAGACCCGCCGGCTTGACGAGCAGCACGCCGAGGATGATCGCGAGCGCGGTCGGGAGCCGCAGCTCCTCCGTGAACCAGGAGAACGCGTCGTACTGGCTCAGCCAGCTGAGCAGGTTAAGGAGAACACCGAGCGCGAGACCGCCGACCACGGCACCCACCGGCGAGTCGATGCCGCCGAGGACCGCAGCCGCGAACGCATAGATCAGGATCGGTTGCATCATCGTCGGGTCGAGGAAGACGCTCGGCGCGGTGAGTGCCCCCGCCACCGCACCGAGTGCCGCGGCGAGCCCCCACCCGAGACCGAGCATCCACGTGACGCGCACTCCGACGAGCCGGGCTTCGGCCGGGTTGACCGCGGCGGCGCGCATCGCCAGCCCCACCTTCGTGAACCGGAAGAAGAGCCGGAGCAGCAGCACGACCCCGAGCGAGACGCAGATCGTGCCGACGTCCTGGTAGGCGATCGCCACGTCGCCGACCCGGAACGTGCCGGACGGGAACGGGCTCTCCACCGCCCTCACCTCGCCCGACCAGATCAGCTGCATGAGCCCGTTGAGCAGGATCAGCAGGCCGATCGTGACGATCACCACGCGCAGCACCGAGCCACGCTCGTTCGGCCGGATGACGAGCTGGTAGATGCCGAGCCCACCGCCGAACGAGACGGCGAGCGTGAGCACGAACGCAGGCCAGTACGGCCAGCCGTGGTTGACCGTGAGCGACCAGAGGATGAACGTGGAGAACGTCGCCATCTCGCCCTGGGCGAAGTTGATGATCCCCGTCGCCCGGTGGATCAGCACCAGCGCGAGGGCGAGGGCGCCGTAGATGCCGCCCGAGGCGAGGCCGGAGACGATCTGCTGCAGGAGATCGGACATCGCGCTCAGTACCCCAGGTAGCTCCGGCGCACGCCCTCGTTCTCGCGCAGGCTGACGCTCGACCCGGAGATCGCGACCTTGCCCACTTCGAGCACGTAGGCGCTGGACGCCGCCTCGAGCGCGATGCGGGCGTCCTGCTCGACGACGAGCACGGTGAGGCCCTCGTGCGCGTTGAGCTCGCGCACGATGCGGAAGATCTCGCGCACGACGAGCGGTGCGAGCCCGAGCGACGGCTCGTCCAGCATCACCAGCCGCGGCCTCCCCATCAGGGCACGCGCCAGCGCGAGCATCTGCTGCTCGCCACCCGAGAGTGTGCCCGCCGTCTGGCCGGCCCGCTCGGTGAGCCACGGGAACCAGCCCGCGACACGGTCCACGTCCTGCCTCACCTCCCGGTCTCGGCGCGTGTACGCGCCGAGACGGAGGTTCTCGAGGACGGTCAGCTCGGTGAACGTGCCGCGCCCTTCGGGCACGTGCGCGATCCCGGCCTTGGCGACGGCCTCTGGGCCGCCGCGCAACCGCCGGCCGGCGAAGCGGATCTCACCGTCGGACCGCCGCACCGTGCCCGACACGGCGCGCAACGTCGTCGTCTTCCCCGCGCCGTTGGCGCCGAGCACCGCGACGATCTCGCCCTCTGGCACCTCCAGGCTGACTCCGTGCAGCGCCTCGACGGGACCGTAGCGGGCGTGCACGCCATCGAGCTCGAGCAGCGCCGCCATCACTCCCCCGAGCCGAGGTAGGCCTCGATCACCGCCGGGTTCGCCTGTATCTCCGCCGGCGTGCCGTCCGCGATCTTGCGCCCGAAGCTGAGCACGTTGACGTGCTCGGAGACACGCATCACGAGCCCCATGTGGTGCTCGACCAGCAGCACGGTGAGGCCGAGGTCGTCGCGCAGGCTCTGCACGAAGCCCCCGAGCTCGTCCACCTCTTCGTGGTTGAGCCCTCCGGCGGGCTCGTCGAGCAGCAGAAGCCTCGGCGAGGCCGCGAGCGCCCGGGCGATCTCGACGCGCTTCTGAATCCCGTACGACAGAGACGCGGCCGGCTCCGACGCTCGCCTGCCGAGGCCGACGACGTCGAGCGTCTCCATCGCCTCGCGCTCACCGAACGAGCGTCCACGCGCGTGACCGCCGGCGAGGACGTTCTCGAGCACCGACATCGTCCGAAACAGGTTCAGGTTCTGGAAGGTGCGCGCGATGCCCCGCGTGACGACAAGGTGCGCGGGCGTGCGCAAGAGGGAGGCCCCGTCGAATTCGACCTCGCCCGCGTCGGGCCGGTAGAGGCGCGTGACGACGTTGAACGCTGTCGTCTTCCCGGCGCCGTTGGGCCCGATCAGGCCGGTGATCGTCCCCGGCTGGACGTCGAAGGAGACACCGTCGAGGGCGACGATGCCGCCGAAGCGAAGCGTCACGTCCCGCACGGAGAGCAGCGGCGCCATCTGAGCGCAGGAGCCTACTCGTGTTCCGCCATACGGGGTAGGCCCGGATCCCCGTGCGGGAGCGGGAGATCGCGCTACGGCAAGCGGGGCGCCCAGAGGCCGGCGAGCAGCCCGGCCACGCCGGCGAGGACGGCTCCGACACCGACGAATGCCGCCGTCACCTCGCGGTCTTCCTTCACCCGGCCAACGGACGAGCCGAGGCTGTCGTAGACGTCGACGAGCTTGTCCGCGTCGCGAACGTCATATGCCTGTCCGCCGGTCGACCCCGCGATGGCCGCCAGCGTTGCCCGGTCGGGCGGTACCGGGATGATGCGGCGCTCGCCGTCTCGCTCCGTCTCGATCAGACCTTCGTCGGTGCCCAGGGCGATGGTGTGCACGGGAATCCCGGCCTCCTTCGCGCGCTGGGCTCCCTCGTCCGGCGTCAGCACACCGCGGGTCTGGAAGCCGTCCGAGAGAAACACGATCGCAGCGAGAGGCTCCCCGGACACGCGCCCGCCAGACCGGGCAGCCGCGCCTTCGTCCGCCGCGGTCCGGTCGGCCCGGGTCGACTCGACGGCGAGCTCCGCCGACCGCGCCACCGCATCGCCGATCGCAGTGCCGAAGCGCGGAAATGCGAGCGCGAGGCCGGCGCGCACCGTCTCGCGATCGCGTGTCGGCGGCACGGCCACGTACGGCTCGGATGAGAACAGGACGAGGCCGACCCGCATCGAGTCGGGGACCCGGTCGAGGAAGCGCTCGATAGCCGCCTTTGCCGCGGCGAGCCGGTTCGGCGCCACGTCGGCCGCCTCCATCGACCCCGACACGTCGAGCGTCAGGATCACCGTCGCCCGCTGCGATGGAACCATGAGGGCCATCTGCGGCCGCGCCACCGCGATGCAGAGGAGGCCGACGGCCGCCAGCAGCAGCACGGCGGTGAGGTGGCGCCGCCATGCCCGCCCGCGCTGCGCGACGCCTGCGAGCACCGACAGGTTCGGGAAGGCCACGGCGTACCGACCCGGCCGGCGCTCGATCCAGAAGTAGCCGAAGAGCACGAGTGCCGGCAGCAACAGGCTGACGAGCAGCAGCGGGGACTGCAGGCTCATGGAGCGTCCCTGCGGCAGTGCACGATCACCTGGACGAAGGCCGCGACCCGTGCCGGCAGGCGGCCCGAGGCGGTCGCGGTCACCGTCGCGCGCGAGGAGGTGTGGCGCAGCGACGTGCGCACCGACACGATCCAGGAGCGCTGTGGCGGCGCGACGGTGCGGAAGGCGACGGCGTGACTGGCGTCCACCGCGGTCTCCCGTCCGCGGCACGTTGCGCTCACGCCGACCTGCTCACCGGACGGCACACGCCGCTCCGCCACGCGGCGGGTCACCGGGCGGGTCGGTGGCAGAGCGGACGAGCCCGTGAGGGCCCGGCCGCCGCCCGAGGTGGGCACGCAGCCGATGAACGGCCGGAACGTCGCAGGGGCGCGACGCGCACCGACGTACGTGCCGATGAACAACACGGCTCGTGACGTGGTCACACCCGGGCCGACCGGGCTCCCGGTCTCGCCCCGCAGGCCGACGTCGATGTCGGGATCGGCGAGGCGGACGTCGGTGCCGGCGACGATATACCCCTCGAGAGGGCACCTCAGCTCGAACTCCACGCGCGCCGGCTCGGAACCGGTGCGGCCGGGGATCACGACCCACGGGCCGGCGACCGGCAGGCAGATCGGCAGGCCACGGCACTCGTCCGCCGCTTTGGCGGCCCCGGCTGCCTGCACGCCTCCCGTGGCCACCGCAACAGCGAACGGCACCGCGAGGAGGAGCCGGAGCCGCCTCACAGCGGCCTCCTGAACCAGAGCAGCGACAGGGCCGACCCCGACAGCAGTAGGAGCCCGCCCGCGGCCGCGAAGAACTGGGTCAGCTCACGCTCCTCCCGTCTCGTTCCGAGGCGCGAGCCCAGCTCCCCGTAGACCTCCTGCAGGCTGTCGGCGTCCGGTGCGTCGTAGAACTGACCGCCCGTCTGCTGTGCCACCTCGCGCAGGGTTGCGGGATCAGGCTGAACGGTGACGCGCTGGCGCAGGCCGCCCGAGAGCGGCACCTGCACGACCGCCGGCCCAACGCCGAGCGCGACGGTGTTGACGGGCACACGGAGGCGCTGCGCGAGCGCCGCGCCCTGGGCGGGGGTGAACTGCCCGGACGTCTGCGCCCCGTCGGAGAGGAGCAGCACCGTCGCGGGCGGGTCGTCGGGGCTCGGGGCAGGCGGAGGCGCGCCCCGGTCGCTCGACGTTTCGCCCGGCCGCACCGTCTCCACCGAGCGGACGATCGCATCACCGAGCGCCGTGCCCGAGCCGACGCGCAGCTGAGCCAGCGCCTGCAACGCGGACTCGCGGTCGGCCGTCGGCGGCAGCACGATCTGCGCCTCGGACGAGAAGGAGACGATCGCCACCCGGTAGCGATCCGGGACACGCTCGAGAAATGATCGTGCGGCTTCCTGGGCAGCGGCCAGCCGGGTGGGCTGCACGTCGGTGGCCGCCATCGAGCGCGAGGTGTCGAGCGCGAGGACCACGGTCGCCTCCTCCTTCGGCACCGAGACGGTGGCCTTCGGCCTTGCCACGCCGACCACGAGCACGGTGAGAGCCGCGAGGGCCAGGGCAAACGGCACATGGCGGCGCCAGCCCGGACGGGCCGACACGAGGCCCGCAACGAGTGCGGGCGAGCCGAAGCGCTCGGCCTCGCGGCTCCGACGCCGCGCGGAGAGCACGTACAGCGTCACGGCCACCGGCACGACGAGCAGGCCGAGCAGCGCGAGCGGCCAGGCGAAGCTCACCGGCGCCTCCGCTGCAGGGAAGAAGCGAGCACCCGTAACCAGTCGGTGTCGGTGGAGAGCACGACGTGGGTGGCGCCGGCGCGCACGAGCGTGCGAGCCACGGCTTGACGCTCCTCAGCCGCGGCGGCGGCGAAGCGGGCGCGCAGCCGTGCGTCGCGCGTGTCCACGCGGAGACGGTCGCCGGTCTCCGGGTCCGTGAGCGACAGCTCGCCGACGTCCGGGAGCTCCTGCTCACGCGGGTCCCGCACCTCCACGGCGAGGAGGTCGTGACGGCCGGCGAGGTCGAGCAGCGGGTGCTCCCAGTCGAGGCGGCCGCGGAAGTCCGAGACGACTGCGACGAGTGCGCGCTGGCGCGCGGCCGCGCCCACCACCTGGAGCGCGCTCGCGAGCGTCGCGGCCGACCCCGGGCCTCCGTCCTCCTGCAGTGCGAGCAGGACGCCGACGATGCCGGGCCGACCTGGTCGCGGGGGAAGCGGCGCCGGCGGCCCCTCCCCGAAGGCGACGAGCCCGACGCGGTTCCCACGGATGCTGGCCGCGTGACCGACGGCGATGGTCGTCCCGAGCGCCACGTCGTCCTTGCGCCGGTCGGCGGTGCCGAAGCGCATCGACGCCGTTCGGTCGAGGACGATCCACGTGACGAGCACGCGCTCGGCCAGGTGGACGCGCACGTGCGGCTCGCCCGTGCGAGCGGTCACGTTCCAGTCGATCAGACGGACGTCGTCGCCGGGCACGTACGGGCGCACCTGGGCGAGCTCGCTGCCGCGGCCGAGCAGCGCCGAGCGATGGTCCCCGGCCAGGAGCCCCTGGACGCGGCGCCCGATGGTCAGCTCCAGCGCCCGCAGGAGCGCGTCCGGTATCGGGCCCGGGCCGGGGCGCTCCGGCGTCGCTGCAACGCCGAACGCGCGCGCCAGCGGGGTCATGCCGCCGCCGGTCTCCCGAGCTCGAGCCGCGGCTGTGGCACGGCGGCGAGGACGGCGTCGAGCACATCGTCCGCGGAACGCTCCTCCGCGAGCGCGCGGTACGTGAGCACCAGCCGATGCCGTAGCGCGTCCTTCGCCAGCGCGCGCACGTCGGCCGGCGTGACGTAGTCCCGCCCGTGCACGAGTGCGAGCGCGCGCGCCGATTGCATCAGCGCAATCGGTCCCCGTGGGCTGGCCCCGAACGCGACGAGCTCCGCGAGCTCACCGAGCCCGTATGCGCCTGGTTGCCGCGTCGCGGTGGCGAGACTGACCCCGTAGCTGACCAGCCCAGGGTCGACGTACACGTCGAGCGCGGCAGCCTGCAACGAGCGCAGCTCCTCGAGGGACAGGGTTGGCTCCACGGCGACGGGCAGGTCGAGCGCCCGGTGCACCACGGTCAGCTCTTCGTCACGCTCCGGGTAGTCGACGAGCACCTTGAGCATGAAGCGGTCGACCTGTGCCTCCGGCAACGGATAGGTCCCCTCGGACTCGATCGGGTTCTGTGTCGCCATGACCAAGAAGGGGTCGGGCACGACGAACGTGTCGTGGCCGATCGTCACCTGACGCTCCTGCATCACCTCGAGCAGCGCCGACTGGACCTTGGCGGGGGCGCGATTGATCTCGTCGGCGAGCAGGAAGTTGCAGAACACCGGCCCCAGCTCGGTGTCGAAGCCGCTCGTGTCGGGACGCAGGATCCGCGTGCCGACGAGGTCGGACGGGACGAGATCCGGGGTGAACTGCACACGGCGGAAGGTGCCGCCCAGCACCGCCGCAGTCGTCTTGATGGTCAGTGTCTTCGCCAGCCCAGGCACACCCTCGATCAGGAGGTGGCCCCCGGCAACAAGACAGACGAGTACACGCTCGAGCATCTCGTCCTGGCCCGCGATCACCCGCTTGATCTCGACGAGCGCCGCTTCCAGGCGCTCCCGGCCGGGCCCGGCGTCACCGGGCGACCGTGGCTCGCGCTTCGTCCCGGGCATGGTGCTCCTTTCCGTCGGGCGGGCGTGCGGGCATGCGCCCGTGGGTCGATGCTAGACGGCGCGGCGTTAAGCCGTTGTGAAGCGCCCGCCGGACGGCAGAGAGCACCTCGGCCTAGT
>CAVPGO010000049.1:0-82881 GCA_963703975.1 uncultured Actinomycetes bacterium
TCCTCGTCGTCGCGGGTCGCAGTTCGGGGTGATGCTCTTCCCCGACCTGCCGCGCGCGCTACGAGAGATGGCACGGGTGACGCGGCCGGGCGGGCGTGTGCTGCTGGTCGTCTACGGGCCGCCGACGCAGATCGAGTTCCTCGGCTTCTTCATGGGCGCCATCCAGGCCGTCGTGCCGGGATTCGAAGGGTTGCCGCTCGATCCGCCACCGCTGCCGTTCCAGGTGGCGGAGGTCGAGAAGCTCCGCGCGGCACTGGAGGCGGCCGGTCTGCTCGACGTGCGCGTCGAGACGATCACCGAGACGCTCACGTTCGGCTCGGGTGGGGAGATGTGGGACTGGCTCGTGAACAGCAACCCGATGGCCGGCATGCTCGTCGGCGGTCTGTCGGACGAGCAGCGGGCCCGGGTGCGCGAGGTGCTGGACGCCATGCTGCGCGAGCGGGCAGCGGGCGGCAGCGCTGCCGTGCTGACGAATCCGATCCACATCGGGATCGGCGCCGCGACTTCTGGATGAGAGGCGAGAGGGTGCCTGACAGGGGGTCAGGCACCCTCGGGCGCTCGGTCAGTCGATCGCGCGTCAGAGTCGCGGCTACAAGGACTCAACTCCCGCAAGCGCGCGGACGGTGCCTGAGACTCCCGCACGCCGCTGCGTAAGACGCGGCCGCAACGACGCTGATACTCCGTGTGTGCAGCTTCGCGACGGCCACCTCACCCTTGCGCCCTCCGACCTCTCGGGGCACCTCGCCTGCCCGCACCTGACGACGCTGCAGGTCGCCGTTGCGCGAGGCGAGCTGGAGAAGCCCGTGTTCGCCGATCCGCACCGCGACCTCATCTTCGCCAAGGGGAACGAGCACGAGGCTGCGTACCTCGCGCGGCTGGAGGCGGAGGGGCGCACGATCGTGCGGATCCCGACCTACGACGACGAGGCGTTCGACGCCGACGAGGCGCGGCGACTGACGGAGGACGCGATTCGGTCAGGCGAGGCTGACGTCGTCTATCAGGCGTACCTCACCGACGGGACCTGGCGTGGGTTTGCGGACTTCCTCGAGCGGACAGCCGGCGGGACGTACGAGCCCGTCGACACCAAGCTGTCTCGGTCGGCCAAGCCCGGGCACGTGTTGCAGCTGTGCTTCTACGCGGAGCAGGTCGAGCGGATCACCGGGCGGATGCCGGAGCTCATGCACGTCGAGCTCGGCACCGGGGAGCGGGAGACGTTTCGCGTGGCGGAGTACATGTCGTACTTCCGGCAGGTGCGTGGGCGGTTCCTCGAGGCGGTCACGGCAGGTGAACCCCTGTGCCTGCCCGAAGGCAGGCACAACAGCACCGGCAGGGCTTCCGGAGCCTCTGGGCCCACGTATCCGTGGCCGTGCGATCACTGCGGGATCTGCGACTTTCGGCGGATCTGTCGGTCGCGGCTCGAGGAGGACGACAACCTCGTGCTCGTCGCCGGGCTCGGCCGCGGGCAGGCGGAGCGGCTCGCGGCCGGCGGGATCGGGACGCTCGCGGAGCTCGGCGCCGTTGCACCCGGGACAGACCCTCATGCCTGCCTCGAGGCAGGCACGGACGTGCCCCGCGCGGAGACCTTCGAGAAGCTCCGGCACCAGGCCGAGCTGCAGCTGTACAAGCGCACCACCGGCGAGCACCGGGTCGACCGCCTGCCGCTCGAGGAAGAGCGCGGATTCCAGTTGCTGCCGGCGCCCGACTTCGGCGACGTCTGGCTCGACCTCGAAGGGCACCCGTTCTACGAGCCCGCGCGCGGGCTCGAGTACCTCTTCGGCTGGTGCTACCGCGACGACGACGGCGCCGTGCGGTACCGCGCATCGTGGGCGAAGGACCGCGACGGCGAGCGGGCGATCTTCGAGGAGTTCGTCGACTGGGTCGTCGAGCGACGCCGCCGGTATCCCGGCCTGCACGTCTACCACTACGCCTCCTACGAGCGCACCGCGCTCCGGCGCCTGATGGGCGAGCACGGGACACGTGAGGACGAGATCGACACGTTCCTGCGCCAGGAGGTGCTCGTCGACCTCTACCGCGTCGTCAGGCAGTCGCTGCGCGCGTCGGTCGACAGCTACTCGATCAAGGTCGTCGAGGAGCTGTACGGCTTCGAGCGCACCGCCGAGGTCTCCGGCGGCGACGAGTCCACCGTCCGCTTCGAGCAGTGGCTGGAGAGCGGCCACGACGCGATCCTCACCGAGGTCGAGGCCTACAACGAGGAGGACTGCCGCTCCACCGTCGCGCTGTGCGAGTGGCTGCTCGAGCAGCGACCGCCCGGTCTGGCGTGGCTGCCGCCGCCCGACCGGCGAGAGCGCAGCGACGAGGCCGAGGAGAGAGACGTCGAGCGCGCTGCACTGCGGGAGGCGCTGCTCGAGGGCGCGAGCGAGGGCGATCCGCGCCGGCTCGCGGCGCAACTCCTCGACTACCACGAGCGCGAGGCGAAGCCGCAATGGTGGGAGTGGTTCTTCCACCTCGAGCTCTCGGACGAGGAGCTCGTCAGCGACGGCGACACGATCGGCGGGCTCGAGCGCATCGGCGAGCCGGAGCCCGACAGGCAGTCGCTCGTCTACACGTTCGCCTTTCCGCCGCAGGAGCACAAGATCGACCACGACGGCGTCGATGCGCGCACCGAGAAGAGGTACGCGGTGGAGGTCGACGACGAGGCCGGAGTCGTCCGACTCTGGCGCAGGCAGAACAGGTCGCACGAGCCGCTGCCGACCGGGCTCGTCCCGCCGCCGCCGATCGGCGACTACGACCAGCGCGAGGCGGTGGCGCGGTTCGCGCGGGAGTATCTCGCCGCCGCCGGGCCGTACGCCGCCTTGACGGCCGTGCTCGAGCGTCGGCTGCCACGCGCCCGGCTCGCCGGGACATCGGTCGAGGCTGCGCTCTCGCTCGACGGCTCGTACCTCTTCGTGCAGGGGCCGCCCGGGTCGGGCAAGACGTGGCAAGGGGCGAAGATCGCGGTCGCGCTCATGCAGGCCGGGCAGCGGGTCGGCGTGACGTCGCTCAGCCACAAGGCGATCAACAAGCTGCTCGCCGAGATCGAGCGGGAGGCGCGCGAGCAGAGGTTCGGGTTCCGCGGCGTCAAGAAGTGCACGCACTCGGACGACGCGTACAAGGGGCCGTTCGTGGAGCCGCAAGCGGACTGGAAGGACTGCCTCGACCCCGTCTACCAGCTCGTCGCCGGCACGTCGTGGCTGCTCTCCCGCGCGGAGTTCGACGGTTCGCTCGACACGTTGATCGTCGACGAGGCCGGGCAGGTGTCGCTCGCCGACGCGATCGCGAGCGGCACGTGCGCGCAGAATCTCGTGCTGCTCGGCGACCCGAACCAGCTACCGCAGGTCTCGCAGGGCGCGCAGCCGGACGAGGCGCGGGTCTCCGTCCTCCAGCACCTGCTCGGCGACGACGAGACGGTGCCGCCCGAGCGCGGCATCTTCCTCGACCAGACGCGGCGACTCCGACCCGAGCTCTGCCGCTTCACGTCGGAGGCGTACTACGAGGGTCGCCTCCTGTCGTGGGACGAGTGCGCCGCGCGAACGTTGGCGGGCGAGGACGGGCTCGCGGTAGGCCTCGTCGAGCATGCGGGGCGTGGGCAGCAGTCGTTCGAGGAGGCAGAGGCGGTTGCGGTCGAGATCGAGCGGCTGGTCGGAACGCCCTACACCGACGAGCACGGCACGACGCGGCCACTGACCGAGGCGGACCTCCTGGTCGTGGCGCCCTACAACGCGCAGGTGCGAGCGCTACGGCGGACCGTGCCCGCCGGTGCGCGTGTCGGCACCGTCGACAAGTTCCAGGGGCAGGAGGCGCCCGTCGTGATCGTCTCGTTCGCCAGCTCGAGCGGCGAGGACGCACCGCGCGGGATCCGCTTCGCCTTCGACCGGCACCGCGTCAACGTCGCGACCTCGCGCGGGCAGTGCCGCGCCGTGCTCGTCGTCGCACCGCGGCTGCTCGAAGCCGACTGCAAGACGGTCGAGGACATGCGGCTCGTGAACGCGGTGTGCCACTTCGTCGAGCTCGCAGACTGCCCGTCCGGCTGAGGCGACGTTCAGAGCGACCGAACGCGATGTGGGATGGGCGCACGCAACCCCTGTGCCTGGCTGAAGCCAGGCACACAGCGTCACGAATGCGACCTACGCCGGCTCTGGCCTGCGCTTCGCGGCGAGCTCTGCCCTGCCGCGGTCGAGCCAGTACTGCAGGTCGGTGATCGGCTCGTGACCGCGGGCCCGGAACTCTGCGGTGATCCGCTCGATGTGCGCTTCGAGCTCGCGCCGGATCTCTTCGCTCCGTGCTCGTTCCTCAGGCGTCCCTAGGATCTTCCGCTTCCTCTTCACCGTCGTCTCCCTCGATCGCGTCCAGGATCGCGTCGACCTTGCTTCGGATATCGGCCAGCACGCTCATGATCGTGATGACCTCGCCACGATAGATCCCTTGCTCCTCCTCCACGAGCCCAGGGTGCCTAGGGCGTCTGCGGCACGCAAGGCGTCCGCCTCGGACAAGGCTTTCGGTAGCCCTCAGGGCATCGCGCCGGCTTGCTGCACGCAGCGGGCGGCTGCTTCGAGGGCGAGGTCGGGGCCGCCGACGAGCCAGCCTGCGGCCAGCGCGTCGCCGGCGCCCGTCGTGTCCACGACACGCTTCACCTGCAGCGCGGGCCGCTCGTCGCCGCCGAACGAGCAGCCGCGCGCTCCGCGCTTCTCGATCCACAGGGCTCCGGCCGGCGGGCTGCCGAGGAGCTCCGCCTCGTCCTCGTTCGCGAACACGACGTCGGGCGCCAAGCGCTCGAGGATCAGCCGTAACGCGTCGATGCCGACGTCTCTCATCCCCGACCACGACGCGAGATCCACGCTCACGCGCGCACCCGAGGCGCGCGCGACCTCCACGGCGCGCAGCGCGGCAAGACGCACCGGCTCGGCGAAGAGGGCGTACCCGGAGACGTGCAGCCAGTCGCACCCCTCGAGCCAGCGCGGTTCGATCTCCTCCGGACGCAGCTCGACTGCTACGCCGCGGTCGGGGCACATCGTGCGCTCGCCGTCGGGGTCGACCAGCGAGACGATGATGCCGCCGCCCGTCTCGACCACGGGCCCGCACAACTCGACCCCGTAGCCCGTCAGCCGGCCGGCCGCCAGTTGCCCACCGTCGTCGTCGGCGCGCTTGCCCAGCCAGCGCGAGCGGCCGCCCAGAGCGGCCACCCAAGCGGCGACGTTGGCCGCCTGGCCGCCCGGTGCGACGGAGATGGTCGAGCTCGCATCCGCACCCGGCGCCAGGGGCTGCCTGAGGCGGACGATCACATCGAGCACGAGGTCGCCGAGCGAGCACACGAGCATGGGCGTACGATCCTTGCATGGACGGCGACGAGCGTCGCGGCAGGCGCCTCCGCTCCTTCGTCATCGGCGGTATGGTCGGCGCCGGTGCCGCCGTCGCCGCGCTGCGTCGCGGTCGCCGGCGCCGCGGCGACCCGCCGACGGGCCTCGGCGCTTTCGAGAGCGCCCCCTGTTACAGGGAGCTGCACGACAAGGGGCGTCGCGAAGGCGCGTAGCCTGGACGGGCGACAGCGCCGCCCAGGCCCGCTGGTATTTTTGGCCGCGCATGCCGACCTACGAGTACCGCTGCCCGAACGGACACACCTTCGAGGTGTTCCAGCGCATGGCCGACCCGCCGGTGGAAGCGTGCCAGGAGTGCGGAGCCGGGCCGGTCGAGAAGATCCTCTTCCCGGTGGCCGTGCACTTCAAGGGCTCGGGCTTCTACTCCACCGACTACGGGCGCGGCTCGCGCAAGGGTGGCAAGGACGGCGACGGAAGCGGCTCCGAGAAGGGCGCGGATTCCGAGAAGAGCACGGAGAAGACCGAGAAGAAGGACGCCTCCACATCCGCGTCGGGCGACTCGACGCCGGCGCCGAAGACCGACAAGAAGAACGACAAGAGCGGCGACTCGTAGGGGCGGCCCCTACAGGGATCCGCGCCCGTCGTATTCCGGCAGCGGCCTGGCACCGATCGCGAGGAACCGCATCCCGTCCTCCTCGGAGTGTGCGAGCCTCGTCGCACCGGCGTCGACCCGCAGGTAGTCGCCGGCTGAGACGGCTACGGCCTCGCCGTCGACCGTGAAGGTGCCGCTTCCGTCGAGCACGACGTACACCTCTTCATGGCCGGTCTCGAGCTCGTCGTGCTCGAGCCCGTCCGCGCCCGGCGGCAGGCGCACCTCGTTGATCCCGAACGCGGTCGTGCCGAGCGCCTGCCGTACCTTCAGGAAGACGCCGCGGAAGGACTCGATCGAGGGGTCGTCGGCCGGGAGATACGTGTAGCCCATGGCCTCTGACGGTACCGGTTCTAGAGCTGGCGGTCGCCGACGACGCAGCCCGGCGCGTACGGCAGCCCTTTCGGAGGGGGGAGCGGCGCCGACTTGCCGACGAACATCGCGACGGCGCCCACGTTGTCCTCCGAGCCGAGGATCACCGACTCGCCCCCGACCGACGCCGGGTCGCCGCCGAGCCGGCAGTGCAGCGCCTTCCCCGAATCGGCGCGGAAGTACGCCCAGCCGAGCTGCAGCATCTGGCCTGCGCTGAGATCGGTGGCCAGCGGGCGGACGATCTTGCCGCCGACGAACGGCAACCGCAGGGCGGTGCCGAGGCCCGAGATCTTGTCGGCCGTCGCCTGCACCACCTGCTGCTGTCGTCGCGCGCGGTCGAGGTCGGTCTCCGAGGGGTCGAGCCGGTTCTTGCGGATCCGGGAGTAGACGAGCGCGCGCCCGCCGTCCATGTGCTGCGTGCCCTTCTCGAAGTGCCAGCCGTCCCACTCGGCGCAACGCTTCGCCGTCGCGTACGGGCAGTCGAACCGGCTCGACTGGATCGGCTTGGGCACCTTCACGTCGATGCCCCCGACCGCGTCGATGAGCTCGCGGAACCGGTCGAAGTCGACCACCGCGATGTGGTTGATCTGCAACCCTGTCAGCTCGCGGATCGTGCGCACCGCGAGCGTCGCGCCGCCGTACTGGTAGGCGGCGTTGACCTTGGCCGCGCCGACGTCCGGGATCTCCACCCGCAGGTCGCGGGGGATGGAGAGAAAGGCGAGACGGTGGCGGCGCGGATCGGTGCGTACGAGCATGATCGAGTCGGTGCGGTTCGCGTCCTCGCGTCCGCCGCGTGCGGCGCCGTCGGTGCCGAGCACGAGGATCGTCGTCGGCGTCGAGGTGAGGAGCCCGTCCTGCGGGGTCAGGAGCGTCCCCGTGCTGCCCGGAATTCGCCCGTTCGCCTCGCCCACGCCGCTCCGGAAGGCGAAGTAGCCCGCCACCCCCCACACGATCGTGAGCAGCACGACGACGGCCGCCGAGATGGCGATCCAGCGACCGATGCGGCGGGGACGACGCTGGTGCGGCGGGGTCCCGAGGCCGGCAGGATCGGCCCCACTCGTCGGCGCGCCGCCCTTCTTGGGGGGGAGATGACGCTGGAGAGGGACCCGTCCCTTGGCCCGCCCGCCACGATAGAGGCGATACGGCTTCTCATCTGCGGGCATTCGGGCGGATATCGTAGCCGCGCCGTGGGCGGTGACAGGGTGATCGGGGTGGACGTGGGGGGGACGAAGATCCTCGCCGGGCTCGTGCGCCGCGACGGGACGGCCGAGCGCGAGGTCGAGCACGAGACGCCGCTCGCCTCCGAGGAGGCGATCCTGGACGGGATCGCGAGAGCAGTTGACTCGCTTCTCGACGGCTCACCCGCCGGTCTCGGTCTCGGGGTTCCCTGCAATCTCGACCCCGCGACCGGTGTCGCCTACCGCGCCACGAACCTCCCGCTCGAGGGCGTCGACCTCCGCGGGTGGGCGGCCGACCGGTTCGGCCTGCCGGTCGGTGTCGAGAACGACGGCAACGCGGCGGCGCTCGCGGAGTGGCGGCTCGGAGCGGGACAGGGGGCCCGGACGCTCGTCATGCTGACGCTCGGGACCGGGATCGGCGGGGGTCTCGTGCTCGACGGGCAGCTGTACCGCGGCTGGGCCGAGCTGGGTCACGTCGTGGTCGAGTTCGACGGGCCGAAATGCCAGGGCAACTGCCATGGCCGCGGGCACCTGGAAGGCGTCGCGTCGGGGCATGCCGCATCGCGTGTCGCACGCGAGCTCTACGGCCCTTCGGCCGACGCTCATCTCCTCGTCGAGCGCGCGAAGCGCGGGGAACCGGAGGCGGTCGACGCGCTGACGCGCATCGGGAGGCTCCTCGGAGCGGCGATCGGCTCCTTCGCGAACATGTTCGATCCGGACATCGTCGTCGTCGGCGGCGGCTTCGGGGCCGCCGCGGGTCAGCTGCTCCTGGGGCCGGCGCAGGAATCGGCCCGCGTCGAGGCGATCCAGCCGGCCGACGAGCGCCTCGAGGTCGTCCCCGCCGCGCTGGGAGAGCGGGCCGGTCTGATCGGGGCGGCGCTCGTCGGCTTCGAGGCCGTCGACGGCCACAGATAGATGCCGCTCGCGGTCTGCGCCACGCCGATCGGCAACCTCGCCGACGTGACGTTGCGCGTGCTCGACGAGCTGCGCGCCGCGGATCTCGTGCTGTGCGAGGACACCCGGCAGACGCGTGTGCTGCTCCGGCGGCACGGGATCGAGGGTCGGTCGCTGCTCAGCTATCACCAGCACAACGAGGCGCAGCGGGTGGGGGAGGTGCTGCCGCGGCTTTCCGCCGGGGAGCGTGTGGCGCTCGTCTCCGACGCCGGGCTGCCGGGGATCAACGACCCGGGCGCGCGGCTCGTGCGCGCGGCGGTGGAGGCAGGCGTGGAGGTGACGGTATTGCCGGGTGCGTCGGCGGTCGAGACCGCTCTCGTCGTGAGCGGTCTCGCCGGCGAGCAGTACCGCTTCCTCGGATGGCTGCCGCGGCGGGCCGCGGAGCTGGACCGGTTGTGGGCGGAGCTCGCCCGATGGCCTCATCCGGCCGTCGCGTTCGAGTCGCCGCAACGGCTGGCGGCGTCGCTCGGCAGTCTCGCCGTGGCCGACCCCGGACGCGAGGTGGCGGTCTGCCGGGAGTTGACGAAGCGCTTCGAGGAGGTGGTCCGCGGGACGGCGGCGGTGGTCGCGGCACGGTTCGAGACACCTGCGCGCGGCGAGATCACGCTGGTCATCGGGGCGGCTGCGGGTGCGGATCGGGATCGTGCGGAGGAGGACGAGGCGGCGGCGCTCGCGGCTGTCGCAGAGCTCGTCAGCGGCGGCGCCCCGCGTCGCGTCGCGGCCGACGTCGTGTCCCGCCTCACGGGCGTCCGGCGCAACAAGCTCTACCGCGGCTCTCTGTAGCCGTATTTGACAACGTCCGACCTCGTCTCTACAGTGATTTCCGTTGTCCATTCGAGCAACGGAGATCGCCATGAGACGTTCGATCGTGATCCTGCTGGTCGTGTGCGCGGCACTCGCGGCTCCGAGCGCCGGCCTGGCCTGGTCGTGGCCCGCGAGCGGTGAGGTGCTGCGACCGTTCTCGCTCGGCTCCGACCCGTACGCCTCCGGACAGCACCGGGGCGTCGATATCGGCGCTGCCGACGGCGAGCCGATCCTCGCGCCTGCCGGCGGGACCGTGACGTTCGCGGGCACGGTGCCGACCCACGGGAAGACGGTCACCATCCTCACCGCGGGCGGGTACTCGGTCACCCTCACGCACCTCGGCGAGATCGCGTCGCGGAAGGGAGACGGAGTCGCGGAGGGCTCCGCAGTGGGCCGCGGAGGCTCGAGCGGATCGCCCGAGTGGAACCGGCCCTACGTGCATCTGGGTGTGCGCGTCGCGTCCCAGCCGGAGGGCTACTTCGACCCGCTCACGTTGTTGCCGGCCCGTGCCGCGGCGGCAGCGCCGCCGACTCAGGCGGCTCCAGTCGCTGCGCCGAGCCAGGAGCCGGCATCGGCCGCCGCGCCACAACCCGAGCCTGCGCCGGACCCTGCGCCTACGGCTGCGGCGGGGCCACCGGCGGCGGCGGAGGGTGGCGCGACGGAACCTGAAACGGCCGCGACGGCCGAGCCGGCCGGTTCTCCGGGCGCTGAGGCGCCGGCGGCAGCACCGGCTGCGACGCCTGCGCCGGCCGGCGCAGAGCGCGGCGGCGCGTCGGCGGCTCAGGGCGCGTCGGGAGCCGAGCACGTCGCACCCGGCAGGCCGGCGGGGCAAGCCGGCAGCGTTCCCGGCGGCGGCAGCGCACGCTCCCGTGCCGGGCGGACCGCCACCGCGGCGCCGGTTCGTGCCGCTGCGCCCGAGCCGCGCGGACGAAGTGCCTCCGGCGCGCCGGAGGCGCCGACCGACCGGCCCGCGGCGCGAGCCGGGGCGGATGGCGCACAAGCGATCGCGCTGCACCGGTCGGTGACCGTGCGGCCCGGGACGCGACGTCCGGGCGCGGAACATCCGATCGGCATATCTGCCGGGGCCGTGTCCGCGCCGATCGACGAGCGACGCGGAGACCGGGATCGCGACGTGGTGTCCGGGCCTCGGGCGGCGCAACGAGGAGGCGGTGGCGAGGCGTCACGGCACGGGATCCTGGCGCTCGTGCTCGCAGTTCTCGCGGCGGCCGCCGTGCCGGTTGCGGCGCTCGCGGTCCGTCGGGGGCGCCCGGGAGCGGCTCGTATGATGACCGCCGATGTCATCACCCCGGAAGATCCTGGTCGCAGTGGCATGGCCGTACGCCAATGGCCCGCGCCACATCGGCCATGTGGCCGGCTTCGGCGTCCCGTCCGATGTCTTCGCGCGCTATCACCGCCTCCGCGGCGACGACGTGCTGATGGTCTCGGGAACCGACGAGCACGGCACGCCGATCATGGTCGCCGCCGATCGCGAGGGGGTATCTCCGCGTGAGCTCGTCGACCGCAACAGCGCGATCATCCGTGAGGATCTGCGGCGCCTCGGCTTGTCGTACGACCTCTTCACGCGCACGACCACCCTGAACCACCACCGGGTCGTCCGCGACCTGTTCCGGACGTTGTGGGAGAGGAACTTCATCCTCGAGAAGACTGCGCTGGGCGCCTTCTCCGCGACGACCGGGCAGACGCTCCCCGACCGGTACATCGAGGGAACGTGCCCCCACTGCGGCTTTCCCGACGCGCGCGGCGACCAGTGCGACAACTGCGGCAAGCAGCTCGATCCGATCGATCTCATCAATCCCCGCTCGAAGGTCGACGGGCAGCCGCCCGTGTTCCGGGAGACGTCGCATCTGTTCCTCGACCTGCCCGCGTTCAAGGAGCAGCTGGCGGAATGGATCGGCGCGCAGGGCCACTGGCGGGCGAACGTCCGGAACTTCTCGCTGCAGCTGGTTGGCGAACTGAAGCCGCGCCCGGTCACCCGCGACCTCGACTGGGGCGTCCGCATCCCCGTCCCCGGCTACGACGACCGCGACGACAAGCGGATCTACGTCTGGTTCGACGCGGTCATCGGCTACCTCTCGGCATCCGTCGAGTGGGCCGCCAACCGCGGCACCCCCGACGCCTGGCGCGATTGGTGGCAGAGCCACGACGCCCGCCACTTTTACTTCATGGGAAAGGACAACATCGTCTTCCACTCCGTCATCTGGCCCAGCCAGCTGCTCGGCTACGCGGAGGGCGGGGAGGTCGGCGACGGCCGCGGACCGCTCCGATTGCCCTACGACATCGTGGCGACTGAGTTTCTGACCATGGAGGGCAAGCAGTTCTCGACCAGCCGCAACGTGGTCATCCACGTCGGGGACTTCCTCGACCGCTACGACGCCGACAGCCTCCGCTACTTCCTCACCGCAGCCGGGCCGGAGACCCAGGACACCGACTTCACCTGGTCGGAGTTCGTGCGCCGCAACAACGACGAGCTCGTCGCGAACTGGGGCAACCTCGTCAACCGCATCCTGCAGAGCGCCTACAAGAACTTCGGGCGGGTGCCGGAGGCCGGCCCGCTGACGGACGACGACAGGGCGGTCGTCGCGGCGGTCGAGGGCGGCTTCGACGCGGTCGGCTCGCAGATCGAGCAGGCGCGCTTCCGCGCGGCCCTGGCCGAGGCGATGCACCTCGCCACGCGCGTCAACCAGTACGTGAGCGAGCAGGCGCCGTGGGCGCTGCTCGAGACCGACCGGGAGCGGGGCGCGACCGTTCTCCACGTCGCGCTGCGCTGCATCGACAACCTCAAGCTCCTCTTCGCGCCCGTGCTGCCCCACAGCTCGCAGCGGCTGCACGAGCTGCTCGGCCACGAGGGCTTCATCGCGGGGCCGCTCGAGTTCCGCGACATCGAAGAGGAGGGCGGCGCCGTGCACACGGTGCTCACGGGGGACTACGCAAGCTGGGTCGGCCGCTGGGAGCCGGCGACGCTGCCCGCGGGACAGGAGCTGCGCGAGCCCCAGCCGCTCTTCCGCAAGCTCGACCCCGCGACCGTGGTGGCGGAGGAGCTCGCGCGGATGGAGCAGGCCGCACGGGCGTGACCGACGCCCACGCCCATCTCGACGCGTGCGACGAACCGGCGGCCGATCTCGTGCTGCGCGCGCGCGAGGCCGGTGTCACGACGATCGTCACGATCGGGACAGGCATCGCGTCCTGCCGTCGGGCACTGGAGATCGCCGACCAGGAGGCCGGCGTCGTGGCCGCGCTCGGCATCGATCCGCACCAGGCGGCGGGGCCGGAGGCCGGCCGCGTCGACGAGCTGCGAGCGCTGCTCGGCCATCCGAAGGCCGTCGCCGTCGGCGAGACCGGGCTCGACGGCTTCCACCGCTTCGCGACGATCGACGAGCAGCGGGCGCTGTTCGACGAGCAGCTCGCCCTCGCGGACGAGCTCGGCCTACCGGTCGTGATCCACAGCCGCGACGCCGAGACGCAGACGGCGACCGCGCTCGAGCCGTTCCGCGGCACGGTCGTATTGCACTGCTTCTCCTCGCCCGGCCTGCTGCCCGTGGCGCTGGAGCGCGGGTACTTCGTGTCCTTCGCCGGCAACGTCACCTTCCCGAAGGCAGCCGACCTGCGCGACGCCGCAGGCCGGGTCCCCGCCGATCGCCTGCTCGCCGAGACGGATGCTCCCTACCTCGCCCCGCAACCGGTGCGCGGCCGGCGGAGCGAGCCCGCCCACGTCGTGCACACCCTGGCGGTGCTCGCCGCAGCCCGCGACGAGGACGCGGACATGCTCGCGCGACAGATCGACGACAACGCCCGCCTCGCCTTCGCACTGCCGTGACGCCGGTCGGCCCCAAGAAGGCGCTCGGGCAGCACTTCCTCGCCGACCCGAACATCCTCGACGTGATCGGACGTCTGGCCGAGCCGGGCAAGAGAGACGTCGTGCTCGAGATCGGCCCCGGTCTCGGCGTCCTCACCCGCTACCTGGCCGAACGCGTTGCGATCGTCCACGCCGTCGAGATCGACCGCCGCCTGGAGACTCTTCTTCGCGACGAGCTCGACGGCTACGACAACGTTCACCTCCACTGGGGAGACGCGCTGCAACTCGATCTCTCGTCGCTGCAGCCGGCGCCGGCCAAGCTCATCGCCAACCTGCCGTACAACGTCGCCACACCGGTCGTCGCGGAGTCGATCGTGCGACTGCCGTCGGTGACCCGCTGGTGCGTGATGGTGCAGCGCGAGGTGGCCGACCGCTTCTTCGCCCAGCCGTCGACCAAGGCGTACGGCGCGGTGTCCGTCCTCGTGCAGCTGGCGACGCGCCGCACCGGCTTCCACCCGGTCTCGAGGCACGTCTTTCGGCCGCCGCCGCGCGTCGACTCGGCCCTGGTCGCCTTCGAGCGGGTCGTAGCGCCGGTGCGTCTCGCGGAGGTACGGGCGCTCGTCGAGGCCGCCTTCGCCCACCGTCGCAAGACGCTTGCCAACTCGGTCGCACTCGCAGGCGGGGCCGGTCGAGAGCGGTCGGTGGCGGCGCTTCATGCCATCGGGCGGGACGGCAGCGTGCGCGCGGAGGCGCTCGCCCCCGCGGAGTTCGTCGCGCTCGAGGAGGCGTTTCGCGCATGCTGACGGCGTCCGCCCCGGCGAAGGTCAACCTCGCGCTCGTCGTCGGCCCGCTCGGGCGGAACGGGAAGCACGAGGTGGCGAGCGTGGTCGAGAAGCTCACGCTCGCCGACACCGTCACCGTCGATCGCGCCGCTGGGCTTCGGGTGGACGGATTCGACGACGACACACTCGTGCGGGGGGCGCTGCGTGCGCTCGCCACCCGCGCCGGAATCGAGCCGGGCTTCGCCGCGACGATCGAGAAGCAGGTCCCGGTCTCCGCCGGGCTCGCAGGCGGCAGCTCCGACGCGGCGGCGGCGCTGCAGCTCGGAAACGCGCTCCTACCGCAGCCGCTGCCGGACGGCGACCTCCACGAGCTCGCGGCCGGTCTCGGAGCGGACGTACCTCTCTTCCTCCGGCGCGGCGCAGTGCTCGCCACCGCCGACGGCACCGCGCTCGAGCCGCTGCGGCTCCCGCGTGACTACCACGTCGTCGTCTGGCTCCCCCGTGGTGAGGAGAAGACCTCCACCGCCTCGGTGTACCGGAGCTTCGACGCGCGCCACGGTGCGGCCGGGTTCGACGAGCGACGACGGGCGCTGCTCGATGCGCTCGCGGGGATCGCGACCGCCGCGGACCTGGCGCATCTGCCACCGAACGACCTCGCCGGGTCACCGCGCGCAAGCGAGCTGGTCGGCCTCGGCTCCTTCCGTGCCGATGTCAGCGGCGCCGGCCCCGCGCTCTACGGGCTGTTCCACGACGCCGGCGAGGCGTCGGCCGCGGCTCGGGTACTGGGCCGCGATGGCCGCGTCTGGGTCACGGCCCCCGCCTGCGACAGCTGACTCCTGCCGCCGGTACACTCGCTCTCCCGACAGTGGGGCGTGGCCAAGTGGTAAGGCAACGGGTTTTGGTCCCGTGATCCCAGGTTCGAATCCTGGCGCCCCAGCCATCGAGCACCCGTGACGCGAACGCACCTCGGAGCAGTCGTGATGGCCGGCGGGCTTGGGACGCGCATGCGCTCGGGCATCGCCAAGCACCTCCACCCCCTGCTCGGCAGGCGGATGGTCGACTGGATCGTGGAGGCCGCTCGGCCGCTCGGCCCCGACCCGCTCGTCATCGTTGCGTCGCCCGACACGGCTGCCGCACTGGACGGCGACGGCGTCGTCGTCGCCGTCCAGGAGCGCGCGCACGGCACGGGTGATGCGGTCCGGTGTGCGCGTGAGGGCTTGGCGGAGGCCGAAGAGGTACTCGTTCTCTCCGGCGACACGCCGCTGCTGACCACCGCGCTGCTCGAGGCGCTCGTCTCAGGCCACCGTGAGACCGGCGCCGCCTGCACGGTCCTCTCGTTCGTCCCCGACGACATGCGCCGGTACGGCCGCGTCGTCCGTGACGCGAGCGGCTACGTGAAGGCGATCGTCGAGGCCGCCGACGCGATGCCGGAGCAGCTCGAGATCCGCGAGGCGAACTCGTCCATCTACGTCTTCCAGGCAGCAGCGCTGTGGCCGGCGCTGGACCGCCTCACGCCTGCGAACGCGCAGGGCGAGCTCTACCTGACGGATGCCGTGCGCGATCTCGCCGCGTCGGGGGAGCGAGTCGCCGTGCACGTCGCCGACGATCCGGCCGAGACCGAGGGCGTCAACACGAGGGTCGAGCTCGCGGCCGCGACCGCCGTCCTCCGAGACCGGATCGTGGAGGCGCACATGCTCGCCGGCGTCACGGTCGTCGACCCGCAGACGACGTGGATCGACCCAGCCGTGCAGCTCGAGCCCGACACGACGCTCCATCCGTTCACGGTGCTGCGTGGCGAGACGCTCGTGCGCTCCGGCGCCTCGGTCGGCCCGCACGCCGTGGTGGACACTGCGGAGATCGGCGCCGGAGCGACGGTCGGCCCGTTCTGTTACGTTCGCCCCGGAACGGTGCTCGGGGTATCCGCCAAGGCAGGCACGTTCGTGGAGCTCAAGAACGCCCGGGTGGGCGACCGCACGAAGATCCCGCACCTCTCGTACATCGGGGATGCGGAGATCGGCGACGACACGAACGTCGGCGCCGGCTCGATCACCGCGAACTTCGCGCACCAGCCCGGGCAGGGCAAGGGAAAGACGACGATCGGGCGCAACGTCAGACTCGCCGTCGACACTATGTTGGTTGCTCCGGTCACACTTGGCGACGACGTTTGGACGGCTCCGGGGACCGTCGTCACCGAGGACGTCCCCGACAACGCGCTCGTGGGCTTCGCGCCACGACAGACGATCAAGGAGGGGCGAGGTGGAAAGCGGGACGATTGAGCAGACGCTCCCGGGCCTCGGCGCTCCGGGGCTCGAGCCGACCGAGCTGACGGTGGGGCGCGTGATCGGGATGCAGCCGAAGAAGCGGCTGATCCTCGTCTCCGGGAGCTCGAATCCAGGGCTCGCGCAGAGGATCGCCGACCACCTCGAGTGCGAGCTCGGCCGGGTGACGCTGAAGCGGTTTGCCAACGGCGAGACCTACTGCCGCTACGACGACTCGATCCGCGGCGCCGACATGTTCATCGTGCAGACGGCCTGCGACCCGGTCGACGCACACCTGATGGAGCTGCTGATCATGATCGACGCCGCCCGGCTCGCCTCGGCGAAGCGGATCACGGCTGTCATCCCCTGGTACTTCTACGCGCGGCAGGACAAGAAGTCGCGTCCGCGCGAGCCGATCGCCGCCCGCCTCGTGGCCGATCTCCTGCAGACGGCGGGCGCCGACAGGGTGCTGACCATGGACCTGCACGCCGGCCAGGTGCAGGGCTTCTTCAAGATCCCCGTCGACCACATGACAGCGGTGCCGCTCTTCGCGCAGTACGTTCGCGATTTGAACATCGACGTGCCGCTGGCGGCGGTCTCGCCGGACACCGGTCGTGCGAAGCTCGCCGGGTACTTCGCGGAGATGATCGGCGGCGACCTCGTGATCCTGAACAAGGTGCGCCCGGCGCACAACGAGGCGAAGGTCTCGACCGTGATCGGCGACGTGAACGGCAAGGTCGCGGTGATGGCCGACGACGTGGTCGACACGGCCGGCACGCTCGTCGCGGGAGCGGCCGCGCTGAAGGAGGCCGGGGCGCTCAAGGTGTACGCCTGCGCAACGCACGGGCTCTTCAACGGGCCGGCGCTCGAGCGCATCGCGGAGAGCGAGATCGACAAGCTCGTCGTCACCGACACGGTGCCGGTCGACCCGCTCACGAAGCCCGACAATGTCGAGGTGCTCTCCGTGGCGGGCATCCTCGCGGAGACGATCCGCAACGTGTTCTCGGACGACTCCGTGTCGGCCATCTTCGCCGGCGAGAACCAGCTGTTCTGACGAAAACGGCTTGGGGCCCACCTTCCGGGTCGTCTTCCACCCAGATCTTCCACCCGGCTCGTCGCCACGCTTCGGTGAGTTGGTCGCGGTAGAAGACCCAGAGGACGCCGTGGCGGGCGTCGCCGCGCAGCTCACTGAGCACTGCGCAGCACGGTCACTCTGACGCGTTCAGAGCGGCTTCGATGCGTTCGAGTCGCTCTTCGATCTTCTGCAGCTGCCCCGCGGACGGAACGCCGTCCCCGACGAGCTCCTGCTGCCGGCCTGACTGTGCCACGAACGAGCTCGTGATCGATGCGGTGATCACCGTGACGAAGCCGATCCCGAGCAGCATGACGAGCGCTGCCACGATCTGGCCGGCGGCGGTCTCCGGTACGTGGTCGCCGTAGCCGACGGTCGTGACTGTCTGGACGGCCCACCAGATTCCAGCGCCGAGCGACGGGAAGCCCTCGTGGTCGATGACCGTCATCACCAGGCCCGCGCCGATCGTGATCGAGGTCGTCACGACGGCGATGACAACCGCGGCTCCTCGAGGTGTCCTAGCGGTCGCGAGCTTGCGGTCGAGCCAGCGCTCGCTCCTCGTCTCCGGCTCCATGACGGCCGAGTTCGTGTCGGCCGCAGCCGGTCCTGCTCCGACCAGGAGGTCGGTGCGCCAGCGCCGCCGGCGGCGGACTGGCCCGCGCTCGGCGAACCGGCTGTTCCAGCCCACCGCGGCGGGGGAGAGACAATACGCCCGAGCGGCCGTGCCGAAAAGATTGGGGGGCGCGCCGCAGATGGCCCGCCCCCTGGCCGACAGCTCGCAGCAATTCGGCCGTGGCGCTTCTGTTCTGCTTGAGCCGCATGAGGGCTATCGGTACGAGCTGGGTGAGCCGGAAACCCTTGTTTGGGTGATTCCGAGGTGAGCGCCATCCCCTGCCACGGGCGATGACGGTTCCACGAGTGCCGCCACCGTGTGACGTGCCGCGGGGGATGCACGAAAGGGGCTCGCGGGGGAGACGCGCGTCCGTCGGCCGCAGGGTTCCTGTCGGCCCGGTGCTCCGATCCCCCCGCGAGCGCCATCTGTTCTGCGCGAGACAGCGCGGGACAGCGGCCCGCGGAGGTTGGACAACGCAGGCCGCCGTCTCGCTTGGGGTGAGCCGAGGGCGTGCTCGCGGCCTTGCGTCCCCGGCATTCGACCCTACGTTGCGGCCGGTCAACCGGTTTCGGCCGCCGTAGGGGCGTCGTACACTGAGCAGGTGAGGACGACCTGGACCGGTCGCGTCGGTCAGGCCGCCGCCAAGTACGGCGAGAACGCTCCGATGGCGACCGTCTGCTGCAACGCCTGCCGCACCTGCGTGCAGACGAACGTCCTCGCTCTCGGATTGGCCGTGATCGTCGGCGCGGCCCGAAGGTGAGCCGCACCGTCCGCCGCGGCGGCGTCGACGGGGCGTAGGCGTCGACCTACGATCCGGGCGTGGCGGCAGTACGCAAACGAGTATCGAGGCCGATGCGGCACCTCCTCTGCGTCGGCATGCTCGCTGCGGCACTGGCCTCGGTTGCGGCCGGGATGGCGGCTCCGTCATCGTGGGAGGTGGTCAAGAAAGGGCCGGCGGCCGGTGCAGGTCAGCTCGCCATCGTGGGGGCAGTCGTGAGGCGCCCCGACCAGGTCGCGGTTCGCGCCGTCGTTGCGAAGCCTCGGATGATCTCTGTCGCAATCATCATGTCCTGCCGTAGGGGCATCAGGACGGGCGTCGGACGCGGCAAGCTCACCGGTACCGCTCCGTACACGAAGGCTCTGCGGCTGCCCATCAGCGGAGCTGACAACTGCGCCGTATCCGCTACGGGCACGAACCCGGCGGGCGCGCTCACGCTCGTGCTCCTCCGCAGCGGCTGAACATGGTCAAGGCGATCGACGAGACCGAGTTTGGCCCCGGCACCGCCGCCTGAGCACGTCCCCGGCAGCCGTGCCTTGTCGGCATGGCTTGTCGCGGCTGCCGTTGGAGCTGCCATCGGTTTCGTCGATTCGCGACCGACCTGGGATGACACCGGCGTGACAGCGTTCGCGGTCCTTCTTGCAACAGCGGCGATTGCTGCCTGGGTACCACGCCACTCATGGAGATGGGCTCTGGCCGTCGGCGGCTGGATCCCGGCAATCGAGATTGCAGGCTCGCGCAACTACGGCTCGCTGCTCGCGCTCGCCTTCGCCGCCGTTGGCGCCATCGTCGGGTCGGCCGCCTCGCCGAAGCGGAGCCAGCCTCGGGCTGACGGCGCGCCCGCTCGAACGGCCGAACGTGGCCGACCTCCTCGCCGTTGAGTCTCCGTTCGATCGCGCTCGCGCGGTTGCCCGGCGAGTTGCCTTGGCACCGCCACACGACCGGCGTCCGGGGCGACGCCCCGCGCTCGAGGAGCGACTGGTAGGCGACCTGGCACCCCACGTCGTACCCGACTGGCAGAATCTAAGAGAACCTGACCTGGCGTGAACGACTCGAGCAGCGGGGGGACGAAGTGGTAGATCCGGCCTGCGGGAACCAGCTCTCTTGAGTCGAGCCCCCGTGCGAGCACTTCGCGCGCCGAGCGGCGGGCGGAGGAGAGCCGACGCGATCGGGTTCAACAACGGCGTCCTTCGTGCCGATCACCCGATCATGAGCCACGAGCTGACCGTCGACCAGAACCTGGTGCTGAGCGCCGCAGGCCTCGTGCTGGCCGTGCACCTGATGATCGGGAGCGAGTTGCCGATCGACTCGTGGCAACAGCACGCGCGATCGCCTGCGTGGGCGACGCTCGTGGCCGCGGTGATCCTGTTCGTGTTGCTCGTCCGCAGCGTCTCGCCCGGCTGCTGGCTGTTGCTCGCGGGTGCGGCCGGCAACCTCGTCAGCTGGCTGCAGAGCGGCAAGGTGCCCGACTACATGGGGTTCTCCATCGGCGATCGCTGGCTGGCCTTCAACCTGGCCGACGCCTCGATCGTGATCGGCGCGCTGACGGTGGTGGCGACGTTGACGCTGCGCAACGGGCACGGGGTGCGCCGCCGCGGCGCGACGCCGCGGTAGACACGACCCTTCCGAAGGCCCTTCGGTACCATTCGGCGCCGTGCCCGAGGACAGGATCACTCTCGAAGTACGCGAGCGCGACGACGCCGAGCGCGGTTCGCGGAATGCGCGTCGCCTGCGGAAGCAGGCGCTCGTGCCGGGCGTCCTCTACGGGAAAGGGCACTCGCGCGCCATCGTCGTCCGCGAGCGCGACCTCCGTACCGCGCTGAGCGGCCCCTCGGGTCTTCACGCGATCGTCGACGTGATCGTCGGCGAGCAGAAGACGCCGCATCACGCGGTGCTCAAGGACTACCAGCAGCATCCCATTCGCGGCACCCTCACCCACGTCGATTTTCACGAAGTTCGGCTCGACCAGCCGATCCAGGCGACGGTCAATGTGCAGCTCGTCGGCGAGGCACCCGGCTCGAAGGTGGGCGGCGTGATCCAGCAGGTGACGCGCGAGATCCACGTCGAGGCGCTGCCGGCGCTGATCCCGGAGCACCTCGAAGCCGACCTGAGTGGTCTGGACGTCGGCGCCATCCTCCGGTTGGAGGACGTCACCGCCATCGAGGGCGTCACGTTCCTCGACGACCCGCACGAGACCGTGCTCGCCACGTGCTCCCTGCCGCGAGGCCTGGCGGAGGATGAGGAAGAGGAGGTCGAAGGCGAGGAGGGCGAGGAAGGCGTCGAGGGCGAGGAAGGCGTCGAGGGCGAGGCTGCAGACGAGTCCCAGTCCGGGGAGTAGGCCGTGGCCCTCTTCCGTCGAGGGCGTGATGCCTCGACGCTCGACCTGCTCATCGCGGGGCTCGGCAATCCCGGCCGGGAGCACACCAAGGACCGGCACAACGTCGGCTGGATGACGGTCGACGAGCTAGCCCGGCGTCACGGCGGCACGTTCAAGAGCAAGTTCAACGGGCAGCTCTCGGAGCTGCGCCTCGGCGAGAGCCGTGTCGCGCTGCTCAAGCCGGAGACCTTTATGAACGACTCGGGCAGCGCGATCCAGGCGGCGGCGCGGTTCTTCAAGGCTCCGCTCGAGACACTGCTCGTCGTTCACGACGACGTCGACCTACCGGCCGGGCGCCTCCAGGCCAGGCTCGGAGGGGGCCTCGCGGGGCACAACGGCCTACGGTCGATCGCGCAGAGCCTCGGCTCGCAGGACTTCCTGCGGCTGAGAATCGGCGTCGGCCGGCCCGCACGCGGCGACGCGCGCCCCGTCGCCGACTACGTGCTCTCCCCGTTCGCGCCCGAGGACGATGCCGAGGCGATCGTGACCCGTGCCGCCGACGCCGTCGAGTCCCTCCTGACCGGTGGGCTCGACGAGACGCAGCGCCGGTTCAACTAGCCGCCCTGGTACCGGCGCCGCGGCCGCCGGATGGCAACAGACGGGTGGCAGCAGAGCGGGGCAGCCGCGACCGGCGCGAGCCCGCGCTCCGCGCGCACGACGACCCGACACAAACCCGGCGCACACCCGGCACGTTCTCGTCACAGCTCTGCCGATAGCGTGTCTTCAGGGCACCCGGGGGTGCCCCTGGGGGTGGTTGTGCGGGTCTTGGCGGCCCGAGCGGGGCCGGCTCGGTGCCAGCGGTGCGTGGCGTCCGTGCGGGGTCGCGCAGGCCGGGCAGTTGCCCGCGACGGCGGTACGATGACCCCGCGGGGCGCGATCCCCGCCACACCCATGGACCCGACCCCGCTCACTGCGCTCGTCTCCGAGCTCGAGCGCTCCGACCGCTTCCGCGCCTTCGCCGACGCGCTGCCCGCACGCGCCCGAGTCTCCGAGCCGGTGCTGCCGCTGCTCCTCGCCGCCCTGCACACGTACCTCGACCGATCGCTGCTCGTGCTCCTGCCCGAGGACGCCGACGCGCGCGACGCCGCCGACGCCGCCGGCTGGCTCCTCGGCGAGGAGCGGGTGGCGCTCCTGCCCGGGCGAGGCGTTCACCACGGCTCCGGGCTCGAGCCACCGCCGCACCTCGTCGGCGAGCGCTTCCGCGCCCTGGACGTGCTCACCTCCGGCGGCCTCGTCTGCGCCTCGGCGTCGGCGGTCGCCGAAGGGATGCCGCCCGAGAGCCTCCGTCCGGACACCGTCAGGCTGCGGCGCGGCGACGAGCCCGGCGTCGACGGGCTGGCGGCGGCGTTTGCCCTTGCAGGGTACGAGCGCGTCGACCGCGCCGAGGAGCGCGGCCAGTTCGCCGTGCGCGGCGGCATCGTGGACGTCTTCCCGAGCACCGGCCGCGAACCGCTCCGCATCGAGCTGTTCGGTGACGAGATCGAACAGGTGCGCGCCTTCTCGCCGTTCACCCAGCGGGCGCTCCACGCCGTCGATCACGCGGTCATCCATCCGTCGACCGAACGCCGCACCGACATCGCGGAGCCGACGCTCCGTGACGGCGACCACGAGCACGCGCTCCCGGACGACCTCGTGCCGGCCTCCCCGCGACCACCGGATGTCGTCTGGTCGCCGGACGAGGTGCGTGCGGTGTGGGAGGAGGAAGGGCTGCACCCCGTCGACCTGAGCGGCGCGGCTGAGATCGACTCCTTCCCGCGTGGACAGCCGTTCTCGTTCGAAGGGCAGCGGCCCGCGCTCGCAGCCCGCGGTCTCGCCGAGGCGGAAACCGAGCTCGCCGGGCTCGCACGAGCCGGGCTCCGCGTCGTCGTCGCCTTCGCCCACCGAGGCGAAGCCCAGCGGCAGCAAGCGCTCATGCGCAGGGTCGACACCCGTCTCTTCGACGGCGACGAGGCGCTCCCGGCCGACGGAGGAGTCCGCTTCGTGGTTGCGCCGGCCCGGCGCGGCTTCGTCTGGCGCGACCTCGGCCTCGCGCTCCTGCCGGCCACGCAGGTCTTCCGGAAGCGTCCGCCGCGCGCCGACGCCCGCCTCGGGCGCGCCCTCGCCTCGTTCGCCGACCTGCGCATGGAAGACCACGTCGTGCACGAGGATCACGGCGTCGGCAAGCTCCTCGGCTTCGAGACGAAGGAGGTCGCCGGCGTTACCCGCGACTATCTCTTCCTCGCCTTCAAGGGCGACGACCGCCTGTACGTCCCGCACGAGCAGATCGGGAAGCTGTCGCGCTACGTCGGCGCCGACGCGCGCGCGCCGCAGCTCTCCAAGCTCGGGGGCAAGGCGTGGCACAACCTCAAGGCGCGGGCCCGCGAGTCCGTCCGGGAGCTCGCGGGAGAGCTGCTCCAGCTGTACGCGCAGCGGCAACGCGCCGCAGGCGTCTCCTACGACCTCGCCGGAGACTGGCTCGAACGGCTCGAGGCCTCGTTCCCCTATCGGGAGACAGACGACCAGGAGCGAGCGATCGAAGCGGTGAAGGAGGATCTCGAAGCTGCACGGCCCATGGACCGGCTCGTCTGCGGCGACGTCGGCTTCGGCAAGACCGAGGTCGCCGTCAGGGCTGCGTTCGCCGTCGCCGTCAACGGCCGTCAGGCGCTCGTTCTCTGTCCGACCACCATCCTGGCCGAGCAGCACTGGAACACCCTGAGAGACCGCTACCGCGACTTCCCGGTACGGGTGGAGATGATCTCCCGCTTCCGCTCCCAGAAGGAGATCAAGCAGACCCTCCTCGAGTTCGCGCAGGGGAAGGTCGAGGTGCTCGTGGGCACCCACCGCATCCTCTCGCGCGACGTGATCCCGAAGGATCTCGGGCTCGTCGTCGTCGACGAGGAGCAGCGCTTCGGCGTCGCGCAGAAGGAGCTCCTGCGTGCCCTGCGCCTCGAGGTGGACGTCCTCTCGCTCTCCGCGACGCCCATCCCGCGCACGCTGCACATGTCGCTCTCCGGGCTTCGCGACATCTCGATCATCGAGACGCCCCCCGAGGGTCGGCGCCCGATCCGGACGACCGTGGCGGAATACGAAGAGGAGCTCGTCCGGGCCGCGCTCGAGCGCGAGCATGGGCGCGGCGGGCAGTCCTTCTACCTGCACAACCGCGTCGAGACGATCGACGAGGCGCAGGCGAAGCTGCAGCAACTCTGCCCCGGGCTCCGCTTCCTCGTCGCCCACGGCCAGATGAGCGAACGAGAGCTCGAGGAGCGGATGCACGCCTTCATCGCCGGAGACGCCGATGTCCTCGTCTCGACGACGATCATCGAGTCGGGCATCGACATTCCGCAGGCCAACACCCTCGTCGTCGAACGCGCGGACACGCTCGGGCTGGCGCAGCTGTACCAGATCCGCGGGCGCGTCGGCCGGTCCGACGTCACCGCCCATGCCTACCTCTTCTACCCGGCAGCCTCAGAGCTGACCCCCGAAGCGCGGGCGCGCCTGAGCACGCTCGCCGACCACACGGAGCTCGGAGCGGGCTTCCACATCGCCATGCGCGACCTGGAGATCCGCGGCGCCGGCGACCTGCTCGGTGCGGAGCAGTCCGGCCACGTCGCCGCGCTCGGCTTCGAGCTCTACGTCGAGATGCTCAACGAGGCCGTCGCCGAGCTCTCCGGGCAGTCTCGCCCCGTGAGCCGCCCGGTGCGCGTCGACGCACGCGTCGACGCTTTCATCCCCGCTGCGTACATCGCCTCCGAGGCGCTCAAGATCGACCTGCACAGGCGTCTCGCGCTGGTCGAGCACGAGGACGAGCTGCGCGAGCTCCGTGCCGCCACCGAGGACCGGTTCGGGCCGCTGCCGGAACCGGTCGAAAACCTGTTCACGATTCAGGAGGCGAAGCTGACGCTCGCCGCCGCAGGCGCCGACTATCTCGTCTACCGCGGCGGCAGGGCCACGGTCGGCCCCGTCGCGCTCGGTGGGGACGAGCTGCGCTCCCTGCGCAGTGTTGTCGACACGGCGGTGTACACGTCGGCCCGCCGCGAGGTGACCGTGCGGGCGGACGACCTCGACGGAGCGCTGGCCCTCGCCGCTGCTATCGTTCGGCTCCGTCGGGCCGCCTGACAGCGGTCTCTGTCCTGTCAGGGCGCCGAATTCCTTACCTGCTGCGACAAGAGCCGTAACCGCGCCTGAACGGACGCTCATCTATAAAAGGACAGCTTTGACCAAGACCGCCACACGACTCGCGCTCGCCTCGATCCTCGCCATCTCCGCACTCGCCGTCGCCGGCTGCGGCGGCTCCGCCGCCGTCCCCACCGACGCGGTCGCCGTCGTCGACGGCACCGAGGTCTCGCGCGCCGATCTCGACCAGCTCATCGATCGCGCCCGCAAGTACTACACCCTGCAGAAGCAGGACTTCCCGAAGGCGGGGACGCCGCAGTTCCAGTCCCTCCAGACGACCGGAGTCGCCTACCTCGTCCAGCGTGTCCAGTACGAGCAGCAGGCCGAGAAGCTCGGCGTCGGCGTGACGCAGGCGGATGTCGACAAGCGCCTCGCGCAGGTGCTGAAGCAGCCGTACCTCCACGGCGACAAGGCGAAGCTGGCTTCCGAGCTGAAGAAGCAGGGCTACACCACCGAGCAGTTCCGCAGCGACCTCCGAGCGCTGGTCCTCCGGGACAAGCTCGTCGCCGACGTGACCAAGGACGTGAAGGTCGACGACGCCGACGTCAAGGCAGCCTACGACAAGAACCAGGCGCAGTACTCGGTGCCCGAGTCACGCGACATGCGGCATATCCTCATCTCGGTGCGGAAGGCGGACAACGCCATCGACTACGTCAAGTCGCGCGCGCTCGCCGAGGACGTCTACAAACAGCTGCAGAACGGCGCCGACTTCGGGGCCCTCGCCAAGAAGTACTCGCAGGATCCGGGCTCCAAGGACAACGGCGGCCAGTTCACCGTGCAGCGCGGCCAGACCGTCGCCCCCTACGAGCAGGCGGCGTTCAAGCTCGGTGTCCACGAGCGCTCCCACCCCGTCAAGAGCGAGTACGGCTACTTCATCATCGAGCCCTTGAGCGCCGTCAAACCCGGACAGGTGACGCCGCTCGCCAAGGTGCGCGCGCAGATCGAGAAGCAGCTGCTCTCCACCAAGAAGAACGAGGCGATTACCGAGTGGTCGGCCGCTCTCCGCAAGGAGTACGAGAGCAAGATCGACTACGCCGCCGGCTTCGCGCCCGCCACGACCGAGACGCCCACCACCACCACGACCGCGCAGGACTAGCCGCGTGACCGAGGGGACGCTCGCGCAGGCGCTGCTCGACCTGCACGAGCTGACGCGCCGGCTGCGTCGTGACTGCCCGTGGGACCGCGAGCAGACCGCGCTCACGATTGTCCCGCACACCGTGGAAGAGGCCTACGAGGTCGCCGACGCCGCCGTCGGAGGCGACCCCGGCAAGCTGGCGGACGAGCTGGGCGACCTCCTGTTTCAGGTGCTGTTCCTGGCGCTCCTGCTCGAGGAGCAGGGTGCAAGCGATCTCGAGTCCGTCGCACGAGGGGCGAACGAGAAGCTCGTCCGCCGCCACCCGCACGTGTTCGGCGAGGCAGACGCGCGGACGCCCGCGCGTGTGCGCGAGCGGTGGGAGCAGATCAAGACCGAGCAGGAGGGGCGCGAGGGAGTCTTCCACGACGTCCCCGGCGCGCTGCCGGCGCTGCTCCAGGCGCGCAAGGTGCAGCGCCGCGCCGCCGCGGCCGGCTACGACTGGCCCGACCTCGAGGGGCCGCTCGCCAAAGTGCGCGAGGAGCTGGGCGAGCTGGAGGGTGCCATCTCCGCATGCGGCGTGCCGGCACCAGAGACGGAGCCGGACGCCGCTGTGGCCGGCGAGATCGGCGACCTCCTCTTCACCGTCGTCAACGTCGCGCGGCGCCTCGACGTCGACCCGGAGCTGGCGCTCCGCGCCACCACCGCACGCTTCGTCCGCCGCGTCGAGCGTGCGGTCGCGCTCGCCGAAGAGGCGGGTGAGGACTGGACGGCGCTCGACCTCGCTCAGCAGGACGGCTGGTACGACCGCGCGAAGGCGCTGCTCGCCGCAGACGGCTCGTAGGCCGGGATATTTGTCGAGCGAGAGGGCTCTCGCACACCCGCGCCGACGAAGAGCCCGATCTCGTAGGTGTCGTCTTCCGGCAAGGCGCTCTCTTGCATCTCGTTCAACCGCCGTTCATGCTCGCGCAACGGTTCGCCCTACCTTGACGCGAGGAGTTGACGATGGACGCGAGACGGTTGCTTCCGCTCAGTGGCCTGGTGTTCGTGGTCGTGGCGCTGGTCGCGGTCATCGGGCTTGCAGGCGATGTGCCCGAGAGCACCGCACCGGGAGCGAAGGTGGCGTCGTTCTACGACGACGAGCAGACGCGGCAGGTGATCGGAGCGTTCCTGTGGGTGGCGTCGATTCCGTTTCTCGTGCTCTTCGCAGTCGCCGTCGCGGGGTTCGCTCGGTCCGCTGAGGCCCGAACGATGTGGGGATACGTCGTTGTCGGCGGCAGCGTCCTCCTGGGATCGATCCTGGCCCTCTTGAGCGCTCTCGTGTTTGCGATGACCGACGGTGCCACCAACAACGTGTCGCCCGCTTCGCTCGAGGCCCTGAACCTGATCTTGGGCAACGGGTGGGTGGCGTTCAATGGCGCTCTCGGCGTGATGATGCTCGGCGCCGCAGGCTGCCTCCTTTCTGCGATCCGCTACCGCTGGTTTGGGTGGATTGCACTCGTACTCGGTGTCGCGCTCTTCATCCCGTTCGCCGACTTCATCGCACTGATCCTGTCTCTCCTCTGGATCGTCGTGGTGAGTGTCTTGCTCTTTCGCGCCGCGTCGAGTGCCGGGTCCGAGGCGACGGTCCCCGGCTAGAGACGCAGTTTGGGCGAACGCCCGCCAGGTCGCGCGCAGCGCAGGCGATCAGACTTCTCACCAGGGCGCGATCGTCGTGCCGCCCCATTCCTCGGGCGCGGTGTCGCGCACGGTCTGGGTGAGCTCCCAGCGGTGGCCGCCCACGTCCTCGAGGACGCCTGAGCGCTCGCCGTACTCGTATGTCCTGAGTTCCTCGACGACGCGCGCCCCACAATTGCGCGCGCGGGCGAATGCCTCATCGACGTCTGGCACGCGCACCTTGACGAGCTGCGTCACGACGCCGTCGCTCGGCGCAACCTGGTCGCCGCGAACGTCGGCGACAACGACGGCACCGTCCGACCCGACGCGCAACTGGGCGCGGTGTGAGTCACCGATCCGTATGCGTTCCTCGAATCCGAACGCGGCCTCCAGCCACGCTACCGCCGCTCGTACGTCCGGGTAGACGAGCACCGGAGTGACGGTCGCGGGCGGCGCAGAACGATTCGTCAACATGACAGGGACAGTAAACGGCTTCGCGCTCGAGTGACTGCACGCCAGCGCAAACGACAATCTGCGGCGAGCTCGTCAGCGCGACCCATAGGGGGCGTAGCGGTGGTGGAGGAGGATGGGGTTGCCGGCCGGATCGCGGACCCCGGCGCCGTGGCAGACACCCGAATCCCACAGCTCGTCGACCTGCACGCCGGCCGCCTCCAGCTTCGCTTTCGCCTCGGCGACGTCGGGGACGCGCAAGGCGATCGTTCCAGGCGGCAACGGCGTGAACTCGTAGTCGTGGGTGTGGGGCGTCATCACCGCAAGGGTCACGTTGCCGGTCTCGTACTCGACCCAATCCTCGCCCGGCGAGTTCGGGTTCCTCTCGAGGCCCAGAACCTCTCCGTAGAAGTGGTTCGCCTCCTCCATGTCCGTCACCGGGACGCGGATGAAGTCAACTCGCTGCACGTCGATCACGGGACGGGCACCTCCTGCGTCAGAGAGGACAGAACTCCACGCACGCTAGCCGCGAAGACACGGAGGGACGATAGGGAAGGTCGGGGACATTCCCGAGCGCAGGCGCAGGCGGCGGCGCTTACGACGGAAGCTGGTCGACCGTGAAGCGCTGAAGGTGCTCGTAGACGATCGACGTGCGTACATCCGCGACTTCGGGCCGCTCCGTGAGCCGGTCGATGACGAATGCGTACAAGGCATCGGTGTTCGGGACGGCCAGGTGGATCAGGAAGTCTTCGCTGCCAGAGACGACAAAGATGCCGACCGTCTCGGTGCGCCCGTGGGCCCAGTCTCGGAACGCCTCGATGTTCATACGCGACGGGGGGCGAATGCGGACCGCGATCAGCGCCTGCACGCCTCGGCCGAGCGCGACGAGGTCGACGTCGGCGTGATAGCCGCGGATGACCCCGCGCTCGCGCAGCGATCGGATCCGCTCGAGAGACGTGGACGGCGCGACATGCACAGCGTCTGCGATTCCACGGTTCGTGCGCCGCGCGTCGTTCTGCAACTCCCGCAAGATCGACGCGTCAAGTTCGCTCAACAAGTCTCAACACCACCTCTTCTCGAATATTATTCGGATTTGGACGCATCTACTTGCCATTATGTCACAGCATATGGAAACTCTCCGAACATGGACGAAGGATTCGATACGAAGGTCGCCGTTGTGCTGCTAGAGGATCTGCCGGCCTGGCAGAAGGCGAATGCCGCGGCGTTCCTTGTCAGTGGCATCGCGGGCAGCACGCCCCGTCTCGTCGGTGAGGCGTACGTCGACGGTTCCGGGAACCGTTACCTCCCGATGCTGAGACAGCCGATCCTGATCTACGCAGCCGACAGTGCGGGTCTCCGCCGGGCGTACGAGCGAGCGATGGCACGGGAAGTCGAGCAGCTCTCGATCTTCACGCGCGAGCTCTTCTCCACGCCGCACGACACCGCCAACCGAGCTGCCGTCGCCGCCGTGCCGGCGGCGGCACTCGACCTGGTCGGCGTCGCCTTACGAGCCGATCGCAAGGTCGTCGACAAGGTACTCGACAAGCTGCGACCGCATCCGTAACTCGATCACCGGTCGCGTCAGGCGAGAGCGCGTTCGAGACCTGCTCGGTCGGTCGGCGCTCCGTGCGTCGGGAGCACGAGCTCGACCGGCAGCTCGAGCAACGGGCGCAGTATCTCCAGGATCTGCTCCGGCGGGACACCCTTGTTCGCCCAGTCGGCCGGAAACTCGAAGCCCCGGCCGCGGTCGATGAGCGTGTCACCGGCGACGAGCGCCCGGCGGCTCTCGATCCAGAGCACGAGATCGTTCGGCTCCATCCCCGGGAAGGCCTCGACCCCGGCGGACAGTCGATCGCCCGCTACAAAGACCTGCCCCGCGATCGGGTCGTCGGTTTGGGAGCCGGGCGGCGGCGAGACACCGACGCGCTGAGCCGCTCGACAAGGTTCCGGGCATCGCGCTCGTGCCACGGGCAGGTCAGCACGATCACCGTCTCGCGGTTGGCGGCGAGACCATCGACCGGGCTCGGCGGAGTGGTCGGGTCGATCAGCAGCAACCGCTCGCCGTCGTCGATCGCGTAGGACGAGACCTCCGGCCCCCGATCCTGTGCGGCATCGTCCTCCGGCGTCCACTCCGGATGCACGGCCTCCCACCACCACAGCCCCCCTTGCAACTCCCGCACGGCGTCACACTAGACAGGCAAGCGCCGGCTTGCTCGACGCGCGGTCTTGCGGCGTTCGGTGTCAGTGGGCTCCGGAGTCGATCTCGTCCAGGTAGTCGATCTGGAGCGACGACATGTCGATTCCGTCGCTGACCATCGCGTCGTGGGTCGCCTGGCTCGTCCACAACGCCTGCGCCACCTCGCGCGAGTCGAACGTCTCCGTGATGACGACGAGGTTCGGGTCGTCCTGTCCTCGCCAGACCCGGTACGAACGTATCTCGGCGAACGCTGCGAGAGCGCGGTCGTACCCCGGTCTGAACGAGTCGTAGTCAGCCACGTGAAAGCGGGCAAGTACAGTCGTCACGTTTCGCTCCTCTCCTGTTCCACCGATCCTACGGTGACGGAGAGGAGCGGCGAACGTGCCTCAGCGACGACTCCGGAGCGTTCTGGCGCGGCTTGGCGTCTTCGGCGGTCCCGCTACGGGCCTGCCCGCGCAACCTCGTCGATCGCGTCGACCCACGCACGCGCGGCAGTACCGACGTCGCCAGGGCAGACCCCGTAGCAGTGAACGTGCGCCCAGGGTGGATCGACTCTGTCAGTCCACCTTGTTGTAGTCCCAGGTATGCCAGGTCTTGGGGGTGATGGTGACGATCGTCCGCCCTTCGGCCATCAGGGGTTTCGTGTACAGCTCTGCATCAGCCTCGCCCAGCGCCTTCACGAGCGCGCGGTGTGTCACCTCCTGGATCAGCGTCTCGTCGTTCGAGAGCTCGGCGGTGCCGCGGCACTCGATCGCCCAGGCGCCCGCGGCGAGACCGTGCTCCAGCCGGGGATCCTCGTCGACGAGGATCGTCACACGCGGATCAGCGGCCAGGTTCCTGAGGTGGACGCGGCCGGCGCCGAGAGTCAGCCGGAAGACCGAACCGTCCCAGTCGAACCAGATCGGCGTCAGGTGAATCATTCCGTCCGCTCGGAAGCTCGCGAGGTGGGCGCGGGCGGTGGAGCCGAGGCGCGTGTCGATCTCCTCTGGCGTGAGCGCATTCTCCGGGGTGGCGGTGGACTTCGAGCTCATGCGGGCTCCATGTGGTGGTCGTGGCGATGGACACGAGCATCCTACGCCGCGTGCGATTCCTCGGCGACCTGCGGCAGGTCTCGGTCGGGAAGGCGATTCGCGGACGTGGACGCCGTGGCTCGGCCGCCGAGCACGGACACGGCGAGCGCGGCGAGCAGGAGCAGTGAGAGCGTCTCCGGCAGCCCGAACCGGTCAGCGAGGATGCCGATCACCGGTGGCCCGACGATGAAGCCCGTGTAGCCGAGGGTGAACGCCGCCGCCAGCGACGGGCTGGGCGGCTCCAGCCGCCCGGCGGCGCTGAACAACAGCGGCACGGCGTTGGCGATCCCGAGGCCGCAGAGCGCAAAGCCGATCACGGCGGGTACCGCCTCGCCGATCAGCAGCACGCCGCCGAGCGCAATCGCCACCAGCGCCATCCCGCTGCGCAGCAGCCTCCCTGCGCCGAGGCGCTCGTTGAGCACATCGCCGCCAAGGCGCGCGACCGCCATCCCGAGCGAGAAGCCGGTGAACGCCAGCGCCGCCGCGGCGGCGCCGGCGCCGGCGTCGTGACGCAGATAGATACCGCTCCAGTCGGCGATTCCACCCTCGGTCATCATCACCAAGAAGCACAATCCGCCGATCAGCATCACAGCGCGCGAAGGCAACGCGAACCCGCCTCCCGCCTTGGACTGGGCCGAGGCGCTCCCCAGCCGTCGGGCGATCCACAGCGCTGCCAGCCAGAGCGCGACGCCGACGAACAGGCTCTCCAGTCGCGGGTCGATTCCGGCCGCGGCGGCGACCGCGACCAGGCCCGCAGAGGCGAAGCCGCCCAGGCTCCAGCCGCCGTGCAGCGAAGACATGATCGGCTTCGGCAGCTCGCGCTCGACGGCGACGCCGTGCGCGTTCATGGAGACGTCCATCGCGCCGTTGCTCGCCCCGAACACGAACAGGATCGCGCCGAGCATGTACGGGCTCGTCGCCAGCAACGGCAACGGCAGCATGAGACAGAAGATCAGCGTGGCAGCACGTGTCACCGAGGCGCTCGAGCGCCGGTCGAGGACATAGCCCGTCAGCGGCATCGAGACGAGCGCGCCGGCGGCCATGCACAGGAGGCACAGCCCGATCGTCGCCTTCGAGACTCCGAGGTGGTCCTGCAACCACGGGATGTGCGCGATCCAGGTTCCGATCATCGCGCCGTTGATGACGAAGATCGAGAACGTGGCCAGGCGCGGCGTCACACGGCCACCGCGTCGCTAGCGTCGAGCCCTATCCGACACTCGAAGCCAGGACTGCCTGCGCGAGTGCCGCAGCACTTGCGAGACCGCCGATCAGTGCTGCGCTCTGCACGTCGGAAGATCCTACGCACTCGGATTGGGAGTCATCGGCGGTGAGATGGTCGGCTGGTCCTGACTTGGCGGTGTTCGGCACTGAAGCGCCGTTGACCAGGCAGGCGCGTTCCGGCACGTCGCTCTGAAGAGCAGCCCGATCCGGCCAGGCTACGGCTGGTACTGCTGGTCGAGCGCGCAGACGGTGTCGATGTTCACGCGAATCCAGACGCCGGTGTCGAGCGGCTCGAACAACTCGACCGGCTTCTCGCCGTTCACGAGCTGCGCCAGCTGGGAGACCGTGATCGGAGTCGAACCGAAGTTGGCCGGGTCCCCCTCCCTGGTCAGGACGGTGACAGCTGCGTCCGGGGGCACGAGGTACGTGAGGAGGCGGTGACCCTCCTCGATGCGGTAGTTGTCGTTCGGAACCGGCTCACCCGGCTCGACCACTCCGTCCTCTGCGGCCGCCGTGTTGGCGGTCACTCCGCTCGTGAACCACGCGGGGTCGAACCGCATCTCGTACTGATCGTCCTTCCGGGTGAGGGAGGAGATGTGGCCGAAGATCCTGTCCCCGCACTGCTCCGCGGCGGCCGAACCGCTTCCCGAATCCTTCGTGAAGTACAAGGCCGCGAAGGCGACGGCCGCGACGGTCGCGACGACGGTGACAACCGCAAGAGCTGCGTGCGTCGGTTTCACACGGTTCTCCTTCCGGGGCGAGCCTGGGCAAGCCCTCGTGCGGCCCAGGCGAGTGCGGTCAGCACGAATGGTTCAGCCGGGAGTCTCTCGTGGCAGAGCTCGCGCAGCTGCGCTCGTCGCTCCGGGTCGAGGCGCGCGGCGTAGGCGCCGGCAGGTCCCACGCCGAGGGTGAACGGCTCCCACCAGTCTTCGAAGGTCGGGTGTTCGACGCTCACGGCGAGGTGCGTCTCCTCGATCTCCTGCAGGCCTGCCTCGTCGAACAACTCCGTCAGGTGGCCCTCGCGCGTGCCCGCAAGCTTGGATTCGTCTTCGACCTCGGGGTCGAGCTCGAGCGCTGCTTCCCAATACAGACCGAGCGGCCCCTGCCCGCCGGCATGATCCCAGACGCAGGCTGCGACAACACCCTGTGGGCGGCTCACGCGCGCCATCTCCAGCAGCCCGGCGACAGGGTGTGCCATGAAATGGACGACGAGCTGCGCCAGGGCCGCGTCGAACGACTGGTCGGGAAACGGCAGGTGTTCCGCAGACGCACGTTGCACGTCGACCCCGGGAAGGCGCTCTCGAGCCGCCCCGACGAACGGCTCTGAGGGGTCGACCGCTCTTACACCGGCCGGGCCGAGCCGCCTGACCAGCTCCGTCGTCAGTGCGCCGGGGCCGCAGCCGACATCGAGCACGCGCTGACCGACGACCACACCTGCCAGATCCGCAAGCTGCGGAGCGAGCAGGACGGAGTAGCGGCCCATGAACCGGTCATAGGCCTCAGCGGCGACCTGGAAGCTCATGAGGGCAATCTACGCCTGACTCCGACGGAGACGCGAGCATCCTGTCCATCAGGAGCCGTCCCGCGCCCTGGGGCCCCTCCCCGCTGCACGGGCCCGAGCGGATCCGGCCCGCTGTCAGCCCGACGTCGTCGACGCGCGGGTTGGCTCGTAGACCACCTCGAGCTTCATCCCGTCGGGATCGAAGAAGAAGGCGGCGTAGTAGCCCGGCACGTAGTGCGGGAACTCCTTCGGTGCGCTCTCCGTCTCCACGCCTTGCGCAAGGGCCCATTCCCAGCACTCGTCGACCGCCTCTCGCGAACTTGCCTCGAACGCGAGGTGGTGCACCCCGACGGCGTATCGGTCGTAGGGGACGGGGTGAGCGTCGGACTGCTTCTCACGAAGACCGAGCCACGTGTCCTGGGCTTGCAGGTACCAGATCGTCTCGCCTCGTTCCCCCTTCAGGTCGAGCACACCGGACCAGCCGAGTGACCGCAGCAGCTCGGAGTAGAAGTGCTTGCTGCGCTCCACGTCGGAGACGACGAGGTCCAGATGGTGGATCCCGCGTGACTGCAACCGGCACCGATGCTACAGCCGAGATCTTGCTCTGAAAGCGGCGTCGCAGTGCAGAGACAGGCGGAGCCTCGAGCGAGCCCCGCACTCTCGGGCGGAAGGGCGACCGGTCAACCCCCACGTCTGGGCACGGGACTGTTACGTTCCGATGCCGCAATGAGCTCTCGCCGGCGCGACGATCACTCACCGACGGAGCGCTGTGCGTGACCGAGCCCGATGCAGCTCCGATCGTTCGCACGGCGACCGTCGCTGACGTCCCATCGATTGCGGCGATCGGGGCGGTGGCATTCCCGGCGGTACACAACGATATCGTCGGTGCCGCGTTCGCAGCGGTCGTCGTCGAGCAGACCTATTCGATCGAGGCGCTGACCGACTGCGTGACGCGCTGCGCGAACGCCGGCGACGCTGAGTTTCTGGTCGATGAACGCGACGGCGAGGTGATCGGCTACCTGCATTACGCGTGCTTGCGCCGAGCGCCCAACTCTCGTACGCCGGAGAATCGACAGACGTCGGCGCCTGCGGACCTACGCCGAGGCGTGCACCGCTCGAAGCCGTCGTGCGAGCTCCTCGAGTATCGCCAGGGTGATGGTGGGTTCGGTGCGGAGCAGCTTCAGGAACCTCGTTCGGTTGATCGCCAGGCAGACGACGGGGCCCTTCGCAGCCACCGTGGCCGAGCGCGGCCCCCCGTCGAGCAGCGCGATCTCCCCGAAGAAGCTCCCTGCCCCGAGTTGGACGGAGGGAAGCCCGCGGCGCGGCGTGACCGTGACCTCGCCGTCCAGCAGGGCATAGAAGACATCGCCAGGCTCACCCGTCCGCGTGATCTTCCTGCCGTCGTGAAAGCGGGCGATCCGCGCGGTCGCAGCAACCTTGCGCAGCTGCCTCTTGCTGAGACCTGCGAACAACGGCACCTCCGCGAGCACGTTCGTCCAAGCTCCGGCATCCGCCGTCTGGTCCGGCCCCACACCAAGTGCCGGCACCACCTCCGTCAGCCGTGCCATCTGCCCTCCCGATCGCAGGTTGGGGGCGACCATACCGCGTTCCGCGGAACCCGTCTCGGATCCGCAACCCCATCGCGCCGGGTAACGGTGGTCGTCGGCCAGGGATCCCTGAGCGGGCACCGTGCGCCGCGCCTGGGGCCGGTCGCACGGTGACGGTTCCGGATAGTCTCGGTACTCGGGTCATGGGCGAAGGTGGGATGTCGGCGAGCGCGGTTGCAAGCGGCGGAGATCCGTCTCTGCCGGCTCGCCGCTATCCGGTCAGCTCGGGCGCGGCGCACCTGAGCGTCGGGGAGCGGGCTGCACGGGGCAGGGCTGCCCGTGCCGAGACTCCTCGGTCGAGCCACGCTGTGTTCGAGCCGTCGGTTCACAGGCTCGACCCGATCGAGTTGCTGGAGCGGCAGGCCGACGCGCGCGTTGCCGAGCTGGTGCCGATCCGCTACGGCAGGATGCTGGCCTCACCCTTCACGTTCTATCGCGGCGCGGCGCTGATCATGGCGGCCGACCTCGCTGCCACTCCGCGCTCCGGCCTGTCGGCGCAGTGCTGCGGGGACGCGCATCTCTCGAACTTCGGGCTGTACGCCTCGCCCGAGCGGCGACTCGTCTTCGACATCAACGACTTCGACGAGACGCTGCCGGGACCCTGGGAGTGGGACGTCAAGCGCCTCGCGGTCAGCATGCTCGTAGCTGCGCGCAGCAGCGGGTTCGCGGTGAAGGTTCAGGAGCGGATCGTCCTCGACACGGTCCGGGAGTACCGCGCACGGATGGCGCAGTTTGCCGCAATGCGCAACGTCGATGTCTGGTACACGCGCTTCGAGGTCGAGAAGCTGATGCCCCAGCTCCGTTCGCAGATCGGGGCGAAGATGCGCCAGCGACTCGACAGGAAGGTCGCCAGGGCCTTGACGCGAGACAGCGTGCACGCGTTCTCCAAGCTCTCACGGGAGGTCGACGGCGAGCGACGGATCGTCTCCCAGCCGCCACTGATCGTCCGACTCGACGACTACCCGGAGACCGAGGAGCGCGATCGGGCCAAGGCTGACCTCGAGCGTCTCTTGCGGGAGTACAGCCTCACGCTCCAACACGAGCGCCGGACGCTGCTGGAACAGTTCCGACTGGTGGATCTGGCCCACAAGGTCGTGGGTGTCGGCAGTGTCGGAACGGGTGCCTGGATCGCGCTGCTGCTCGGCCGAGACGGGCAGGATCCGCTCTTTCTGCAGATCAAGGAGGCGCAGCCCTCGGTGCTGGAGGAGTTCGTCGGCGCCAGCGAGTATCGCAACTCAGGTGAGCGCGTGGTCGCCGGGCAGCGCGTCATGCAGGCGTCGAGCGACATCTTCCTCGGCTGGCTGAGCGTCGAGCAGAGCATCCACGGTGCCTCACGTGACTACTACGTCCGGCAGCTGCGCGACTGGAAGGCCTCGGTCGAGGTCGAGGCGATGGACCGGCGTGCGATGACCGTCTACGGGCGGCTCTGCGCGGCGACGCTCGCCCATGCCCACGCGCGCTCCGGCGATCGCATCGCCATCGCCGCCTACCTCGGCCGCAGCGACGTGTTCGATCGAGCGATGCTCGCGTTCTCCGAGGCCTACGCCGAGCAAAACGGACGCGACTACACGGCCCTCGTCGAGGCCGTCGCGACGGGCCGAGTCAAAGCTGAGCACAATCTCTGACAGAGCGGCCTTCGTCGTCAAACCGAATGACTCTGCCGTTACTGACTTGGAATCCGTCCCAACGGGGTGACGGCGCGAGCTTCATCATCGGGCCTGTGCTCGCGGCCGGCGGCGGCAGGGCCGCACCGTTCGCCTCCAGGTGATCGGCCTATCCCACTCCAACGCCCCGTTCCGCGACGACGCTCCGGCGTGGGACGTCGTCGCCGTCCGCTACGGAACGCGCTCGACGAGGAAGAGCGACTGCTACCACGACTACGAGGCCCACGGCGAGCCCGACGCCCCGCTCGTGATGGACTACTTCTTCTACGTCCTGCGCAATGGGGAGCGGACGGTGCTCGTCGACACCGGATTCGACCCCGCAGTCGGCGCGCGTCGCGGGCGGACGTGCCTGTGCCCTCCGATCGAGGCTCTCGAGCGGCTCGGCATTGCGGCGGAGTCGGTCTCGCAGATCGTCGTCACTCATCTCCACTACGACCACATCGGCAACCTGGCCGCGTTTCCGGGCGCCGAGCTCGTCGTCCACGAGCACGAGCTCGACCTTCTGGTGCGGCCCGCTCGCGTCCCGTCCCGAGTTCGCCGCCCACGTCGAGCCCGACGAGATCGGCCTCGTCGCGCGTGCCCGCGAGGAGGGACGAGCTCGTGTGCTCGACGGCTCGGGCCCGGTGGCCCTGGGCATCGAGGCCGTCTGTGTCGGTGGGCACTCACCGGGCCAGCTCATCCTGCTCGTCGACGGACGGCGTGGCCCGGTCGTCCTCGCATCGGACGCCGTTCACTACTACGAGGAGCTCGAGCGTCGGTGGCCGTTCGCCATCTTCGTCGACCTCGGCGGCATGGTCGCGGGCTACGAAGCCGTGCAGCGGCTTGCGAGCGACCACGACGCTGCGCTCGTCGCCGGTCACGATCCGCTCGTGCTCGAGCGCTTTCCACTCCTCGGAGGCGAGCACTCGAGCCTCGGTGCGCAGATCTCCTGACCCGTGCGGTTGCCCGGCTTTCGATGACCGGATAGCGTCGTCGAGATGACGTCACCTCACGCGCGGATCGGTATCGTCGGTCTTGGCAACATGGGCGGACGGATCTCGCGCCGAGTCGATGCCGCCGGCTTCGAGGTGCGTCGGCTTCGACCGCGACGCCGGCCGGCCGGCGGCGGTCGGCGTGGCGGCCGCTGCCGATCGTCGCCGACCTCGTCGCTGCCTGCCGACGTCGTCCTGCTCTCGCTGCCGGACAGCGCCGCGGTCGAGGCGGTCGTCCTCGGTGAGGGCGGCATCCTCGACCAGCGCCGTGCACGGTCAGGTCGTCGTCGACCTGAGCACGTCCGCGCCGAGCTCGACCGTCGAGCTCCACCGCAGGCTCGGCGGAGCGAGGCGTCGAGCTCGTCGACGCCGGCATCTCCGGCGGTGCCGCCGCCGCCGAGGCGGGAACACTGACGATCATGACGGGCGGCTCCGAGGACGCGCTCGACGAGCTGCGGCCGCTATTCGCCACGTTCAGCACACGCGTGCACCACATGGGCGCAAGCGGCGCGGGCACACCTCGCAAAGCTGCTGAACAACTTCCTCAACGGGATCAGCCTGGCAGCGACCGCCGAGGTGATGATCGCCGCGCGGCAAGGCCGGGCTCGACCTGCGCACGTTCCTCGACGTGCTCAACAACTCGAGCGGCGTCAACTTCGCCACGCTCAACCGATTCCCGCACATCGTCGAGGGCGACTACCTCGAGGGTGGGCTCACCGGTCGACCTGATGCTCAAGGACCTGCGGCTCTACGTCGATGCTGGTGCACTCGCTGGCGTACGCCGACCCTCACTGCGGAGGGATGCGTCGCCGCGTTCGAGCTCGCGGAGCAGCTCGGCTACGGCGACCAGATCTCGAACCGCGTCGTCGACGCGCTCGGCGATCTCGCCGGCGGCGTCAGACTGCAGGACGCGTGACACCACCAACCCGAGAGGTCAGGCACGGATGAAGATCAACCGCGGCCGTGAGGCCGGCAACCCCTCCGAGCACCGCACGGAGACGTTCACCGGCGAAGTGTGGGCCGACCCGGTGCTCGCGAGCACCGGCGACGTGATGATCAACAACGTCTTCTTCGCGCCCGGCGCGCGGACGCACTGGCACCGCACGAGCCAGGGCAGATCCTGTTCGTCACGAGCGGCGAGGGTCGCATCGCGTCACGGGACGGCAGTGTCGCGACGATCGGCGCCGGCGACATCGTCTGGATCCCGCCTGACGAGGAGCACTGGCACGGCGCCGGCGCCGGGCAGCTACGTCGTGCATCTCGCCGTCTCGCTCGACCGCACCGAGTGGCTCGAGCCGGTGAGCGACGCGGACTACGATCGGAGCGACTGGCATGAGCGAGCGGTACGAGCGCGGGCTCGCGACCCGCCGCGAGGTGCTGGGAGCGGAGTACGTCGACCGCGCACTCGGGCAGGCCACCGACTTCACAGCGCCGCTGCAGGAGTTGGTCACGGAGTACTGCTGGGGCGCGGTCTGGAACCGGGACGGGCTCGATCGGCGCACACGCAGCCTGCTCAACCTGGCCATGCTGACTGCGCTGAACCGGCCACACGAGCTGGCGGCGTCACGTGCGCGGTGCCGTCAACAACGGCTGCACCGAGGAGGAGATCCGCGAGACCCTGCTGCAGGCAGCCGTGTACTGCGGTCTGCCGGCGGCCCTCGACGCCTTCCGGGTCGCGGAGCGCGTGCTCCACGGGGAGCCCGCCGCTGACTGACGATCGGGGAGCGAGTCTCACCCCTGGCGCGGTCGTCGGCTTCGTCGGGCTGGGGCACATGGGCCTGCCGATGGCGGGCCGTCTCGCAGAGGCGGGCTACGCAGTCCGAGCCTACGACATCGCCGCTGCGCCGAGGGCGGCGTTCGCCGCTCGGACGGGCACCCCCGCCGTGGGTGAGCTCGTGGCGGCCGCAACAGGCACCGCCGCAGTCGTCCTCATGCTGCCGGACTCCGCCGCCGTGAGGCAGGTCCTGCTCGGCGAGGGGCTCCTCGACGCCCTCCCGCGCGGATGTCTCGTCATCGACATGAGCTCCTCGCAGCCGACCGAGACACGCGCGCTGGCTGCCGCCACCGCCTCGCGCGGCGGGCGCTTCGTCGACGCGCCCGTGTCGGGTGGCGTTCGCGGCGCCGAGGGAGGGACGCTGACGATCATGGCCGGCGGCGCTGACAGCGACGTGGCCGATTGCGGCCCTCTCTTCGACGTCCTGGGCGCGAGGACCGTGCATGTCGGGGCGGTGGAGGCAGGCCACGCGCTCAAGGCACTCAACAACCTCCTCTCGGCCACGACGTTGCTGATCAGCTGCGAGGCGCTCTTGGTGGCGCAACGCTTCGGCCTGGATCCCACCATCGTGCTGTCCGCTGTCAACGGCTCGACGGGGCGCAGCTACGCGACCGAGGTCAAGCTGCCCGACTACATCCTCGAGGGGACGTTCGACTCGGGCTTCGGTCTGCGGCTCATGGTGAAGGACCTCTGCACAGCGCTCGCCCTGGCGGAGGCGACCGGAACGTCCCTCCCTCTCGGAACGACGTCGGCCGACCTCTGGCAGCGCGCGTCCGACGAGCTCCCGGAGGATGCCGACCACACGGAGATCGCCCGCTGGCTCGAGTCGCTCGTCGGGCCCGGCGGCTGACGAAGCCTCCGCGCGGGCCGGCGCTGCCTCAGTCGTCGCTGCGCAGTTGCCCGCGGAGAGCGCCCGCGGGGTACTTCGCGTTGTGGACGTTCACGTAGTACGCGCTCGGGTTCTGCTTGATCGCCCCTGCGACCGCCATCGGAGCCTTGACGCACCCCTTGGCCTTGTACGTCTTTCCGAACGGCACCACGACCGGGCCCGCGACGCCCGCGCGCCCCTTGTGGATGTGGGCCGCCATGAGTGTGCCGACCTTGGACGCCTTGATCTCCCAGCACACCGTCGCGCCGTTGATCTTCACCTCGGCCGTGCCGGTGCCGTCGGGGTCACCCTTCGGCACTTCCACCTTGCCGCTCAAGGACGCGTGGAGCGAGTTCCCGCCCTTCAGGAGCGCGCCGCTCGCGCCCGCGACAGAGACCAGCGCGATCGTTGCACCGACGACGACGGACATGCACCTCATGAGTGCTCCTTCCGGTCGGGAGTCACCGAGGAGTACGGGCCGGAACCCGGACCGGATTGCCAGAACGTCAACCGCGCGGCATCGACTCGGATCACCCAAAGAGCGCTGCCGTGTGGTCGCCTGCATGGTGGTGCCCTCACTCGTCCGATCGGAGCAGGAGAGCTCGAGCGAGCTCCTGCTGCGTTCCGGGCCGAACGGCACAGCTCGAGACGACGGTGGAGGGCCTCGGCAGCTTCGATGCTCGACCAGGCGCCTGTCCAGCGTACCCGTAATTTGTGCTGTTCGTCACATCAGCGTCGGTGGCCGAGAGCGAAGCCGAGCACCTCGGCGAGTCGGGTCTCATCGCCACTAGGCTCTAGCGCGTGAGCTCCATCGCCTCCGTCCACGCACGGCAGATCCTCGACTCGCGTGGCAACCCGACCGTCGAGGTCGACGTCGCGCTTGCGTCCGGTGCTCGCGGCACGGCCGCCGTGCCGTCCGGGGCCTCGACCGGAGAGCACGAAGCGGTCGAGCTGCGCGACGGCGGTGCAGCCTGGCTCGGCAGAGGCGTGACCAGGGCGGTCGCACACGTCGACGGCGAGATCGCGGCCGCCGTCGCAGGGCTCGACGCCGCCGACCAGCGCGCCGTCGACGACACGCTGATCGAGCTGGACGGAACCCCGACCAAGAGCCGGCTGGGCGCGAACGCCATCCTCGGCGTCTCCCTCGCCGTGGCCAAGGCGGCCGCGGCGGACGCCGGCCTGCCGCTCTACCGGTGGATCGGCGGCGACGCCGCCCACACGCTGCCCGTGCCGATGCTCAATGTCGTCAACGGTGGCGCCCACGCGCGGAACTCGCTCGATTTCCAGGAGTTCATGCTCGTCCCGGCCGGGGCGGACACGTTCTCCGAGGCGCTGAAGATCGGTGTCGAGACGTTCCACCACCTCAAGGCGCTGCTGGTGGAGCGCGACCTCGCGACGAGCGTCGGCGACGAGGGCGGCTTCGCACCCGACCTCGGCACCGTCGCCGAGACGATCGAGGCCGTGCTCGAGGCGGCAGAGCGCGCCGGTCACCGCCAGCGCGTCGCCGTCGCGCTCGACGTCGCCTCGAGCGAGCTCTACCGCGATGGGGCCTACTGGCTCGAGCGGGCGGGCACGGTGCTCGACGCGAACGGCCTCGTCGACCTCTACGACGATCTCGCCGACCGCTTCCCGCTCGTCTCCGTCGAGGACGGTCTCGCCGAGAACGACTGGGCCGGCTGGCGCGAGATGACGCAACGTCTCGGCGATCGCCTGCAGCTGGTCGGGGACGATCTCTTCGTGACCAACGTCGAGTTCCTGCGCCGCGGGATCGAGGAGGGCGTCGGCAACGCGATCCTCGTCAAGGTGAACCAGATCGGCACTCTCTCCGAGACGCTCGATGCGATCGAGCTCGCGCGCGCCGGCGGCTACGCCGCGATCATCTCCCACCGGTCGGGTGAGACCGAGGACGCCACGATCGCCGACCTGGCGGTGGCCACCGGTGTGGGTCAGATCAAGACGGGCGCGCCGTCCCGTTCGGATCGCGTGGCGAAGTACAACCAACTGCTGCGAATCGAGGAGCAGCTCGGCGAGCGCGCCGAGTACCCCGGCTGGTCGGCGTTCCCGCGGGCGGGGACGTGATACGGCAGCGCCGCACGAAGATCGTGGCCACGATCGGCCCGGCCTCGTCGTCACCCGAGATGCTGGCGGCGCTGATCGCCGCGGGCATGGACGGGGCTCGGCTGAACATGTCGCACGGCACGCGCGACGAGCACGCGGAGCGCGCCCGGCGCCTGCGCGAGGCGGAGACGGCCGCGGGCCGGCCGATCGCGCTCATCGCCGACCTGCAGGGCCCGAAGCTTCGCATCGGCGACCTCGACGGGCCGGTGCACCTGGCCCGCGGGGAGGTATGCATCGTCGCCGGGGAGGATGTCGCTCGCCTCGACGACCTGCCCGTGGCGCCGGCGGTGATCGGCTCCGTTCTCCGCCCGGGCATCGACGTCCTCATCGACGACGGGCGCGTCAGGCTCTCGGTGGAGAGCGTCGAAGAAGGACGGGCGAGCTGCCGTGTCGTCGTCGGCGGCGAGGTGACCTCGCACAAGGGGGTCAACCTGCCGGGCCTCAACCTGCCTGTGCCCTCGATCACGACAAAGGACTACGAGGACCTCGACTGGGCGATCGAGACGGGTGTCGACTACGTCGCCCTGTCCTTCGTCCGCTCCGCCGAGGACGTCCGCAGCCTGAAGCGGTACCTGCGGGAGCATGGCTCGGCGGCCTGGACGATCGCGAAGATCGAGAAGGCGGAAGCGGTCGAGGAGCTCGACGACATCCTGGCGGAGACCGACGCGGTGATGGTCGCGCGCGGCGACCTGGGTGTCGAGATCGGGGCGGCGGAGGTGCCGCTGCTGCAGAAGCGCATCATTCTCATGGCGCTCAAGCGCGGCACTCCGGTGATCACGGCCACCCAGATGCTCGAGTCGATGATTCACTCGCCCGAGCCGACGAGGGCCGAGGCCTCCGATGTGGCCAACGCCGTCCTCGACGGAACCTCCGCGGTGATGCTGTCCGGCGAGACCGCGGTCGGGGAGTACCCGCTCGAAGCTGTGCAAGTGATGGCGCATATCGCGACGGCGGTCGAGCCGAGCATCGACTACCGCCATCAGATCCCGGAGGCGTACGAGGACCCGACGATCGGCCGCGCCATGTCGAACGCCGCCTGCGACATCGCCGAGGCGCTGTCGGCGGCGGCCCTGCTCGTACCGACCTTCACAGGGCGCACGGCGTCGGCGGTGGCACGGCTCAGGCCTCGGCGCCCGATCGTCGCGCTCACGCACAAGATCGAGTCGCTGCGGCATCTGGCGCTCGAGTGGGGGGTGACCCCGCTCGCGATCCCCGAGACCGACGACGTGGAGGACCTCTGGTCGCGCTCGGTCACGGCAGCGCGGGAGGCCGGCTTCCTCGAGGCCGGCGACCGCGTCGTGATCACAGCAGGGACCGCGGTGAACATTCCCGGCTCGACCAACGTGATCAAGGTCGACGTGGCCTGATCCGCGGGCCTCGGCGGCCCGGTTGTCACCTGCGCCGGGGTCCGGCCGGCGCAGGTTTCGTCCTCGAAACCCGGTGGCTCGCCGGCCTCGGGTGGGAGGACGGTGCCCGAGCGCCGCGAAGAGAGCCCGCGTGCCCAGGTCGGGGGAGACCAGACGGCCGCCCGCGCGGCGGCCCGCGGCGCGGCCACGCGCTCGGCGCATCCGCTGGATGCGTGTTGCGCTTCCGCTCGCTGTGCTCGGCCTTGTCGGCTTCCTCTACTGGCAGCCGCTCTCGAGCTACGTCCAGACACGCCACGAGCTCGGCCGCCGCCAGCAGGACGTCACCGAGTTGCGCGCCGAGAAGGCTCTGCTCGAGCAGCGGCTGCGGCAGTCCACGAGTCTCGTCGCGCTCGCCCGTGAGGCACGACGCACCGGGCTGGTGGGGCCGGGCGAGCAGCTCTTCATCGTGAAGGGTATCCCCGCATGGCGGCGGGCACGCGCCGCCGGCCGCTGACCGCGCGTTACCGTGTTCGGAATGGACGACCGCGGTGTCGTCGCGAGCCAGCTCGGCCGCGAACCACGCGCCTTCCTGCGCGTCGCCGCCCGCTGCCCGTGGGGCGGGCCGGCGGTGACGGAGCAGGATCCGTACGCCATGGACGGCACGCCCTTCCCGACGACGTACTACCTCACCTGCCCTCACCTGGTGGCGGCCGTCTCCCGGCTCGAGGCCGTCGGCGGCGTCGAGCGCTGGAGCAACGAGGTCGCGCACGACACGGGTCTGCGCCGCGACCTCGAGCAGGCCACGGCGGAGCAGGCGCACATCCGCGCGCGCCTGGCGGGTGGCCGCACCGGGCGCGACGGCGGCGCATCGCTTGCCTCCGGCATCGGCGGCTCGCGGAACCCCGGCGAGCTCAAGTGTCTCCACGCGCACGTCGCATTCGGGCTCGCCGTGTCAGGCTACGAGCTCGGCGCGCGCATCCTCGCGGAGGTCGTGCACCCATGGCCGGCCGATGCGTGCTGCTCGGCAGTAGGCTCCGCGCGGAGATGAGCGCTGCCCTCGAAAGCGCCAGACACGACTGGGTCGACGGCTACCGCCGGTTCCTCGACGAGGCCCGCGATCCGCTCCACGGAGACGCGCTGTATCGGCAGCTCCAGGAGGTCACCGACGAGCTCCGGCGCCGGCTCGGCAGCCACTTCACGCTCGGCGAGCTGGCCCGTGCGTACGCCTCCAGCGACGCCTGGGTGCGCGCCGCTGTGGGCGAGCGCGCACCTGTTCGGGGCTGGGAGCGCAGCATCGCCGTCGTGAGCGACGCCGCATTCCATCTCTACAGTCGCGGGGCGGTCGACTTCGACCCGTGACTGAGTTCGAGCAGCCTCCACGCGAGCGGCGTCCGCGCAGCCGCCACCGGACGTGGCCCCTCGTGCTCGTGGGCGTCGCGCTCGCTGCGGTCGTCTTCGCGGTCGGTGTGGCGTTCGGGATGGCGCTGGGCGACGACCCGGAGCCCGGCGGCACGGTGACGCTCGTCCGTACGCTCGAACCGCGGCCGCAGACGCCGGCCGCAACCCCCTAGGCGGCGCGCACGGTCAGAGCTCTTCGGAGGCCTGCAGCAGGCCGGCGGCGATGACGCCCACCGCGCTGACCAGCGAGATCCAGATCCCGACACCCCGCCCGGCGAAGAAGAAGTCGTCCGGGATGTCGATCACGCGGATCAGGACGAAGATCGTCGCCAGTGCGCCGAGCGCCACGGCGACCAGGCTCTCCGGCAGGGCGGCAGGCATCGCGACACCGAGCTCGCGCAGAGCGACCAGCACCACGACGGCCAGCCCGATGAAGAACACCAGCTTGCCGAGCGTGCCCGTGTTCCAACCGAGCACCGAGACGGTGACGCCCTGGCCCGAGCCCGTGTACCACCCGGTGAACGAGGAAACGGCGAGGACCAGCCCGGCCACGAAGCCGAGGCGATCGCCGAGACCCAAGAGGCCTCGCTCGAACGCGTTTTGCGGCTCACGGGAAGACTGCATGCGGAGGACAGTATCGTGACCGCGCCGGTCGAAGCCACCGTCGTAGACTTTCTGCTGATGTCGGAGCGAGCGGAGCAGACCATGGCGGAGGACTCGCCGCCAATCGACCCGGACGCGATCGAGGACGCGTACCGCTACCACCGTGCGCGCCGCCGCGCGCGGGTCGCGCACCGGCGCAACCTCAAGCTCGCCGGGGTGCGGTTCTGGCTCGTGCTGCTCCTGTTGGTCGTCGCCTCCGTTGCCCTGGCGGTGACGGTGTGGGGACAGGTGCAGCAACTCTTCGGTCTCTGAGCGCATGGGGATGATCGAGCTCCGCCGCCGCGAGGACGGCTCGCCACTGCGCATCGGTCACCGCGGTGCCGCGGCGCTTGCGCCGGAGAACACGATCGCGGCGTTCCGCGCTGCGGTCGAGGCCGGAGTCGACCTCGTCGAGTTCGACGTGCTCGACCTCCCGCGTGGCCCCCTGGTGGTCGCGCACTCCGACCATCTCGAGGAGGTCAGCCACGGCGCCGCGAGAGGGTCGGTGCGGGCGCTCTCGCTGATCGGCCTGCGTGCCGTTGCACCCGACGTGCCCACGCTCGACGAGGCGCTCGCCTTCTTTGCCGAGGAGGCGCCTCGGGTCGGCGTCCACATCGACCTCAAGCTCCGCGACCGCTTCGACGAGCTCGCCGCGTCGGTGGTGCGGCATGGGCTCGAGGGGCGAACGGTCGTCAGCTCCAACCACGTCCCCTCGCTGCGTGCGCTGGCACGGCAGTCCGACCGCGTCCGCATCGGCTTCACCTACCCGCACGATCGTCTCGGTGTCTCACGGCGCCCGCGCACATGGCCGGTCGTCGGTCTCGGTCTGTCGGCGATGCGCGTCACCGCCCCGGCCCGGCTCGGCGGCTTCGTGCGTAGAGCCGGGGCCACCGCACTCATGCTCCAGCACCGGCTCGTGACACCGGCCGCCGTCGCCCGCGCACACGAGCTCGGCGTGGCCGTGCTCACATGGACGGTCGACGACCCTGCCGATCTCGAGCGAGTGGTGGCAGCGGGCGTCGACGGCGTGATCACGAACGATCCGCGGATCTTCGTGGCTACACTGCGGACGTGAAGCGGGTCGCGATCGCCGCCGCGCTCCTTTCCTGCGCTTGTGCAGGGGTTTTCGCGGCATCGCTCCTCTCTGCCTCCGTCGCCGGGGCCGGCGGCGGGGCCGGGACCGAGACCACGACCGGCACGACCGGGACGGACACGACGACCACCGACACGACGACGACCGACACGACGACCACGACCAGCCCGCCCAAGCCGCCGAAACCCCCCAAGCCCCAAACGCCCAGGCTGATCCCCGCGGGCGTGACGATCGGTGGCACACTCGTCGGTGGGCTGACCCCGGCGGAAGCCCGCGAGGTCGTGGCCAAGCGGTTCTCGCGCAAGCTGCCACTGGTCGTCTCGCCGGCGCTGACGATCTCCGTCAGCCCGACGGAGCTCGGCGCGGCCGCGCAGGTGCGCGCAGCGGTCGATCGCGCCTCCCGCCTGCGCCGGACGAACGCCGTGGTCCCGCTGCGGGTCGAGATCTGGGAGACGCGGCTCCGGAACGCCGTACGCCAGCTCGAGCAGCGGCTTCGCCGCAAGCCGGTGGACGCCAGGGTGCACCTGCAGCACCTCGCCCCCGTGATCCTGCCGTCCGCGCCCGGTCGCACCCTGCGCCCCGAGCAGACGCTTCGTGAGATGCGCCTCGCCCTGCGCACCCAGCGTCGCGGCCCGATCGCGCTCGGCTTCCGCGAGCTGCGGGCGAAGGTGACCGAGGATCAGTTCGTGCACACGATCGTGATCCATCGCGAGTCTCGCGAGCTCTTCCTCTACACCGGGACAAAGCTGAAGCGGGTGTTCCGGGTGGCGACCGGGCAGTCGTCGTACCCGACGCCGATCGGTCACTTCGAGATCGTCACGAAGCTGCGGAATCCTTGGTGGTACCCGCCTGCAGGCTCTTCCTGGGCGGTGGGCAAGCAGCCGGTGCCGCCCGGTCCCGGCAACCCGCTCGGCACGCGATGGATGGGGATCTCGGCTCCCTACGTGGGGATCCATGGCACACCCGACGCCACCTCGATCGGCTACTCGGCCTCGCACGGGTGCGTGCGCATGCTGATCCCCGAGGTGGAATGGCTCTTCCAGCGGGTCGACGTCGGAACGCCCGTGTTCATCGTCAGGGCATGACCGTCGCGCGGGCGAAGCTCGTCGCGCAAGGGCTGGCGCTCGCGGCGGTGATCGGTCTTCTCGCGCTGCTGATCTGGAGCGTCGCCCGGTCGGACGGCGGCGCAGCCGCCGAGCTGGCCCAGGGCAAGAGCCCGGCGGCGCCGCGGTTCACGCTCGAACGGCTCGACGGATCCGGTCCTCTCGCCCTTGCGGGCCTGCGCGGCAAGGCGGTGATCGTCAACTTCTGGGCCTCCTGGTGCGAGCCCTGCAAGGACGAGGCGCCGTTCCTGCAGCGCACCTATGAGCGGTACCACGGCCGAGGACTCGTCGTGCTCGGTGTCGACGTCGAAGACTTTCGCAAGGACGCGCGTCGTTTCGTCCGGCGATACGGCCTCACCTACCCGAACGTCCGCGACGTGAAGAAGGAGACGATCGGCAAGTGGGGGGTGACGGGCTACCCCGAGACGTTCTTCGTCGACCGCAACGGGCGGCTCGTCGGCGAGCGGATCCAGGGCGGCGCCGACCTCGAGCGCAACCAGGAGACGTTCCAGCGCAGCCTGGCCCTCGCCCTCGGCCCGTGAGACGGCTCGGCGTGGTGCTCGTCGTGGCGGCCGTGGCACTCGCGCCCGCCGGGCAGCCGCTCGCCGCCGCGCCGCCGCGGGCGGCCGATCTCGAGGCAGAGATCGTCTGCCCCACGTGCAGGACGACGCTCGACCAGTCCGAGGCGCCGATCGCGCGCCGCATGAAGGCCTACATCCGCGAGCGCATCGCGGCGGGCGCGACGTCGAAACAGATCAAGCAGGAGCTGGTCGACGAGTTCGGCCCGGGTGTGCTGGCCGAGCCGCCGAAGCACGGTTTCGACCTGCTCGCCTGGCTGCTCCCGCTCGCCGGGATCGCAGTCGGCGCGGTCGCGGTCGGCCTCGCGGCCTGGGCCTGGAGCCGTCGTCGGCCGGGTGACGAGACGGCCTCCGAGCCGCTCGATCCCGAGCTCGATCGGCGCGTCGACGAAGAGCTCGCACGGTTCGAGCAGTGAGCGTCTCGGAGTGGCCGGTGGCGTTCCTCGCCGGGTTCCTCTCCTTCCTGGCCCCGTGTGTGCTACCGCTCGTGCCTGGCTACCTGTCGGCGGTGTCCGCCGTCGAGGCCGATCGCCTCGGCCAGCCGGGGACGGCCAGGCGCGTCGTCCGCTCGAGCGTGCCGTTCGTGCTCGGGTTCACTGCCGTGTTCGTCGCCCTCGGCGTCGGGGCCGCGCTCGTCGGCGGCTCCCTGCTGCGCGACCAGTTCCTGCTCGAGCGAGTCTCCGGCTTCGTGCTCGTCGTTCTGGGACTCGCGTTCATGGGGCTGCTGCCCTGGCCGGAGCGGCTCGTCGGCGCGGGACTCGTGCAGGGCGCCCGGAGCCGCGGCTCGCGGCTGCTCCTCGGCGGCGCGTTCGCCGTCTGCGCCGCCCCGTGCATCGGGCCGGTGCTGGCAGGGATCCTCGTGCTCGCGGGCTCCTCTGGCACCGTCGTCGACGGGGCGCTGCTGCTCGGCGTGTACTCGCTCGGGCTGGCCGTCCCGTTCGTGCTCGCCGGCGCGCTGTTCACGCGTGCGATGGGCGCCTTCCGCTGGCTGCGCGACCACTACCGGGCGATCCAGTTCGCCGGGGGCGTCGCTCATGGTCGCGCTCGGCCTGCTGCTGTTCTTCGGACGCTTCTACTGGCTGCGCATCTATCTCAACCGCCTGCTCGAGTGGCTCGGCCTGGCGTAGGCAGCGGGATGCGCCCCGGAGGGCCCGGTTCCGGGTAACGACAGGCGCCCGTGCTACGGTCACGCCGTGGCCACGATCCTGCTGGTCGGGGTCGATCTCTTCTTCCGCAGCAAGCTCGAAGGGTTGCTGCCACGTCATCATCTCGTCACGTCGGACAGCGTCCACGCGCCGGACCTCGTCATCTGCGACATCGCGCGTGTCGAGCCCCAGGACGTCGCCGACGCCTGGCCGGACGTCCCCATCCTCGGCTACACGAACCACACCGACACCCACGGCCTGCGGCGCGCGCACACGGCGGGATTCGACCAGGTCGATCGTCAAGTCGGCGCTCGTCGAGCGCGGCCCCTTGCTCGTCGAGCAGCTCGTCGGCGCGGCCGAGAGCTGATCGCCAGGCCGGCTCGAAGGAGCACCCGCGCCGAGGTGGGCGCGAAGCGCGAGCGGCGGTTCGCTCGGTCGCGACGCTGTACCTGCAGCCGGGCGAATGACGGCACGATCGTCCGCACCACGCTGGTAGGCTCGCGAGGCGGATGACGTACATCATCGCCGAGCCCTGCATCGACATCAAAGACAAGTCCTGCGTGGACGTGTGCCCCGTCGACTGCATCCACGAGTTCGACCGGATGCTCGTGATCGACCCGGAGGAGTGCATCGACTGCGGCGCCTGCGAGCCGGAGTGCCCGGTCGAGGCGATCTTCCCCGAGGATGCGCTGCCCGACAAGTGGAACGCCTTCGTGGAGATCAACTACGCCTTCCCGCAGGGAGCTGACGCCGATCAACCCCCTCGTGCAGAAGTACGCCGACGAGAACGACGTCCACAACGAGCCTCTTTCATAAGCGCAGCGCAGGATCTGCTCCCGCAGATCCTGCGCGCGCAAGACCCCTGAAGGCGTCCGCTTCGCGGCCGCAAGAGCATGTGTTCTGCCACGGCCCTCGCCGGCTAGACGTACGCAGCGGACGGAGGCAGCGCGATGCTGATCGTCGTCGCGGACTCCGTGCGGTCGTACGCGAACGTGCCGTTGAGCTCGTCCGCGCGCTCGGCGAGGCCGTCGAGCACGGCCTGGCGCCGTTCCTGGGCGCCGTCGTCCACGAGCTCGAGCACGACGCCGCCCGTCGGTGTCTGCCGCAGCGAGACGCCGATGCGCCGGGGCGGGCCGCGCCGCACCGCCTGGTCGAGCGCCTCGCGGACGATCTGGTAGAGCCCCGACCGCGCGCCCTCGCCCAGCAGCTCGCCCGCGGGCACGTCGACCTCGATGGTGACGCCGCGACGGATCCCCACACGGTCGGCGAGCTCGCGCACCGCAGCGGCGAACCCGTCCTCGTGCAGCGTGGCCGGCTCGAACCCGGCGATCAGGTCGCGCAGGTCGACCGACGCCTCGCGCGCGATCTCACGCGCGCGGCGCACCAGCTCCCGCGCCGCGTCCGGCTCTCCAGCGCCGAAGGCGGACTCGGCCGCGTCGAGCATCTGGCCGAGCGCAGCCAGGTGCTGGACGGGGCCGTCGTGGACGAGCTCGGCGAGCCGGCGCCGCTCGTCGCGCTCGGCACCGAGGCGATCGCGGAGCCGCTCGTCGCCGCCGCTCAGGCCCGGCTGGGTCGACACGAGGCGCTCGCTCTGGTCAATCGATCATCGCCTCGCGCAGCGCGATCGCGACGGCCTGCGTGCGGGTCTCCGCCTCGAGCTTCGCGAGGATGTGGCGCACGTGGCTCTTCACCGTCTCCTGTGAGATGAAGAGCCGGGTGGCGACGTCGGCGTTCGAATACCCGTCTGCGAGGAGCTGGAGGATCTCGCGCTCCCGCGCCGTGAGGATGTCGCCGCCGTCCCGGCTCGTGGCCAGGGCCGGGATCAGGGCGGGGTCGACGAACGTCTCGCCGGCTGCCACCTTCTCGATCGCGCGCAGCAGCGTCTCGTGCGGCGCCTCCTTGAGCACGTAGCCACGTGCGCCCGACTCGAGCCCGCGGGCCAGCAGCGCTCGCTCCGAGTAGGCGGTGAAGACGAGCACCTTCGCCTCCGGCACCTGCTTGACGATCTCCTCGGTCGCCTCGATGCCGTCCATTTCCGGCATGCGCAGGTCCATGATCACGACGTCCGGGCGCCGCCTTTCGACGAGCGCGACGGCCGTCTCGCCGTCGCTCGCCTCGCCGACGACGCGGATGCGCGGTGAGCGCAGAAGCGACAGTCGCAGCCCCTCCCGGACGACCTCGTGGTCGTCCGCGATGAGCACGGTGATCTCCGCGGCTTCCGTCACCGCGACGATCGTAGATGACTGACCGGCGATAGGGGCACGCGCGGCCGGGGGCCTGCGCCCACCCCTATCCCCGGTCGGTCAGCACCGCCGCCTCTAGATGGCGAGGGACAACTGTTCCGGTCGTGGCGGTGGCACGACCACCGGTCGGTGTGGCCGGGCGGTCTCCGCTGCGAGTGCCCGCACGGTCGCGCGAACCGGCTCGGCGACGCTCTCGGGCAGGTAGGCACGTCCGTCGTAGAGCTGCTCGTACCGCTCGCGCTCCTCCGGCCAGTCGCGCGCGAGCGCGTCGAGGAAGTGCTCGCGCGTCCCCGGCCGCAGGTTCAAAAGCGACGCCCAGATCGAGCCGCGCGCCTGCTGCGCGAGCCGCGCGTACGACGTCGGCGAGCAGCTCCGGCCGGTCGGAGAGGCCGGGCAGGATCGGCGCCACTGCGACGCCGACGTCGATGCCCGCGTCGGCAAGCCGCCGCACGACCTTCAGGCGGCGTGCGGGAGCGCCGTGTCCGGCTCGGTCGTCTTCCAGACGCGGTCGTCGAGCGTCGGCACCGAGACGTGCACGCCGACGCGGACACGACGGGCGGCGTCCTGCAGCACGTCGAGGTCGCGCACGACGAGCGGGCCGCGGGTGATGATCGAGAACGGCGTGTCGGCTCCGGGCGAGCTCGACGAGGCATGCGCGTGTGAGCCGGTAGCGACCCTCGGCCGGCTGGTACGGGTCGGTGGCGGCGCCGACCGTGACCTCCTCGCGCGCCCAGGAGCGCCGCCGAAGCTCGCGGCGCAGCACGTCGGCAACGTTCACCTTGACGCGGATCGAGCGACCGTAGCCGTCGCCGGAGTCACGGTCGGCGCGGGCCTCGAAGGCGCGGACGTAGCAGAACGTGCAGCGGTGCGCGCAGCCCATGTACGGGTTCAGCCACCAGCGAAACGGCATCCCCGAGACACGGTTGAGAGCGCTTCGGCAAGGCTCCTCTCGGTACTCCGCGCGCACACGAGGATGATAGAACACATGTTCGATCAGAGCCAGAGGCAAGCCTCGATCGCTCCGGTCCGAGTCGGCCGCACCGCCTCTGCAACCGGGCCGGTGCCTGACACCAGAGCACGGCTTGCGGGGACACGTCCGCGTGCCTGGCACGTCGCTCAGGAGACGGCTGCGTCGACCATGCCGGCGGCGACCGTGTCGTTCGTCGCCTCGTCGACGAGGATGAACGCGCCGGTGGTGCGGTTGACGGCGTAGGGATCGACCATCAGGGGACCCGAGAGCCGCAGCCGGACGCGGCCGATGTCGTTCAGCTCGAGGGCGTCTGCCGGCACCTGCTCGAGCGTGTCGACGTCGAGCTTGGACTCGATCTCGTCGAGCACCGCACGGGCCCAGCGCGTCGTGTGCTTGACGCCGAGGCGGGCACCGGCCTGTACCGGGCGCTCGCTCATCCAGCACACGGTCGCCTCGAGCGTACGTGCGCAGACGGGCTGGTCGCCGGGGTCGACGAGCATCTCTCCGCGGGGCACGTCGAGGTCGTCCTCGAGGCGGACGACGACCGACATGCCCTGGACGGCGACCTCGAGCGGACCGTCGGATGTCTCGACGGCGGCGACCCGGGTGCGACGCCCCGACGGGAGCACGACGACCTCGTCGCCGGCGCGCCACTCGCCGCCTGCGACCTGGCCCGCGTAGCCACGGTAGTCGTGATGCTCGTCCGACATGGGGCGGATCACCCACTGCACGGGGAAGCGACGGTGGGCGATGTCCCGGTCGCCCGCCACTTCGATCGTCTCGAGGTGGTCGAGCAGGGTCCCGCCCGCCCACCAGGCCATCCGCTCCGAGCTTTCGACGACGTTGTCACCGTGCAGCGCCGCGACCGGGATCGCCGTCTGCTCGTCGATCCCGAGGAGCCCTGAGAGCTCGTGCAGCTCGACTTCGATCTCGTGGAACCGGCTCTCGTCGTAGTCGACGAGATCCATCTTGTTCACGCAGAAGACGATGTGCGGGACACCGAGCAGCCGCACGATCGATGCGTGTCGTCGCGTCTGCTCGATCACGCCCTTGCGCGCGTCGAGCAGGACGACGGCGACGTCGGCGGTCGAGGCGCCGGTGACCATGTTGCGCGTGTACTGCACGTGACCCGGGGCGTCGGCGAGCTGGAACCGTCGCCGCGGTGTCACGAACGCGCGGTACGCGACGTCGATCGTGATGCCCTGCTCGCGCTCGGCGCGCAGGCCGTCGGTGAGGAGCGCGAGGTTGACGTAGCCGTCGCCGCGCCGCTCGCTCGTCTCCTCGACGTGCTCCATCTGGTCGACGAAGACCTGCTTCGTGTCGAAGAGCAGGCGGCCGATCAGCGTCGACTTGCCGTCGTCGACCGAGCCGCAGGTGACGAGCCGGACGAGCTCGGCGTCCGCTGCCGGACCGAGAAGCATCGAGGCGCTCATCTGATCGCCTCAGAGCCGCGAGACGTCGAGGCGCTCATGTGATCGCGGCAGGGCCGCGAAGCGGCCCCTTCAGGGGTCTGCCCGCCGCAGGCGGGATCCGAGCCGCGGGAATCTGCTGCTGCGGATTCCCGCTTGGCGGGCAAGCTAGAAGTATCCGACACGCTTCCGGTCCTCCATCGCCGCCTCGGAGACGCGGTCGTCGGCGCGTGTCTCGCCGCGCTCGGTGATCCGCGTGGCGGCGATCTCGGCGACGACCTCCGAGATCGTCGCTGCGTGTGAGCGCACGCCGCCGGTGCAGCTCATGTCGCCGACCGTGCGGAAGCGCACCCACTCGATGAACGGCACCTCGTGCGTCGTAGCGCTCGATGAACTCCGACGTCGCGTACAGCATCCCGTCGCGCTCGAACACCTCGCGCTCGTGCGCGAAGTAGATCGCCGGCAGCTCGAGGCGCTCCCGCGCGACGTACTGCCAGACGTCGAGCTCCGTCCAGTTGGAGATCGGGAAGACGCGCACCTGCTCGCCCTTGCGGATCTTGCCGTTGTAGAGGCTCCAGAGCTCGGGACGTTGCGCGCGCGGGTCCCACTGGCCGAAGTCGTCGCGGAACGAGAAGATGCGCTCCTTCGCTCGCGAGCGCTCCTCGTCGCGGCGGGCGCCGCCGATGGCGGCGTCGAAGCCGTGCTCCGCCATCGCGTCGAGCAGCGTCGTCGTCTGCAGCTGGTTGCGCGACGCGCGCGGGCCCGTCTGCTCGACGACGCGCCCATTGTCGATCGACTCCTGCACGGAGGCGACGACGAGGCGCTCGCCGAGCTCGGCGACCCGTCGGTCGCGGAACTCGATCGCCTCGGGGAAGTTGTGCCCCGTGTCGACGTGCATGAGCGGGAACGGGAAGCGGCCCGGCCGGAACGCCTTCTCGGCGAGCCGCAGCAGGACGATCGAGTCCTTGCCGCCGGAGAAGAGGAGCACCGGCCGCTCGAGCTCGGCGGCGACCTCGCGCATGATGTGGATCGCCTCGGCCTCGAGCGCGTCGAGGTGCGAGAGGTGCAGCCTTGCGAGGCGCTCACGTGTGCAGCCCGCACTCGGTCTTGTCGGTGCCGCTCCAGCGGCCCTCGCGGCCCTCGCCGGGCTGCGTGCAGTGGGTGCAGCCGATCGAGGCGTAGCCGCGATCGTGCAGCTCGTTGTACGGGCAGCTCGCGCTCGCGGATGTACGCCCAGACGTCGTCGTCGGTCCAGTCGGCGAGCGGGCTCGCCTTCCACAGCTCGTGACGCTCGTCCCAGCCGAGCTTCGGCGTGCCGGCGCGCGTCGGAGACTGGTCGCGGCGCACGCCGGTGATCCAGCCGTCGAGCCCGGCGAGCGCCTGCGCGAGCGGCGCCACCTTGCGGATCGAGCAGCAGAGCGCCGGGTTGCACTCCCAGAGCGCGTCGCCGTGCACCGCCGCCTGCCGGCCGAGCGACGGGCCCTCGTAGACCTCGACCTTCATGTCGTAGCGCTGCTCGACCTCACGCCAGACGTCGTAGGTCTCGGGGAAGAGAACGTGCGTGTCGAGCGCGAACACGCGGGCCTTGGGCTCGCTCGTCGAGCAGCATGTCGAGCAGGACGGCCTCCTCCTTCTGGAAGGAGCAGGCGAGCGCGATCCGGGGGTGGAGCCGGTCGAGCGCAAGGTCGACGACCTCCTGTGCGGAGAGCGCCTCGACGTCGGTGTCACCGACGAGCATGGTTACGTCCCGTTCCGCCACGGCCAGGCAAAGCCTACCAGGGTGTCATGAGGCCCTCTTATCTACTCGATAAGTAGACATTGTGGATTCGGAGGCGCCCTCGGGCACTCGTGCCTCCTGGGAGGCGGTGCGCGAGTAGCGTCTCACCATGGACCGCCTCCCGCTCGGGATCCGGCGCGTGACGATGCCGCTGCCGATGCGGCCCGGTCACGTCCACTGCTACCTCGTCCCGGGATCCGAGGGCTGGACGGTCGTCGACACCGGTCTCGGGCTCCCCGACGCGCGGGAGCGCTGGGCGGACGAGCTCGACACGATCGACGGGCCCGTGGCCCGCATCGTGGTGACGCACTTCCATCCGGACCACGTCGGCGCCGCAGCCGACGTGCACACGCTCACCGGCGCACCGGTGCATCAGGGTGCTCTCGACTACGCGCAGTGCGAGCTGGTGTGGGGGAACCCGCACTGGCCACAGCGGATCGTCGAGTGGTTCCAGCGTCACGGCGCCCCCGACCAGGTGACGGATGAGCTCGTCGAGCAGGGCTCGCTGTACGCGCCGTTCATCCGCTACCAGCCCGACCCCGTGCTCATGGAGCCGGGCGAGTGCGTCGACGGCTGGGAGCTCGTCGCCGCGCCCGGGCACGCCGACGGCCAGCTCTGCCTGCTCCGCGACGGCGTCTTGCTCGCCGCCGACCACGTGCTCGATCCGATCTCGCCGACCGTCGGCCTGTGGCCGGCCAGCCGGCCCGATCCGCTCGGCGACTACCTCGGCGCGCTCGAGCGCACGGTCGAGCTCGCGCCCGCGCATCGCCCTGCCGGGCCACGGAGAGCCGATCGCCGACCCGGTCGGTCGTGCGCGTGAGCTGATCGCGCATCACGCGGAGCGGCTGAACGCTGCAGCGGCCGGCGCTCGGCGGCGAGCCGCGCTCCGGCTACGAGCTCTCCCTCCGCCTGTTCGGGGACGACCTCGAAGCCTGCGGCGCGCCGCTTCGCCGTCGCGGAGACCCTGTCGCATCTCGAGCGGCTCGTGCACGAGGGCCGTGCGGCCCGCCACGAGGCCGACGGGATCGTCTCCTATACTGCCGCGGAGTAGTGGACGAGATCCCCTCCAGTACCGACGCCCCGGGGCACGGGGCGTGACGGTCTCACTCGAGCTCCTCGCCGTCGCCGTCCTCATCCTCTTGAACGGCTTCTTCGTCGCGGCCGAGTACGCGCTCGTCACGGTGCGCCGGACACGCGTCGCGGAGCTGGCCGACGAGGGTGACCGCCGCGCGACGCAGGTGCTGCGGATCACGAGCGACCCCCCGCGCTTCATCGCGGCCATGCAGCTCGGCGTCACGCTGACGTCCCTCGCCATCGGCGCCCTCGGCGAGCAGGTGCTCTCCGAGCGTGCTCGGACGACTGGCTCGCGACGTTGCTCGCCGTCCTGATCGCGTTCTCGATCATCACCTTCATGCACGTCGTCGTCGGTGAGCTCGTGCCGAAGGGGCTCGCGCTGAGCTACTCCGAGCGCGATCGCGCTCGCGGTCTCGACCCCGGTGCGGGCCTTCTTCGTCGTCTTCAAGCCGTTCATCTGGGTCCTGCAGCGCTCGAGCGAGGCGGCGCAACGGCTGATCGGCGTCGACCCAGCCGCCACCGAGGGTCAGGCGCACTCGGAGGCCGAGCTGAAGATGCTGCTCGAGGTCTCCACCGAGCACGGGGAGATCGAGCAGGACGAGCGGGAGATGCTCTACAAGGTCTTCGACTTCGCCGACAAGGAGGCGTCGGACGTGATGGTGCCGCGCCCCGAGGTGGTGGCGCGTCTCGGTCGAGATGGCGCCGGAGGAGGCGCTCCGCGCCGTGCTCGACTCGCCGTACACCCGCTACCCGGTCTTCCGCGAGTCGCTCGACGACATCGTCGGCGTGCTCCACGTGCGCGACCTCGTTCTCGGCGCTCAACGACCGCGGCATCGCCGAGGTCGAGCTCGCGGAGCTGCTGCGGCCCGCCTACATCGTCCCGGAGACGAAGGACCTGGCGGCGCTGCTCGCCGAGTTCCGGCGCACGAACCAGCACATGGCGATCGTCGTCGACGAGTACGGCTCGACGGAGGGCATCGTCACGCTCGAGGACCTGCTCGAGGAGATCGTCGGCGACATCGAGGACGAGTTCGACCTGCCCGACGAGTCGGTGGAGCGGGTCGACGAGCGGACGATCCGGATCGACGGCACGTTCACCGATCGACGACTTCAACGAGGAGTTCGGCACGGCGCTCGAGCACGAGGACTACCACACCGTCGCGGGCTACGTGTTCGACCACCTCGGGCGGGCGGCCGAGCCCGGCGACGACGTACGCGCCGACGGTCTCCGGTTCACGGTGCTCGAGACGAGCGGCTCGCGCATCCAGCGGCTCGAGGTCGAGTTCCTGCCGGCGCCGGTCGACTCGAGCCCGGGCGAGCCAGAGGCCTCGTAGCGGGTGGCCCGATCGCACGGGCGCTCGCCCCTCCAGTACCGCGACTTCGTCCTCTTCCTCGTCGCCACGGTCGCGACGGCTGTCGCCATCGAGATGTCTTTCGTCGCCGTCGGCTGGCAGGTCTACACGATCAGCGGCAACCCGCTCGATCTCGGGCTCGTCGGCCTCGCGATGTTCGTCCCCCTGCCGTTGCTGGCCCTGCCCGTCGGGCATCTGGCCGACCGCTTCCCGCGCCGCACGGTGCTCGCCGTCTCGCTCGCGATCGACGCCGCGGTGGCAGCTCGGCCTGCTCGCGGTGACGCGGTCGCGGCCCTGACAGGCGTGGCCGTTCTTCGTCCTCGCGTTCTGCGACCGGCGTCGCGTCGGCCCTGGGTGCGCCGGCCAGCCGCGCCCTCACCCCGTCGCTCGTGCCGCTCGAGTTACTCCCCCGTGCGCTCGCCCAACGCTCGATCGCCTGGCAGGCCGCCGTGATCGGCGGCCCGGCGCTCGGTGGGCTGCTCTTCGCCGTCCGACCCGAGCTCGTCTACGGCGTGGCGGCTGCGCTGTCCCTCGTCGCGCTGGTCGCGGCGCTCGCGCTCCACTCGGGTCGGGACGGAGCCGGCCGCGGGCTCGCCCGATCTCGCGAGCGTCCTCGCCGGCGTCCGCCTCGTCCGTCGCACGCCGGTGCTCTTCGGCGCCATCTCCCTCGACCTGTTCGCCGTGCTCTTCGGAGGGGCCGTCGCGCTGCTCCCGGTGTTCGCGAAGGACGTGCTCGACGTCGGCCCCGCCGGGCTCGGCGTGCTGCGCGCCGCGCCCGCCGCAGGTGCGCTCGTCGCGGCCATCGTGCTGACGCGGCGACCGGTGCGGCGGCGGGCGGGGCGCACGCTGCTCAGCGTCGTCGGCCTGTACGGCATCACCATTGTGGTGTTCGGCCTCTCCACGACGATGTGGCTGTCGCTGCTCGCGCTCGCTGTCGGCGGCGGCGTCGACATGGTCAGCGTCGTCCTGCGGCAGACGATCCTCCCGCTCGTGACCCCGGACGAGGTGCGCGGCCGGGTCAACGCCGTGGAGATGGTGTTCATCAGCGCCTCGAACGAGCTGGGCGCCTTCGAGTCCGGTCTCGCCGCGGCGCTCATCGGCGCGGTCCCGGCCGTCGTCATCGGCGGCATCGCCACGATCTGCGTGTCGCTCACGTGGACGCGCCTCTTCCCCGACCTCTCGCGCGTCGACCGGCTGGACGAGCTGCGCCCGGTCGAGGCCGCCGTCTGACTCCGTCTACCGACGGGCCCGGAGGAGCTGATAGCGGATGGTGTCGCCGAACCAGCGCTCGAACCGATCGGGCGTCCAGCCGCGCTCGCCGACCAGCAGCAGCCAGACGTCGGGGTGGTTGAGCGTCCAGAGGATGTCCGTCGCGCGCGTCACGTCGAGGCTGCGGCGCAGCGCCTTCCTGGCGTGCAGCGACTCCACGATCGCCCGCTGGTTGTCGTAGAAGTCCACCTCGATCCGCGTCCACAGCGCGGCGATGTCCTCATCGACGGGTGCGGCGCTCCGGATCACGCGGAGCACCGGGCCGATCCGCTCCTTGACCCGGCGTGAGCTCCGGGCGACGAGGCGCAGCTGACGCGTCGGGTCGGGCTCGTCGAGCACCTCGCGGTACCACTTGCGCTCCGCGACCGGGATTTCCTCGTCGTCCCCGCGCAGCCGCAGGTGCCACAGCGCCCGCAGCACACCACTCTTCGTCTCGAACGCGACGTACACCGTCTTCAGCGCGACACCTGCCTCCGCGGCGATCGCGGCCACGGTCGTGTCGGAGTAGCCGTTGCGCACGAAGAGCGGCTCCGCCGCCGACAGAATCTGCCGTCGCGTCTCGGCCGCCTGGGCACGGCGGCGCGGCGACTCGTACCGGCGCGTCGCTTTGACACCGTCGTTCATTTCAGTACACTGATCGACACTTCATTACTCTTAAAGAGTATTCAATTACTCGGAAGGGAGCCACCATGCACGCACAGAGCATCGTGGAGCAGTCGGACGAGGGTCAGCCCACGCAGAGCCAGGACGTTGACGAGCTCCGCGCTCGGCTGCGCGGCCTGTGGGCCGCGGTCGCGCCGGCGTGGGGAGAGCACGCCGCGTACGCGGACGAGCGGGGTGCCGAGATTGCCGAGGCGATGCTCGGGCGGACGGCACCGCAACCAGGCGAGCGCGTGCTCGAGCTCGCGTGCGGCCCCGGCGGGCTGGGTCTGGACGCCGCAGAGCGGGTCGCGCCGACCGGCTCCGTCGTGCTCTCGGACGTGGTGCCGGAGATGACGGCGATCGCCGCCGCGAGGGCGGCGGCACACCCGCTCGACAACCTGAGCACGCGAGACCTCGACATCGAGCAGATCGACGAGCCGGACAGCTCCTACGACGTCGTGCTGTGCCGGGAAGGCCTGATGTTCGTGCCCGACCCGGCACGCGGCGCAGCGGAGATCGCCCGCGTGCTGCGCTGCGGCGGCCGGGCAGCGGTGGCAGTCTGGGGGCCGCGCGAGCGCAACCCGTGGCTCGGGATGGTCTTCGACGCCGTGGGCGCCGAGGTGGGAACGCCTGTCCCGCCGCCCGGCGTTCCTGGCCCCTTCTCACTCTCCGACGCGTACGCGCTGGAACATCTCCTCACCGACGCGGGCCTGTCGGATGTCGTCGTCACCGAGCACACGGTGCCGCTGCGCGCCGGCTCGTTCGACGAGTGGTGGAAGCGCGTGTGCGCGCTCGCCGGACCGCTCGCAAGGATCCTCGCGACGCTCTCGGACGAGGCGACGCTCGCGATCCGGTCACGGGCCCGGGAGGCCGTGCGCCCGTACGAGACCCCGGCGGGCCTCGAGCTGCCGGGTCTCGCGCTGCTCGCATCGGGCCGGCGCCGCTGAGCGGCCGCGCCGGACCTCGAGCGGGTCAGCCGAGGCAGCCGGCCGGTAGCTCGAACCAGCGCAGGTGCTCGAAGTCCTCGCTCACCGCGGGCGGCCGGTCGTCGCCGTCCGCGGTGGCGGAGGCGAGGATGCGGCGCGCTTCCTCGAGGTAGCCCGCGAGTGCCGACTCCGGCGCGCGGTCGTGCGGGAGCGGCGGCACGACGAGCTCCCCGGTGGCCGCGTCGTAGGTGATCTCGGTCAGGCGCAGCGGCGGCTCGACGGGCCCGTCGCGGTGGCGCCAGAGACCGGTGACCGGGTCGAACCGATAGGCCGGGAGCAGTCGCCAGCCGTGGGTTGCCACGAGGTCGACAGCCTCGACGACGTACTCGAAGACGGTCTCCGAGATGAAGTAGTTGAAGGAGACGCGCGTCCAGCCCGGCTTGATGCCCTCGCAGCCACGGGCGATCTCACGCTCGAACTCGTGTGAGCGCTCGAGGTCGATCCCGAGCAGCCGGTGGCCGTACGGGCCGGCGCAGGAGCAGCCGCCGCGTGACTGGATGCCGAACAGGTCGTTGAGGAGCGCGACGACATAGTTGTGATGCAGGTAGCGGCCTGCGGGGCGGCGCACGACGAAGGAGACGATCGAGAGCCGCGCGGCTTCCAGGTTGCCGAGGATCTCCAGGTTCGGGTTACCGCGCCATCGCTCCACCGCGCGGCGCCAGAAGTCGTCCTCGTGGGCGCGGATCACGTCGACGCCGACGGCGTCCCTGAGTTGGAAGACGAGCCCGGCGCGGATCGACTCGACGATCGCCGGCGTGCCCGCCTCCTCGCGGTGCTCCGGGTCGTCGAGGTAGCGGTGCGCCGTCGGGTTCACGTAGGCGACCGTGCCGCCACCGACGACGTCCGGCACGCGGTTGCGCAGCAACTCCCTGCGCACGACGAGCACGCCCGGTGTTCCCGGGCCGCCGACGAGCTTGTGCGGGCTCAGGAAGAGGGCGTCCTTGTAGGCGAGCGGGTGGCTCTCGCACGTGGGCTGCATCTCGATCTCCACGTAGGGAGCGGCGGCGGCGAAGTCCCAGAACGAGAGCGCCCCGTGACGGTGCAGCAGGTCGGCGATGGCGCACGTGTTGGAGAGGATCCCGGTGACGTTGGACGCGGCCGAGAACGAGCCGATCGTGAGTGGGCGGCCTGCGTGGCGGACGAGCTCCTCCTCGAGCACCGCAAGGTCGATGTGCCCGTCCTCGTCCTCGCGGATCTCGACCACGTCGGCGACCGTCTCGCGCCAGGGCAGCTCGTTCGAGTGGTGCTCGAAGGGGCCGACGAAGACGACGGGGCGCTGCTCGTGCGGAATCAGCCGCGAGAAGCCGTACCGATCCTCGAGCTGCGACGGGATCCGGAGACCGAGGATCCCGATCAGCTTGTCGACGGCCCCGGTCGCTCCGGATCCGCAGAAGATGACGCAGGTCTCGTCGTCCGCACCGACCGCCTCGTGGATGATGCGCCGCGCGTCCTCGCGCAGCCGTGTCGTTTGCAAACCGGTGCCGGACGACTCCGTGTGCGTGTTCGCGTAGCGCGGCAGCACCTCGTCCCGGATCACCTCCTCGACGAAGTCGAGCGCGCGGCCGCTCGCCGTGTAGTCCGCGTAGGTGACCCGCCGTGGCCCGAAGGGGCCGAACATGACCTGGTCGTCGCCGATCACCGCCTCCCGGATGCGGCGCAGGAGCGGGCTGTCGGGCGGCACGCCCATCGACGCGCAGCGTAGCCTCACGGACGGTGTGCACGGATGTCGTCGGCGTCCGACCGTCGCGCATGCGCCCGCCGCAGCTCGTCGGCGCCCCACACGATGACCGGGAAGGGAAGGAGGATGGCGAGCTCGCCCCAACCGAGCGAGGCCGTCCCGAACAGCGCCTGCAGGGGCGGCAGGTAGACGATGGCGGCGGTGAAGACGACCTCGAAGAGGATGCCCCAGAGGAGCAGCCGGTTCGTGAACACACCGACGTCGCGCAGCGAGGCCCGCTCGGTGCGGGCCGCGAGTGCCGTCCCGATCTGACAGGCGACGATGCCGGCAAACGTCATCGTCGTCGCGGTCAGGTAGCCGTCGTGCAGCGGGGAGCCCTCGCCCACGTCGTCCCCCGGTGCCCAGCCGGCGCTTCGTAGCACGGCAAAGAAGCCGCCCATGACGAGCGCCGCCTCGATGAGACCGAGGAAGACCCAGGCGCGCACCAGCATCTGCCGCCGGATCACACCCTCGTGGGGCGGCCGCGGCGGACGCTCCATGAGGCCGGGCTCGGCCGGCTCGCGGCCGAGCGCGAGCGCGGGGAGGACCTCGGTGCCGAGGTCGATGGCAAGGATCTGGAGCACCGTCAGCGGCAGCGGGACGGTTCCACCGGACAGCGCGAAGACGAGGAACGGCACCACCTCGGGGGTCGCGTGGGCGAAGATGTAGACGATGAACTTGCGGACGTTGTCGAAGACTTGACGACCCGCCTCGACGGCCTGCACGATCGTCGCGAAGTTGTCGTCGGTGAGCACCATCGTGGCGGCCTCCCGAGCGACGTCGGTCCCCGTCAGGCCCATGGCGACCCCGATGTCCGCCTGGCGCAGCGCGGGTGCGTCGTTGACACCGTCGCCCGTCATCGCGACGATCGAGCCTGCGGCATGCAGAGCGTCGGCGATCCGCAGCTTGACCTCCGGCGAGCTGCGTGCGAACACGAGCTCGCGCCCCTCGACGAGCAGCAGGTCGAGCTCCCGGTCGCTCATCCCGTCGACCTCCTGGCCCGTCACGACGTCCGCGCCGTCGGTCGCGATGCCGACGCGGCGAGCGATCTCTGCTGCCGTCGGGCCGTAGTCTCCCGTGACCACGATGATGCGGATCCCCGCCGCGTGACAGCGGGCCACCGCGTCGGAGACCTCCGGGCGCGGCGGGTCGAAGAGCGCGACGAGGCCGAGAAACGTGAGACCTCTTTCGGCTTCCTCGCGGCGCTCGGGCAGCCGTGCGCCGGGTGGGAGCGGCCGACGGGCCACCGCGAGCACACGGAGCCCCGCGCGGGCATACGCCTCGACCGCGGCGAGGATCGTGTCTTGCCAGTCCGAGAGTGGCGCCTCGGACTCGTCGCCGAGGACGACGCGATCGCAGCGTGCGAGCACCTCCTCGGGCGCTCCCTTCGTATTGAGTGCCAGCAACGAGCCGTCTGCGTCCACTGTCGTCATCAGGCGCAGCGAGGGATCGAAGCGGAACACCGCGCGTCGGTGGCGTTCGCGCCGGGCGACGCTGACGTCCGCCCCGAGCAGCTCCGCTGCGGCGAGCATCCCCACCTCGGTGGCCTCACCGCGCGACTTGCCGGTGCGTGCTCGGTCGATGTCGGCGCTGCTGCAGGCCGCAACGGTGTGTGAGAGGAGCGAGAGGCCGCGGTCGCGCGCGACGGCGCCGTGCAGGTCGGTCACGGCCTCGAGGTCGATCTCTCCGTCGGGCGTCCAGACGCGTGCGGCGCGCATCCGGTTCTCGGTCAGCGTGCCCGTCTTGTCGGTACAGATGACCGCCGTCGAGCCGAGCGTTTCGACAGCGCTCAGGCGCTTGACGAGCGCCCCGCGCCGTGCAAGGGCCGCGACGCCGACGGCGAGCGACAGAGTGATCGTCGGCAGCAGTCCTTCGGGGACGTTCGCCACGATCAGCCCGATCGCGAACGTGAGCGCGTCGCCGAGCGGCAGCCCGGCGACCAACCAGCCGACCGGGAAGAAGACCAGCCCGGCCGCGACGGCGACAGCTGCGATCAGCCACGCGACGCGTCGAACCTGGCGCTCGAGCGGGCTCGGCTCGGTTCGGACGCGCTCCGACAGCGCGGCGATGCGACCCAGCTCGGTTTGCATCCCTGTGGCGAACACGAGCGCCTTGGCCTCGCCGCCGACGCAGCTCGTGCCGCTGAAGACGAGGTCTCTCGCATCGACCAGAGGCCCGGCCTTGTCGGCGAAATCGGCGGAGCGGAAGACGGGCTGCGACTCCCCCGTCAGCGTCGAGAGGTCGACCTCGACCGCCCCAGACAGGAGCCGCCCGTCGGCCGAGACGCGGTCGCCCTCCGCGATCAAGATCACGTCGCCGGGGACGAGCCGCGCCGCGTCGACGGGCGTGCGGGCCCCGTCGCGGATCACCGTGGCCTGCTGGGGCAGGTAGCCCTGGAGAGCCTCGATGGCTCGCTCCGCATGACGCTCCTGCACGAACGCGAACACCGCGTTGACGAGGACGACGGCGGCGATCGCGAGCCCCAGCAGTGGCATGCCCGCGACGAGCGAGAGCGCCGTGGCCACCCACAGGAGGAGAGCCAGCGGGTGGACGAGCTGCTGCAGGAGCTGACGCGGCCACTCCCGGCCACCACGGCGCCGCAGCTCGTTCGGCCCGTGGGCGACGAGTCGCCGCTCCGCTTCACGCGTCGACAGCCCACCGGGCCGTGCGCGCTCGTCGCGGAGGAGACGCCCGATCCGCTCCCGTGGCTCGCGCACGGGGTCGATGAGGGAGCTCGCCATGGATATCGGCCTCGATCCGATGATCCCTCGTGTCGGCGGCGGGGGAATCGGCGCCGACACCCATGCGGCGACCGGAGAAGTACGGAGCGACAAGCCTGGCTTGCCCGCTGACGTCGCCGCCCTCGTCCGCGACTCGACGAACACGGTCTGGGGGTCGGCTCAGCGGCGGGCTTGCGCGAGCAGGTCCGCCGCCGGCACGCCACGGATCGAGGCGTCGAGCACCTCGACGGGATGCAGGACGGGCAGGGGCCTCCCCGCCCGTCCGAGCGCCTGCGCCACCTGGACGAGGCACCCTGGATTCGCGCTCGCCATCGCGTCGGCTCCGGTCGCGAGCACGTGCCCCGCCTTGCGGGCGCCGAGCTCCCGTGCCGCCTCGGGCTGTGTGACGTTGTAGATGCCCGCCGAGCCGCAGCAGAGGTCCTGCTCGGCCGGCTCGACGACGCGCAGACCCGGGATCCGTTCGAGGAGCGGGCGCCACGCGGCGGGCAGCCGTTGCGCGTGCCGCAGGTGGCAGGAGTCCTGGTAGGCGACCGTGAGCTCCAGCGGGTGCAGCTCCCGGAGCTCGACGCCTGCGATAGCTTCGGTGACGTCGAGCGCCGGCAGTCCCCGATCCTTCAGGTGCGAGCCGCAGCCGGACGCGTTGACGACGATCGTGTCGACGCCCTCGAACGCCCGGCGCAGCCCCTGCGTGAACCCGTCGGACTCCTCGAGCCGGCCCGCGTGCGCGGAGAGGGCGCCGCAGCACCCCTGGCGCGGCGCCACGACCTCGTACCCCGCCGTGGAGAGGACGCGTGCGGTGGCCGCGTTCACCTCCCCGAAGACGACCGACTGCACGCAGCCGGTGAGCAGGCCGACGCACCCGCGTGGCGGCCCCGAGGGCGCTTGTGGTGATTCACCACAAGCAGGCGTGTGCCGAGGCGCTTGCGCAGTCGAGCGCCAGCGCGGCGCGAGGTCGAGCATCGGCCGGGCGAAGCGGGGAGTGGGGAGGGCCCGGCCGAGCGGAGCCAGCCGCAGGGCCCAGCGCAAGCGCCGCGGGTATGGGAGCGTGGCGAAGAGCACGCTGCGTTGCAGCCGCTCTCCGCGGGGTCGCTTCGTCGTCGTCTCGACCACGTGGCGCGTCTCCTCGATGAGCCGGTCGTACTGCACACCCGACGGGCAGCTGGAAAGGCACGCCATGCAACCGAGGCAGCGGTCGAAGTGCGACACGACGGCCGGGCTCAGCGTCACCGTCCCGTCGACGGAGCGCTCCATCAGCTGGATGCGACCGCGGGGCGAGTCCATCTCCTCGTGCCAGAGGACGTACGTCGGGCATGTGGGCAGGCAGAAGCCGCAGTGAACGCAGTCGCTCGTCAGCTCGCGCAGCATCGCCCCGCCCCACCGGTGCCGACGACCCTTGTGACGATCAGTTGCAGCGCGACGGTGCGGCTCGTCATGCCAGCACGCCCGCGGGATCGAGGGCGGCCTTGATCGCGGCCGTGAGGTGCCTCGCCGCCGGCGGCACGACGTCGCTCGTTCGCTGCGGGACGTACGCGATGCCCGCCGCGGGCGTGACGATCGCCTCCTGGAGCGTCGAGAGCGTGTTGCGCAGGTCGCCGGGCGTGAAGCGCAGGCGACCGAGCGCTGCCCCCTGACGCTCACGGGCCTCCTCCCACACCGCGTCGCCTGCCTCGTCGCCCCCGATGAGCGCGCGGCCCCCAGCGAGCTGCGCCGCCACCCCCCGTGCGGAGCCCTCGAACAGGACTGCCACCCGGCCCGGATGAAGCACCTCGAGCGCGCTCGGCTGCAGCTGCGAGTGCAACAGAGCGGCCACGGCGCCGGCCGTGTCGAGCGTCTCGACGACCAGGGTGCGAGACGCAGCAGGCAGCGGGTGAAGCCTGAGGGAGACCCGCACGACCAGGGCCAGTCTTCCCTCAGACCCGCAGACGAGCTTGCCGAGGTCGTACCCGGCGACGTTCTTCACCACCTTGCCGCCCGCGTTGCAGACCGTGCCGTCGCCGAGTACGAGCGTCACGCCGAGCACGAGGTCGCGCGGCGTGCCGAAGCGGTGGCGCAGAGGGCCGGAGAGGTTGGCTGCGAGGCAGGCGCCGATGGTCGGGTCGCCGGGCGGGTCGAGCGAGAGGCGCTGCCCGTGCGGGGCGAGCGCCGCCCGCAGCGCGGAGAGCCGGATGCCGGCCTCGACCGCGCAGGTCAGGTCTCCGGCCTCGTGCTCGAGCAGCGACGCGAGGCCGTCGAGCGTCACGTCCTCCCCGATGCGCACGCGGCGCCCCTCCGCCGCCGCTGCGGCGAGGAGCTCGGACGCCTGCGCCAGGCTAGAGACGCTCGGCAACCCCGGTCCTCTCGAGCGGATGCACCCGGTACGGGCCCGGAGCCTCCCCGCACAGGCGCGGCGTCGGCAACACCTTGCCCGGATTGGCAAGCCCGGCGGGGTCGAAGGCGCGCCGCAGGCGAGCGAACACCTCGAGGTCGCGCTCGGAGAACATGCCGGGCATCGCGCAGGCCTTGTCGACCCCGATGCCGTGCTCGCCCGTCAGCGACCCGCCGACGTCGAGACAGGCGGCGAGAATCGCCTCGGCGAGCTCCCTGGCGCGCTCAGCCTCCCCGGCCGCCGCGTCGTAGAGCACCAGTGGGTGCAGGTTGCCGTCACCCGCGTGGAAGACGTTGCCGACGCGCAGGCCGTGCTCGTCCGACAGCTCGGAGATCCGCCGTAACACCTGGGGCAGCCGCGTCCGCGGCACGACGCCGTCCTGCACGTAGTAGTCGGGGGAGATGCGCCCCATGGCCGGGAAGGCGCCCTTGCGACCCCGCCAGAGCAGCGCCCGCTCGACGTCGTCGGAGGCCTCGCGGATCGCGAAGGCCTGCTCGACCTCACAGATCGCCCGCACGGCCGCCGTGTCGTCTTCCACCTGCTCGGTCACACCGTCCAGCTCGACCAGCAGCACCGCCTCCGACCCCTCCGGGTACCCGGGGTGGAAGGCCTGTTCCGCCGCCTCGATCGTGAGGCGGTCCATCATCTCCAACGCAGCCGGCATGACCCCCGCTGCGACCACGGCAGAGACGGCGGCGCCCGCCGCGTCGAGCGAGCGGAAGGCCGCCAGCAGCGTCGTCACGGCCTCGGGCTTGCGCACCACACGCAACGTGATCTCGGTCGCCACGCCCAACGTCCCTTCCGAGCCGACGAACACCCCGAGCAGGTCGGGCCCCGGAGGATCCAGAGCCTTGCCGCCCAACTCGGCCACGTCCCCCGTCGGCAGCACGACCGTGAGCCCGGTCACGTGCGTGACGGTGAAGCCGTTCTTCAGACAGTGCGCGCCACCTGAGTTCTCCGCCACGTTGCCGCCGATCGTGCAGACCTGCTGGCTCGACGGATCCGGGGCGTAGAAGAGCCCGTCGGCGTCGACCGCTCGCGTGACGTCGAGATTGGTCACGCCCGGCTGCACGACGACGCGCTGCGAGTCGAGGTCGACCTCGAGCACCCGGTCCATGCGCGTGACAGAGATCACGACACCGTCCGCGACGGGCAGGGCTCCCCCCGAGAGACCCGTGCCGGCGCCGCGAGCGACGAACGGCACGCCTCCGGCGAGGCATGCGTGAACGACGCTCTGCACCTCCGCCGTCGAGCCGGGGAGGACGACGCACGCCGGCTGCGCGCGCCAGCCGGTGAGCCCGTCGCAGTCGTAGACGCGCAGCTGTTCGGGGTCGGTGAGCACGTGCTCGGGGCCTACCGCGGCCTCCAGAGCTGCAACCACGGCTGGCGGGAGAGACATGCGGCGAGTCTAGTAGGGTCACGCCATGGTTCCGATCGAGCGTCCCGGAAAGATCGTCTGCGTCGGTCTCAATTACCGTGACCACGCCGAGGAGCAGGGCGTGGAGCTGCCGCAGGCCCCGCTGTTCTTCGCCAAGTACACGACCGCGCTGATCGGGCCCGGTGACCCGATCGTGATCCCGCCGCTCGTGCAGAAATGCGATTACGAGGCGGAGCTCGGCGTCGTCATCGGCCGCACGGTGAAGGGCATCGCGAAGGAGAACGCGTTCGAGGCCGTCGCCGGATACGTCGTGGCGAACGACGTCTCCGCGCGAGACCTCCAGTTCGCCGACGGGCAGTGGACGCGCGGCAAGTCGCCCGATACGTTCTGCCCGGTCGGCCCGCTCGTGCCGGCGGCAGAGGTGCCCGACCCACACACCCTGCCCATCCGTGCCGTTCTGAACGGCGAGGTGCTGCAGGACTCCACCACAGCCAACCTGATCTTCGGGATCGACGAGATCATCAGCTACGCCTCACAGACGTCCACGCTCGAGGCCGGTGACCTCATCCTCACCGGGACACCCGCCGGTGTCGGCGTGTTCCGCGATCCACAGCGCTTGCTCGCGCCCGGTGACACGATCACCATCGAGATCGGCGGGGTCGGCACGCTCACGAACCCGGTCGTGGCGGGCTGAGGAGAGGTGCCGTCGGGAGCGCGGGCGCTTGACGGATCGCCGATCGATGATCGATGATCGCCGCCTGTGAGCACGGTCTCCCGCACCGTTCTCCGCGAACAGATCAAGGAGATCCTCCTCGAGCGCATCCTTCGCGGGGAGCTCCGGCCCGGCGACCTCCTCGTCGAGACGAGGATCGCCACCGAGCTCGGCACGAGCCAGGCGCCTGTGCGCGAGGCCTTGCGCGACCTCGAGCTGCTGCGGCTCGTCGAGTCCCAGCCGTTCCGCAGCGCCCGTGTCCGTGAGGTCAACGACGACGACCTGCTCGACGTGTTCCCGGTGCGGATGGTGCTCGAGGAGCTTGCCGGTCGCCTCGCCGCGCAACGTCTGGGTGGCGATGTGTCGACGCTCCAGGCCGAGCTCGACGCGATGCTCAAGGCGGCCGAGTCGGGCGACACGAAGTCGCAGCTGCACCACGACCTGGGCTTCCACCGCGCGCTCGTGGAGGCATCGGGCAACGATGTCCTCGTATCCGCCTGGCTCGCGCTCGGGGTCGAGGTGCCGACCGCCTTCGGTGTCTTCTGGACGTACTTCGACCCTATGGATCTCGTCGAGTTCCACGTCCCGATTCTCGAAGCGGTGCGCTCCGGCAATCCGACGGCAGCTGCACGCGAGGCCCGCAAGCACGTGCGCCGCACCGAGGACGTCGTCCGGCGCCGCCGGCGCGAGCGGGCACGCGAAGAGCAGGCCTGAGCCCGAGATCAGCGCACGTCGCGACCGGTGAGCCGCCGTCGAGGTACCGTCCTCGTCGCTCTGTTCCTGGCCGCCCTCACGCTGCGGCCGCAGATCGTGGGCGTCGGCCCGCTGGTTCCCGAGATCCAGGACGACCTCGGCACGTCTCACGCCGTGGCGGGCCTGCTGGGGACGATCCCCATCCTGTGCATGGGGCTCTTCGCCCCGCTCGGCGCCTATCTCGCCGGCCGCATCGGGACGCGCAGATCAATGTCGATCGCGCTCGCCCTGATCGGCGTCTTCGGGGTGCTGCGGGCGGTCGCGCCGTCCCCCTGGCTGGTCGTTCTGCTCACGTGGCCGGTCGGCGTCGGGATGGGGCTGGGGAACTCGGTCTCTCCCATCGTTGTGAAGGAGCTGATCCCCGACCGTGCGGCTACCGGGACGGGCGTCTACACGACCGGGATGCAGATCGGGTCGACTGTCGCGGCGGCGCTTGCGGTCCCGCTCGCAGCGGCGCTCGGCGGCTGGCGCGCGGCGCTCGTCACGTTCTCGCTCGTCGCGTGCGGGCTGTTCGGCGCCTGGGTGCTCCTCACGCGCGGTGGCGACCGACATCTGCGGGCCGGGTTCCCGCACCCGCCGCTGCGCTCCCGAACCGCCTGGCTCCTGGTCTGCGTGTTCGCGCTGATGGGCTCCGCCTATTACGGGCTCACCGCGTGGCTCCCCGATGCGTACGCCGAGCGCGGCTGGAGTGACGCATCAGCCGGGCTGCTGCTCGCGATGATGAGCCTCACCGCGATTCCGTCGTCGTTCGTGATCTCTTGGCTGTCCGACCGGCACGGCGGACGGCGCCCATGGCTCATCGGATCGAGCGTGATCTTCTTCATCGGGGGCGTCGGGCTCGTGGCGTTACCGTCCCTCGCCTACGGATGGGCGCTGCTCGCCGGCGTCTCGCAAGGTGGCATGTTCGCGCTGGTGATGACGCTGCCACTCGACTTCGAGCACGACCGCTCGCGTGTCGGTGGCCTCGTCGCGATGATGCTGGGCTTCGGGTACACGATCGCCGCCGTGTCGCCGTTCGTGCTCGGTGGCATGCGCGATCTGACCGGCTCGTTCGACGCCGTGCTGTGGACGGCCGTTCTGTTCCTCGGCGGGCTCGTGGTGGCGGTGCTGTCACTGCCCAAGTCGCGCTTCGCCGTGCCACTGCGGGTCGGTGCGGCGTCTTGACATGGCTCTCGCCCACGCTCGCGGGCTCGGCGGACGTGGCTGTGTCAGTCCCGTCCGCGCGGGGGAGCGAACAAGCTCTGAGCCTGTACCTGTGTCAAGAGTGTGTCAATGTGTCCACAGGGCTCCTGGAACGGTCGCTCTCGAGGCCCGGTTTCGTTGACGGACGGGGCGCGTCAGGCGGCAGCGCGGAAGACTGCGATCGTCTCGGCCACGCCCTCCGCGAGTGACGTGGCGGTGAGCGGCCCGACGGCGCGCTCGAGCGCCACCGCCTCGAGCTGCGCCGGAAACGGCAGCGGCGTCTCGTCCCAGGTGACCATGCCGGTGACCTCCGGCGCGGCCGACTCGATCGCGGCCACCACCTCGGCCATGGACGCCGAGACACCGGGGAAATTGGCGACGACGGCGTCCGCGGAGACCGCGTGCGCCGCAGCCACGAACGCGCTCCCCACGTCCGGCGCGAAGTCGTACTGCGCCCGGCCGCCGAAGCCGACGTGGTGCCCACCGCCGCGCGCGGCGGCGGCCATCGCGAGCGTCGCGCCCGAGGTGAGCCCTTGGTCGCGACCCGCCCCGTAGACGACGTAGGGACGGATCCCGATCGATGGAAGGCGATCGTCCTGCCAGAAGACCCTCGCCGTCCCCTCGTTCGCGAGCTTGGTCACGCCGTACACCGTGCCCGGCTCGCGGCCTCCCGTCTCGGGTGCCGGCGACGGATCATGCGGTCCGTACACGGCTGCCGACGAGGCGTAGGCGATGCCGGGGATCCGGTCGCTCCTGCGCTTCACCGCCTCGAACACGTTCACGGTGCCGACCACGTTCACACGCGCGCCCAGAGGCGGGTCGTCGCGGCAGAACGGCACCTGCAGACCGGCCAGGTGCACCACGCGCGTCACGGCCCGCTCGTCGAGCGTGCGCTCGATCTGCTGCAGGTCGGTCACGTCGCCGGCCACCACCTCGACAGCCGCCGCGCGGGCGCCGAGCACGAGGTCGAGCCGCGCCCGGCTGGAGCCTGGGTCGAAGCCGATGACCTCGTCGCCGTCGTCGAGGATCGCCCGGGCCGCCCACGCGCCGAGGCAGCCGAGGACGCCGGTGACGAGGACGCGCTGTGCCATGCCTCAGGCGAGCGGAGCGTCCTGGTACACGGTGACGAGCTCGGTGTAGAACTCGATCGCGGCTCGGCCCTGCTCGTGCGGTCCGAAGCCGGAGTGCTTGAGACCGCCGAAGGGCACGTGCACGTCGGCGCCCGCGGTCTGCGAATTGACGTGCAGGATCCCGGCCTGGAGCTCCTGCGCGAAACGGTGCGCGGTGCGCAGGTCGCGTGTGAAGATCGAGGCCGAGAGCCCGAACGGGACGGCGTTCGACCGCTCGATCACCTCGTCGAGCGTCGCGTACCGGTACAGCGAGGTGACCGGCCCGAACACTTCCTCGCATGAGAGGAAGCCGTCGTCGTCAACTCCCTCGAAGACCGTGGGCGCGATCAGATAGGCGTCGTCGTCCGCCCGGACACCACCCGTCACCACGGTGCCGCCCTCCTCCTTCCCGCGCTCGATCGCCGCGAGGATCTCCTCCATGGGGCCTTCGTTGACGACCGGGCCCACCTCGGTCTCGGGGTCGGACGGGTCGCCCACCGTGCCGGCAGCGACCCGGGCGAGAAGCTTCTCGCGGAACGTCCCGTACACGCTCTCCTGCACGAAGATCCGGCGCGTGCCGGTGCACTTCTGCCCCGCCGACCAGAAGGCGCCGGCGTAGGCCGCCTCGACTGCGCGGTCGAGCTCGGCGTCGGCCGTCACGATCAGCGGATTGTGACCGCCGAGCTCGAGCTGCACCCGGCAGTTGCGCCGGGTCGCCTCGTCGCGCACCGAGTGACCGACAGGAACCGACCCGGTGAACGAGATCGCACGCACGTGCGGGCTGGCGACCAGCTCTGCACCGACCTTGGAGCCGGCCCCCGTGAGGACGTTGAGCACGCCGGGCGGCAGCCCTGCCTCGGCGAAGCACTCCGCCAGATGCAGACCCGTGCGCGGGGCCTCGTAGCCGAGCTTGAGCACCACGGTGTTGCCGTAGATCAGCGCGGGTGCCAGCTTCCAGACCGGAATCGCGATCGGGAAGTTCCACGGCGTGATCAGCCCGACGACACCGAGCGGCCGCCGCACCGTGAACAGCCGCTGGTTGCCGACGGACGGCTCGAACACCTCGCCGACCGGGCGCCACACCTCTCCCGCGGAGAAGCGGAGGATGGTCGCGGCTCGTGCAGCTTCCAGCCGCGCCTCGCGGAGCGGCTTGCCCATCTCGGCGGTCATGTCCTGCGCGATCTGCTCGGTTCGGCGCTCGACCGCGTCCGCGGCCCTGTGGAAGCAGGCCGCCCGCGCCGGACCCGGGGTGCCTGCCCAGCCCGCGAACGCGTGCCGCGCGGCATCCACGGCTGCACGGGCGTCGTCCGGACCGGAGGCCTGGTAGACGCCCGTCACCTGTGACGGCCGCCACGGGTTGCGCTTCTCGTAGGTGTCGCCTGCCGCGCTGTCCCGCCATTCGCCGCCGACGTAGTTGCGCGTGGGGGCGCCGGCGAGGGTCTCGGTCATCGGGCGCTCCTTTCGGGGGGCATCACGTCGCCGGCGAGCGCCACGTGGTTGGACAGGGTGCCGATGCCGGGCACGTGGATCTCGACACGATGGCCGGGGAGGAGGGAGAGCTCGTCGGGGGGCACGATGCCGGTGCCGGTGAGGAGCACGCTACCCGCCGGCACCGGGTTGTCACGCTGGAGCCAGGAGACGAGCTCGCTGAACGAGCGGCGCATCTGGGATGTCGACGTCGTCCCGACGAAGAGCTCGCCGCCGTCCTGGGCCAGGATCCGCATGGTGATCTCGAACACGGGCTCTGCGCCCGACGCTGCGAGGATCGCAGGCCCGATCGAGCAGGCGCCGGCGTAGACCTTGGCCTGAGGCAGATAGAGAGGGTTGGCACCCTCGATGTCGCGTGACGAGACGTCGTTGCCGATCGTGTAGCCGACGATCCGACCGGCCGCGCCGAGCACGAGGCCGATCTCGGCCTCCGGCACGTTCCAGGTCGAGTCCTCCCGAACCCCGATGCGCTCTTCTGGCCCGACCGTGCGCCGCCACATCGCGTCCTTGAGGAACAGCTCGGGCCGGTGGGCCTCGTAGACCATCGTGTAGGCGTCCTTGACGACCGCCTCGCCGACGCGGGCGTCCCGGCTGCGCTCGTACGTCACGCCGGCGCACCACACCTCCGGCGGGTCGAGTGGGATCACCGGCTGGAGGTCGTCCCCGAAGACGAGCGCGTCCGGATCCTCGGCGCGGTGGATCGTGCCGTTGAGCTCGACGCGGCCTGTGAGACACTCGAGCGCGGAGTCCGCCACGACGCCCGCGAACACGCCCGGGTCGTCCTCGACCGCGAAGCCGACCTCCTCACCTCGCCGGAGTCGGACGATGCGCATGCTTCAGTAAACCGCGCGGCCGCCCGAGACGTCGTAGGTGGCGCCGGTCGAGAAGGAGCATTCCTCGCTCGCCAGCCAGCAGACGAGCGCGGCAACCTCGTCCGCGCCGCCCATCCGACCCATGGGAATGCGCTCGATCATGTACTCGACGTGCTGCTCGGAGAGGCCTTCGAGGATGGGCGTCTCGATCACGGCCGGCGCGATGCAGTTGACCACCACGCCGGTGCGCGCTAGGTCCTTGCCGATCGATTTCGTGAGCGCGATCACCGCCGCCTTCGACGCCGAGTACGCCGCCGCCATCGGGTTCCCCTCCTTACCCGCGATCGACGCGACGTTCACGATGCGGCCGTAGCCGCGCTCGACCATGCCGGCGATCACCGCCCGGTTGCAGAAGAAGACGCCGTCGGCGTTGATCGCCAGCACCCGTCGCCACTCCGCGTCGTCCACGTCGGTCGTGCGGAGCGACTGCCCGGGCACGCCGGCGGAGCAGACGAGGACGTCGATCGGGCCGAGCTCGAGCTCCACCTGCGCGACGGCGGCGTCGACCTCGGAGGAGGAGGCGACGTCGCCGGTGAAGGCGCGCACGTCCTCTGGCACCTCGTCGCTCAGGTCGAAGGAGGCGACCTTCGCCCCCTCGGCCTGCAGCCGTCGGGCCGTCGCCGCACCGATTCCGCTCGACCCACCAGTGACCAGCGCCACCCTGCCAAAGAATCGATGATCGTTGATCATTGGTATGCGGCAACCCTATAGTCTGGCCCGTCATGGGGTTCGACCCGACGAGCGACTACCCGCTCGGGACCCGCCGTCCGGATCTTGTCACGACACCGTCCGGGACGCCGCTCGATCGCGTCACGCTGGCGGCGGCGCGCGAGGGCGTCGTGGCCCACGACGAGCTGCGTGCGACGCCCGAGACGCTGCTGCGACAGGCGCAGGTCGCGCGGGCCGCCGGGCGCCGCCAGCTGGCGGACACGCTCGAGCGAGCCGCCGAGCTCACCACCGTGCCCGAGGACGAGATGCTCGCCGTCTACACGGCGTTGCGCCCCGGCCGCAGCACGGCGCCGACAGCTCGAAGACTGGGCGGTCAGGCTCGAGGGTCGCGGCGCACCGCGCACGGCGGCCTTCGTCCGGGAGGCGGCGTCCGTCTACTTCCACCGTGGTCTCCTGCGTGCCTAGGAGCGCGCTCGCATGAAGGCGCGGTCGGCCCGCTTCGCGTCACGCGCCGAGAGCGAGCTCCGCCGCGAGACGCTGATCGCGCCGTGGGCCGAGCTCGGTCTCGTCGCAGCCGGCGGACCGAACGATCCGCGGCCGGAGCTCCTCGTCGAGAACGGCCGCGTGGCGCGGCTCGACGGTCGTGCCGCGGCGGACTTCGACGTGATCGACCGGTTCCTGGTGGCGCACGGCATCGACCTCGACGTGGCTGCGGAAGCGATGGCTCTCCCCGATACCGAGATCGCGCGACGGCTCGTCGACGTCGACGAGCCCCGCGCCGAGCTCGTGCGGCTGGCCCGAGGGATGACCCCGGCGAAGCTCGCAACGGTGATCGGGCTGCTCGATCCGGTGGAGCTGATGTTCGCGCTGAAGAAGCTTCGCGCCCGGCGCTCCCCCGGCAACCAGGCACACGTGACGAACCTCAAGGAGAGCCCGGCGCTGCTCGCCGCCGACGCGGCGGAGGCCGCGCGGCGTGGCTTCGCCGAGATGGAGACCACCGTCGGTGTCGCACGCTACGCGCCGCTCAACGCGCTGGCGCTGCTCGTCGGCTCGCAGACGGGACGGCCGGGCGTGATGACCCAGTGCGCGGTGGAGGAGCGGCGCAACCTCGAGCTCGCGATCCGCGGTCTCGTCACGTACGCCGAGACGCTCTCCGTGTACGGCACCGAGTCGGTCTTCGTGGACGGCGACGACACCCCGTGGTCGAAGGCCTTTCTCGGTGCGGCCTACGCGTCGCGTGGCGTGAAGGTGCGGTTCACGTCCGGGACGGGGTCCGAGGCGCTGATGGGCGAGGCCGAAGGACTCTCCATGCTCTACCTGGAGGCGCGCTGCGTCTCCGTCGTCCGGGCCGCCGGCTCGCAAGGGGTGCAGAACGGCTCCATCTCGTGCGTCGCGCTCGTGCTCTCGGTGCCGGGCGGCACGCGAGCCATCCTCGCCGAGAACGTGCTCGCAGCCTGGCTCGACCTCGAGGTCGCGTCGGGCAACGACGCCATCGCCTCCCACTCCGCGATTCGCAAGACGGCAAAGCTGATGGGGCAGTTCCTGCCGGGGACGGACTTCGTCACGTCCGGCTACTCCGTGATGCCGCGCCACGACAACACGTTCGGCGGAGGCAACTACGACGCCGACGACCTCGACGAGTGGCTGACGATGCAGCGGGACTGGCAGGTCGACGCCGGCATCGAGCCCGTCACCGAGGAGGAGGTGCTGCGCGTGCGGGAACGGGGTGCCCGCGGCGTGCAGGCCGTGTTCGACGAGCTGGGGCTGCCGCCGATCACGGACGCGGAGGTGTCGGCCGCGACTGCCGGCTACGATTCGGCCGACCTGCCGGACCGTGATCGCGCCGCCGACGTGGAAGCGGCCGACGACCTGCTCGAACGCCGCATCACCGCCGTGGACGTTGCCCTGGCGCTGGAGCGGCGCGGCTTCGAAGACGTGGCGGAGGCCGTTTTCGCGATGCAGCGTCAACGCGTCGCGGCCGACTATCTGCAGACGTCGGCGGTGATCGACGCGGCAGGCCTCGTCCACTCCGCCGTCAGCGACCCGAACACCTACGCAGGCCCGGGGACGGGGTACCGGCTCGAGGGAGCACGGTGGGAGCTGCTCCAGGCGCTGCCGCACGTCGTCGACCCCCGGCAGCTCGGCGGCGCCGCGGATACCGGTGTGCCCGTGGTGGACGAGCTCGGCCCGGCCGAGAGCAGCGACGACCCCACCGAGGTCGTCGTCGCCGTGGGACCAGCCTTCGCGGACGCGATCCGCGAGACGATCAACGGCCTCGCGCACGCCGACGTGCTGCGGGCGGTCTGCGACGGTGTGCGGGAAGGCGGTGGAGCCCCGCGGCTTCTGCGTGTGCGCCGTGTGGCGGACGTCGCCTTCATCGCGCATGACGGAGCACGGCTCTCCGGCTCCGGCGTCGCCCTCGGGCTGCAGTCGAAGGGAACCGCCGTCATCCACCGTGCCGATCTGGAGCCGCTCGACAACCTCGAGCTGTTCGGCATGTCACCGCTCTACTCGCTCGAGAGCTATCGCGCGATGGGGCGCAACGCGGCCGGCTACGCGCTCGGGCGGAGGGTCGGCCCGGTACCCACCGAGCTCGACAACTTCGCACGCGCGAGGCTCATCGTGCGCACCACGCTCCTCCATGCCCAGGAGACGCGCGCGGTGGTCGCAGGCGCGCCGCCCGTCGAGCTCGGGCTCGTCGGGGCTGCGGTGGGGTGAGCTGCGCCGAACGGGTGCGTCGGACACCGAGACGAGAGCCCGCCGCCGGCGGGCTCCGCTTCTGCCTAGGCGGCCGGCTTGCCGGCGACGCCCCAGTTCTTGGGCGAGACGCCCTGGATGATCACGTGGATGTGCTCGGGGGCGGCGCCGCTCGACTCGGCGAGCGCGCTCGTGAGCGCCGCGATCATCTTCGGGACGGACTCTTCGGTGACGCGGTGGTCGTACAGCCTGACGTCGATCACGGGCATGAGAGCCTCCTCCGGTCGGTTCGAGCCGACCGTATATCAGAACGTGTCGAGCACCGCCTCGGCCGCTGCCCGGCCGGAGCGGACAGCGCCCTCCATGTGCATGTTCCCGACGCCGGCGATGTCCGTGCAGGCCCAGTGGAACGGCCCGATCGGCCGGCGCAGGTCGGCGCCGTGGCGGGACAGGCCGCCCACCCCGAAGGTGGCGGAGTACGCACCGCGCGTCCACTCTTCCGCCGACCAGTCCACCTCGATGTAGTCGACGGCGCTGCGGGCGTCGTCGCCGAAGAAGGTGGCGAAGCCGTCGAGCACGGCGGCGCGACGGTCGGCGGCGCTCATCCGCTCGGCCCGCTCGCACCGTTCAGCGGCGAGGAAACTGACGAGCACGCCCGGCTCACCGCTCGGCGGCGAGTTGTCGTACGCCTCCCGGACGAGCTCGTAGGGAGCGAACGCCTCCCCTGCGAGGCCGTCCTCGCGCCAGAAGGGGTGGTCGTAGACCGCGAGCACCTTGATCACGCTGCCCTGGGAAATGCCCTGCTCGGCGCGCATCCGCCACGGAGGGAGGACCGGGTCGAAGCGGATCGCGCCGGTCAGGTTCGGCGGGATCGCCACGATCGCCCGGCGCGCGGCGACCTGGTGGCCGCCCGCCTCGAGCGCGACCGAGCCTTCCCTCCAGCGGCAGGCGCGGAGCGGCGCGCCCATCACGACTCGTTCGCCGAGGCGCTCGGCGAGCCGGATCGGGATCAGCTGCGAGCCGCCGACGACCCGTGAATGCAGACAGAGATCGGGCTCGAAGAGATTGTCGACGCTCCCGGCGCCGGCGATCGTCCAGAGCCCGCCGAGCAGGGAGTAGGTGTGCGCCGGCTTCGTCATGAACCCACCCGAGAGGAAGGCGTCGAGCAGGTCGCGGGCGTGCGCGTCGTCGACCTCCCGCTCCAGCCAGGCGGCGAACGTGATCGCATCGAGCTCCTCTGCGTTCGGGTGGTCCCACGGAGCCTCGGGATCGAGCGACGCGGCGAGCGCATCGAGCTTCGCGACGGCGGCGGCGTATGCGCGTTCGGCGGCGGCGCCGAGCGGGGCGTCATGTCCCGTGTAGCGACGTGCCGCACCGTCACCGCCGACGTAGATGCGGTCGCCGTCGCGGTAGGCGTGGAACAGCTCGAGGCCTAGGTCGTCCATGAGCTCGTGCACCGCCGTCTGGTACGGGGCCACCCACTGACCGCCGAGCTCGTTCGCCTGCCCGCCGATCTCGGTGTTCCAGGTGCGGCCGCCGACGCGGTCGCGGGCCTCGAGGACGACGACGTCGCGCCCCGCCCGGACGAGAGCGTCGGCGGCGGTCAGGCCGGCGATGCCGGCGCCGACCACGGCGACGTCGGTCTCGATGGTCGCCACGCTGCGATCCTCTCACACGCCTGACCGTGCGGTCAGGAGGAGAGCCGAACACACGCAGCCGCCACGGACGGCGTCAGTCCCGCAGCCCTGCGGCGCGCTGCTCGGCGGCGAGCCGCTCTTCCGCTTCCTGCTCCTCACGGAAGAGCCGCAGGAGCAGCCAGACGATGGCCGAGAAGAGCACGACGGCCTGCTCGGTCGACATGAGGATGCCGCCGAGGTTCTGGTCCTGCTCCGCGGAGATGCCCCAGAGACGGTCGGGGAGCTCCTCGTAGTAGTCGTAGACCGGCGGCGAGAAGGTGAGCGCGAGACCGAGGAACGCAGAGCCGACGAAGGCGCTGAAGACGTAGGCGAGCCGCCCGAGCGTCGGCACGGAGCGCGGCGTGTCGCAAAGCACGGGCCACCAGAAGAGGAGCCCGACCGCGATGAGGACGGCGTGCTCGAGGTTGAGGAGCGCCTGGTGGCGCAGGAACGCGTCGTAGAGGGCCGAGAGGTGGATCGCGTACCAGGTCACGAGCCAGACGGCCAGGGCGACAGCCGGTCGTGTCACCCAGGTGAACCATCCTCCCAGGCGCCCGGCGAGAGCGGCACGCATCGCGGGCGTCAGCCCGAGGAGCAGGAGCGGCGGCGCCCAGTCCGAGATGGCGACGTTCTGGAGCAGGTGGAAGAGCAGCAGATGCTCGACCGCGATCGTCTCGAGCGGGGAGTTCAGCGCCAGCACGATCAGCGCCACACCGAGGCCGTAGAGCCACGCGCGCCACGAGGGTGGGCGCGGGTCGGCTGCGCGCCAGGCGCGTACGTAGAGCCACACGGCAACCGCGCCGAGCGCGACGAAGAGCGGTTCGAACGTCGGTGTCCACGGCGACATCGTGGTTCACGCCGGATGCTCGGCAGCGGGCACGGCGCGGCGCTCGCCCGTCAGGCGGTAGAGCAGCACGAAGGCGACGCCCAGTGTCAGAGCCTGCTCGACCATCATCACGACCGCGGCGAGCCTCTGGTCGGTGAGCGGCGAGAGACCGAGCAGCCGCTCGGGCTGCTCGGCATATGGTTGGTACAGCACCTCCGGGGTGAACGCAATCACATACGCGAGGATCTGCCCGGTCCAGAAGAGCAGCGCCGTGTAGCCGGCCCGCTCGCCGACCGAGAGGCGGTGGTGCCCGGTCGGGTCGACGACCTGCGTCCACACGAGGAGTCCGGCGACGACGAAGCTCAGGTGCTCGAGCACGTGGACC
>CAVPGO010000050.1:0-69683 GCA_963703975.1 uncultured Actinomycetes bacterium
CCCCGACACCCTCAACCCACCGAGACCGGCGAGCCCGGAGGCACGTTCCGGGCGAGCCAGACGACGTCGTCGTTGTCGACGCGGATGCACCCGTGCGAACGAGCCGAGCCGAGCGGATCGGCGAGACTCGCGCCACCACGCCCGTGGATTCCCACCCGTCCGGGACCGCCGCCGAAGTTCTCGAGCACCGTCGAATGAGCGGTGAGGTGGATCACCCACGGTCCGACGAACCCGCCGGCGCGGGGCTGCCGGACTGCCTCGGCGATGGCGAAGAGCCCATGCGGGGTCGGGGTGGCAGGCGCGCCGACGACCGCGCGGAAGCGCCGGGCCACGACACCAGAGCGGAACACCGTCACCTCGGCCCGGCCGGTCGAGACCTCGATCCAGTAGGCCGAGCGGCGGGCGAGCACGTGATCGGCCTTGATCCAGCCGACATGCCAGTTCGGGCGCGTCGGCAGCAACACCTCGAGCCACGGCCGCCCGCTGCGCTCAACGACGGAGCAGCCCCGCACGAGCAGCCATTGCGCGCCACCGCCCCACGCGGTGGTCGCCGCCGCCCGCCAGATGACCGGCCCGCGCCCGGGGCCCGAGCGAACGTCCGTGTCCACGACGACCCTGGCGACGGTCGCTCCGTTCCGGCTCGGGGTCACGACTCCGTCGCATCCGGCGGCTGCTCCCGCGCTCTCCGCAGCCGGAGCGGGCAGCGCTGCGGCGACGACGAGCAGAAGGAGTGCGCGTCTCACCCAGGGTCTGTGTCGGTCTAGCCGGTGACACCGCCGGGGCGCCCGGCCGCGGCGGCCTTGACCTGGATCCGCGCGCGCGCCCGCAGGACCGCCCGGAAGTTCGCAGCCGTCGCGATCGCGAGATTCGACACGACGCCGTGCACGTCCGCGTCGATCCTCACGGTGAAGACGATCGACACGGAGGCGCCCGGCGCGAGCCGAGCGATGCGCCGGCAGGCTGCTCCCTCGTGGAAGAACGCCTTCGGCACGGCGACGAAGGCGAACTGGTCGGACGGGCGGTCGCAGACGAGAACGTTCCTCGCCACCCCCTTGCCGGTGTTCGAGACGACGATCCGCACACGCGCCTTGTGGCCTGCGACGACGGTCGAGCTCAGCCAGGCCTTGCTCAGGCGCAGCGCCGGCTTGGCCGGCACCGCCGGCTTGCCCGGCTTGGTCGGCTTTTCGACGGGAGGCGGTGGCGGCGGGGTCATCCCGATGGCCACCGAGACGGCGCTGGTGTTGTTGCCGTAGGCCGGATCGACGATCGGGGACAGGATGGAGCCGACGTTCCTGAGCGAGCCGCCGGCCCCACCGGTGATGCGCGCAGTGACCGTGACGGTGACCGACGCCCCGTTCGCGAGCACCGGGACGGTGCACTCGACCGTCTGCGCCTGCGAGCAGGAACCACCCGCTGCACCGTTGATCGTGCTCGACACGAGCTCCATTCCGGCGGGCAGCGTGTCCTTGATCACCACTCCGGTCGCGTCCGCGGGCCCTGCATTCCTGGCAACGAGAACGAAGGAGACGGTGTCACCCACGTTCGCCGACGCGGGGCCGCTCTTCACGATGGAGACGTCCGCCTGTGGAGGGGGCGACGGCGACGGTGGCTGCTGCGTCCCACCGCCCGACGTCCCACCGCCCGGATTCGTGTTCGTGGCCGTGTTGTTGCCGGGCGTGGGATCGACGGTTCCCGCCGGCGGCGCGACAGAGACGGTGTTGGCGATCGGCCCGCCCGTGCCGCCCGGCACCGTGCCGGAGATCGTCACGGTGGCGGACGAGCCCGACGTCAGGTCGATCTGGGTCGAGACGTTGCCCGTTCCCGCCGCGGGCGTGCAGCCGGGACTGCAGGTCCACGCGAACCCGGCGAGCGGCGCCGGAAGCGTGTCGGTCACCGAGGCACCGACGACGTCCGCAGGCCCGTTGTTCGTGACCACCGCCGTGTAGGCGAGCGGTGACCCGGGGACGAAGGGGTCTGGCACCGACGACTTCGTGACCGAGAGGTCGGCCTGACGCGAGACGGTGACGTCAGCGGCGGGGGTCGAGCCGGTGTAGTCCGTCCCCAGCGTCTGCGAGCTGTACGCGAGGCCGCCGGTGTTCGAGACGACGGCGCCGTCCGCCGCAGACGAGTCCACCGTCACTCGGAAGCGCGCCGTGGTCGACGCTCCGGGCGCGAAGCTGCCCCCGGCGGAGGCCGTCGCGCCGGCACCGAGCCGGAACACCACCTGACCCCCACCGGAGTCGAACTCGGCCTGGTCGTCGCCGGCGGCGTCCGTGAGAGCTCCCGCGTTCGCGCCGCTCGTGATCTCCAGCGAGCCGGGCAGGTACGTCGTGCCGGACGGGATCGCGTCGGTCAGCACGGTGTCGACGGCCCCGTCCGTCCCCACGTTCGAGAAGGTGACCGTGTACTCGAGCACGTCACCGGGCTCGACGCTGCCACCGTCGACGTCCGCGACGCTCTTCGCGATGTCCGTCAGCAGGTCCGGCGCGTAGAGCTCGGTCGCGAAGACGACGACGCCGGGAAAGTACGTCTCTCCACCGGTCGTCAGCGTGATCACCGCGCTCGTCGCGCCGTTCGCCAGGACACCGCTGACATCGGCGACGTCGGCGTCGAAGCCGAGCTGGTTCGGGTAGTCGGGCGACTTGGACGTCACGAGGGCGCCGAGCTGCGAGATGGTGCTGTTGAAGAAGTTGTCCGAGGGGTTCACGGCGTTGGTGACGACGGTCGAGTCGAGCGTGAGGCTGTCTCCCGTGCTCCCGAGGTCTCCTTCGTAGCCGATGACGCCGAGCGAGGTGTTCACGGCACCGGTCGGGGGCGTGAGAAACCCGGTGACAGGGATCATGATCGTCGGGCTCCCGGGTGACTGGACGACCTGGAATCCGTCGAAGACGGTGATGTTCCGGGTCATCTCGGCCGCGTTCTCGTAGACGACCACGATCGCCCACGCCGCGTACCGGTCGTTCCCGGTCCCGGCCTGGACGTTCGCGACCGTGTAGGCCCCGTTGCCGGCGGAGGCTACGGCCGAGGTGACGTCGGCGAAGCCCTGGTAGCGCGTTCCGATGCTGTCCATCTGGCCCGCCGTCACCGTGGAGGCGCTCCCACCCGGCGGCGTCAGCAAGACCTGGTTGCTCTGCCCGGCGGCCGGGGCAGCCGAGCCACCCGACCCGGCGCTCGTGTCCGCACCCCAATAGAGCCCGGCGAAGGTCACGGTCGACCCGGCAGGCAGGTTGAGCGTCGCGGAGCTCGAGTCGAAGGTTCCCCCGTCGGAGTCGGTGTCGATGTACTCCATCACGTAGTTGTTGTCGTTGAGCGCGCCGCCGCTCCCGATGCCGTTCCGGGCGTCGGTGCAGCCGCTCGCCGCCGCCGGGCAGGTCATCAGCGTGTTGGAGACGAACACGAAGTTGCCCTTGATGTTGCTCGTCGACTGCACCGCGAACGGCCTCGCAGCGCCCTGCGCACCCGCGGCACTGAGCGCCGCTATGAGCACAGCGACGAGCACCAGCAGCCGCAGATGCCGCACCATCCGGTGTCAACCTAGATGGTAGTTCGGACGCCGCGACGGCGATGCAAGGGGGGTCTCGTCGAGCGAGCGTCTAGTCTGTCGAGCGCATGCCAGGCAAGGCGCTCGTCACCGGCGGAGCCGGCTTCATCGGCTCGCATCTCGCGGAGCTGCTGCTCGGCGACGGCTGGGAGGTGTGGGCACTCGACGATCTCTCCACCGGGTCGCTCGGCAACGTCGAGCAGCTGCGCGAGAGCCCGCGCTTCCACCTCGTCGTCGAGTCGGTGCTCTCCCCGGCGGTGGTGAACGAGCTCGTGCACAAGGTCGACGTCGTCTACCACCTGGCGGCGGCGGTGGGCGTACGCCTGATCGTGGAGCAGCCCGTCCACACGATCGTCACGAACCTCGAGGGAACGGAGGTCGTCCTCGACCACTGCAGCCGATTCGGTAAGCGCGTGCTCGTAGCGTCGACGTCCGAGGTCTACGGTGATCCGCGCACCGAGGAGCCGTTCCGTGAGGACGACCGCCGCGTGTACGGGCCGACGACGCAGAAGCGGTGGCTGTACGCCGACTCGAAGGCGATGGACGAGTACCTCGCCCTGGCCTACCACCAAGAGCGCGATCTCGACTGCGTGATCGTCCGCCTCTTCAACACCGTCGGCCCGCGCCAGAGCAGCCAGTACGGGATGGTCATTCCGAACTTCGTCCAGGCCGCGCTCGCCGGCACGCCGCTCGAGATCCACGGCGACGGCAGCCAGACCCGCACGTTCTGCCACGTGCAGGACACCGTGCGGGCGCTCACAGGTCTGGTCGAGGCGCCACAGACGGACGGGCAGATCTACAACGTCGGCTCGCCCGATCGCATCTCGATCATCGAGCTCGCCGAGCGTGTGCGCGAACGAACGGGATCCGCCTCGGAGCTCATGCCGGTGCCCTATGACCAGGTCTACGGCCTGGGGATCGAGGACACGCTGCATCGTGTCCCATCGATCGAGAAAGTCGGCGCGGCGATCGGATGGGCGCCGACGCGGATGCTGGACGACATCCTCGGCGACGTGATCGCGTTCGAGCGCGCCGCTCGCCAGTCGCCGTAGGCCTCCGTTTCACGTCAGGCCGCCGGCTCGGGCCGGATGGGACCGGCCCGCCGCTACGCGGCCGAGAGGCCTCCGTGCGGTGCTCGCAGCGCCGGTGGGGCCTGGGCCGGCTCCTCGGCAGCCTCGCTCGCCACCGGGCCCGACCGAGCGAGGAGCTCGTCGATCGCAGCCGCGTCCATCGGGCGCGCGAAGTGGAAGCCCTGCCCGAGCGCGCAGCCCGCGTCGATGAGGGCCGACGCCTGTCCCGACCCCTCGATCCCCTCGGCCACGGCGACGAGGCCCAGGGTCCGCCCGAGGTCGACGATGGAGCGCACGAGCGCCTGGCCTTCGTCGTCATGTGCCACGTCGACGACGAACGACCTGTCGATCTTGAGCACGTCGACCGGGAACCGTGCGAGCGAGGAGAGGGACGAGTACCCGGTGCCGAAGTCGTCCACGGCCAGGCGGATGCCCAGCGCCGAGAGCTGTTCGAGCTCTTCGACGAACATGTCGCCACGCTCGACGAGCACGCTCTCGGTGATCTCGAGCGTGAGCTGCGGCGCCGCCAGACCCGACCGGTCGAGGGCGCGCTGGACGTCGAACACCAGCTCGTCGTGGTGGAACTGCGCCGGTGAGACGTTCACGGTGACGCCGAGCGGTGGTGTCCGCGGCTGCTCGTCGTGCCAGCGCCTCGCCTCGATACACGCGGTCATGAGGACATGGCGTCCCAGGCTGCGAATCACGCCCGTCTCCTCGGCGAGCGGGATGAAGACGGAGGGGGCAACGACACCGCGCGTGGGATGGTTCCAGCGCGCGAGCGCCTCGACCGCCGTGAGGCGGCCGCTCTCGACCTCGACGATCGGCTGGTAGGCGACCACGATCTCCCCGCGCTCGACGGCTCCCTTCAGGTCTGCCTCGAGCTCGAGCCGGTCGGCGAGCGCCTCGTACATCGACGGCTCGTAGTTGACGAAGCAGCCCTTGCCCTTGCGCTTGCCCGCGTACATGGCGAGATCCGCGTTGCGGAGCAGCTCGTCGGCCTCCGTCTTGCCGGGAATGCTCACAGCGCAGCCGACCGTCGCGTCCATCGCGACGGTGCGACCCCCGATCTCGAGCGGCTCGCGCAGCGCGTCGACGAGCCGCTTGGCGAACTGTGCGGCGCCCTCGTCGGCCGTGCGCTCGAGCACGAACGCGAACTCGTCGCCCCCGAGACGGGCGACGGTGTCGGACGACCTCGCCACCTCGAGCGCTCGCTCCCCGGCCTGGACCAGCAGCTCGTCGCCGGCCGCGTGGCCGAGCGTGTCGTTCACCGTCTTGAAGTCGTCGAGGTCGAGGAACAGGACCGCGAGCACTTCGTCTCGGCGCTCGGCAAGCTCGAGCGCGTGCGTGAGCCGGTCGGCGAACAGCATGCGGTTGGGGAGCCCCGTGAGCGGGTCGTAGAACGCCTCGTGGGCAGCGCGGCGCGCACCCTCGAAGCGCAGCATGATCACGAGCAGGAGCACTGCGGCGAAGCCGAGCACTCCGAGCGTCCCGACGCGCGCAAACGCCGCAGCGTCCTCGGCGCGGTGCCCGGCGTCCTCCTGCGCCGTGTCGATCAGCTGTGCAAGCGCGACGTACGCCGGGTCGACCGACGTGCGGTCGGCCCGCTCGGCCGCTCGCAGGCGTCCGTCCTCGAGCAGCGAGAGCGAGTGCGCCGTTGCGCGCCGGAAGGAAGCGACGAGGTCGACGACCCGACCCAGCGCCGGATCGTCCGCGGACGCACGCGCCGCGGTGGCCGCCGTGAGGTCGAGGCGCCGGTACAGCATCTCGAGCGTCGCTTCGAGCTCGGGGTCGACACTGCCCGCTCCGATCGCGCGTAGCTCGAGCTGCCGCTGCTCGGCAGCGGAGGCCTCGAGGTCGGCGAGCATGAGCTGCTGCACGCGGTGCTCGTCCGAGGAGCGCTGCAGCGTGATGATCACGAGCGCCGCGACGAAGAGCACCGCTGCCGCCGCGAGCCCTGCGGCGACCGGACCGCCCAGCGGCCCGGCACGACGACGGCGTGCATGGCGGCGAGTGGCATCGCGAGAAGGGCGCACGAGTCTTGTATCGACCCGACGGACACGACGCTTGAGGCTCGCAGGGCTGGACACGGCGTCTCCTAGGCCGCCTCGGGACGCCGCGTCAGCGGTGCCTTGCCCGTCGCCAGCATCGCCCCGAGCTCCGCGGGCTCCAGCGGGCTCGCGAAGTAGAAGCCCTGCCCCAGCCGGCACCCCAGCCGTCGCAGCGCAACCACGTGCGGCCGAGTCTCGACTCCTTCCGCGACGACCGCAAGGCTGAGAGCGTCTGCGAGGTCGACGATTGCGCGAACGAACGCGGCCCGCTGCGGCCCCGTGTCCACGCTCTGAACGAACGAGCGGTCGATCTTGAGCGTGTGCACAGGCAGGTCCTGCAGCAGCGACAGGGACGAGTAGCCGGTCCCGAAGTCGTCGAGCGCGAGTCGCACCCCGAGCCCTGTGACCTCCTCGAGGATGCTCGTCATCTCCTCGCGACGGCGCGCAAGCACGCTCTCCGTGATCTCGAGGGTGAGCGCCGTCGGATCGAGACCGGAGCTCTCGAGGGCAGCGCGAATGTCCTCCACCAGCCCCGGCCGGCGCACCTGCCGCGTGGAGACGTTGACGCTCACGGACAGGTCCGCCGCCCCGGGGAGCTCGGCTCTCCAGAGTGCCGCGCAGCGACACGCTTCGGCCAGCACCCAGCGGCCGATCTCCACGATACGGCCGGTTTCCTCGGCGAGCGGGATGAAGACCGAAGGTTGCACGAGCCCGCCGGACGGATGCTGCCAGCGGACCAGCGCTTCGACACCGACGACAGCGCCCGTCGCGAGCTCGACCGTCGGCTGATAGCGGAGCACGAGCTCCTCGTCGACGCGCGCGCGACGGAGGTCGGCGACCAGCTCGAGCCGTCCGACTACGTCTTCCTCCATGCGCGGCACGTAGACGACGTACTGCGCCTTGCCACTTGCCTTCGCCCGGTACATCGCCACGTCCGCGGAGCGCAGCAGCGCATCGGCGTCGTCGCCGACGGCGATGCCCACGCTCGCCGTGACGAACACCTCGCGCCCGTCGAGATCGAACGGCGCCTGCAGGTCGTTGCTCACGCGCTCCGCCGCGTCGACCGCCGCGGCGACCTCCACGTCCTCGAGCAGTACGGCGAACTCGTCACCGCCGAGGCGGGCCACGGTGTGACTCGGCGACAGGCCGTCACGCAGCCGGGCACCGACGGATCCCAGCAGCACGTCGCCGGCCACGTGGCCGAGCGTGTCGTTGACCGCCTTGAAGTCATCGAGATCGAGGAAGAGCACCGCCGCCCGCCCGCTGCCCCCACTGCGCACGAGCGCGTGCTGCACCCGGTCGGTGAAGAGCGCCCTGTTGGCCAGCCCCGTGAGCGGGTCGTGGAAGGCCTGATGCCGAAGCAGCTCCTCCGCCTCGCGGCGAGCGGTGATGTCGAGCAGATACCCCTGCAGCACGGTCTCGCCGCCGGCCTGCCCCGGGATCACACGCGCCTCGTCGTGGACCCAGACGATGCGCCCGTCTCGTGCGACGAGGCGATAGTCGAGGTGCAACGGCTCCCCGGTGGCGTGCGTGGCGGCGTGCGCGGCGAGCACCGGCTCCCGGTCGTCGGGGTGCAGCACCGCGACGAACAGAGACGCATCGGCGATCCACTCTTCGGTCGTGTAGCCGAGCATCGACTCGATCTGCGGGCTCGTGTAGATGTTCGAGCTCTCGTCGTCCACGCGGTCGATGTAGACGGCGAGCGGCAACTGCTCGACAAGCGTCCGGAAACGCATCTCCGCCTGCCGCAGCCCGCCCTCGGCCTGCTTGCGCTCGGTGATGTCGAGAGCGAACCCCTGCCGAAAGGAGTGGCCGTCGCCTGGCTCGACGTGGACCGACTGGTCCTCGACCCAGACGAGGCGGCCGTCGACCGCTGTCATTCGATACTCCAGCCGCAGCGGCTCTCGGCGCACGTAGGCGTCGCGTTTCGCGTGCACGACCCACTCGCGGTCGTCGGGATGGATGAGACGCTCGTAGAACCCCGACGTCGCCACCCACTCCTCGGCCGTGGGGCCGAGCATGGCCTCGACCTGAGGGCTGATGTAGAGCGGCCTGCCGACGGGATCGTCCGTCACGTCGACGTACGTGACGAGCGGCAGCTGCTCGACGAGGCTGCGGTAGCGGTGCTCGGCGCCGCGGAGCCGCTCCTCGGCGTCCAGCCGATCGCTGACGTCACGGATGCAGGCGGTGAACAGAGGCGGGCCGGTGACGTCGACGCGGCTGATCGCCAGCTCGGCCTGAAACTCGGAGCCGTCGGAGCGCATCGCTGTGATGTCGATTCGTCGCCCGAGCAAGCTGCCGGCACGCTCACCGGGCCCCTGCGCCGACCACCGCGCGAGCGCCCGCCGGTGCGCGCCACGGTGCCCGGGCGGGACGATGAGCGCGGCGAGCTCCTCACCGAGCACGTCCTCGCGGCGATAGCCGAAGGTCCACTCGGCCGCGCGGTTGAACTCGAGCACCCGACCGAGATGGTCGATCGTGACGACGGCGTCGAGCGCAGCGTCGAGGATTGCGAGCGCGTGGGCCCGGCCCGCGCGCAGAGCCGTCTCGCCGTCCACGGCTCCCAGCGCAGCCTCGCCGTCGGGGACGGGGGTCGACCCGCGTGATTCGTCCACGTCTGCTGAGAATCGTCAGCCCCTGACGCCCCACGCACCCCCCGAATGGGGTACTCCGCCCGAGGGACACCGGGCTGTCCCGTCCGGCCGGATCGATCGTGCCCTAGGGGTGCGTGGCGCGTAGCGCCGGGAACAGCACCACGTCGCGGATCGTCTCGCGACCCGTGAGCAGCATCGCGAGCCGGTCGATGCCGAGACCGAGACCGCCGGTCGGCGGCATGCCGTAGGAGAGAGCCTCCACGTAGTCGGGGTCGCCGCGCTCCCCCTCGACGTGCTCGGTCTGCATCGTGAACCGCGCCGCCTGCTCCTCGGCGTCGTTGATCTCCGTGAAGGCGTTGCCGAGCTCCATGCCGCCTGCGAAGTACTCGAACCGCTCGGTGAGGGTCGGGTCGTCATCCGTCGAGCGGGCGAAGGGCGAGATCTCGATCGGGTAGTCGTGGACGATCGTCGGCTGGACGAGACCCGGCTCGACGAAGTGGCTGAACGCGTGATCGACCAGCTGCGGCCAGTCCTTGTCGGCCTGTGTTTCGACTCCCCGCTCCGTCAGCCGGGCGCGGAGCTCGTCCGCATCGCGGGACCAGAGCTCCTGCGCCTCGAGCGCGTCGACGAACCGCACACGCCGCCAGGGTGCCGTCAGATCGATCTCGTGGCTCCGGAACGCGACCTGCGTCCGCCCCAACACTGCCCGTGCGACCCGCTCGACGAGCTCCTCGATGCGCGCCATCGTGTCCCCGTAGTCAGCGTACGCCTCGTACCACTCGAGCATCGTGAACTCGGGTTGGTGCTTGTACGACACGCTCTCGTTGCGGAAGTCCTTGCCGAGCTCGTACACCCGCTCCAGCCCGCCGACGATGAGACGCTTGAGGTAGAGCTCGGTGGCGATGCGCAGGTAGAAGTCGGCCTCCAGCTCGTTCGAGTGCGTGACGAAGGGCCGGGCGAAGCCACCGCCGTAGCGCGGTTGCAGGATCGGCGTCTCCACCTCGACGAAGCCCTCGCCGTCCAGATAGGTGCGGATCTCGCCCACGATCCGGGCGCGCAGCAGAAAGTCCGCCCGCGTCTCCTCGTTCATGAGCAGGTCGAGGTAGCGCTTGCGGTAGCGCAGCTCGACGTCGGTCAGACCGTGGAACGTGTCGGGTAGCGGGCTCCGGTTCCGCGACAGCACGCTCACCTCGTCGGCGACGAGTGACGGCTCGCCGCGCTTCGACTTTGCGGCCCGCCCGAGCGCTCCGACCACGTCGCCGAGGCGAACGTCGATCTCGCCCGTCCGGCTCGTGTCGCAGATCACCTGGATGCGACCCGACCGATCGACGACGTCGAGGAAGACGAGCTTGCCCATCTCCCGGCGCGCCATCGCACGGCCGGCGATCCGGCGCACCCGCTCGGCTTCGCCTCCCGACTCGAGTGGCTCCGCCTCGGCTCGCACCACCGCGATCTCGTCCCGGTCGGGAAAGCGCTTCGGCGCGGCCATGGCGGCCGAGTCTAGATGCTCGTCGAGGCCTCGGTACCGAACCCAGGTGAAGCGCGCCGACGGGCCGGGCTACGCGGCCTTGATCTCCATGATCTTGAACTTCAGCTTGCTGCCGCGAGGGGTGATCACCTCGACGGTCTCACCCTTCTTGCGGCCCATGATCGCCTTCCCCACCGGCGACTCGTTGGACAGCTTCTGCTCGGCCGGGTTCGCCTCGGCGGAGCCCACGATGAAGTACTCGACCGTCTGCTTCGCGTCGACATCGCGCAGGCGCACGACGGAGCCGACGGAGACGACGCTCGTGTCCACATCGCCCGCGTCGATCACACGGGCGTGCGCGAGGCGCTCTTCGAGCTGGGCGATCTTGTGCTCGAGCATCGCCTGCTCGTTCTTCGCGTCGTCGTACTCGGCGTTCTCGGCGATGTCCCCGAACGCCCGGGCCTCGCGGATCCGGTCGGCGACTTCGCGCCGTCGCGTCGTCCGCAGGTGCTCGAGCTCCTGCCTCAACGACTCGTAGCCCTCTGGTGTGAGGATCACGTCCTTCACTGCTTCACCACGCCTCCGTGTGGTTCTGGGAGATGCAAAACGCGGCGCTCCGGCGCCACGCAGGACGCGCATGGTAGCCAGCCCGGACGACGGCACGCAACACCTGGGCCACTACCATGATCCGATGGACGTCGAGCTGCGCCGGCCGTGGTCGATCGACGGGGTCGAGATCCCCACGCGTGTCGTGCTGGCACCGATGGCGGGGGTGAGCGTGCAGGCCTTCCGGCGCCAGGGACGGCGCTTCGGCGCCGGTCTCGTCTGCTCCGAGATGGTCAGCTGCGCCGGGATCGAGCACCGCAACGAGCGCACCCTCGGCTACCTGCGCGTCGCCTCGGACGAGCATCCGCTCGCCATCCAGCTGTTCGGCTCCGACCCCGGGACGATGGGCGAAGCGGCCCGCATGGTCGCCGCCGCAGGGGCGGACATCGTCGATATCAACTTCGGCTGTCCCGTGAAGAAGGTGACCAAGACCGGCGCCGGGGCCACGCTCCTCGACGATCCGGATCAGGCGTGCCGAATCGTCGAGGCGATCGCCTCCGCCGTCGACCTCCCCGTCACCGTGAAGATGCGCCGCGGTCTCCGCGACGGCTCGCGCGCGTGTCTCCAGGTGGGGCCGCGTCTCGTCGCCGCCGGTGCGGCGTCGCTCACGCTCCACCCCCGCTCCGCCGAGCAGATGTACACCGGCAGCGCCGATCACGCCCTGACGGCCGAGCTGGTCGAGCTGGTCGACGTCCCCATCGTCGCCTCCGGCGACGTCACGTCCCGGGCTCGCGCGCAGGCGATCCTCGCCTCGACCGGCGCCGCGGCGGTGATGGTCGGGCGCGGCGCGCAGGGCAACCCTTGGGCACTGCGGGAGATGGTCGACGGCGACCGCCGCGAGCCCACCCGCGAAGAGGTCGTGGCCGAGCTCGTGCTCTTCGTGCGCGAGACCGTGCGCGAGCTGGGCGAGCGGAAGGCGGTCGGCTTCCTGAAGAAGTTCTACGGCTGGTACCTCGGCCACGGACGCTTCCCCAGGCAGTTCAAGCAGGAGCTCGTCCTCCTCGACACGACGGAGGATGTGGAGCGCCGCCTGCTGGCTGCCGCCCCGGGTGCCCTCCCCTTGGTCGAGGGTCTCGAGAGCGAGATCCCCTCCGGCGACGAGGTGACCCTGGAGCTCCCCGTCTCCATCTACGGCGGGGGCTAGAAGAAACGGAGGCCCGCCACGCGGGCCTCTCCGTCAGGTGCCTGACTTCAGTCAGGCACCGCAGTTGCACTTCTCGCAGTAGCACTTCTCGCAGGTGCCCTTCTCGCGCGCCACCCGGCGGGGCCCCACGGCCCGCGAACCCCCGTGCCTGCCTGCAGGCAGGCACACAGTCGCCCCGTGAGCGCGCCGGGCAGGCAGTGTCCCTCGCGCGAGGGATATCGAGGCGGTCTGGACCCGCATTGACTGAGGTGCAAGTGGGTATTGGATCTGCGGCACCCCGCCGGCCGCGCCGTCCCGGCGCGCCCCTACGACCGACGACCGGTGTCGCCGATCCACGCCGCGGTACGGTCGTCGCGATCGTCCTGCCCGCCCTCGCGCTCGTGCTTGCCGCCGTCTGGGCCTTTCCCGGCTCCGTGGGCCCAACCGTCTCGCTGCCGCTCCTCCTGCTGCTCGTCGTCGCGCCCGTGTTCGCGGAGCGCATCTCGATCCAGCTCGGCCCGCGTAGCTGGTACACGGCCTCCACCCCGACGATCGTGCTTGCCGGCCTCCTCGGCGGCCCGCTGCTGGGTGTCGCAGCCGGCGCGGCAGGTCAGGTCGGAAGCACGAACTCGGTGTGGCGACGGCGCTTCGCCGAAGGTGGTCTCGGTGGCATCCAGGGGTGGACGGCCGGCATCGTCGGCGGGCTCGCATGGTCGAGCTCTGCGGGGATTGCGGCGATGACGGCGATCGCCCTCTTCGCGGCCGTCGCCGTCAACACGGCGGGTCGCGCTGCGATCATGCTCGCCCGCGGCACGCGCCCCTTCCAGGCGACCCTCCTGCGCGGCGTGCGGGTGGACGCCGTCGAGGCAGCGGTCATGACCCCGCTCCTCGCGGTGCTCGTCACGACGGCGACGACGAGCGAGCCGCTCACGGCTGCCGCACTGGCCAGCGTGTTGGCGATGCTGACGATTGCGCATCGGCTACGCCTGACCACCGTCGAGGCGCTTGCCGCCGAGCAGGCCAACGCGCGCCGCGACCAGCTCACCGGAGCACCCAACCGCCGCGCGTTCGAAGAGGCGCTCACCGCGGAGCACGCCCGCGTCGTACGCGGCAGCCTGCCCGCCGGGCTGTTCGTGGTCGACATCGACCGCTTCAAGACGATCAACGACCGTTTCGGCCACGCGGTCGGCGACGAGGCGCTCGTGGCCGTCGTGCGCCGTCTGTCCGAGAGCCTGCGGCCGTCGGACGTGGTCGCGCGGTGGGGCGGCGAGGAGATCACCGTGCTGGCCCCGGGCCTCGGCAGCCGGCATGCGCTCGAGCGATTTGCCGGGAGGATTTGCTCGCTCGTCGGAGACACTCCGCTGCTCACCACCGTCGACATGGTTTCGCTCACCGTGTCGGTCGGAGCCACGTTGCTCGACGGCTCCATCGCCCCGCTCGAGGCTCTACGGTTCGCGGACGAGGCGCTCTACGACGCAAAACGCACCCGCGACGCGGCAGCCGTGCGTCTGGCCCCACCGCGGGTGCTGAAGCTCGAGACGGCCCGAGCCGGGCTCTAGGCGCCGTCGCGCTTGGTCACCGCGGCGAGCACGCCAAGGCCGATGAACACCGTGCCGGCGACGTAGCGCTGTGCGCGTAGGAAGGCGCGGCTGTGCCGCAGCACGTGCGCTGCAGTGCCCGCGACGAGCGCCCAGACGAGATCGCTGCTCAGGGCGATGAGCACGAAGATCGCGCCCAGGAGAGCGAGCTGCGCACGGGTCGACCCGTCCGGGTCGACGAACTGCGGCAGAAAGGCGACGAAGAAGAGCGCCGTCTTCGGGTTGAGCACGTTGACGACCACACCCTGGCGGTAGGTTCGCGTCAGCGTCAGCTCGGGTCGGCGACCACCGATGAGCTCGTCTCGCGTGATCAGCGTGCGGATCCCGAGGTACACGAGATAGGCGGCACCGACGAGCTTGACGACGGTGAACGCCTCCGCGGAGGTCGCGAGAAGCGCCGACAGGCCGATCACCGCGGCGAGCACGTGCACCAACCCGCCGCTGGCCACGCCGAAGGCCGAGACGACACCGGCGCGCCGGCCACCGTGGACGCTCTGCGCGACGATGTAGAGGACGGCGGGCCCGGGAACCACTGCCAGCGCCAGCGAGGCCAGCGCGAACACCGCAAGCGCTCCGGTGCCCGTCATCGGTTCAGCTCCCAGACGAGCCGCAGCCCCTCCAGCGTGAGGAACGGGTCGACGGTCGCGATCGTCGACGAATGCGGCGCGATGAGAGACGCCAGGCCACCGGTGGCGACGACCGGCGCCTCGGGGGCGTCCAACTCACCGCGGATCGCCGCCACGATGCCGTCCACCTGGCCGGCGAAGCCGTACACGACGCCCGACTGCAGGCCTCCCACCGTCGTCTTGCCGATCACCGACGGAGGCTCGACGTAGTCGACCTTGACGAGGCGCGCGGCCCGAGCGAACAGAGCCTCCATCGAGGTCTCGATCCCGGGCGCGAGCACGCCGCCCACGTACTCGCCCGCTGCCGAGACGACGTCGAAGTTCGTCGAGGTGCCGAAGTCGACGACGATCACCGGCGCGCCGTACCGCGCCTTCGCTGCCACACTGTTGACGATCCGGTCGGGCCCCACCTCGCGTGGGTCGTCGTAGCGGATCGGGAGACCCGTCTTCACCCCTGGGCCGACGACGAGCAGGGGCACCTGCGCCCAGCGCTCGGCCAGCCGCTCGTACTCCCGGACGAGCGTCGGCACCGTGGCGGCGAGGCAGATGCCTCCCACCGACTCGAAGTCGAGGAGGCCGCCGAGGAGCACGCCGAGCTCGTCCCCAGTGCGTGTTCGCTCGGTGGCAAGCCGCCAGTGGTCGGCGAGCCGGTCGCCCTCGAAGAGGCCGATCACGGTCTGCGTGTTGCCCACGTCGACGGCGAGCAGCATGCGCGGCATTGTAGGGCGAGGCCGGCTCGGCCTCTCGCCTTCACACTCGTCGGGTGGGGCCGTCAGGCTGCGGGGTCGTCGTCCGAGGGCAGCGCCTCGCCGATGCGCTGCGCGAGGTCCTCGGCCGTCAGTGCCGGCTCGTCGCCCTCGCCGCGCAGCTCCTCGACGGTGACGTCGCCGGACGTGTAGACCTCGGCGCGCGGGATGATGCGGGTGGGCCTGTTCTTGTCCCACACCCACACGTCCTCCATCTGCGCATGGAAGAACGGGTAGTTGGCCTGTGGCACGACCTTGAGCTCGAGCTTGTTGCAGAGGTAGGTCGCGTCCTGCGTGAGCACGCAGTAGCGGAAGAGCCCGAAGACCGCCGTGTACTCCTTCTTGAGCCGCAGCTCGAGCTCCGCCTCGAACTCGTCCAACTCATCCAGATGACTCATCGCTCGGAGTCTAGATCCTCGAGTAACCGCCGTACCGGGCCGAGCCCGGGCACGTTCAGGTCGGGGTCGAGCTCCGCCAGCGGCTCGAGCGCGAAGCGGCGCTCGTGCAGGCGCGGATGCGGGATCGTCAGCCCGGGCTCGTCGAGCACGAGCTCGCCGTAGAGGAGCAGGTCGAGGTCGATCGTGCGCGGCCCAAAGCGTGGGCCCTCGCGCGTGCGGCCCAGGCTCCGCTCGATCTCGAACAACAGGTCCAGCAGATCCCTCGGCTCGCGCTCGGTGTCGATCACCACGGCCCCGTTGAGAAACGGTGGCTGCTCCTCGAGCCCCACTGGATCCGTCTCCCGCAGGCGCGAGACGGAGACGATGGTCACGCTCTCGCTGTGCCGGAGCAGCTCGACTGCGCGACCGATGGTCTGCTCGCGGTCGCCGAGGTTGGATCCCACTCCGATCGCCGCGCGCGGCACAACTCGACCTTAACCGGCGCCACACCGGGCGAACATCTTCGATCCTCAGACTGGGCATCCAGATGACGACGCGCGCCTGCCTCATCGTGTTCGCCGCGGCTTCGGTGTCGGCCGCCGCAGCCATGGCTGTCGGCAGCGCGCATGTGAGACAGGGGAGCGTCCTGGTGCAACTGCGACCAGACGCGGGACGCAGCGCCACGACACGGCTCCTCGCCGCGGGAGCGGTCCCCGTCTCGAAGGAGATCGACCTGTGGCGGCTCCCGGCCGGCGCGGCCCGCTCGACAGTGCCGACCTTGCGACGCACGGGAACGGTGGCGTTCGCCGAGCGCGAGAGCACGTACCGAGCCACGGTCTCCTCCACGTCCGTGCCCGATCCGCTCGTCGCGCAGGAGTGGTGGCGATCCGCGATCGGCGTCGAAGGGCTCACCGCACCGGGCCCAGGCGTTCCGGTGACGATCGTCGACTCCGGCGTCGACCTCGCCCACCCCGAGTTCGCGGGCCGCACCAACCTGCTCGCGCTCAACACCCAGGAGCCGCAGCCGCTCGGTGGCGTGCACGGCACCGCCGTGGCGTCGGTGATCGGCGCGCAGCGGAACGGGGTCGGGGTCGAGGGCGTCTATCCGGACGCCGTCATCCGTAGCTGGGATGCCGCGACCGGAGCCGGGACGGAGCTGACGTCGAGCCAGATCGTGGCGGGAATCCTCGCGGCCGTCCACTCGGGCAAGGGTGTGATCAACTTGAGCCTCGGGGGTCCCGATCCCGACCCCGCGATCCAGGCGGCCGTCGACGAGGCAGTCGCGCGCGGCTCGCTCGTCGTCGCGGCCTCGGGGAACGACGGGCTGGACGGCAACCCCCTCTCCTATCCGGCGGCGTACCCGCACGTTCTCACCGTCGCCGCGACCCAACCCGACGGGACGCCCGCTCCGTGGTCGAGCACATCACGCTACGTCGACATCGCGGCTCCCGGTGCCCAGATCCCCGTTGCCGCGATCGATCCCGAGACCGGCGCCGAGACATGGGCAGCCTGGGACGGAACCAGCTTCGCCGCGCCGCTGGTCTCCGGAGCAGCTGCGTGGATCTGGACGGCCCGGCCGACGCTCGACGCCGGCCAGGTGGCCGAGCTACTGCGCCGCACGGCGCGGGACGTCTCGACGCCGGGCCGCGACACGGCCACCGGCTTCGGGCTCCTCGACGTCGCCTCGGCGCTCGCCGCGCCGGCACCGGCGAAGGACCCGAGCGAGCCGAACGACGACATCGCCGACGTCGTTCCCGGGCGGAGCGGATCCAGCGGCCGAGCTGCGCTGACGACCGCGGCGAGGACGTCGGGGCGAACCGAGGGCCGCGTCGACGCGGCCGAGGACCCGCGGGACGTCTACCGGGTCTGGCTTCCGAACCGACGACGGCTGACCGTGGCCCTGTCCGCCGACGCGCGCGTCACGCTCAGACTCGTGTCGCAAGGCGCGCCGACGGTCGCAGCGTCCGGCTCCGGGCTTCTCGCGCGAAGCAGGGCGACGGCGGGGACGGCCCGAACCCTCTATTACCGGAACACCGCCGGCGGCCGTTGGGCACTCGTCGTGGTGGCCCCGTCCGGCAGCACGACGACGGCGTACACGCTGTCGGTCAGCGCACGCTGACGCTCCGCTCGACGGTAACGGCGGCGTGCTCGACAGGGAGAGAGAGCCGGACGTCCGGCTTCCGAACCCGCACTCGGACGCGGCGGAGCGGCAACCTGCGGAGCAGCTCGTCCGCAATGGCGGCCGCGAGGGCCTCCGACAGGTGGTAGGCGACAGCGCCTGACACATCCGAGACCACCGCCACCACGTCCCGGTAGTCGACCGCGTCCTCGATCCGGTCCGTGGTCTCCGCCGTCCGGGCGGCGGGCTCAAGCTCGAGATCGACGAGGAAACGCTGCCCCTCGCGCCGCTCGTGGTCCAGTACGCCGTGGTACCCGTGCAGCTCGAGCCCGTGGAGCTCGATCAGAAGCGTCATGCGAGCGCCCCACGCTCGATGGAGGCCGCCACCGCGAGTGCTTCGACGTGTGGTCGGACGTCGTGGACGCGGAAGATCGACGCCCCGCGGTCGTACGCGGCGACGGCGGCGCCGATCGAGCCGTCGGCCGACCCGGTCCTCGCCGCCGGATCGCCGAGCACCTTGCCGATCGTGCTCTTTCTCGAGAGGCCGACGAGCACGGGCCGACCCAGCGCAACGAGCTCGTCGAGCCGGCGCAGCAGCTCGAGGTTCTGATCGGGCGTCTTGCCGAACCCGATGCCGGGGTCGAGGCAGACGTTCTCCTCGGCCACGCCGCACTCGACGGCAAAGGTCAGGCGCTCCTCGAGGAAGGCGGCCACGTCCGAGACGACGTCGTCGTAGCGTGGCGTGTCCTGCATCGTCCTCGGCTCGCCCTGCATGTGCATCAGGCACAGGTACGAGCCCGACTCCGCGACGGCATCGGCCAGGTCGGGCTCGCCGCGAAGCGCGCTCACATCGTTGACCAGCTCCGCGCCGAGTGAGAGCGCGCGTCGCGCGACCTCCGCCTTCGTCGTGTCGATGGAGACGGGGATGCCCTCCAGGCGCTCGAGCACCGGCACGACGCGCCGCAGCTCCTCGTCGAGCGAGACGCCGGCCGAGCCCGGCCGGGTGGACTCACCGCCGACGTCGACGACGGCGGCCCCCTCGGTGACCATGACACGCGCCGCCGCGGCGGCCTCGTCCGCCGACGCGTAGCGTCCGCCGTCGGAGAAGCTGTCGGGCGTGACGTTGAGAACCCCCATCACCGCAGGCCGCGACAAACGATCCTCGAGCGGCGGTCGTCTCATTGCACGGTGGACGGTAGCGGCATGAGCAGCACCCGACGGGTGGCCTTGGTCCTGTCGGCGCTGGCCCTGCTCCTGGCCGTGGTCGCGGTTGCGGCGCGCGGTGAGACGCCCACGGGCAGCCGTGGTGAGCGGCGTCCCTCCGAGTGGATGCTCGACATCGTCTTCAGCCTGCTCCTCGTGCTGCTGGCCGTCGCAGCCGTGCTTCTGGTCGTCGTGCTGCTCGTCCTGCGCAGGCAGGAGCTCGTCGACTCGAAGGCGGGGCGTCCGGGGAAACGGCGCCGCGGCGCGCTCGTCTTCCTGCTGACGCTCGTGCTCGTCTTCCTCGTCGCGCGTCGCGTCATCATCGGTGACGGTCACGGCCTGACGTCGGGTCTCTTCGGCCAGGGCACGATCGAGGACCCGATCGACGGAGCCCGCGGGCGGTACGAGCCGCAGTTCGCCACGGTCCCCGTGCTCGCGATCGCGGCGCTACTCGCCGTGGCGATCTGCGCCTGGCTGCTCAGCGCTCGCTCGCGGCGCGGAGTGGCGGCTACGGACGAGAGGCTGCAGGCCGCTCTGGCCGATGCCCTCGAGGACAGCCTCGACGACCTCCGGGCCGAGAGCGATCCGCGGGAGGCGGTGATCGCAGCGTACGCCCGGCTCGAGCGAGTGCTCGCCGCCCACGGCGTCGCACGCCACCCGTCGGAGGCAGCAGAGGAGTACCTGCGGCGCGTGCTCTCGTCTCTCGACCTCTCGCGCCGGGGGGTCTCACGCTTGACGGCGCTCTTCCAGACGGCGAAGTTCTCCCACCACGACGTGGACGCCGGCATGAAGCAGGAGGCCATCGACGCGCTCGTCAGCGCCCGTGACGAGCTGCGTGCCGCACACGAGCGCGCCGAGGACCAGCGTGGCGTGGTACGCGAGCGAGCCGCGGAGCAGGGCGCGTGAGAACGGCGTTGACGCGGACGGCGAGGGTCGCGCTGCTGCCGACGGCAGCGCTCGCGCTGGCGCTGCTCGTCCTGCCGTCACGTGCGGCGCTCGCCGTCCACGTGTGGCTCCTCGTCATGCTCGCGCTCGTCGCCCTCGCGGGTCTCGGTGCGCTGCGGCGCGCCTACCCCCCGCATCCGGCACTCTTCGCCCGCTCGGCTCCGGCCCGTTCCACACCAACCCGCTTTCCGTCGCTGGAGCGCGTGGAACGGGAGGTGACGCTCGCCGCGACCTCCGCCTATGACGTCCATTTCCGGTTGCGTCCGACGCTCCGGGAGGTCGCGACCGAGCTGCTCGGCGCGCGACGCGGGATTGCCCTCGACCGGGCGCCCGGACGGGCGCGGGAGCTCCTCGGAGACGAGACGTGGGAGCTCGTCCGAGCCGACCGGCGGCCACCCGCCGACCCTCGCGGCCCGGGTCTCGACCGCGATGCGCTGGAGCGCGTGCTCTCGTCGCTGGAGAGCCTCTGATGCAGCTCGCCGAGGTCAGGGCACACGGCGACCGCATCCTCGACGAGATCGGACGCGCCGTCGTCGACAAGCGCCGGCCGCTGGAGCTGATGCTCCTGGGCCTCCTCGCGGACGGGCACGTGCTGCTCGAGGACGTTCCCGGCCTGGCCAAGACGCTGGCCGCTCGCTCGTTCGCGCGCGTCACGGGGCTCGGCTTCGCCCGGGTCCAGTTCACTCCCGACCTCCTGCCGGCCGACGTGACCGGCTCGTCGATCTGGAACCAGCGTGACGCAGACTTCGAGTTCCGAGCCGGGCCGATCTTCACGAACCTCCTCCTCGCCGACGAGATCAATCGTGCGCCGCCGAAGACGCAGGCCGCGCTGCTCGAGGCGATGCAAGAGCGTCAGGTGACGGTTGACGGCACGACGCGCACGCTCGAGCGCCCGTTCCTCGTGCTGGCGACGCAGAACCCGATCGAGTACGAGGGCACCTATCCGCTGCCCGAGGCGCAGCTCGACCGCTTCCTGCTCAGGACCGGCTTCGGCTACCCGGCCGAGGATGCCGAGTGGGAGATGCTCGCGCGTCGTATGGCCCGGCGCACCGACGACGTCGAGCTCGAGGCCGTCGTCGACCGTGCGACGCTGCTCGAGATGCAGACGGCGATCGAGGACGTTCACGTCGACCCGGAGGTCGGCCGCTACGCGGTCGCGCTCGTGCGCGCGACACGCGAGAGCGAGAGCGTGGCAGTCGGCTCCAGCCCCAGGGGCAGCCTCGCGCTGCTCAAGCTCTCGCGCTGCCGGGCGGCGCTGGCGGGACGAGACTTCGTCACCCCGGACGACGTGAAACAGGTTGCGACGCCGGCGCTGGCTCACCGGCTCGTGCTCAAGCCGGAGCTCTGGGTGCAGCGCCGCACCGGTGCCGATGTCGTGCAGGAAGTGCTGGACACCGTGCCCACGCCGCCGGCCACGGGCCAGCGGTGAGGCCGCGCGCGACGCCGCGCCTGACGGGCTACGCCGCCCTCGCTGCGCTCGGCCTGATTGCCGCGCTCGCGCTGCGTCAGGCGGAGCTCGTGGTGCTCGCCACCCCGTTCGCGCTCGTGCTCGCCCTCGGGCTCACACGCTCCGCGCCACGCGTGCGCGTCGGGTTCGTGCTCGCCGGCGAGCGGGTTGTCGAGGGCACACCGATCGCGGCAACGCTGACCGTGAGCACGGAACGGCCCGTCGACCGCCTGGAAGTGATGCTTGCCCTCCCGGGTGGCGTTGTCATGGAAGAGGAGGTGCTCCCCCTCGCGCTGCATCTGGGCTGGGACGACGAGCGCGAGCTCGAGCTGGCCCTGCACACCACCTGGGGCTCGTGGTCGATCGGGGACGTCCGGCTACGAGCGCGCGACCGGTTCGGTCTCCTGTGCTGGGAAGACCGCACCGACTGCTCGCGTCCGTTGCGCACCTATCCGCAGCCCGAGCAGCTGCGCCGGCTGGTCGCGCCCGCGCACACTCAGGCCGCGATCGGAGGCGAGATGGCCCCACTCCGAGCCGAAGGGCTCGAGTTCGCCGACACGCGGCCATTCGTCCCCGGCGACCGCGTGCGCTCCGTCAACTGGCGTGCGAGCGCACGCCTCGGCGAGCTCGTGGTCAACGAGCGCCATCCCGAGCGCAACACCGACGTCGTGCTGTTTCTCGACAGCTTCACGGACGCAGGCCCTCAAGGACGGGGCCTGCTCGGCCAAGCGGTGCGCGCCACGGCCACACTGGCGGAGCTCTACCTCCGGCGCCGCGACCGCGTCGGGCTCGTCGCGTTCGGCGGGACGTTGCGCTGGCTCGAGCCCGGGGGTGGTCTCGTCCAGCACTATCGCCTCGTCGACGCCCTGCTCGAGACGCGGGTTCGTTTCAGCTACGCGTGGAAGGACGTCAACGTGCTCCCGGCGCGCACGCTGCCTCCCCGGGCGCTCGTCGTCGCGGTCACGCCGCTGCTCGACCCTCGGGCGGTGAGTGCGCTGCTCGACCTGCGTGCGCGTGGCTTCGACCTCGCCGTCGTCGAGGTCGTTGCCGACCCGTACGCCGCCTCCGGTGACGGCGAGCTGGACGACATCGCCCTCCGACTGTGGCGGCTGAGACGCACGGCGCTCCGCGCCCAGCTGCATGCGCTCGGTGTTGCCGTCGCGAGCTGGGACGAGGCGGAACCCTTCGACGCAGCGCTGGAGGGGGTGAGATCGTTCCGGCGCCACGCGAGACTCGCGCTGCGCTGAGCGTCGGCGGCGCTGCGCTCGTGATCGCGGCGGCGACTGCCGGGCTCATCGCGGCCCGTGCATCCGAGCAGCTGGCGATCGGTGCAGCGGCACTCGGTGCCGGCGGCGTCGTCGCGCTCGGCGTCGGGCTCATCCTGCGCACACCGGTGCTGGTCGCGCCCGCAGCCGCCCTGCTCGGGGGCGCGTACGCGCTCTCTCTTGCGGTCGACGGCGAGGCCCCCGATCGGCAGGCGCCTCTCGTCGGGGTGGCGCTGTTGCTCGTCTGCGAGCTCGGCTTCTGGGCGCACGAGCTCCAGACCACCTCTCCCGACGAGCCCGGCTCCCGCTCACGGCATGTCGCGTGGCTGGCACTGCTCGCGGCCGGGGCTCTCCTCCCCGGGTTCGCGCTCCTCGCCCTCGCCGACCTCCTGCGGTTCGAGGGCATCGCGGTCGAAGTCCTGGGCGCGGCGGCAGCCGCGGCCGCTATCGCCGGGCTGATCGCGCTCACGCGGGGCGGCCGGCGCGCTACGCGAGGCAGTTAGTCGGACTGCGCGAGCCCGGCCGCACCCCGACCCTTCGTGTCAGACACCTTCAGGAGGCCGCAGGATCGGGCGGCGGGGGCTGCATGGCCGCGCCCGGGATCGCGCGCGGAGACGGTTTCAGCGCCGGCTTCTTCTCCGTCTCGGGCTCCGGCTCGGGCTCGGGTGTCTCCTCGACAACCTCTGCGAAGATCGACTCCTCGCCCTCGCCGGCGAGCAGGCGCTCGAACTGGTCGCGGTCGATGGTCTCGCGCTCGATGAGGATCGCCGACAGCCGGTGCAGCTCCTCCATGTGCTCGCGGAGCACCTGCGTCGCCTTGTCGTGGGACTCCTCGATCACACGGCGGATCTCGTCGTCGATCTCCTTCGCAATCTCGTCCGAGTAATCCGGCTCCGCGCCCATCTCGCGTCCCAGGAACGGCATGTCGTGATTGCGGCCGAGCACGCGCGGGCCGAGCTTCTCGCTCATGCCGAAGCGCATGATCATCTGCTTCGCCGTCGTCGTGACGCGTTCGAGGTCGTTGGCGGCCCCGGTGGTGACCTCGTGGAAGACGAGCTCCTCGGCTGCTCGCCCACCCAGTGACATCGCCATCTGATCCATGAGCGTGCCCTTGGTGGTCAGGTAGCGGTCCTCGCTGGGCAGGGAGATCGTGTAGCCGAGCGCCTGGCCACGGCTGACGATGGAGATCTTGTGCACCTCGTCGGTCTCGTCGAGGTAGAAGCCGACGAGTGCGTGTCCCATCTCGTGGTAGGCGGTGATCTTCCGCTCCTTCTCGGAGAACAGCCGGGACTTCTTCTCGGGGCCGGCGATGACGCGCATGATCCCCTCTTCCAACTCGTCCTGGCCGATCACCTTGTGACCGCGCCGGGCGGCGAGGAGCGCCGCCTCGTTGATCACGTTCGACAGGTCGGCGCCGGTGAAGCCTGGTGTCGAGGCGGCGAGCACGTCGAGCTCGATCTCCTTCGCGATCGGCTTGCCCTTCGTGTGCACCTCCAGGATCTCGCGCCGGCCCTTGCGGTCGGGCCGGTCGACCACGATCTGCCGGTCGAAGCGCCCGGGGCGCAGCAGCGCAGGATCGAGGATGTCGGGCCGGTTCGTGGCGGCGATGAGGATGATGTTGTCCTTCAGCTCGAACCCGTCCATCTCGACGAGGAGCTGGTTGAGCGTCTGCTCGCGCTCGTCGTGGCCGCCGCCCAGGCCCGCGCCGCGGTGGCGGCCGACCGCGTCGATCTCGTCGATGAAGATGATGCAGGGGCTCGCCTGCTTCGCCTGTTCGAACAGGTCGCGCACGCGCGAGGCGCCGACACCGACGAACATCTCGACGAAGTCGGAGCCGGAGATGGAGAAGAACGGAACGCCGGCCTCGCCGGCGGTCGCGCGGGCGAGCAGCGTCTTGCCGGTACCCGGCGGCCCGTAGAGCAGCACGCCCTTCGGGATCCGCGCTCCGAGCGCCTGGAACTTCTTCGGGTTCTCGAGGAACTCCTTGATCTCCTGGAGCTCCTCCACCGCCTCGTCTGCTCCCGCGACGTCCTTGTAGGTGACCTTCGGTGAGTCCGGCGACATGCGCTTGGCGCGGCTCTTGCCGAAGCTCATCACCTTCGAGCCGCCGCCCTGCACCTGGTTCATGAGGAAGATCCAGAAGACGATCAGCAGCACGAACGGGAGCAGGCCCGTGAGGAGCGTCCACCACGCCGAGGAGCCGATGCCCTTCGAATCGAAGGTCACGTTCTGCTCCTGCAGCACCTGCTGGAAGGCGTACTGCGACTGCGACGTCGGGTAGTAGACCTTGACCTTCTGGCCGGTGTCGAGCGTCGCTCTGATCTCCTGCCGGTTGGGGTTGAAGGTCACCTGGCTGACGTCCCCGGCCTGCGCGCGCTGGATCAACTCCGAGTAGGTGATCTTGGCCGCGTTCTCCTTCCGCGGGATCAGCACCTGGCTCGCCAGATAGACGAGCAGGACGATCACCACGAGCGGGAAGAGCGCGCTGCGGAAGAAGCGATTCACAGCCCTCTGAGCGTAGCAGCACCCTTTTCCCACGCCGACTCCCACGGAGCGGCGTTAACCGACCTGTTGTGGGCCGAATTACGTGACAGACGGCACGAAGTCGGGGTGCAGCACCCCGATGTACGGCAGATTGCGGTACCGCTCGGCGAAATCGAGCCCGTAGCCGATCACGAACCGGTTCGGGATCTCGAAGCCGACATAGCGCACGGGAACGTCGATCTCACGCCGCTCGGGCTTCGTCAGGAGGGCGCAGATCTCGAGCGAGCCGGGCCGCCTGGCCTTCAGGTTCCGCATCAGATAGGAGAGAGTGAGACCGGAGTCGATGATGTCCTCGACCACCAGCACGTCGCGGCCGGCGATGTTGACGTCGAGGTCCTTGAGGATCCGCACGACGCCCGACGAGTCGGTCGCGGCGCCGTAGCTCGAGATGGCCATGAAGTCGATCTCGCACGGCACGGTGAGGCGCCGCATCAGGTCGGCCATGAAGAACACGGCGCCTTTCAGCACGCCGACGAGGAGCAGGTCGCGGCCCTCGTAGTCCGCCGAGATCTCGGCGCCGAGCTCGGAGACCCGTGCTTGCACCGTCGCCTCGTCCAGGAGGATCTCGCCGACGCCGTGCTCCACCTCACTCACGCGATCCACCTGACCGTGACTGCACCCTTCCACCCCGGTGCGTCCGCGACGCCCGGCACCGAGACGACCTCGTCGCCCGCCACCACGATCGGCCAGCCGTCCCGCTGTGCGCGCGGCACCTTCGCATCCACGAGGAGATCCTGCACCTTTCGCCGCCGGCCTGCGAGCCGGTCGCCGTCCCGGCGCCGGCGGACGGAGAGCCCGGGGCGGTCGGCGGTGAGCTCCCACGGGCCCCAGGTGACGGCCCCCTCGAGCCGCAACGTGTCGTACTCGCGCACGGCGCGCACCCCGGCGCCCAGATCTGCGGCCTTGCTCCCGTCGCGCGTGGCGAGCAGCTCCACGAGCGCCCGCTCGAGCCCCCGAGGCAAGCGCGGCCGTTCCGCGGCGAGTGCGAGCAGGTTGGCCTCGGCGCGCGGGTCGAGCCTCTCGAGCAGCGGCAGCAGCTCGTGACGGATCAGGCCGCGCTTCGTGCCCGCGTTCGACGCGTCCCTACGGACGGGTAGACCAAGGCGCCGGCAGTAGCTCTCGGTCTCCCGCCTGGAGACCGAGAGCAGCGGTCTCACGACGCCGTCCTCGCGCCGCACCTTGATCCCGCGGGTCGAGCCACTCGAGACGAGCCGGTAGAGGACGGTCTCGACCTGGTCGGTGGCGGTGTGGCCGGTGGCCCGCAGCCCGCGCCCCTCGGTGACGCGGTAGCGGAGCTCCCGCATCGCCGCTTCCGTTGCGACGGGCTCGACGCGGACGACCTCGGCTCCGAGCAGCTCCGCGCAGTGCCGGGCATCGGCATCCGCCGCCTCGCCACGCACGCCGTGGTGCACGTGCACCGCCGAAACCCGGTAGCCGAGCTCCCGCAGCACGTGCCAGAGGCACGTCGAGTCGGCACCGCCCGAGACGAGGCACATCACCTCGCCCTGCGGCGGGATCAGGTCGTGCGCCGCGACGAGCTGCCGGATGCGTGCTTGCAGGTCGTGCACGCAGCCATTGTGACTGAGGCACCAGTGCTCGGCTCGCGAGGAGCAGCCCTGAAGGCGTCCGCTTCGCGGTCCGCATTCTGTGCTTCCGCGGTCTGGGTGTTTCCGCGGGCTAGGAGGCGAGCGACGTGATGTCGGCCGTCTCCGAGGGGAGCGGCAGCGTGATCGTCACAGGCTTGCCGTAGTCGTAGAGCTCGAAGCGCATCGAGGCGTCGGCAGTTTGCGTCGTGCCCGACTGCGTCATCTTCATCGTCAGCACGAGCTTGCGCACGAGTCCGTCCTCGCCGACCCAGACGTCGACCGGCAGCTCACGGAGGCCGGCCTGCTGCACGAGCTGGTCGAGCATCGAGCTGACCTGCTCGCGCTGTGCCTCGGGCACGAGGTTCGCGTACTTCTTCACGTCGATCGTCGTCCGGTAGTGCGTCGTCGACGCGCCGCGCACGTCCTCGACACCCACGGTCTCGATCGAGCCCGAGACCGCCTCGAGGTACTCGAGCGACGTCTGCGGGCCGTTCTGCGCGAACTGCAGGAACTGGTCGACGTCGAACCCCGGCACGCGGGCCGCTGCCTGGCGCAGGTCGATCTTCACCCACTCCTTGCCGCCGGGAAGCTTGTCCTGCAGGAAGGGGAAGCGCATGTACATCACGAGCCCGTCGAGGACCGCGTCGATCTTGAAGTCGTCGGCCTTGAGGTCGCCCATGGAGCCGCCGCCGCCGAGCGAGCCCGCCAGCCCTTGCATCAGGTCGAGGAAGGACGAGAGGTCGATCGACATCTCCGTCTTCCCGGCGCCGGTGTCGAAGGCGCCCTTGCCGGTGAAGCCGAACGAGTCCGAGAAGCCCGGCAGCGTCATGTCCAGCGAGAACTCGAAGCGGCCGCTGGAGGCGTCCGCGCTGCGGCGCGCCGCGTCTGCCAGCCCCTGGAGCGTCGTCGGCGTGGCGACCGCTCCGCCACCGCCGGCGCAGCCCGTGACCAAGAAGACGAGCGCCGCGAGGAGCGCGAGGAGTGCCGCAGATGCCCGGAAACGTGCCATCGACTCGGAAAAGTATCGGCAGTCGCACACTCACGCTTGAGACCGCGGCGCGAAAGCCGGCGCCGCCGACCAGTGCCGCAGCGCACGTGCCGCCACCACCACCTGCGGTACGCCGAGGTGGTGCGCGACCGCGTGGGGCACCGGTGCGATGCGTGCCTCCGGCAAGCGTCCTTCGGATGCGTCGAGCACGTACCGCACGGGCAGTGCGTGCCCGACGGCCAGCACCGTCCGCTCGGTCCGTGCGAGGAGCGCCTCGAGCGTCTCCGCGACGCGCAGCGCAACGGCGCCGCGGCTCTCGCCGCCACCCGGGCAGACCGCATCCGCCTCACTCGCCCAGGCCCATTCACGGTAGGCCGCCAGCGGGCCGGCTTCGAAGCTGCCGAAATCGACCTCGTTCCACGCGCGGAGGACGAGGCGCGGCACATCACGGGCGTCGAATGCGAGCGCGAGCGTCTCCTGCGTGCGGACGAGCTCACTGACCACGCCAAGGTCGATCCGCTCGCCGGTGAGTGACTCGCGCAGCGCGAGCACCTCCCCCAGGCCGCGCTCGCTCAGCCCTTCACCCGGGGGTCGGCAGCTGACGACGTCGCGCACGTTCGAGAGCGCATGACCGTGCCGGACGAGGATCAGCCGCTCCATCGTTCAGGGCGAGCTCTGTCCCGCCCCTACAGGAGCACGCTCCGGTAGTACAGGACGCGCTGCATGCCGATCGACTCGTACAGGGCGATCGCAGGCACGTTCTCGGAGCGGACGAAGAGACACACGCGCGGCGCGCTGCCGAGCAGCAGGAGCACGAGATCGCGTAGGCCGCGGCTCGCATACCCTTGCCGCCGGGCGGCGGGGTCGACCCACACCTGCTGCAGCTGCACTGCCTCGGGCGTCCAGGCAGACGCCTCGGCCTTGAAGAGGATCATGCCGTCGGACTCCCACAGCCAGGAGCGGCCCTCCTCGATCTGCACACGTGTCCGCCAGCGAAATCCGTTGGCGTCACGCGCGAGCGGGTTGACGCCGAGCTCCTCTTCGTGTGACGTCGCACAGGCCGGCACGAGCAGGTCGAGATCGCGCACCTCGGCCCGTCTCAGGCCGGAGCCGCCGGGCAGGGGCGGCTGGTCGATCGCATACACGGGCTGGCCCGGACGGTCGGCGCGCGGAGCCGGAAGACGCCGGCGTGCGGCGTCCCACAGCTCCCCCACGGCGTCCTGCTCACCGATCAGCATCCGCGCTCCCGAGCGGGCGGCGAGACCGGCAAAGCCCGCACAGCCACGACCCGACGGGACGAGGTTCGACCCGAGATGGCAGAGCCCCACGAGCTCGCCGCTCTCCTCGAGACCGGCGAATCGGCCCTGACCCCGTCGTGCCGCGTCTTCCAGGAACACGCGCTCGATCGGGTCCTCCGCGCAGAACCGGAGGATCTGCTCGGTGACGGGCTCGACGAGCGTGACGCTCATTCGACGAACTCTACGATCGAAGACCGGCCGCTGTCACCGCAGGGGCGCGAAGGCCCCCCGGCGCCGCACGCGGAAGCGTTAGCTTTTCCCCATGCCGATCCATGTGAGAGCCAATCCTGGTGACTACGCCGAGGCCTGCCTCCTGCCCGGCGATCCGCTGCGCGCGAAGTACATGGCCGAGACCTTCATGGAGGACGTCACGCCGCGCAACACGGAGCGGGGCATGCTCGGGTACACGGGCACCTTCCAGGGCACGCCGGTGTCCGTGCAGGCGAGCGGGATGGGCTGCCCTTCCACCGCGATCGTGATCGAGGAGCTCGTGCAGCTCGGCGTGAAGAAGATCATGCGCGTCGGCACCTGCGGCGGGCTCCAGCCGGATCTCGCCATGGGCGACCTCGTGATCGCGCTCTCCGCGACGGCCGCCGACGCCACCGCCTCCCACTACGTCGCCGGCGAGCCGCACGCGCCGACAGCCGACTTCGGCCTGGTGCACGAGGCCGTGCACCAGGCGAAGCACCTCGGCAAGCCGGTGCGGGTAGGGCCGATCGTCTCCAGCGACATCTTCTACCAGCCCGACCCCGATCAGGTCCGACGCTGGTCGGAGCGGGGCATCGTGGCCGTCGAGATGGAGGCCGCGGTGCTGTTCACGCTCGGCGCGCTGCGCCGCGTCCGGACCGGCTGCATGCTGGCCGTCTCCGACCTGATCGTCGAGAGCGAGTTCGTCCGCATCTCCGACGAGGAGATGCGGGAGGCCGTCGACCAGATGACCGAGCTGGCCTTGCACACGGTCACTGCGGAGTAGCGGCACCGTGGACGGGCGGGCCGTCTTTCTCGTCAACCCCGCCTCGGCGAACGGCGCCACGGGCCGCCGCTGGCCGGAGCTGGCTCGACAAGCTGCGAGTGCCGGGCTCGAGGGGGACGCGCTGTTCAGCGAGAGGCCGGGCCATCTCTCCCGCCTCGCGCGCGAAGCGGCTGCCGGCGGCGCGTCGCTCCTCGTCGTCGTCGGCGGCGACGGATCGGTGAACGAGGTCGCCAACGGGCTGTTCGAGCTCGATGAACGGCCGCCGCTCGCGATCGTCCCGCGCGGCACGGGCTGGGACTTCGTGCGGACGTTCGGCATCCCCCGCGACGTCGATCAGGCGGTGAGGGTGGCGCTCGACGGTGTGGAGCGGCAGATCGACCTGGGGCGCGTCACCTACCGCGCCTGGGCCGGGGGCGAGGAGCGCTGCGTGTTCGCGAACGTCGCCAGCGCCGGTATGAGCGGGGCCATCGCGGCGCGGGCGAACGAGACGTCGAAGGCACTCGGCGGCAAGGCGAGCTACCTGTGGGCCACCTTCCGCGTCTTCGCCGGCTGGTCGCCGACCCAGGTTCGTGTCACCGTGGACGGAGAGCGCCGCGAAGGACGGATGACGGACGTCGTGGTCGCGAACGGGCGCTTCTTCGGCGGCGGTATGAAGATCTGCCCCGACGCGGTGCCGGACGACGGGCTCTTCGACGTGCTCACGATCGGCGACGTGACGAAGCGCGACCTGGTGGTGACGATGCCGAAGATCTACCGGGGCACACACCTGCCGCACCCGAAGGGCGAGCTGCTGCGTGGGCGCACCTGCGCGATCGAGAGCGACGAGCCGATCCCGATCCAACTCGACGGCGAGCAGCCGGGCACGACGCCTGTCCGCTTCGAGGTGCTCCCTCTGGCGCTCCGCGTGCTCGTCCCCGCCGGGACGGCCACTCGACCGGCACGCTGACCGGTCGCCGCTGGCGGGCGGGCCCTGCACCGTCACACGCCGCTCTCGCGAGCGGCGCGGTCAGGCGGTCGTCTTCCGTGTCGTCGAGGTGCGTCGGGTCGTCGCCGAGGCGGTCTTCGGCTTCTGTGCGCGCTTCAGCGTGGCGAGCTCCTTCTCGAGCTTCGCCACCCGGGCCTCGAGCTTGTCGATGCCACGCACCTTCCGGCCGAGCTCGTCCACGCCCGCGCGCAGGTCGTTGAACGCCTGCAGCGCCTTCGTCCCGCCGGGAAGCTCGCCCAGGCGGGCCAAGGTCGACTCACCCTTGCTCGCCAGCCGCGCGATCGTGTCCTTGTCGGCCGCTGGCTTTGTCGTCTGCGTCGTCGTCATGCGACATTCCTAGCAGGCCGGCGGCCGCGCGTCAGCTTCGAATGAGAACCGGCGTGCCCTCCTCGGCGAGCTCGTACAGCCGGAGGAGGTCGGCATTGGCGATTCGGACACAGCCGTGCGAGACGGCGAGACCCAGCCTGTACGGGGTGTTGGTGCCGTGGATCGCGATGGGCCCGCCCTGGGCCCATCCCTGCAGGGTCGGCGAGAACGCCGAGATGCCGACAGCGCCGGGACCGAACGGCCCGCCCGGGTCGGGGGCCAGCAACCGCTGGTTGACGTAGTAGCGGCCGGTCGGCGTCGGGGTTCCCGGCTGTCCGATCGCCGCGGTCGTCTCCAGCACCTTCTCGCCACGCCGGAAGAGCGTCACGCGCCGGTCGGAGAGGTCGACGAGGATTCGCGTCGTGACGCGCCGGAGCACGACGTCCGCGGCGCGCACCCAGCCCACCGCCCCGTTGGGGCGGACGGGAAGTTGGACGCGATACCAGGTGACGGCGCAAGCCTCGTTGCGCCGCGCCGCGAGCACGCCGAGCACGTTCGGCACGCCGTTGACGTTGCGGCGTCCGAACTGCGCGATCGGCACTCCGCCCGGAGCTCGACGGGCGATCGTCGGTCTCACGACCAGGGCTCCGAAGGCGACATCGCGGCCACCGAGTGGGCTGCTCGCGCTCGTGCAGCGCGGGGGCTCGGGGGCGGGCGGAGCGGAGGGCTTCGGCACCGCCTCGGCCGGCTCGGGGGTGGCGACGGGATCCTCGTCGCCACTCCCGCAGCCCGCGGCCGCGGTCAGCACCGCGCCCAAGAGAGCGACGGCGAACGAATGACGCGCGCGCACCATCACACGCATCATGATGCCCGGGCGGCGCGGCGCTGGCTACCCGGGAACGGCGCCGAGCAGCCGCGCCGTCTCCTCGAGTGCCTCCCCGGCCGAGGCGGAGACGAGGAGCGCCGCGGACGCGTCGTACGGCGTCGGCTCTCGGTTCACGACCGCGACGGCCCCACCGGCGGCAAGCGTCTCCTCGGGGAGCCCGGCAACGGGCCAAACCTGGAGCGACGAGCCCACGACGAGCAGGAGCGCGGCCTCTCGGGCGAGCCGCTCGGCCCGGGCGAGCGGAGCGGCCGGCAGGAGCTCGCCGAAGAGGACGACGTCGGGCTTCGGTACCTCACCGCACGTGTGACACCGTGGCGTCGGCCCGTGTTCGAGCTGACCGAGCACCCCCTCGAGTGGCTCGACGGTGCCACAGGCGAGGCACACCGCGCGGCGGATGGAGCCGTGCACCTCGACGACATCGACGCTCCCGGCGCGGGAATGGAGCGTGTCGATGTTCTGCGTCACGATCGCCCGCACGAGCCCTGCCCGCTCGAGCGCGGCGAGCGCGAGGTGCCCGCGGTTCGGCTCCGCGGCGAGGAACGAGCGGATGCGCGCGCCGTACCAGCCCCAGACCCGCTCCGGGTCGCGCCTGAAGGCATCGAGCGTCGCCACCTCCGTCGGGTCGACCTCGCGCCAGATCCCCGTCCCGGAGCGGAAGTCGGGCAGGCCGCTCTCGGTGCTCATGCCGGCGCCCGTGAGCACCACGCACGGCTGGCGTGCCCGAATCAGCTCCGCGAGAGCGGCGGCCGGCACCGCGCGATGGTAACGGCGAGGGCTGCGCCGCCCGGATATGGTCGAGCGGTGGACGGGTTCGTGCACTCGCACCAGGTGCGCGTTCGGTTTGCGGAGACCGACGCACAGGGCATCGCCCACCATGCCGCCTACGTCGTCTGGCTGGAAGAGGCACGCGTCGCCTACCTCGACGCCTTCACGGGGGGCTACAACCACATCCGTGAGCAGGGCATCGAAGCACTGACGATCGGCGTCCACCTCGAGTACAAGGCTGCCGCCGGGTTCCACGACCTCCTCACCGTCTGGACACGCTGCGCCGAGATCCGTGGCGCACGGTTCCGCTACGAGTACCGGGTGATCCGCGGCGACGTGCTCGTCGCCCTTGCGCACACGACCCACGCCACCGTGGACCGCGAGACGCACCGGCCCGTCCGTGTGCCCGCCTGGTTCGCGGAGCGGATCGAGGCTGCGGAGCGCACCGGTGGCCAACCCCCCGTGCCTGACTGAAGTCAGGCACGCTTCTGATCCGGGAGCATCGAGCTCCCGGATCAGAAGACGAACAGCTCCACCCCGCCCGAGACGTTGAGCTCGATGCCGGTGATGTACCCGGCGAGGTCGGAGCAGAGGAAGGCGATCGCGTTGGCGATGTCCTGCGGCTCGCCGGGACGCTTGAAGACGGTGCGCTTCGCGATCCGCTCGTTCATGGCGGGGTTCGCCATGTGGAACGCCTCGGTGCCGATGATCCCGGGCACGATCGCGTTGCAGGTGATCCCGTGGCGGCCGCCCTCCATGGCCAGCGTCCGCGTCAGACCGAGGATCCCGGCCTTCGTCGTCGAGTAGCTCGCCTGCCCGAAGCCGCCGAGCGTGCCCGCCACGGAGGCCATGTTCACGATGCGGCCCCACCCGCGCTCCTTCATGTACGGCCACACCTCTTGCGCGCAGTTGAACGCGCCGGTGAGGTTGACGCGGAGGTCACGCTCCCACAGCTCGAGGCGCTGGTCGTGGAACTGACCCACGTGGTCGAGGGTGCCTGCGTTGTTGACGAGGATGTCGACCGCGCCCAGCTCCTCGATCGCTCGCGCCACCGCCTCGCCAACTCGGGCGCGGTCCGTGACGTCGCACTTGACTGCGAATGCGCGCCGTCCGAGCGCGCGGATCTCCGCCACCGTCGACTCGGTGTGCACCATCCCCTGAGCAACCGCGGCCTGCGCCAGCACGCCGGACGATTCAGCCGCGCTCGTGTCGGACTCCAGCAGGATGTCCGCGATCACGACGTCGGCGCCTGCGCGCGCCAGCGTGAGAGCGTCGGCGCGCCCCAGCCCGCGCGACCCGCCGGTGACGAGCGCGACGCGCCCGGAAAGGTCGATCTCGAGCGCCATGCGCGCGATCCTAGTCCTGTGCCTGCCTTCAGGCAGGCACAGGGGTGGGCACCTCACGCTGCCGGCGCCGGGCGCACGTCGTCCGGCGGAGGTCGGGCTTGCCCCGGGAGAGGGCAACTACTGCGGTGCCCGGCTGAAGCCGGGCACCTGACGGAGAGCCCTGCGCGGCAGGGCTCCGTTCACCCGGCAGAAGGAGATCGTTCTTCCTTCGGAAGAAAGATCTCCTTCGCTATCACGAGCCGCTGGATCTGCGAGGTGCCCTCGTAGATCTGGAACAGCTTCGCGTCACGCATCAGCTTCTCGACCGGGTATTCCTTCATGTAGCCGTAGCCGCCGAAGACCTGCACCGCGTCGGTTGTCACCTTCATCGCCGTGTCGGCCGCGAACCGCTTTGCGAAGGACGAGTACTTGGTCGCCTTGCGGCCGAAGCCCTGGTCGATCATCCAGGCGGCCTGCCAGCAGAGCAGCCGTGCCGCCTCGATCTCGGTCGCCATGTCGGCGACGAGGAAGCTGACCCCTTGGTTCATCGCGATCGGCACCCCGAACTGAACGCGCTCCTTGGCGTACTCGACTGCGAGCTCGTATGCGGCCTGTGCAACCCCGACGCCGCCGATGGCTGTGCCCGGCCGCGTGAAGTCGAGCGTCTGCATGGCGATCTTGAACCCGTCCCCCTCCTCGCCGAGCCGGTTCCGCGCCGGCACGACCACATCCTGGAACGCGATCGCCGACGTATCCGTCGAGCGCTGTCCCATCTTGTCCAGGTGCTTCTCGACCGTCACGCCGTCGGCGTCCATGGAGACGACGAAGGCGGACAGGCCCTTGTGCCCCTGCGAGCGATCGGTCGAGGCGAAGCAGACGATCCATGCCGCCTTGCCGCCGTTCGTGATGAACATCTTCGACCCGTTGAGCACGTACTCGTCGCCGCGCCGCACGGCCGTCGTCTGGATGCCCGACACATCCGAGCCTGCGCCCGGCTCGGAGAGCCCGAAGCAGCCGAGGATCGGCTCCTCGACGAGCCGGCCGAGCCACTGCTTCTTCTGCTGCTCGTCCCCTGCGATGAGGATCGGCCCCGCCGCGAGCCCGTTGGAGCAGATTGCCGTGCCGATGCCGGAGCAGCCGAAGTTGAGCTCCTCACCGACGAGTATCCCCTCGAAGCAGGGGAGCTCCAGCCCGCCCAGAGACTCCGGCAGGTGGAGGTTCATCAGCCCCACCTCGTGCGCCTTGGCGATGATGTCGGCCGGGTGCGTCTGGTGCTCGTCGTAATCCGCCGCCTTGGGGCGGATCTCCTTCTCCGCGAACTCCCGCGCGAGCGCTCGGAGCTCGCGCTGCTCAGCCGTGAGGGCGAACGACACGCCCCCCGCGGTGGTTGTCTCGAGCGTGGTCATCACACCTCCCGTTGCCTCGCATGATGTGGTCGATTGACTAGTCAGTCAACCAGTCTAGGCGAGCAGTCAGGGACGGGTCAAGCCCTCGCCCTGCGGCTCGCGGATGTCTCGGTGTGGCGCTGGCACGCCGGATCGGGGACACGCGTCCCGATCCTCGACGCGATCGGCTGGGAGGTGCGCCCGGGGGAGCGCTGGGCGCTGCTCGGTCCGAACGGAGCGGGCAAGACGACCCTGCTCACGGTCGCAGGTGCGGTGGAGTTTCCGAGCAGCGGCACCGTGGAGATCCTCGGGCGGACACTGGGACGAACGGATGTCTTCCGCTTGCGCGGGGAGATCGGCTTCGTCGACGCGCGCGCGGGACGCCGTTTCGCACCGCTCCTTTCGGTGCAGGAGGTCGTCCGCACCGGCGCCACTCAGACGATCGGCTACTTCGAGGAGCGGCTCACGCGCGCCGAGCTCGTGCGCGCCGACGACCTGCTCGCAGTCTTCGGGCTCGAGCGCCTCTCCACCCGCCGGTTCGCGGACTGCTCGCACGGAGAGCGCACCCGGGCGCTCATTGCACGGGCGCTCGTGCCTCGACCACCGCTGCTCCTCCTCGACGAGCCCGGCTCCGGGCTCGACCTGCCAGGGCGCGAGACCCTGCTGGCAGCGCTCGACCGCCTCGTCGCCGACGACCCGGGGCTGGCGCTCGTGACCACCACCCACCACCTCGAGGAGCTTCCCGCCTCCACGACGCACGCGTTCCTCCTGGCCGGGGGTCGCCCCGTCGCGCTCGGCCCGACCGCGGAGACGCTGACGGACGCGCTCCTGTCCGAGTGCTTCGGCCTTCCGGTGACGGTCGACCGGGAGCACAGCCGCTGGCGGGCGGTCGCCGGCAACGCGGGCTAGTCGCAGATGTCGACGCGCGCACAGGCCTCCCGGAAGAGATCGTCCACGGTTCTGCGCGGCGCGCTCGCCGCCACGCTGATCGCACTCGGGCTCGCCGGGGCGGCTCTCTCGGCGCCACCGGAGGCCGGCGTGCTCGTTCCCGGAGCGAGCCTCGGGGGTGTCCGCCTCGGGTGGACGTTGGCCCAGGTGGAGCGTGTCTGGGGCACGAGCCAGGGCCGCTGCCGCGGCTGCACGAGCGAGACCCGATTCTTCAACCGCATCGCCTTCCGGCCCGAGGGGGCGGGCGTGATGCTCCGAGGGGGTCGTGTCGTCGCTGTCTTCACCCTGTGGGCGCCGCGGGCCTGGCACACCGACCGCGGTGTGTACGTCGGCGAGCCGGAGCGCCGCGTGCGCGCGACCTACGGCGCCACCCGCCGTCTCCGCTGCGACGGCTACGACGCGCTGGTGCTACGGGCGGCCGGGCCCGCCCGGACAGTCGTCTACGCCGTCGACGGTGACGTCTGGGGCTTCGGCCTGTTCAGCCAGGGCCAGCAGGTCTGCCGCTGATTCGGCGCGCACGAGCGACCACACGAGCGGCACGACGAGCAGGATCGGCACGCCGAGAATGGGCCACAGTGCCTGGTAGCCGCCGGTCTTTCCCAGCGGCTCGCGCAACAGGTCGATGCACGCACCGGCGAGCAACGGTCCGATGACGAGCCCGACGCCCTTCGTCGTGGTCGCCAGCCCGGCCACGGCACCCCGGTCGCCGGCAGGCATCAGCTTGAACAGCAGCCCCCACGCGAGCGTCATCACCGCACCGCCCGCGATGGAGACGAGGAAGATGATGGGCAGGTACCAGGCGTGCCACTCGGTGGCCAGCCCACCCCCGAGAAGACCGAAGCCGTACACGAGCGACGCGCCGACGATCACTCGCGCCAGCCCGAAGCGGTCGCCGAGCGCCCCGGCGACCAGCGCGGCGACGATGTACCCGCCGGCGACGGCCGCGAGCACCGTGCTCGAGGTGGACAGCGGCTCGCCCAGGCCGATGGTGACGTAGAGGACGACAAACGTGCGCGCCCCGGCGAACGTTCCCTCCCACGCCGAGTTGGCGACGAGGAACTTGACCACGTCGCGGTCGCCGCGCAGCACCTGCCACGAGTGCCGCACGTAGACGCGGACGCCTTCGAACACGCGGCCGTGCCCTCCGTCCTCACGTACGAAGACGATCGGCACGAGGCACGCTGCGACGACCACGAACGCCGCCAGGAGGAACGGCGCGGGCTGCCAGGCGTGGAACAGGAAACCGCCACCGACGAGCGCTCCCGCGATCGCGAGGCCGCGGAAGAGGTGCTGGACGCCCTGCGCCCGGCCGAAGACGTTGCCGGGGAGCAGGTCCGGGTACAGGCCGCGATACGGCGGTTCGTACACGTAGTAGGCGCAGAAGAAGGCGCACACGAGCAGCGCCGTCGTCCACAGGCTCGGCATGAACGCCAGCAGGGCGAGGCAGAACCCGAGCGGCCCGACGGCGGCGAGCATGAAGGGCCGTCGGCGCCCGAGCGGCGTATGGAAGTCGTCGCTCCACGGGCCGATGACCAGCGGCAGCGTCAGGGCGAAGACGCCTTCGGCGGCGAGGACGAGCGCAATCAGGGTCGTCGACCCGGTGAAGCGCTGGAGCAGCGGCGGGAGATAGGCCGCCGTCGTGGTCAGCGACCAGGCGAGCCCCAGCGCGCCGACCCCGAGGACGGCGACGGTGCGGGCGTGGCGCTCAGGCGGGCGGGAAGTCGACCGCGGCGAGACCGCCGCAGACGACCTCGACCACGGTGCGCTCGGCACGCGCGACCTCCTCCTCGCCGTCGGGCAGCTGTCCCAGCACCCAGCCGGTGAGCAGCTCCTCGAGCGCTCCGTAGAAGATCCAGCTCGCCAGGCGTGCGTCCAGGTCGCTGCGGAAGCTGCCTTCCGCCTGGCCCTGCTCGATCACGCGCTGGATCGTGGAGAAGCCTTCGCTCACTTCGTCGACCTGCTGCTGCAGATGAGGGCTGCGCGCCACCTCGCGCACCATCACGGTCACGAGCGCGGGGTCGTTGCGCCAGGTGCGAAGGAGGATCTTCGCGATGCCGCGCAGCTTCTCGTCGGCCGGCTCGTCCGACAGCTCGACGGCGTGGAAGCGTTCGAGCAGCTGCTCCCAGTTCTCCCGGAAGACGGTGGCGAGCACCTCCTCCTTGGAGGCGAAGTAGTGATAGAGGAGGCCGTGCGCGATGCCCGCCTCCTCGGCGATGTCGCCGACGCGCGAAGTGTGGTAGCCCCCGCGTGCGAACACGCGCACGGCGGCGTCGAGGATCAGCCTCCGTTTCTCCTCGGCTCCCGCCTGGCGCTCCCCTTCGGGACGGGGCCTTGCGATTGAACGGTCAGTCAACGCGGTCAGAATAGGTGGGATGAGGGAACCTGCGCAACCGCTCGACGGCATCCTCGCCGTCGAGCTCGCCCGCTACCTCCCGGGCGCGTATGCCGGTCGGGCACTGCGCCGCCTCGGAGCGCGCGTGGTGCGGATGGAGGCACCGGAGGGCGACCCGATGCGCAGCGGCGCTCCGGATTGGGACCGCGCCCTCCGCGCGGGGAAGGAATCGGTCGTCTGCGACGTCCGGCGTGACGCCGTCTTCGCGCGCGCCCTCTGCGCTCGTGCGGACGTCGTGGTCGAGGGGTTCCGGCCCGGTGTCGCAGCGAGGCTCGGCATCGGCCCCGGCGACGTGCCGCGCACGACGGTGTACTGCTCGATCACGGGCTTCGGCACGTCGGGCCGGCACGCGCAGCGTGCCGGCCACGACCTCAACTACCTCGGCTGGGCGGGGGCGCTCGAGGACAGCCCCGGCGCCGCCCCGCCGGTGCAGGTCGCCGACCTGGCCGCCGGCGCGCTCGGCGCCGTGACGGAGATCCTCGCAGCGCTCCTGCGACGCAGCCGTACGGGAGAGGGCGCCCACGTGGTGGTGTCGATGACCCATGGCTCGCACGACTTGGTCGTCCACCGCCTCGCGGGGGAGACGGTGCCCCGGCTCCTCACGGGCGGGCTGGCGTGCTACCGCTCGTACCCCACCGCCGACGGCCGCTTCCTCACCGTGGCTGCGCTGGAGCCCGTCTTCTTCTCGCGTCTCTGCGAGCTGCTCGGTCGACCCGACCTCGCAGTCCGCCACTACGACGCCGAGCAGGAGCCGCTCGCGGCGGAGCTCGCCGCGATCTTCGCCACGAAGCCACTCGGAGCTTGGCTCGCGCTCTGCGACGGGAGCGACGTCTGCGTGGGCCCCGTAGCCACCCGCGCGGAGGCGCACACCGACCTCGGGCCGTGGCCGGCCGAGCCGGAGGACGTACCGCTCGGGGCCCACAGCGAGGCCTGGCGGGCGGAACTCGGCGTCTCCTGAGCGCAGGGCCGGGAACCGCTCCCGCGGCCCCCGGCCCGCGCGAAGATCCCTGAAGGCGTCCGCTTCGCGGCCGCAAAGCCTCAGCACTTTCACATCAAGCCTCTTGGCTAGCTATCCGGCAGCTAACCCGAGCGCTGCCGGAAGCTCGCGGAGCGAGCGGATCGCGCCCTGCCACTCAGGGTGCAGGCCGTCGCGGTCGAGCAGCACGGCCGTCATCCCGAGTGCTCGCGCTCCCTCGATGTCGTCCTCGGCCGAGTCGCCGACCATCGCCGCTTCCCGCGCGACGACGTCGAGAGCTGCGAGCGCGGCTTCGAAGATCGACGCGTGCGGCTTCACGTACCCGTGGTGCTTGGATCCGATGCAGACGTCCACGTCGAGCTCGTGATGCTCGGCGAACTCCTCCAGGTCACGCTGCCCGTTCGAGACGAGGCCGATGCGCAGACCGTGCGCCCGCAAGGCGGCGATCGCGGGCAGCGCGTCGTCGTAGAGGAAGAAGTTCTCGTGTCGCTCCCACTCGCGCACGATCTCGAGCGCGCACGCCCGCGCCGCGGGCCCCTCACCGCCCATGCCGCGGATGATCCCCTCCGTGAAGGTGACCCAGATCTCCTCGTCGTGCTCGAGCTCGGGATGCCGCTCGAGCCCGGCCAGGGCGGCGAGCCGCGCCTCCTCGTACCGCGCCGGGTCGAGCGCAAGCCCATGCCGTGCCCCGGCGCGCCGGTACCCGTCCGGCCCGAGCTCCGGCCCGGGCCGAAAGAGCGTGAAATCCACGTCGAGCAAGACCGCGCGCAGCATCGCACCGCACGATAACGCCGGCCCGTCCCCACACCCCCGCCTCTGGTCAGGGGCAGCCGGGGTCCCTAGGCGGAGGAGGGGGTCTCCGGGGGAACCTGAGGTTCCCCCGCTTCAGGGGTCTGCCGCCGCAGGCGGATCCCGCGGCGCCTGTCCCGCGAGAGCGGGACAGGCGCTCGCGGAGAATCGGGGTGCCCAGATTTGAACTGGGGGCCTCTCCGACCCGAACGGAGCGCGCTACCAGGCTGCGCCACACCCCGAGCCGAGAAAGGGTAGCGATCCGTCACACGGCCGGCACCCCTTCCTCCCATGGTGCCTGCAGGGACAACATGAGCCACGCGCGTGAAGACATTGTCCGAGGGCCGGCGGTCGCGGCCCACCGCCGATGCGGCGACCGTAAGATCCTCCGATGGCTCACCGCGACGAGATCGTCCGCTATGCCGACGAGCTGCTCGAGGCGGCGAAGTGGCCGGAGTTCGCGCCGCCCGGGTTGCAGGTCGTCGGCGCGGACGACGTGACGACGATCGCCTGCGGCGTGTCGGCGTCGCGGGAGCTGCTCGAGGGCGCCGCCGCGCTGGGTGCCGAGATGGTGCTGGTCCACCACGGCCTCTTCTGGCGCAGCGAGCCGCTCGTCGTCGATGCCCGGCTGCGCGGCAGGCTCGAAGCGCTCTTCCGTGCGGACGCGTCGCTCGTCGCGTACCACCTGGCGCTCGACGCGCACGAGAAGCTCGGGAACAGCGCGCAGCTCGCCGCCCGGATCGGCGCCGCGGGCGACCGCGGGTTCGGCGGGGTCGGCCGCGGCTGCTCGTTCGACCCACCGGTGGCGCTCGCCGAGGTCGTCGAGCGGGTGCGCGTGGCAACGGAGCGCGATCCGCTCGTCCTGGCACACGGCCCGGATCCGCTGCGCAGGATCGCGATCTCGACGGGCGCAGCAGGCTACGACCTCGTCGCGGCCTCGCACGAGGGCTACGACGCACTGCTCACGGGCGAGGCTGAGGAGCCGAACGCCGCGGCCGCCAGCGAGCTCGGCATCACCCTGATCGCGGCCGGCCACCATGCAACGGAGCGCCTCGGCGTGCAGGCACTCGCCGCCCACCTCTCCGACCACTTCGACCTCGCCTGGGCGTACGTCGAGGTCGACAATCCCGTCTGAAGGGGCCGCGTGAGGAATGACGTCCGCGCAGCGGCCGCCTGCAGGGCGCCCCGGTCTCTCCCGTGCGGGGGATCCGCTCGGCGGACTCCACCTTGCGCGGCCAATACGGTATGGTGAGTAGGCAATGGTGTCTTTCGGGAGGCGGGCCCGTTGACCCCCGCCATCGACAAGAGAGCATCTCGTTGGCCCGATGCGCGTGTGGAGCGCCGCCGGGCTTTTTTCATGCTCGAAGGAGGACGGGGAATGGCGAACCACCTGACGCCGGAGGAGCTGGCCAAGGAGACCGGCCTCACGCGCGAGGACGTCATCCGCATCTGCATCGAGGAAGGCGTGCCGATCTACCACGGCAAGATTGACAAGACCCTCTTCCAGGCGCAGCTGGCAGCTGTCGGCGCGGGAGCTGCACAGGGCGGCTAGCCCGTGCGCCACGCAGTCGTCTCTTCCGGGGTCGGGCCTCGTGCCCGGCCTCGGCCGTTCTAGGTCGCGGCGCGCTTGCGGCGCTTCGCTGCCGGCTTCGGCTCGTCACCCGCGGCCGCGCCTGCCTTGGCGGCGGCGACGCTCGCCTTCAGGGCCTCCATGAGGTCGATCACCCGGGCGGGCTCGGCCACCGGCTCCGGAATGGCCAGCTCCTCGCCGCGATGCTTGGCCTCGAGCAGCGCCCGCAGGTCGCGGCGATAGTCGCTCGTCAGACCCGCCGGGTCGAACGGGCCGGCCAGCCCGTCGATCAGCTGCTGCGCCAGAGAGAGCTCGGCCTGCTTCACCTCCGTCGCCTCGACCGCCTCCTCGATCTCCGCCTGGGAGTAGACGTCCTCGGCGACGAAGAGCGTCTCGAGCACGAGGGCGCCGCCCCTGGCCCGCACGAGGCAAAGCGACTCGCGCCCCGAGCGGACGAAGCGGCCGATCCCGCCGACGCCCGCCTCGCGCATCGCCTCGAGCAGGAGCTTGTAGGGACGGCGCTGCGCCGTGGCAGCGGCGGGGATGAGGAAGTAGGTGCGGTCGAGCCAGACCGGGTCGACGTCGCCGAGCGGCACGAACCGGGAAACCTCGATCGCGCGCGAGTCGTCGTGCTGCTCGAGCGCCTCGAGCTCCTCCTCCTCGACCACGACGAACTGGCCCTTTGCCACCTCCCAGCCCTTGACCAGCTCGTCCGGGCCGACCTCCCGGTCATGCCTCGGGCACCAGCGCTTCTGCTTGATCGGCGTCAGGCACTCGCGGTGCAGCAGCCGGAAGGAGACGTCGGACTGGCGGGCCGCCGGCTTGGTCGCGGGCGCAAGCCCGACCGGGATGCTGACGAGACCGAAGGTGAGTGAGCCGTTCCAGGTGACGCGCATGAGATGCCCGCAGTGTAGGCGGACCGCCTCTCTTCTCCCTGCGCGCTGCGTTCCCTCCACTACATTCCCTTCGTGGACCAGCGGCGCACGATCGCACGCCTGTGGCGCGACGCAGTCGCCCAGTGGCCCGCGGGCGGTACGGCGTACCTCACGCGCGAGGCCGACGGCTGGCAGGCCGTCACGTGGGGGGAGGCGGCGGCAACGGTGGAGGCACGCGCAAACGGCTTCCTCGCACGTGGGCTCCGCCGCGGAGAGGCGTACGCGATCTTGGCGCGCACGACGCTCGACTGGGCGCTCACGGACTTCGCGCTGGCCCAGGTCGGCGCCGTCACCGCCCCGATCTACGCCACCTCCTCGGAGCGGGATGTGGCATACGTGCTCGAGCACGCCGGAGCGGTCGGCGTCCTGTGCGAGGACGACTCGCAGCGCGTCAAGGTCGAGCAGTCACGAGGCAACCTGCCGCAACTCCGCGAGGTGCTCACCTTCGCCGACCTGGCCACTCTCGACGACGAGGGCCGTGCGCACGCGGCCGCTCATCCGCGCGCCCTCGACGGCGCAGTGGAGGAGATCGGCGAAGAGGACGTCTTCACCTTGATCTACACGTCGGGAACGACCGGGCCCCCGAAGGGCTGCATGATCCGCCACCGGAACTACTACGAGATGGCGGCGGCGGTGGAGAAGATGCCGCGCCACATCGAAGCGGGAGACGTCTGCCTCCTCTACCTCCCGCTCGCGCACAACTTCGGCCGCCTCGTCCACCTCACCGGGCCGCTCGCCGGTATCACGATCGCGTTCGAGCCGGACCCGTATGCGGTCGCCGGCGCGCTCACCGCCGTGCGGCCGACGGTGTTCCCCAGCGTGCCGCGCGTCTACGAGAAGGTGCACGCCGCCGTGGTGGGGGCCTTCGACGAGACGACCGGAACGCGGCGCAAGCTCATCGACTGGGCCCTCGAAGTCGGTAGGGAGGTCGGCGAGCTTCGTGCCCGCGGTGCGCCGATCCCGCACGGGCTCGCACTCCGCCACCGCATCGCCGACCGGCTCGTCTATGCCAAGGTGAAGGTGCGCCTCGGCGGCAGGCTGCGGGTGGCCATCTCGGGGGGTGCACCGCTCGGCCGGGACGTCGCGGAGCTCTTCGACGCCCTCGACATCCGCATCATGGAGGGCTACGGGCTCACCGAGTGCACGAGCGCCGGCACCTCGAACCATCTGCTGGCGTATCGCTACGGCACCGTGGGGAAGGCGCTGCCGGGTGTGGAGCTGCGGCTGGCCGAGGACGGCGAGCTCGAGATGCGCAGCGAGACGATCTTCGCCGGTTACTACAAGGATCCCGCCGCGACCGCGGAGGTGCTCGACCCCGACGGCTGGCTGCGTACGGGCGACATCGCGACGATCGACGCGGACGGTTTCGTCACGATCACCGACCGCAAGAAGGACATCCTCGTCACGGCCGGCGGAAAGAACATCGCGCCACAGAACTTGGAGAACGACCTCAAGGCGTCACGTTTCGTCTCGCAGGCGTTGGTGGTCGGAGACCGCCGTCCGTACGCCGCCGCATTGATCACCCTCGACGCGATCGAGATCGGCAAGTGGGCGACCGAGCAGGGACTCGAGAGCTCGCTCCCGGAGCTCGCGCGCGACGGGCGCGTCACGGCCCTCGTGCAGTCGATCGTCGACGGCGTCAACCGGGACCGGAGCCGCTTCGAGCAGGTCAAGCGCTTCGCGGTGCTGCCCCGCGACTTCGAGCTCGAGCAAGGCGAGATCACGCCGACGCTGAAGCTCAAGCGCCGCGTCTGCCTGGAGCATTTCGCGGCGGACGTCGAGGGGCTCTACACCGGCGCCGAAGGCGACGCGGGCGGCGATACCGGCTGAGCGCGACGCAGGGACGCCTGCCGGCTACAGCAGGCGTCGCGCCCCGACCCAGCCCGAGTCGTACCAGCCGTCGATGGGGGAGATCTTGACGACGTCGCCGGTGTGGGGCGAATGGATGAACTGGTTGTCGCCGACGTAGATGCCGACGTGCCCGAGCCCGTCGAAGAAGACGAGGTCGCCGGGTTGCAGCTGATCGCGGGGGACGTCGACCCCGTAGCTGAACTGCGAAGCGGCGTGATGCGGTAGCGCGACGCCTACCTGGGCGAAGACGTACTGGACGAACCCGGAGCAGTCGAACCCGGCAGGGCTCGATCCGCCCCAGACGTAGGGCGTGCCGAGGTACTGCATCGCGACACCTACGACACCCGTGTACTTCGCGGGGGGAAGCGTGACGTCGCCGCTGTCGTCGGTGACCCCTTCGATCTGGGGGTCCGCTCCGGCAATAGCCTCCAGGTGGGCCACCTGGAGCTGCGCGGACAGGCGAGCACGCGCCTGCGCGGCGAGCAGGGCGTCCTGGCGACGCTGCTCCGCCTCGAGCTCGCGAATCTGGCCCTGCACGGAGGCGAGCAGTTGCTTGGCGTCGGCCAGCTGCTGATCCGCGTAGCGCTTCTGCGCCGCCTTCTCGGCGACGAGGGAGGCCTGCTGCGCGCGTGCCTTCGTCAGCTTCGCCCGGCGATTCTCCACCTCGCGCCGGAACTGCTTCACGTCGCGCAGCACCGCGGCGTCCTGCGCACCGACGCGCTGGGCGACGTCGAGCCGCACGAGCATGTCGTCGAGGCTCCGCGCACCGAAGATGATCTCGACCGCACCTGCTCCGTCGCCCGAGATGTACATCGAGCGCAACCGCTCGGCAGCGCGTACCTGCGCGACACCGAGGCTCTTGCGCGCGACCTTGAGGTGGTTGGTGTTGGAGCGGAGGTCGGCGTCGATCCTCGCAAGCTGGTCGTTCGCGAGGTCGTAGGCCTCGGCCGACTTCTCCACGCGGGAGTAGATCTCCTGCACCTGAGCACGGATCGCCACCGCCTCGGCGCGCTTGGAGTCGATCGTCGGGTCGGCTCCCGCCGCTGCGACGCCGACGGCGAGCGTCACAAGCAAGGCCGCGAGGAAGAGCAGCGTGGTCCGGGCCCGTCGCGTTCTCGAACTCTTCGTTCCGCGTGTTCGATCGTCGACAGGCCCGCCGGTTGCGGCGGTCCCCGTCACGAGCCTGAGACCGTACCAGCCACCCCGGAGCGCTGCAACCGACAACCGTTGAAAAATCTCTGCAAAGTGCCCCTTTTTGCCTGCCTGAGCAGGGGTTCTATGGTACGGTCCCGAGCCTGCGACGGCTGTCTGCATGGTGTGCGCCGCTGGCCGCGGCGTTCGCAGGTGCGGCGCTATCGGCCGCTCTCCTGCCCGCTGCAGGCGCCGCAGACACGGCGCCGGAGCTCCGTGTGCGCGCCGCCGAATTGCGGGCGGAGCAGACTGCGCTGGAACGGACCGAGCACGGGGCGTTGCTCGCCTTGTACGCCGCCGAGGCAGCGCTCGGCCGCGCGCAGTCCGAGCAGCACCGTCTCGATGCACGGTCGCTCACACTCGCGCGGGAGGAGTCGTTGCTACGGCGCCGCACGGACGCGGTTGCGGCATCGCTCGCTGCGTCGCAGGCGCGTGTCGCCCGGACACTGCGTGAGCTGTACGTCTACGGAGAGGCGGACCCGATCGCAGCGGTGCTCGGCGCCACGTCCGTCGACGAGGCCCTGGCGGCCATCGACAGCCTCGAGCGTGCCGCCGAACAGAACACGCAGCTCGCAGCCGAGGCGCGTGCGCGGGCCACGGAGTTGGCCGAGCTCCGCGGCCGGCTGGGATTACAGCGGGTGCAGCTCGACGAGGCTCGGGCAGCAGGAGAGGAGGCATCGCGACGCCTCGAGCAGGCCGCGAGCGAGCGCGGCGCGACCGTCTCCGGCATCAGGCGCCGGAACGCGCGCGCCGCCGCCCGAATCGACCAGCTGCTCGCCCGCGCGCGCGCAGCCGTGAAGGCCTCGCAGGTATTGATCTCCGAGGCGGCGTCGACCGCTCGCTCCGAGCCGACGCCCCCAGCCGTAGCGCCGGCACAGGCGGAGGCGACCGGGCTTCCGGCCATGTCGGGCACGCGCACGCTGGTCGTCTCGGCGGTCGCCTACCACCTGTCCGGTCGGACGGCGAGCGGGCTGCCCGTCGGGGCGGGCGTGGTGGCCGTCGACCCGAGCGTGATCCCACTCGGGACCCGGTTGTTCATTCCGGGCTACGGGCCGGGGATCGCCGCTGACACGGGGTCGGCGGTCAAGGGCAGCATCATCGACCTCTGGATGCCCTCGACAGCGGCCGCTCGCCGCTGGGGCCGGCAGACCGTCACGATCACGATCTACGGTTAGCGATGCCGTGCGCGTCCGCGCGTTCATCGTCGTCCTGCTCGCGACAGCCATTGTGCTGCCGGTCGCCGCGACCGCGTCGACGGACTCCCTGCGCGACCAGCTCGCAACCGCCCTGCAGGGGCAGTGGCTGGCCCCGGGTCGCACCGCCGCCTACGCCGTCGACCTCCGCACCGGTCGTGTCCTGTTCGCACACAACGCCGCGGCGCCGTTCGTGCCCGCGTCGAACGCGAAGCTGCCGCTCGCGTTCGCTGCGCTCAGACGCCTCGGGCCGTCGTTCCGCTTCCAGACGGAGGTGCTCGGAGCAGGGGCTCGCAGCGGCGCCGTCTGGCGCGGCGATCTCGTGCTGCGCGGTCACGGCGACCCGACGCTCTCGGCTGCCGACCTGGATGTGTTGGCGGCGGCAGTGCGGGCGCAGGGCGTCACGCGGGTCACGGGCTGGATCCGCGCGGACGAGTCGGCGTTCGACACGCGTCGCGGAGCACCTGGCTGGAAGCGCGGCTGGGTCGGGATCGAGAGCCCACCGCTCTCGGCGCTGGCGGTCGACCGCGCCTACGGCTGGCCCAAGCTGTCCTCTTCCCTGCTCGCGGCGAAGTCGTTCCGACACGCGCTGCAGCGCCACGGCGTGTCCGTCGCCAACGGCGTCCGCCCCGGACGCGCTTACGCGGGCTCGCCGATCCTGGCCACCGAGCGGTCGCTGCCGCTCGCGCGCATCGTGCTCGACATGGACCGCGACAGCGACAACTACACGGCGGAGCTGCTGCTGAAGGCGTTGGGGGCGAGCACGGGTGCCGTTGGCAGCACTGCGGCCGGTGCACGGGTCGTGCGGGAGGAGCTCGAAGCCGCGGGCGTGGACACGACCGGCGTGCGGATCGCGGACGGTTCGGGCCTGTCGAGCCTCGACCGGCTGACGACCACGGCGCTCGTGGATGTGATCGGTGCAGCGCTGCGCGACCCGAAGGTGCGCGGCCCCTTTCTCGCGTCGCTCGCGGTCGCCGGCCGGAACGGCACGCTGCGCGACCGCATGCCCGCACTGCGCTGGAGGGTGCGCGGCAAGACGGGTACGACGAACATCGCCTGCTCGCTCTCCGGCGTGATCGGCGGCTCGATCGCCTTCTCCGTGATCGAGAATGGCCTACCGGTCGCCTCGTGGGCGGCACGGGCGGCGCAGGACCGCTTCGTCAGCGTGCTCGCGACCAGGACGTGACAGCGCCGGCTGACGCTGAGCACGGCCCTCGTCAGGAGGCGGCCGCCAGGAGCTCCCGCAGGCCGGCCTCGTCGAGCACCGGGACGCCGGCCTGCTGCGCCTTGGCGAGCTTCGAGCCCGGGCTCTCCCCCACGATCACACCCGCAGTCTTCTTCGACACGTTGTCGGACACCTTGGCGCCGAGCGCCTCGAGCGCGGCCTTCACCTCCTCCCGCGTGAAGCCCTCGAGCGTCCCCGTGACGACGTACTGCCTCCCGGTGAGCGGGCCCGCGACGGGCTGCTCCGCCTCACCCGAGGTGAACGTCAGGCCGAGCGACCGGAGCTCCTCGACGAGGCGTCTGTTGTCCTCGTCGGAGAACCATTCGGCCACGAGCTCCGCCCGGTCGGGTCCGAACCCCTCCACCTGCTCGAGCTCCTCCTGGCTGGCAGCCGCCAGCGCGTCGACCGTGCCGCAGTGGCGTGCCAGGTTGCGGGCCAGCACCCACCCGACCTTGGGGATGTTGAGACCGAAGAGTACCCTCGAGAACGGCTGCTCCTTGGAGCGCTCGATCGCCTCGACGGCGCGGCGGGCCGAGATCTCGCCGTAGCCCTCGATCTCGACGAGCTGCTCGACCGTCAGCCGGTAGAGGTCGGGCATCGAGCGCAGCAGCCCTTCGTCCCACAGCTTGCGCACGAATTGCTCGCCCACGCCCTCGATGTCCATTGCGGCGCTGACCCAGTGGATCAGCGTCTCCAGACCCCGTGACGGGCAGGCGCGGTTGGGACAGCGGTGCATCACCTCGCCCTCCGGCTTGACGACGTCGGCACCGCAGAGCGGGCACTGCGCCGGCATGTGGAACGGCTTGGTGCGCTTGGCGTGCGGGCCGGCGGGCCCGACGACCTGCGGGATCACGTCCCCGGCCCGCTGCACGATCACGCGGTCGCCTTCCCGGATGTCCTTCCGATTGATGTCGTCCTCGTTGTGCAGCGTCGCGGTGGAGACCGTCACGCCGCCGACCTGCACCGGCTCGAGCTGCGCCCAAGGATTGAGCGCGCCGGTGCGGCCGACACGGATGTGGATGCGCAGCAGCGTCGTGATCGCCGTCGACGGCGCCCACTTGTACGCCCTTGCCCAGCGCGGTCTCTCGTGCAACGCGCCCAGACGACGCTGCTGGTCGAGGTCGTCGACCTTGATCACGATGCCGTCGATCTCGTAGTCGAGCTCTGCCCGCCGCGCCTCCCAGGCACCGCAGGCCGCGGCCACCTCCTCGATCGTCTCCAGCCTCTCCGTGTGCGGGTTGGTGCGGAATCCGTGCGCGCGCAGCCAGGCCAGCATCTCCCAGTGCGTCGTGGGGAAGCCGCCGTCGCGCGCGCCGGCCCCGTAGACCCAGAACGAGAGCGGGCGCTCGGCGGTGATGCGCGGGTCGAGCTGGCGCAACGAGCCCGCCGCGGCGTTGCGTGGGTTCGGCGCCGGCTTCTTCCCCGCGGCAGCCTGTGCCTCGTTGAAGCGCGCGAACCCCGAGAGCGGGAAGTAGACCTCCCCACGCACCTCGAGCAGCGGCGGCGGCGGCTCGCCGTCCGCCGTGCGAACCCGCAGCGGCACCGCGTCGATCGTGCGCAGGTTCTGGGTCACGTCTTCCCCGCGCTCGCCGTCACCCCGCGTCGCACCTCGGACGAAGGCCCCGTGCTCGTACACCAGCGAGATCGCCGAGCCGTCGATCTTCGGCTCGATCACGTAGACGACCGGCTCGTCGGTGCCGAGCCGCTTGCGGACGTCGTCCGCCCACTTCTGGAGCGCCTCGGCGGTCGTCACCTTCTCCAGCGATCCCATCGGTTGCAGGTGCGCGACTTTGCGGAAGCCGTCCGCCGGCGCGGCACCGACGCGCTGCGTCGGCGAGTCGGGCGTGACGAGCTCGGGGTGCTCTTCCTCGAGGGCTTTGAGCTCGTCGAAGAGGGCGTCGTAGGCGCTATCCGGGATCTCAGGGTCGTCGAGCACGTGGTAGCGGTAGTTGTGGTGCTCGAGGACCTCCCGCAGCTCGGTCGCGCGCATCGCGTCAGAGGGCGGCATGAAGCTCCTCGGGGGTGTGCACGAGCACGTCCGGCTCCTCGCTCAGCAGGCGCTCGACAGGATGGATGCCACCCCAGCCGACGGCGACGGAGAACAGTCCCGCGGCCCTGGCGGCCCGGATGTCGAAGGGCGAGTCACCGACGTACGCGGCTTCGGCAGGATGCGCGCCGAGGCGCCGGAGAGCCTCGAGCAGCGGGTCGGGGTCGGGCTTGTGGCGTTCGGTGTCGTCCGCTCCGATCACGACGTCTGCAGTCCGGCGCAGCACCGGAAAGCGCTCGAGGGCGAGCTCTACGGTGCGCAGCCGTTTCGCGGTGACGATGCCAAGCCTGCGACCCTCGCCCTTCAGGCGCGGCAGCAGGTCGAGCATGCCCTCGAAGGCCTCGAGCTCCTCGTGCAGCGGCTCGTTGTGGGCGCGGTAGGCGTCGACGAGCTCGTCGACCCGCTCCGGGTCGAGATCGCGCATCTGCGCGACCAGGCCCGGGCCACCGATCGCCGCGCGGACGAGCTCCTCGTCGGGCTCGCGCCCGAGGACTCGGAGCGACGCGTGCTTCATCGAGGCGAGGATGATCGGCCCGGAGTCGATCAGCGTGCCGTCGAGGTCGAAGAGAACGACGGGGTAGCGCATGTGGGCGATCGTAGCCGTGCGACCCTGTGGAGAAACCGGCACACTTTCGGCACAGGTACAGGCTCAGAGCTTGTTCGCTCTCTCGCGCGGCCACGTCCTCGACGGCCGCATCAATGCGCGCGCTCGTAGTCGACCCGCTCGAGGTAGAGGCCGTACGGTGGCGCGGTCATGCCGGCCTCGATGCGCTCTCGGCCTTGGAGCAGCACCGGGAGTCGCGCCGGCCCCTCGGAGCCCAACTCGAGCATCGTCCCGACGAGCGTCCGCACCATGTGTCGCAGGAACGAGTCGGCGGTGATCGTGAAATGCAGCTGGTCGCCGCGGCGCTCCCACCCGGCGGACGCCACGTCGCGCACGAACACCTCGTGCTGGGTCTCCGTAGGAGTGAACGCACGGAAGTCGTGCTCCCCCAGGAGCGTGACCGCCGCCGCATGCAGCGCGTCCTCGTCGACGTCACGCGGCCACCACAGCGATCGCGTCGCCTCGAGCGCGGAGCGCTGACGCCGGTGCAGTACGACGTAGCGGTACGAGCGCGCGACGGCGGAGAACCGCGCATGGAAGCCGGCGGGAGCCTCGTCTGCCGCAACGACGGCGACGTCGTCGGGCAGAGCGGTGTTGAGCGCTTCCGGGACCCGCCGAAGCGGCGGGCCGCCCGAGACTGCGACCGAGGTGACCTGACCCGTCGCGTGGACGCCGGTGTCGGTGCGACCTGCCACAGCGAGAGCGTCCCACTGCGGATAGACAGCAGAGAGGGCCTCGCGCACGGCTCCTTCCACCGTGCGCTCCCCCGGCTGGCGCGCCCACCCACGGAAGCCGCCGCCGTCGTACTCCAGCGTGAGGCGCAGGATCATGGGCGTAGTCTCGCGCACGAAGGTCACCGATTCGGAGATCCGACAAGCGCGACGGAGGCCGCGAAGCGGACGCCTGCAGGGATCTTTGCGCGCGCCGGGATCCGCGGGAGCGGATTCCGGCGCTGCGCGGAGGACAGGCGCGGCTCCAGGTGCAAGCGGGAGATCGAAGAACCCGCTGCCTCGCGGCCGCGAAGCGGACGCCTTCAGGGATCTTTGCGCGCGCCGGGATCCGCGGGAGCGGATTCCGGTGCTGCGCGGAGGACTAGTCCGGCAGCACCACGGAGCCGTCGTCTCGCAACGTCCAGTACGGGTTGTGCCCGACCTCCCAGCGATGCCCGTCCGGGTCGACGAAGACGCCCGAGTAGCCGCCCCAGAACGTCTCCGCGCCGGGGCGGGCGATCGTCGCTCCTGCTGCTTCTGCCTCGCTGAGCACTGCGTCCACATCCTCGCGAGAGCGCACGTTGTGCGCCAGCGTGATCCCACCCCAGCCGCCGTGGTCGGCGGTGACGACGCTGTCCGCTGCAAGCGCGGCGCGCCCCCAGAGTGCGACGACCAGGCCTCCGGCCTGGAAGAACGCGACGTCCGCGGCGGGCTCGACCGCCGTCTGCCAGCCGAGTCGCTCGTAGAAGAGGCGAGCTCGCCCGACGTCCGCGACGCCGAGCGTGATCAGGCTGACACGCTGCTCCATGCGACCTCCATCATGACCGCTCCGCACCCGGGCCCGCCGGCTCGACCTGCAGGACGAGCCCGTCGATCGACCGCACGACGACCTGCGCACCCTGCTGCACCTGCGAGGTGCTGTGCGCCGCCCAGATCTCCCCCCGCACACGCACCTGACCGTCCGGAACGAGTGCCGTCGCCGCCACCGCTCCCCTACCCACGAGATCCTCGACGCCCACGGCGGGCGGTGCGAGCCTCCGCCGACGTCGCGACCACCACACGAAGCTGCCGGTCTCGACGACGTCGACGATCGCCGCGCCGACCACCACGAGCCAGTTCCAGGGCGACGGCAGCAGAAGCACCGCCAGCGCCAGCGCCACGAGCGTGAGCACGGGCGAAGTGTAGGGACGGGAGGAAGGCCGGCCCTGACGCGGGCCGCGCAATCGGTGCGGACCGTCGCCGCGACGCGGCAACGGTCATGGCGGCGCTACGCGGTGGGCTGGCGCTACGCGCCGGGCTGGTAGTCGACGAGCTCGAGCAGCGCCATCTCGGCGGCGTCCCCCTGACGCGGGCCGAGCTTGACGATCCGCGTGTAGCCGCCGGGTCGCTCCGCGAAGCGCGGAGCGACCTCGGAGAACAGCTGAAAGACCACGTCGTTCGAGCGCAGCTCGGCCATGGCGAGACGCCGCGCGTGCAGGTCGCCGCGCTTGCCGAGCGTGATCAGCTTCTCGGCGTACGGCTTCACCGCCTTCGCCTTCGCCTCGGTCGTCTCGATGCGGCCGTGCGTGATCAGCGAGCCGGCGAGGTTCGCATACAGCGCCCGTCGATGTGACGCGTCGCGACCGAGCTTCCTCCCTGACTTGGCGTGTCTCATCAGGCGGGCAGCTCTTCGCCCTTGAGCGTCAGACCGTGCGCGGCGAGCGTCTCGCGCACCTCCTCGATCGACTTGCGGCCGAAGTTCGGGATCGCAGCCAGCTCCGCCTCGCTCTTCGAGGTGAGATCGCCGATCGTCTCGATGCCGACCCGTTTGAGACAGTTGTAGGAACGCACGCCGAGCTCGAGCTCTTCGATGGGGAAGTTCTCCATCCCGTGCGCGGTCGATGCCTCCGCGGCCTCGGCCTGGGCGGCCTCGCCGAAGCCCTCGATCTTCTCCAGGTCTGTGAAGATGGCCAGCTGGCGGATGAGGATCTCGGCCGCCTGGGCGATCGCATCCTTGGGCGTGATCGAGCCGTCGGTGGTGACGTCGAGGACGAGCTTGTCGTAGTCGGTGCGCTGGCCGACACGGGCCGCGTCGACTTCGTACGCGACACGCCGCACGGGCGAGAAGATCGAGTCGATCGGGATGACGCCGATCGACGTCTCCGGCCCGCGGTTGAGCTCGGCCGGAACGTAGCCGCGGCCGCGGCCGATGGTCAGGGTCATCTCGAGCTTGCCCTTGTCGGCGAGATGCGCCAGCTCGAGGCCCGGGTTGAGGATCTCGAGGTCGGCGGGTGCCTCGATGTCGGCGGCGGTGACGACGCCGGGCCCCTTCTTCGAGACGTGCACCTCGATCTCCGGCGACTCGCCGTGCAACCGGCAGACGAGGTTCTTGAGGTTGAGAATGATGTCGGTGACGTCCTCGCGCACACCGGGCAGCGTGGTGAACTCGTGCGCGACGCCCTCGATCTTGACGGCCGTGACGGCCGCGCCCTCCAGCGAGGAGAGCAGGACGCGCCGCAGCGAGTTCCCGAACGTGTAGCCGAAGCCGCGGTCGAGCGGCTCGATCACGAACACCCCGTGCTCGTCGTCGTCCTGCGTCTCCGAGACGATGCGCGGGATCTGGAACTCCATCAGGCTGGTACGGGTGGCCAATGCGGTCCTTTCGACTGGTGGTACCTCGGGCCGGATGCATCCGGCCCCCAGGGGTTACTTCGAATACAGCTCGACGATGAGTGACTCTTGCACGGGGGTGTCGATCTCAGCGCGCTCGGGCCACTTCAGCACCTTGCCGGTGAGGCCGTCGTGGTCGGCCTGCAGCCAGGGTGCGACGGAGGCGGTCAGGTCGGTGGCGTCGCGAACGATGGGCTCGGCCGCGCTGCCGGGCTTCATCGTGATCACGTCGTTCGGGCGCACGCCGTAGCTCGGGATGTTCACCCGGCGACCGTTCACGTGGAAATGGCCGTGCCGGACGAACTGCCGCGCCTGCGCGCGGGAGCCGGCGAAGCCGAGCCGGTAGACGACGTTGTCGAGACGTGTCTCGAGCATGCGCAGCAGATTCTCGCCGGTCGGGCCGGAACGCCGCGACGCCTTCTCGTAGGTGGTGCGGAACTGCTTCTCCAGCAGGCCGTAGTAGCGGCGTGCCTTCTGCTTCTCGCGCAGCTGCAACAGGTACTCGCTCTGCTTGATGCGGCCGCGGCCGTGCTCGCCCGGAGGATACGCGCGGCGCTCGAGCGCGCACTTCTCCGTCAGACAGCGCTCCCCCTTCAGGAACAGCTTGATCCCCTCGCGCCGGCAGATCCGGCACTTCGGCCCCAGGTCGCGTGCCATCCCTAGACTCTCCGCCGCTTCTTCTGGCGCACGCCGTTGTGGGCCTGGGGCGAGACGTCGCGGACACCGAGGATCTCGAGGCCGGCAGCCTGCAGGGAGCGGATCGCGGTCTCGCGGCCGGAGCCCGGGCCCTTGACGAAGACTTCGATCTTCTGCAGACCGTGCTCCATGCCCTTGCGGGCGCAGTTGTCGGCGGTCACCTGAGCAGCGAACGGCGTCGACTTGCGGGAGCCCTTGAACCCGGCCGAGCCGGCGGACTCCCACGCGATCACGTTGCCGTCCTTGTCGGTCAGGGTGACGATCGTGTTGTTGAACGACGTCTTGATGTGCGCCTGGCCGATGGCGATGTTCTTCTTGACACGGCGGCGGGTGCGGCCGCGGGCCGCCGACTTGCGAGGCGGCGCCATCTACTTGCCCTTCTTCCCGCGCCCGACGGTCTTCTTCGGCCCCTTGCGGGTGCGGGCGTTGGTCTTCGTCCGCTGACCGCGCACCGGGAGGCCGCGCCGGTGGCGCAGCCCGCGGTAGCACCCGATCTCGGAGAGGCGCTTGATCGCCTGGGCGCGCTCACGGCGCAGGTCACCCTCGACCTCGAGGTTCTGGTCGATGTAGGTGCGGAGCTTCGTGACCTCCTCGTCCGTGAGGTCCTTGACCTTCTCGTTGCGGTCGAGCCCGAGGTCGTCGCAGATCTTCTGCGCCGCGGACTGGCCGATGCCGTAGATGGCCGTGAGCCCGATCTCGAGCCGCTTGTTGTTCTGGAGGTTGACGCCGGCGATGCGTGCCAAATCGGTTCTCCTAGCCCTGCCGTTGCTTGTGCCGGGGGTTCGAGCAGATGACCATCGTGCGGCCGTGCCGCTTGATCACGCGGCAGCGCTCGCACATGGGTTTGACGGAGGGGCGTACTTTCATGAGGGTGCCTACTTGAGCCGGAAGGTGATGCGGCCGCGCGTGAGGTCGTAGGGAGAGAGCTCGACCTTGACACGGTCGCCCGGGAGGATACGGATGTAGTGCTTGCGCATCTTCCCGGAGATGGTCGCGAGGACGCTGTGTCCACCGTCGAGCTCGACCCGGAACATCGTGCTCGGGAGGGCTTCCACGACCTCGCCTTCGACCTCGATCTTCTCTTCCTTGACTGCCACCGTCCTCATGCAGCGCCCGCGCCAGCCGTCGTGCACTGGTGGTCGCAGATCGTCGTGAACAGAACACAGCACAGCCAACGGCCGCGCCGCGGACTGCACACTCTAGCAAACGCCGGGCAGCTATTCCCACGAATGGGCGGTGTGCGGCAGCCCTTGCGGCGCTTGCGCGGGGTGCGAGCGCGTGGCCCCTACCCGTCAGCGCCGGCCACCTGCCGCGAGGCCGGTGCAGGCTCCGGCATGCCGCGTGACGTCGGGCCGAGGTCCGTCGCGATCCCCACGCGTGGCGTGAGCACGCGGGGCCCGTCGTCCGTGATCACCACGGTGTGCTCGAAGTGGGCCGACAGCGAGCCGTCCACGGTGGAGATCGTCCAGCCGTCCTCGTGCAGCTCGACGTCGGGGCTCCCCGCGGTGATCATCGGCTCGATGGCGATGGTCATCCCGTCCGCCAGGCGCGGCCCCCGGCCGGGCTGCCCGAAGTTGGGGACGTGCGGGTCTTCGTGGTAGTAACGCCCCACCCCGTGCCCGACGAGGCTCCGCACGACCGAGAACCCGCTCGCCTCGACCACCTCCTGGACGGCATGGGAGACATCGCCGATGCGATTCCCCGGCCGGGCCTGCTCGATCCCGGCCCAGAGCGCCCGCTGGCAGGTTTCGAGGAGTAGCTGCGTCCGGTCGTCGACCTGGCCGACGGCGTAGGTGTAAGCGCTGTCGGCGATGGCGCCGTCGAGGGTCACACCGACGTCGATGGTGACGAGATCGCCTTCGCCGACCGGCTGCGGCCCCGGAATCCCGTGGACGACGACGTCGTTCAGCGAGATGCAGATCGCGCGCGGGTAGCCCTTGTAGCCTTTCGACGTCGGCACGCCACCACGTTGGCGGATGAACGCGTCGGCCAGGTCGTCCAGCTCCAGTGTCGTCACCCCCGGTACGACGTGCTCGCCGACGTGCGCGATGGTCTCGGCGACGAGCGCGCCCGCATGTGCGATGCGCTCGATCTCGGCGTCGCCCTTGCGGATGATCACGTGCTCACCGCCGGGTCGACAAGGCGCAGAGCCTCTTGGATCTCCGCGTAGACGGCGGCGATGGAACGATCGGCGTGGAGCGGGACGACCTTCCCGGTGGTCCGGTAGCGCTCGACGACCGGCGCGGTTTGCTCGTGGTAGATCTCGAGACGCCGACGGATCACGTCCGGCGCGTCGTCGGGGCGGCCCTCGTGCGATGCGCGCCCGAGCACCCGCTGGGTGGCGATGTCGTCGGCGAGGTCGAAGAACAAGATCGCGTCGAGCGATCGGCCTTCCTCCCTGAGCATGGCGTCGAGCGCATCGGCCTGCGCGGTGTTGCGCGGGAAGCCGTCCAGTACGAAGCCGCTCGTTGCGTCGTCGCGCGAGAGCCTGTCGCGGATCAACGCAACCGTGAGGTCGTCGGGTACGAGCTCTCCGGCGGCGAGGATCGCGTCGACCTGGCTTCCGAGCTCCGAGCGCGCCGCGATCGCGGCGCGGAACATGTCGCCCGTGGCGATGTGCGGGATGCCGTAGTCCGCGGCGATCCGCGCCGCCTGGGTGCCCTTGCCGGAGCCCTGTGGCCCGAGAACGAGGAGATCCACGGCTACCGGGCCGGCCTGGCGGCGCGAAGGGGCCCGGCAGGCCCGGCCCCGACGGTCGGTGAGGCAACCGAACGCCGCGTCACCGGAGGAAGCCCTCGTAGCTCCGCATCATCATCTGCGACTCCATCTGGCGCATCGTGTCGAGCGCGACGCCGACGGCGATGAGGACGGATGTGCCGCCGAGCGCCCGAGCATTGGCCTGAGAGAATCCGCCGTAGCGGATGAACAGGCTCGGCGCGACGGCCACGGCCGCGAGGAAGAGCGACCCGGGCAGCGTCAGGCGCGTCAAGACCCGATCGAGATACTGGGCCGTCGGCGGCCCCGGCCGGATGCCGGGGATGTAGCCGCCGTACTTGCGCAGGTTGTCGGCCTGCTCGACCGGGTTGAACTGCACCGCCGTGTAGAAGTACGTGAAGAGCACGATCATCCCGGCCTCGACGAGGAGGTAGGTGAGGTCGCCGGGGCTGAAGTGCTCGTTCACGAAGTCGCGCGAGGCCGGGAAGTAGTTCGAGATCGTGGCCGGGAAGGCGAGCACCGCGGCGGCGAAGATCACCGGGATGACGCCGGCCATGTTGACGCGCAGCGGCAGGTAGGTCGAACCGCCGGCGGTCATGCGACGGCCGACCATGCGCTTCGCGTACTGGATCGGGATGCGCCGCTGGCCCTCCTGCACGAAGACGACGGACGTGACCATGCCGAGCGCGATGAGCGGGAAGAAGATGCGCTCCATCGGCCCGCCGTTCCACCAGGCGGCCACACCGAGAGGCAGGCTCGTGAGGATGGAGGCGAAGATGAGCAGCGAGATCCCGTTGCCGACGCCGCGCTTCGTGATCTGCTCACCCACCCACATGAGCAGCACGGTGCCGCACGTCAGCGTCACGACGATCAGCACGAGCCGCCCGTTGTTGGCGTCGAGCGCGCCCTGGCTGCGGAAGAGGAACGCGTACCCGACCGCCTGCGCTGCCGCCAGCACGACGGTCAGATAACGCGTGTACTGGTTGATCCTCGCGTACCCCGCCTCACCCTCCTTCTGCAGCTCGGAGAGCTTGGGGATCACCACCGTGAGGAGCTGGATGATGATCGAAGCGGTGACGTACGGCATGATCCCGAGCGCGAAGAGGGAGAACTGGGACAGTGCGCCCCCCGAGAAGAGGTTGAGCAGGTTGAAGATCCCGCCGGTGTTCGACAGGTAGTTCTGGATCTGGTCGGCATTGACCCCCGGCGCCGGGATCCACGAGCCGAGGCGGTAGACGAACAGCGCAAACGCGGTGAAGAGCAGGCGTCGTCGCAGCTCCGGTACGCGCCACGCGTTGGCCAGCCAGCTGAGCATGTGGCGCGGCGCACGCGCTCCCGCGCGGGCGCTAGTCCGAGGCCTCCTCGGCCTCGGCCGAGGGCTCGGCGTCCACAGGCGCCGCGTCGTCCGGCTCGACGTCGTCGTCGTCCACCGTTGAGACAACGGAGGCGGGCCGCTTCTTCTTCACCTTGGGCACGGGTTCGCCGCGCAGCCAGGTGACGGTGCCGCCGGCGGCCTCGATCTTCTCGCGCGCCGACTTCGAGAACCCGTGGGCGCTCACGGCGAGGCTCTTCGTCAGCTCCCCGACGCCGAGGATCTTCACGTCGGTGCGTGTGTTCTTCAGCAGCCCGACGGCGACGAGCGACTCCGGGCTCACCTCGCCCCCCGCCTGGAAGCGTGCCTCCAGGTCGCGAACGTTCACCGGCTGGCTGTACGTGCGGAACGGCCCGATCGGCATCGCGTCCGCGGAGGTGTTGCCGCGGAGCTTGGGCAGGCGCATGTCGATCGGCATCTGCCCGCCCTCGAAGCCGGCCGGCATCTTGTGCGATCCGGCGCGCGACTTCTGGCCCTTGATACCGCGGCCCGCATAGCGCCCCTTGCCAGAGCCCAGCCCCCGGCCGACGCGCTTGCGCTCCCGGCGCGGCTGCGCCGGCTTCAGCGAATGAAGGTTGAGCTCGTCCGACACGCTACGCGTCCTTCCCTTCGACCTTGACGAGATGTGCGACCAGGCGCAGCTTGCCCTCCAGCTCGGGGCCCGGGGTGTGATCGGCGCTCTTCCCGATGCGCCCCAGCCCGAGCGAGCGCAGCGTGCCACGATGCCGGGCCGTCTGCCCGATCGTGCTCCGCACCTGCGTCACCGTCACCTTGCTCATGCGGCGTCTCCGTCAGCAGGCTGTTCCGCACCCTGCCGACTCGTCACGGCCGCATCGGGCTCCGGCTCGGTGTCGTCGTCGGAGGGAGCTGCAGCAGCCGCTTCGGGCGCAGGCCGCCACGGCAGCACCTCCATGATCGTCTTGCCGCGGCTGCGCGCGACCTCCTCCGGCCGGCGCAGGCTCTTGAGCCCGTTGACGGTCGCCTTGGCCATGTTGATCGGGTTCGTCGTCCCGAGGCTCTTCGCGAGCACGTCGCGGATGCCGGCCAGCTCGAGCACGGCGCGGACGCCGCCGCCGGCGATGACGCCGGTGCCCTCGCTCGCCGGCCGCAGCACGATGCGGGCGGCATCGAACCGGCCGATGATCTCGTGTGTGATCGTCGTGCCGTGCTTCGGTACGGAGAACAGGTTCTTCTTCGCGTCGTCGACGGCCTTCGAGATCGCGAGCGGCACCTCCCGTGCCTTGCCATAGCCGACGCCGACACGGTCGACCTCATCGCCGATCACGACGAGCGCGGTGAAGGAGAACCGCCGACCGCCCTTGACCACCTTGGCCACGCGGTTGATCTCGATCACGCGCTCCTTCAGCTCACGCGTCTCGGGGGCTTCCACTGACGACATCAGAACTCCAGACCTCCCTCGCGGGCGCCCTCGGCGAGGGCCTTCACGCGTCCGTGATACAGGTACCCGCCGCGGTCGAAGACGCAGCGCGTCACGCCCGCCGCCTCGGCGGCGGTGGCGAGCGCCTTGCCGACCTCGTGGGCCTGTTCCGACTTGGTGCCGGTGAACGGGCGCAGGGCCAGCCAGCTGGCCGAGGCGACCGTGACGCCGTGCTCGTCGTCGACGAGCTGGGCAAACACGCCCCGGTTCGACCGGAACACCGCGAGCCGCGGCCGCTCGGCCGTGCCGGACACCTTGCCGCGCACCCGCCGGTGGCGGCGCAGGCGCGCCTCGTGCTTGGTGAGCGTGCTCATGCTCGCTTCCCGACCTTTCTGCGCACGTGCTCGTCGCGATAGCGGATGCCCTTGCCCTTGTACGGCTCGGGTGGCCGCACCTTGCGGATCTCGGCGGCGATCTGGCCGACGGCCTGCTTGTCGGTGCCCTTGACGATCACCTGGGTCGGCACCGGCACCTCGAACGAGATGCCGTGGCGCGGTGCGATCGTGACCGAGTGGGAGTAACCCACCGCGAGCTCGAGGTCCGATCCCTTCAGCTGTGCCCGGTAGCCGACGCCCTGGATCTCGAGATGCTTCTCGAACCCGTTGGTGACCCCTTCCACCATGTTGGCGATCAGCGTCCGCGTGAGACCGTGGAGCGAGCGGTCATCTCCGCGGTCGGTCGGCCGCGCCACCGTGAGCACCCCGTCCTCCTGGGCGATCTCCATCCGCAGCGGCACCCGTTGCGCGAGGGTGCCGAGGGGGCCCGACACGGTCACATTGCCGCCGGGGGAGACGTCCACCGTGACGCCGGAGGGGATGTCGATGGGTCTGCGTCCGATTCGCGACATGGTTACCAGACGAAGGCGAGCACTTCGCCGCCGACGCCGCGCTCGGCGGCCTGGCGGCCGGTGATCACACCGGACGATGTGGACAGGATCGACGTGCCGAGACCGCCGAGCACACGCGGTAGGCGGTCCTTTTTCGCGTACACGCGCCGGCCCGGCTTGGAGACCCGCTTCAGGTTGGTGATCACGCGCTCGCGGCTCTTACCATACTTGAGCTCGATCACGAGCAGCGCCACCGGTTCTGCTTCGACGACTCGATAGCCCCTGATGTAGCCCTCGTCCCGGAGCAGCCGGGCGATCTCCTCCTTCATGCGGGAGGTCGGCATCGAGGCGGACTCGTGCAGCGCGCGGTTCGCGTTGCGGATCCGGGTGAGCATGTCTGCGATGGGATCGGTCAGCATCGACGTCTCCTACCAGCTCGACTTCGTCATGCCGGGGATCGCGCCCTCGTGAGCCAGGTCGCGCAGGCAGATCCGGCAGAGCAGGTACCTGCGGTAGACGGCCCGCGGCCGACCGCACCGGTTGCAGCGCGTGTACGCCGAGACCTTGTGCTTCGGCGCCCGCTTCTGCTTCGCGATGAGCGACTTCTTGGCCACTTGTTGTCAGTCCCTTCTCTCGGTCGCGAACGGCAGCCCGAGCGCCTGTAGCAGCGCCAGCGCCTGCTCGTCCGTCTCCGCGCTGGTCGTGATGGCGACGTCCAGCCCGCGGACGGCCGGGACGCTGTCGTAGTCGATCTCGGGGAAGATGATCTGCTCACGGATGCCGAGCGAGTAGTTGCCCCGACCGTCGAACGAGTCCGGGCTGAGCCCGCGAAAGTCGCGGATGCGCGGCAGGGCGATCGAGACGAGTCGGTCGAGGAACTCGTACATCCGGGCACCCCGCAGCGTCACACGCGCGCCGACAGACATTCCCTCGCGCAGCTTGAAGCTTGCGATGGACTTGCGCGCCTTGCGCACCTGGGCGCGCTGACCCGCGATCGTGGTCAGCTCCTCGATCGCGGCATCGAGCGCCTTCGCGTCGGTCTTCGCGTCACCGACGCCCATGTTGAGCGTGATCTTCGTCACGCGCGGTGACTGCATGATCGAGTCGAGCCCGAGCTCGTCCCTGAGCGCCGCCCGGATCTCGTCGTCGTACCGCTGCTTGAGGCGCGGGACGTAGGTCTCCGTCGTGCTCACCGGTCGATCTCCTGGCCGCAGCCGCCGCGCTTGCAGACGCGGATGCGCACCGTCTCGCCCTTGATCTCCTTGTGGGCCATGCCGATGCGCGTGGCCTGCTGGCAGGTCGGGCAGACGAGCATCACGTTGGAGACGTCGAGGGGCATCGGCTTGTCGATGATCCCGCCGGGCACGATCTGCTGGCCACCCATGCGGGAGGAGTCGCGGATCGGGCGCGGCTTCGTGTGGCGTCGCGCGACGTTGAGGTTCTCGATGATCACGGTGCCGCGCGCCGGACGCGCCTCGAGGATGCGGCCGCGCTTGCCGCGGTCCTTCCCGCTGAGGATCTGCACGAGATCCCCCTTCTTGAGCTTCGACTTGGCGGACATGTCCCTACAGCACCTCGGGTGCGAGGCTGACGATCTTCATGAAGTTCTTCTCTCGGAGCTCGCGCGCGACGGGCCCGAAGATGCGCGTCCCGCGCGGGTTCATCTGGTTGTCGATGATGACGGCGGCGTTCTCGTCGAAGCCGATCAGAGTCCCGTCGTCGCGGCCGAAGGGCTTCTTCGTCCGGACGACGACCGCCTTGACGACCTCGCCCTTCTTGACCGAGCCCTGCGGTGTGGCGGCCTTCACCGTAGCAACGATGATGTCGCCGACGCGCGCGTACCGGCGGTGCGATCCGCCGACGACGCGGATGCACAGGAGCTCGCGTGCTCCCGTGTTGTCCGCCACCTTGAGCCTGGATTCCTGCTGGATCATCTTCGGGTGCCTACTTCGCCGCCTCGATGATCTCGGCCAGGCGCCAGCGCTTCGTCGCCGACAGCGGGCGGGTCTCGACGATGCGGACGATGTCGCCGACCCTCGCCTCGTTGCTCTCGTCGTGGGCGTGGAACTTGGCGCTGCGCCGGACGACCTTCTTGTACCTGGGGTGCGCCTTGATCATGTCGACCTTGACCACGATCGTCTTGTCCATCGCGTCCGAGACGACCGTGCCCTGGCGCTCCTGACGCCGCCCACGCTCGCCCTCGGGCTTCGGCAGGCGAACGATCGGCCTGCGCTCGCCGGTGTGGGCGCGCTTCGGCCTCGAGCGCGACGGTCGCAGCGCGCGTGGCAGCCGCTTTTTCTTCTTCTTCCGGGGGCTGTCCCCGGAGGGGACCGTCCCCTCGTCGGCCACGGCGGCAGCGGCGACCTCCTCGACCGTCTCCTCGATCTCGACCGCAGCCTCGATCTCCTCCGCGATCTCCTCCGCTGCGGCCTCCTCGACCGCAGCCTCGATCTCGGCGCCCTCCTCGGGTGTGATCTCGCCGGCAGCGACAGCCTCCTCGACGGCGGCTTCCGCCTCGACGACCGCCTCGGCGATGCCGGCCACGTCCTCGGCGACGGCCTCCTCCACGGCGGCTTCCGCCTCGGCCACAGCCTCGTCCGCGCCCTCGACGACCTCGGCGCTCTCGTTCTCGTCGTTCGTGTTCTCGTCAGCCATCAGGTCACACCTTCCCCAGCCGCGCCCGCTCGTACTGGATCGTGAGGATGCGAGCGATCTGCCGCTTGGTCAGCTGCAGGCGCGCGCCGTTCTCGAGCGCGCCGGTGGCGGACTGGAAGCGGAGGTTGAAGAGCTCGCGCCGGGTCTCCCCGAGCTTCGCATCGAGCTCCTCGTCGGTCAGCGCACGCAGCTCCTTAGCTCTCAAAGAGATCAGCCTCCCGCCGCACGAACTTCGTTCGCACCGGCAGCTTCTGGCCGGCGAGGCGGAGAGCCTCCTTGGCCAGCGGCTCCGGGACGCCGGAGAGCTCGAACATCACCCGTCCCGGCTTGACGACTGCCACCCAGCCTTCCGGCGACCCCTTGCCGGAGCCCATGCGGGTCTCGGCCGGCTTCTTCGTGAACGGCTTGTCCGGGAAGAGATTGATCCAGACCTTCCCGCCGCGGCGGATCTTGCGGGTCATGGCGATTCGGGCAGCCTCGATCTGGCGGTTCGTGACCCAACCCGCGTCGAGCGACTTGATCCCGTAGTCGCCGAACTGCACCGTGGTCTGGCCCTTCGCCATGCCCCGGCGGCGACCTCGGAAGGCCTTGCGGTGCTTGAACTTGCGGGGCAGCAGCATCAGGCGTCACTTCCCTCGTCGGCTGCGGTCTCCGGTGACTCCATCTCAGGGGCCGTCGCCTCCGGCACCACCGTCTCGGGGGCGGCCGTCTCGGGAGCAGCCCCATCGGGCGCGGTCGTCTCGGGAGCAGCTGTCTCGGGCGCCACCGCCCCGGGCGTGATCTCGGGCTCGACGGCGGGTGTCTCCTCCGTCGCGCGCTCGCGCGCCGGGCCGCGGCCGCGACCTCCGCCGGGGCGACCGGGCCCGCCGGGGCGACCGGGACGGCGACGGCGCTGGACGAGCCCCAGCCCCTCGCGGTCCTGACCGCGGCCGCGGCCCCCCTCGCGTGAAGCGCCGAGGCCCTCCGTGACCGCGCCGCGGCGGCGCCGCGACGAGTCGCCCTCGGTCGTGCGCTCGCGGCCAAGGCCTCCGTCGAAGCCCTCGGGCATGATCTCGCCCTTGTTGATCCAGACCTTGACACCGATCGTCCCGAAGCTCGCCTTCGCCTCGGCGAACCCGTAGTCGATGTCGGCGCGGATCGTGTGCAGCGGCACACGACCCTCCGTGTAACGCTCGGAGCGGCTCATCTCGCCGCCACCGAGACGGCCGCCGCACTGGATCTTGATCCCCTGCGCTCCGGAGCGCATCGCCGAGGCGAGCGAGCGCTTCATCGCGCGTCGGAAGGCGACTCGGTTCTGCAGCTGCTCCGCGATCGACTGCGCCACGAGCTGGGCGTCGAGCTCCGGCCGCTTGATCTCGTTGATGTTGATGTGGACGCTCTTGCCGGTGATCGCGTGCAGCTCCTTGCGGAGCGCGTCCACCTCGACGCCGGACTTGCCGATCACGATGCCCGGCCGTGCCGTGTAGATGTCGACGGTGATCCGCTGCTTGTCCTTGCGAATGAGAATGTCGGACAAGCCCGCGTGCGAGAGCTTCCCGGTGATGTGGTCGCGGATGCGGATGTCCTCGAGGATGTAGTCGGCGATCTCCTTCTTGCCGGTCCACCAGTTCGACTTCCAGTCGTGGATGACGCCGACACGAAGGCCGCCGGGATGCACCTTCTGGCCCATCAGGCTGCCGCTCCTTCCTTCTTCTTCGCCGGGGTGCGGCGCTTGGGCTTCGGGGTCTCCTCCGCGGCTGCGGGTGCGCTCTCTGTAGCGGGCTTCTGCCCGCGCTTCGGGCGCCCGCTCGTCAGCTTGGGGTTCTCGGTCAAGACGATCGTGATGTGGCAGGTGCGCTTGCGGATGCGGTTGACCCGGCCGCGGGCCCGAGCACGCCAGCGCTTCAGGGTCGGCCCTTCGTCGGCGTAGGCAGCCGTGATCACGAGCTCGTCGCCGTCGAGCGCGTGCGCCGACTCGGCGTTGGCGACTGCCGACCGCAGCACGCGATCGATCTCGCGCGCGGCGGCTCGCGACGTGAAGGCGAGGATCGTCCGGGCCTCCGGCACGGTGCGGCCGCGAATGTGGTCGAGCACGAGGCGCGCCTTGCGCGCCGACATGCGCACCCACTTCGCCTGGGCCCGCACCTCGATCCGCTCCGTCGTGTCGGTGTGCGCCGGCATCAGCGCTTCTTCACCTGGGTCTGTCGGTCGCCCGAGTGCCCGCGGAACGTCCGGGTCGGCGCAAACTCGCCGAGCTTGTGACCGACCATCTGCTCGCTGATGAAGACGGGGACGTGCTGCCTGCCGTTGTAGACGGCGATCGTGTGCCCGACCATCTCCGGAAACACGGTCGAGGCGCGCGACCACGTTCGGAGCGGGCGCTTCTGCCCCGCGGTGTTCATCTCCTCGACGCGGCGCAGCAGCCGCTCCTCGACGAACGGCCCCTTCTTGGACGATCTGCTCATGAGTGGTGCTCCTGATGACGGTTTCGCGTCTCTGGCGTGCGAGACGCAAGCAGTGCTAGGACGCAGGGAGCGTGCGGGCCAGAAGGCCCGGACGCGACTGAGGACGACGCAATGCGCCGCGGATCGCGCGACAGAGACGCCCTAACTGTTGTCAGGCGCACCACTATTTGCGACGCTCCTTGCCGCGGCGGCGGCCGCGGACGATCAGCTGGTCGGATTCCTTGTGCTTGCGACGCGTGCGCTTGCCGAGCGTCGGCACCCCCCACGGAGTCACCGGATGGTGGCCCTTGGACTTCCCCTCGCCACCGCCGTGCGGGTGGTCGACGGGGTTCATCGCGGTGCCGCGCACGCTCGGGCGCTTGCCGAGCCAGCGGCTCCGGCCGGCCTTGCCGCTCTGCTGGTTCGAGTGATCGGAGTTGCCCACCTGCCCGACGGTGGCGCGGCAGGTGACGAGCACGCGGCGCATCTCGCCGGAGGGCAGCCGAAGCACCGCGTGGGGCCCGTCCTTCGCGACGAGCTGCACGCCCGAACCCGCTGAGCGCGCCATCTTCGCGCCCTGCCCGGGGCGCAGCTCGACCGCATGCACCACTGTGCCGGTCGGGATCGCCTCGAGGGGCAACGCGTTCCCGGGCTTGATGTCTGCGTCCTTGCCGGACTCGACGGCCTGACCGACCTCGAGGCTGGCGGGCGCGAGGATGTAGGACTTGGCGCCGTCCGCGTAGTGGAGCAACGCGATCCGCGCCGACCGGTTCGGGTCGTACTCGATCGCGGCGACCTTGGCCGGGACACCGTCCTTCGTGCGCTTGAAGTCGATCACGCGATATCGGCGCTTGTGCCCACCACCGCGATGCCGTGTGGTGATCCGCCCCTTGTTGTTGCGGCCGCCGGTCTTCGCGAGCGGCTCGACGAGCGAGCGCTCCGGCTCGGTCTTCGTCACCTCGGTGAAGGCCGAGATCGTCATGCCGCGACGGCCGGGGCTCGTCGGCTTGAACTTCTTGGTCGCCATGGTCTAGACCTGTGCCCCTTCGAAGACGTCGATGGTGTGCCCCTCGTGCAGTTGCACGATCGCCTTCTTCCAGCCCTGCCGCGTGCCGCGCTGGAGCCCGCGGCGCTTGGGCTTCGGCTGCACCTTGACGATGTTGACCCGCTGCACCCGCACCCCGAACAGCGTTTCCACTGCCTGGCGCACCTGAGTCTTGTGGGCGTCCGGGTGCACCTTGAACGTGTAGCGCCGGTCGGCGAGACCGGAGTAGCTCTTCTCCGAGACGACGGGCGCAAGGAGCACCTCTCCGGGATGCAGGCTCATGCGAGCTCCTGGCCGGCGCCGGCCTTCGTCTCGACGAGTGGCATGGCGCCCTCGCTGACGAGCACCGAACGCGCCCAGACGACCGCCACGACTTCGAGCTCGGCCGGAGCCGTGACGACCACCCGGGGCAGGTTGCGGAAGGACTTGACGAGCGCCTCCTCGTCCTCTCCGGCGACGACGAGCACCGGCGCGTCCTGACCCCAGTCGGAGAGCAGCTGCGCGGCCTTCCGGGTCGAGGGAGCATCGAAATGCTGTCCGTCGATCAGGGCCAGCGTTCCGTTTGCGGCGTGGTGGCTCAACGCGCCGCGCAGCGCGGCGCGCCTGGCCTTGCGATTGACCTTCACCTCGAAGTTCCGCATTCCGGGCGGGAAGGCCATGCCACCACCGGTGAACTGTGGCGCCCGTGTCGTGCCCTGACGAGCCCGGCCGGTGCCCTTCTGCCGCCACGGCTTCGAGCGGCCGCCGGCCACGAGCCCTCGGCTCTTCGCACCGCGGGTGCCTGCACGATGGGCGTTCTGCTCGGCGCGTACCGTCTCGTGCACGAGGTGCGGCTTGAGCTCTGCCTCGAAGACCGCCGCAGCCAACGCGACGTCCTTCTTCGACCCACCGAGCACGGAGGCCGTGACGGGCATCAGCCGCCCACCTTCCGTACCTCGACGAGCCCGTTCTTCGCGCCCGGGACCGAGCCCCGCACGAGCAACAGGTTGCGCTCCGCGTCGACCTCGTGGACGAGGAGACCGGGCTGGGTGACGCGCCGGGCGCCCATGTGGCCCGCCATCCGCCGGCCCTTGAACACGCGCGACGGCGTTGCCGAGGCGCCGATCGAGCCGGGCTTGCGGACGTTGTGGGAACCGTGCGTGACCGGCCCGCGGCTGAAGTTGTGTCGCTTGATCGTGCCCTGGAAGCCCTTGCCGATCGAGACCCCGGCCACCTTGACCTCGTCTCCCGGCTCGAACGACTCGACGGTGACGGTCTGGCCGACCTCGAGGTCGCTCGCGCCGCGGAACTCGACGAGATGCCGGTGCGGCGCAGCCCCGGCCTTCGCCAGGTGACCGAGCTCGCCCCGCGTGAGCTTCCGCTCGGCGACGCCACCGAAAGCCAGCTGCACCGCGTCGTAGCCGTCGACCGCCTCCGTGCGCACCAGGACGACCGGGCACGGCCCGGCTTCGATCACGGTCACGGCGTCGACGTTTCCGGTCACCGGATCGAAGACCTGCGTCATGCCGAGCTTTCTGCCGAGGATGCCCGTCACAGCTTGATCTCGATGTCGACCCCGGCCGGGAGGTCGAGCCGCATGAGCGAGTCGACCGTCTTCGGCGTGGGGCTGTGGATGT
>CAVPGO010000051.1:0-14364 GCA_963703975.1 uncultured Actinomycetes bacterium
ACAACTGCTGGGTGCCGTTGCGGAGGCGTGGCGGGAGCGCCGCGAAGATGTCAGTCGTCAGGCACGACAGCTCGTGGCCGCGCTCGGGCAGTCCGCGCGTCTCGCACCGTCGGTCGAGCCACTCACCTCGAGCGTGCTCATCGAGGCGGAGTCCACCATCGCACGCTCGTTCGATCCCTTGAACGGCGGCTTCGGCCGGGCGCCGAAGTTCCCGCCGGCGTCCACGATCGAGCTTCTGCTGCGCCGGGGCACCGACCGGGCGCTCGACACGGCCACCCGCACGCTCGACGCGATGGCGGCCGGCGGCATGTACGACGTGGTGGGCGGCGGCTTCCACCGCTACTCGGTCGACGAGCGGTGGGTGGTGCCGCACTTCGAGAAGATGCTCTACGACAACGCTCTGCTGGCCTCCGCCTATCTCCACGGATGGCTCGTCGCGGGCGTGCCGCGTCACCGGGAGATCGTCGAGGAGACGCTCGACTACGTCCTGCGAGAGTTGGCTCTGGACGACGGTGGTCTCTCTTCTGCGCAGGACGCCGACACCGACGGCGTCGAGGGGCTGACGTACACGTGGACGACGGAGGAAGCGGCGTCCGTGGGACTCGACACGACGCTGCTCGAGCCGTTCGAGCACGGGCGCATGATCGTTCGCGGCGTGCTCGAGCCCGACGTGCGCGCGCGGCTGCTCGCGGTGCGGGCCGAGCGAGCGCAGCCGTTCCGCGACGACAAGGCCGTGGCATCGTGGAACGGGCTCGCGCTCGCGGCGCTGGCCGACGCGGGCTACCGGCTCGAGCGCCCCGACTGGCTGGACGCGGCCCGCCGTGTGGCGGAGTTCTTGCTCGGGCCTCTGTCGAGTGGCGAGGGACGGCTGCTGCGGGCCTGGCGCGACGGCCGCGCCTCCGGAGGCGCCTTCCTCGAGGATTACGCGGACGTCGCGCACGGCCTGCTCGAGCTGCACGTCGCCACCGGTGAGTCCCGCTGGCTGCACGAGGCCCGTAGGCTGACGCAGCTGGCAATCGACCTGTTCGCGGATCCCGAGCACGGCGGGTTCTTTCTCGCCGATCGCCTTCGGGATCCACTTGTCGCCCGGACGAAGCCCCTCGACGACAACCCCACGCCGTCCGGCAACTCGATGCTGGCGCACGTCATGCTGCGACTGGCGCGCATCTGGGGAGACGACGAGCTCGAGCGGCGAGCCGTCGGGGTCTTCCGACTCGTCGAGCCATCGCTGCAGCGCGCCCCCGGGGCATTCGGCTGGATGCTCTGTGCGCTCGACCTCTGGCTCGCCGCGCCGCAGGAGCTCGCGGTCGCAGGCCCCGTGGACAGTCCGGTGGCGCGCGCCGCGCTGTTCCCGTTCCGACCACGTGCGGTGGCGGCCGTCGGCCCTGACGACGACGTGCCGCTCCTCGCCGGCAAGGGCCTCGTCGGCGGGAAGCCGGCGGTCTACGTCTGCGAACGCTTCGCCTGCCAGGCGCCCGTCACGGACCCGGCCGATCTGTAGGCTCCGGGGCATGGCGACGATCGAGGTGACCGGTGCGGAAGAGGTCGCATGGGACCTCTCCGATCTGTACACAGGAGCCGGTGACCCGGCGTTCGAGCGCGACATCGCCGAGGCCGAGGCGGCGGCAGCGGCGTTCCGCGAGCGGTACTACGGCAGGGTGACCGAGCTCGACGCCGCGGCGCTGGCCGAGGCGATCGCAGAGCGCGAACGCATCGACGAGGGCTTCACCAAGGTGTCGTACTACGCCTATCTCAACTTCACGACGAACATGGCGGACTCCATCCGGAGCGCCCTCGTCGCCAGATTGACCGAGACGGGAGCGGCGCTCGACACCGAGCTGCTCTTCTTCACGCTCGAGCTCGCAGGGATGGAGGACGAGCGGGCCGACACGCTGCTCGGCGCGGCGGAGCTCGCCGACAGACACCACTGGCTCCGGTCGCTGCGCAAGTTCCGCCCCTACATCCTCTCGGAGCCGGAGGAGCGGATCGTGACCGAGAAGGGGGTCTCGGGCGTCTCGTCCTGGTCGCGTCTATACGAGGAGCTGCTCGGTGCGCTGCGCGTCTCGCTCGACGGGGAGGAGCTGGCGCTCGAGACAGCTCTGGCAAAGCTCTACGACCCCGAGCGCGACGTGCGACGCGCCGCCGCCGAGGGGATCGCCGTTGCGCTCGAGCCGGGTCTGCGCACCCGTGCGTTCGTCTACAACGCGATCCTGCTCGACAAGTCGATCGACGACCGGCTGCGCGGCTACGCGACCTGGCTTTCGGCCCGCAACCTGTCCAACGAGACGACCGACGAGGCGGTGGAGGCGCTGATCGACGCTGCGGTCTCGCGCTTCGACGTGCCGCAGCGCTACTACCGCCTCAAGGCGCGCCTGCTCGGTCTCGAGCGGCTCTCGCACTACGACCGCTTCGCACCCCTGTCGCAGGACACGAGCAAGACGCCATGGGCCGACGCGCGGTCGCTCGTCGTCGAGGCGTACGCCGACTTCGCGCAGGAGGCCGGTGACGTCGTCGAGCGGTTCTTCACGGAGAGCTGGATCGATGCCCCCGTGCGCCCGGACAAGCGGCATGGTGCGTTCTGCGCGACGACGATCCCCGGCGTCCACCCGTACGTGCTCATGAACTACACGGGCGACCGGCGCTCCATCCTCACGCTCGCCCACGAGCTCGGCCACGGGCTGCACGGCGCGCTCTCGCAGCCGCTCGGCCTGTACAACGCGTCGACCCCGCTGACGACTGCCGAAACCGCGTCGGTGTTCGGCGAGGCTCTCACCTTCAAGCGCCTTCTGGCCACCGAGGAGGATCCCCGCCGCCGGCTCGATCTGCTGTCGGGCAGGCTCGAGGACGCGATCGCCACCACCTTCAGGCAGATCGCGATGAACCGCTTCGAACATGCGGTGCACACCGAGCGGCGTGACGCGGGCGAGTTGTCGCCGGACCGCTTCGGCGAGCTCTGGTTGGAGCAGCAGACGGCGCTGTTCTCCGACGCGGTCGACGTGGACGGGTACACGCCCTGGTGGAGCTACATCCCGCATTTCACCGGGGCGCCCGGCTACGTCTACGCGTACGCGTACGGCTTCCTGTTCTCGCTTGCCATCTACCGGCGCTACGAGCAGGAGGGTGACGCGATGGTCGAGCCGTACCTCGAGCTCCTGCGCGCGGGCGGGTCGAAGTCGCCGGAGGAGCTCGCCGCGCTCGTGGGGCTCGATCTGTCCGACCCGGCCATCTGGGCGGCCGGCATCGACTCCCTCGCGGCCGACCTCGACGAGGCGGAACGGCTCGCGGGTGAGCTCGGTCTAACCTGAGCCGACGGTGGCCGTCAGAACGGTCACCACGTCTTCACACGTGGCGCAGCGGGCGGTAGGGTCGCCCGGTCTGTTGCTTCATCCAGAAACGGAGGGCTCATGCGTAAGGCCGCAGTCTTGTGCGCCGTGCTCGTGGCGGTGCTCGCCGGCACGGCGACGGGCGCGTCGACAGAGACCGGTGTCACCGCGAAGACGGTCACGATCGGCGGAACCTTCCCGCTCACCGGGCCGGCGTCTCTCTACGCCCCGATCCCGGTCGCGATGAAGGCGTACTTCTCCTGGATCAACGCCCGCAAGGGCCCGGACGGCAAGCGCGGCGTGGGCGGCCGCCAGATCGTCTTCAACTACTACGACGACGGGTACAACCCGGCGAACAGCATTCAGCTGACGCGCAAGCTCGTCGAGCAGGACAAAGTCTTCGCCGTGGTCGGGTCGCTCGGCACCGAGGTGAACCTCGCGATCCGGCCGTATCTCAACGCGCAGAAGGTGCCGCAGCTCCTGAACGCGACGGGGGCCACGATCTGGGGCATCGACCAGAAGCGGTTCCCCTGGACGATCGGGTGGCAGCCGCCGTACTCGCTCGAAGGGAAGATCTACGGCCAGGCGATCGCCCGCAACAGCCCCAACGCGAAGATCGGCGTCCTCTACCAGAACGACGACTACGGGAAGGACTACCTCGCAGGGCTCAAGGCCGGGCTCGGCGCGAAGGCGTCGAACATCGCCGGCGAGGAGTCGTACGAGGTGACCGCCACGACGGTCGCTTCGCAGGTCGCGAAGCTTCGGGCCACCGGCGCGTCCATCTTCGTCATCTTCGCCACGCCGAAATTCACGATCCAGTCGTACGTGATCGCCAAGGCGCTCGCGTGGAATCCTCCGGTGATCTACACGAACCAGGTCTCCGCGACCGACACGTTCCTCACGCTCGCGCAGAAGTCGGGCGCGGGCACCCTCGTGAACAACACGTTCACCGTGCTGTACTCGAAAGATCCGGCGAACCCGTCCTGGAACAACGACCCGGCGATGAAGCTGTACCGCCAAGTGATGACGAACTACTACCCGAACGGCGGGGCAGCTGCTGTGCAGGCGAACTCGCTCAACTACTACGGCGTCGCCGTCGCGCACGCGTTCGTCCAGCTGCTCTATCGGGCCGGCACGAGCCCGACGCGCGCCGGGATCATGAAGGCGGCCCGCACGTGGAACGAGGTCAACCCGTTCCTCCTCCCCGGAAACCGGCAGCAGACAGGGGTGAACGACCAGTTCCCCGTCGGCTGCGAGCAGATCGTGAAGTTCACGGACGGCACGTTCAAGGCCGTTTCGAAGCTCAAGTGCATCAACGTTGCCCTCTAGCCGGGGAACGATCGGACAACACGCGAGGGGCCGGCGACGCCGGCCCCTCGCGCCTTCGCGGCCCGTGTCTCGCGCAGCGCTGTCCGTTGGAGGGAGCGAACAAGCTCTGAGCCTGTACCTGTGCCGAAAGTGCGCCAATCTGTCCACAGGGCTGCCCGACCCCGTCTGCCGTCCCCTCAAGGCCCCGCCTACCCGCGCGCGACGCGCTCGAGGAAGCGCGGGCTGGCCACGCGCAGCCGACAGTCGACGTCGCTCCGAAGCGCGGGCAGATCGTCGTCGCGGAGGTCGCCCGCGCGGAACCGTAGCGCTCGAGCGACGGCGGCAGGGTCGGGCGGCGCGGGAGGCGGGGACTCTCGCTCGACGATCGTGAGGGCGTTCATCGCCACGAGCGTGCGAAACCGCAGGCGCCGGTCGTCGATGCCGGGCAGGAGCTCCGCCTCGAGGAACTCGCGTACGGCGCCGGCCAGCTCCCGGGCGACGGGTCTGTCCTCGACGAGCCTCGCGCCCGGGCGCGGTGGCGCGGGCTCGGAGAGCCCTTCCACGCGGGTGATGAGGTCGAGCAGCTCCCACTCCACCTCGACGGCGAGCCGGCCGAGGATCGCGAGCTCGACGCTGCGTTCCTCACCCGAGAGGTGACGGCGGGCCTGGCTGAGCGAGCCCACCGCCCACTTGCAGTTCCCGAGCACCTCCCAGACGTCGAGCTCGTCCGGTGGCACGGTCAGCCCGGTCAGCTCCTCGTAGCGTGCCAGGAAGGGCTCCACGTCTCCGATCCCGCCGAGCCGCAGGTCGTCGGCACCGAAGCGCCATGAGCGGACCACCGGCCAGGCCAAGTCCTCCAGCGGGTCGCCCAGCTTGGCGAACTCCCAGTCGAGCACCGCGACCAGCCCGCGCTCGTCGACGACGAGATTGCCGATGCGGAAGTCCCCGTGCGAGACGACCCACGGCCGCTCGAGTGGCAGGCGCTGCCGGCACCAGGCGATGCCGAACTCGATCGCCGGGTGCGCGCCACCCGCGGCATCGAGCTCCTGCTCGAGGCGGGCGAACAGGTCGGGGCGAGGCAGGAACGGCACGCGCTCGGGCGGGATGGCGTGGATGCGCGCGAGCTCCTCCGCCATCTGCTGCGCGAGACCGGGCGGGGGCGTCCGCACGATGCGCCGCCCGATCGTCTCGCCCTCGACGCGCTCCATGGCGAAGGCCTCCCGGCCCTCGATCGCCTCGAGGTAGCCGATGGGCTCGGGCACGGTCACACCGGCCTCGCGCGCGGCGAGGAGCATCGCGTGCTCATCGCGCAGAGTCAGCGTGTCGAGGTGGATGACCCCGCCTCCGGCCCGCCGGACGAGCAGCCGGCGACCGTCCGCCGTGTCGACCGCCCACGCCTCCTTCGAGGCCCCGCCGGCGAGCAGCCGCGCGTCGGCGACCTCGGTCCCGAGCGCGCGGGCGATGCCCTCCTTCACGCTACGAGCTCGGCGAGCAGGTGCAGCGCCTCCGGCTGACGCGCCTGCAGCAGAAGGCTGGTCGCCCCGCACTCCCGCCAGACCGCCAGCCGGTCGGCGATGCGCGCACGGTCGCCGACGAGCGCGATCTCGTCCACGAGCGCGTCCGGCACGGCCGCCGCGGCCTCCGTCTTCTTGCCGTCGAGAAACAGGTCCTGGATCCGCGCCGCCTCGGCCTCGAAGCCGTAGCGGCACGCGAGGCGGTTGTAGAAGTTCTTTCCCCGCGCTCCCATGCCACCCACGTACAGGGCGATCAGCGGCCGCAGGAAGTCGCGTGCGACGCCAACGTCGTCGGCGACCACGCACGGCACGAGCGGCGCCACGTCGAAGCCGTCGGGTCGCCCGCCACGACGCGCGAACCCCTCGTCCAGATTGGGCCCGTGCACCTCGGCGCATCGCTCGGGCGAGAAGAGAATCGGTAGCCAGCCGTCCGCGATCTCCGCGGCGAGCGCGACGTTGCGTGGCCCGATCGCGGCCAGGTAGATCGGAACCTCGGCGCGCAGCGGCCTGGTGATCAGCTTGAGCGGCTTGCCGAGACCGGTGGCACCCTCGCCGGAGTAGGGGATGTCGTAGTGCTCGCCGTGATGCTCGAGGGGCTCCTCTCGGCGCAGGATCGTACGCACGATCTCCACGTACTCCCGCGTCCGCCCGAGCGGCTTCCCCCACGGCTGCCCGTGCCAGCCCTCCACCACCTGGGGCCCCGACGTCCCGAGCCCGAGCAGCGCACGTCCGCCGGAGAGCAGGTCGAGTGTGGCGACGGTGGCCGCCGTCGCGGCCGGCGTCCGGGCCGGCATCTGCATGATCCCGCTGCCGACCTGGATCCGGGTCGTGCGGGCGGCGATCCATGCCAGCGGCGTGACCGCGTCGGCGCCGTACGCCTCCGACGTCCACACGGAGTGCAAGCCGAGCCGGTCGGCCTCCTCCGCGAGCGCGACGGCCGCGACCGGGTCGTCATATCCCAGTTGCAGCCCCAGGCGCACCGATTGATCGTACTTGCGGTCACCCAAGGGTTCCGACGATCCTACGCAGCGTGTCCTCCGACCTCTTCCCGCCCGAGTTCCTCGACGCGCGAGGCCGCTACCGGGCTTTCATGGAGGAGCACGTGTATCCGAACGAGGCCGCGCTCCAGCGTGAAGACGAGGCCTCGTTCGCGCTCGTCGCGGAGCTGCAGCAGACGGCGCGCGACGCCGGGCTGTGGGCGCCGCACGTGCCACCCGAAGCGGGGGGCACCGGGAAAGGCTTTCTCTACTACGCCTGCGTGAACGAGCAGATCGGCCGCTCGTTCATCGCCCAGCTCGTGTTCGGCTGCCAGGCGCCGGACGCAGGAAACGCCGAACTGCTCCATCTCTTCGGCAGCCCCGAGCAGAAGGAGCGCTTCCTGCGTCCCCTCGTCGCCGGGGAGGTGCGCTCGTTCTTCTCGATGACCGAGCCGGACGTGAGCGGCTCCGACCCGACGACGCTGCAGGGCAGCGCCGTCCGAGACGGCGACGAGTGGGTGATCGACGCGCACAAGTGGTTCTCGTCGGGGGCGGACGGAGCGGCCTTTGCGATCGTGATGGCGGTCACCGATCCCGACGTCGAGCCGCACCGGCGAGCCTCGATGATCCTCGTGCCTGCAGACACCCTCGGTGTCGAGGTCGGTCGGGCGGTTCCCGTCCTGGGGCACGCCGGCCGTGGCTGGGGCACGCACTGCGAGGTGCGTTACACCGGCGCCCGCGTGCCGGTCGCCAACGTGCTCGGCGAAGTGGGCGACGGGTTCCGCCTCGCACAGAAGCGGCTCGGCCCGGGACGCATTCACCACGTGATGCGCTGGTTGGGACAGATGCAGCGGGCCTTCGAGCTGATGTGCTCCTATGCGCTCGAGCGCGAGGCGTTCGGCGGGCCGCTCGCGGAGAAGCAAACGGTGCAGAACTGGATCGCCGACTCGGCGGCGGAGATCCAGGCGTGCCGGCTGCTGACGATGGACGCCGCGCGAAAGATCGACGGGGGCTCGGAGGCGCGCGTCGAGGTGTCGCTGCTCAAGTTCTTCGCCGCCCGCGCGCTGAACGACGTCGTCGACCGAGCGGTGCAGGTGCACGGCGCGCGCGGCCTCACCGACGAGACGCCCCTCGCGACGATGCTGCTGCTCGCGCGCGGCGGCCGTATCTATGACGGCCCGGACGAGGTGCACCGCATGGTCGTCGCCCGCCGGATCCTGAAGAGCTTTGCGGCCGGCGACGGCTGGGTGTTCGAGTAGGGCGTCCGCTCGAGCATCGATCGCCGACGAGCGGGAGGAGATGCACCGGTGAGCCGAGCGGCACCTCGCCCGGCGGGCCGTCACACAGAGAGAGCCGGCGGCCGGCCTTTGGGCTCGTCGTCGGCCCCGCGCGGGCCGGGCACGTTCGGGAAGCGGAAGTCGAGCGGCGGGCGCCCGGGCTGGACGACCCACGCGTGACCCGACGCTCCGGATTCGAGCGCGACCCACGCCGCCTCGGCGACGTCTTCCGGCCGCAGCAGCGGGAAGGCGACCTGCTCGAGGCGGGCTCGCGCCGCGCCGTGCACCATCGGCGTGTCGACGATCCCCGGGCAGACCGCGTTGATCGCGATTCCGCGGCGGGCCAGCGTGGGGGCGACGCTGCGCACGAATCCAACCACGGCGTGCTTGGTCGCAGCGTAGACGGGATCGTCGGCCATCTCCGTGAGCCCGGCCAGCGACGCGGTGCAGACGATCCGGCTTCCGTCCCGCATCACTGTCGCCAACCGGCGCACGCCGAGCACGACACCGTCGACGTTCACGGCCAGGGCCCGCCGGTATCGCTCCAGATCGAGCTCCGCGGGGTCGGCCGGCCCACCCAGCACGCCGGCGTTCAAGCATGCGATGTCGACGTCGTCGACCGTCTCCCACGCGGCCGGGTCCGAGACGTCGAAGCCCGTCGACAGGTCGAGCACCTGCACCTGTATCCGCTGGCGGGTCAGCAGGTCGGCGATCGCCGCCCCGATACCCGAGCCGCCACCGGTGACCACCGCCTTCACGGGACGAGCACGACCTTGCCCATCGAGCGGCGCTCCTCGATGAGTGCGTGAGCCTCGGCCGCTTGGGCCAACGGGAAGGTGGCGCCGACCGTGGGTCGTAGAAGCCCTTGCCGCCACATGCGCAGCAGGTCGTCGGCGGCCAGGCGCACGACGTCCGGCCGGTGCCGCATCAGGCGGCCGAGATAGAAGCCCTGCACTCCCACGTTTCGGCCGACGAGCAGGGCCGGGTCGACGGGCTGCCACCGGCCTCCGGCGAACCCGATCCCGATCGCGACCCCCAGCGGCCGCAGAAGCGTGAGCGAGGCCGAGAACACGTCGCCCCCCACGAGGTCGAAGACCACGTCGACGGGCGCCACCGAGTCGAGCCCTTCGTAGGTCGTCCCGGCGGCGGCGCCGAGGTCGCGCGCCCTGGCGACCTTGGGTTCGCTTCCTGCGACGGCGACGACCTCGGCGCCGAGCAGCCGGGCGACCTGCACAGCCGCGCCGCCCGTCGCGCCCGCGGCGGCCGTGACCAGCACGCGCATGCCGGGCCGCACGTCCGCCTGACGTGTGAGCGGGATCCACGACGTGAGGAAGGCCATCAGGAACGAGGCACCCTCCTCGAACGACGCGCCGTCGGGCAGATCGAAGAGCCAGTCGTCGTCGATCGCCACGCGCTCTGCGTAGCCGCCACCCGTGTCCCGCACGAGCCCGAGCACGCGCCGGCCGTTTGCCTCGCCGGCGATCTCGATCCCGGGAATCCATGGCAGCGGCGGCGCCTGCGGATAGCGGCCCTGCCGCACGAGCACCTCGAGGAAGTTGATGCCGGCGGCGCGGACGTCCACCACCGTCTGTCCCTCGCCGGCGACTGGTTCCGGCACGTCCCGCACGACCAAGACCCCGGCTCCGCCGGTCGCCTCGAGGACGATTGCTCTCACCGGCCGGTGAACCGCGGCTCGCGCTTCTCGATGAACGCGGTCACGCCCTCGAGCCCGTCCTCGCTCTGGAGGCAGCGACGGAACCCTTCCGCCTCCCGCCGAAGCCCTTCCTCGAGCGAAAGATCGCGCGTCGTCCGCGCGAGCTCACGCAGCACCCCCACCGCGTGCGGCGAGCGTGCGGCGATCACGCGCGCCACCTTCACCGCCTCCTCGAGCAGCTCGCCGGCGGGTACGACACGCTCGACGAGCCCGAAACGCTCCGCGGTGGCCGCATCCACGAAGTCGCCGGTCAGGTTGAGCAGCATCGCGCGCCCCGGCCCGACGAGCCGCGGCAGCCGTTGCGTGCCGCCGCCGCCGGGGATCAGGCCGAGCTTGATCTCGGGCTGGCCGAGCTGGGCGTTGTCCGCGGCGATGCGGATGTCGCAGCACATCGCGAGCTCCAGCCCGCCGCCCAGGCAAAAGCCCTGGATGGCAGCCACGAAGGGGGTGTGCGCGGCGTCCATCCGGGCGCCGAGCTTCTGGATCCCGCGCGCCGACCCGCCGTCACCTGCGGCCGACTCCCGCAACGCCGGAAACTCCTTGATGTCGGCGCCGGCCACGAATGCCCGCTCGCCGCCGCCACGGACGACGATCGCTCGTGTGCTCTCGTCTGCGTCGAGACGCTCGACCTCCGCCTCGAGCTCGTCGAGCAAGGCCGCCGCGAGCGCATTCATGGGCGGGTTGTCGATCGTGACGATCGCGACCGGGCCGTCCTCCACCGTCGAGATGTACCTGCCCGTTCCCATCCTCCACCTCTATGCGTTGACGTCGCCTGCGACGGGGACGGCAGCGAACTGCTCCCGCAGCGCCGTCTTGCGGAACTTGCCGACCGCTGTCTTCGGGATCTCGCCGACGAACTCGAACCGGTCGGGCAGCCACCACTTGGCGAAGTGCGGTGCGAGGAAGTCGCGCAGCTCGTCCGGCGTCGCGCTCTCGCCCTCGCGCAGCACGACCACTGCCAGCGGCCGCTCGGACCACTTGTCGTCCGGAACCGCGATCACTGCCGCTTCCACCACGGAGGGGTGGCCCATGAGCGCGTTCTCGAGCGCCACCGTAGAGATCCACTCACCCCCCGACTTGACGAGGTCCTTGGCCCGGTCCTGCATCTCCACGTACCCGTCCGGGTGGATCACCACGATGTCGCCCGTCCTGAACCAGCCGTCGGCGGTCCAGCGGTCGTCGCCCTCCGGGGCGTCGTAGTACGCGGAGGCGATCGCCACCCCGCGCACCTCGAGCTCGCCCATCGTCGCCCCGTCCCAGGGCACGAGATCGTCCTCGCCACGAGCGCGGATCTCGACGAACGGGATCGGCGGGCCCTGCATCGCGCGCTTGTCGTACGCCGCGGCGCCGGTCAGCCCGTCCTCCTGTCCGGGCGCGCCCGAGATCGTCCCGATGGGGCACATCTCGGTCATCCCCCAGCCGTGCGTGACGTGCAGCCCGTGACGCTCCTGGAATGCCTCGATCAGCGCTCGTGGCGGCGCCGCGCCGCCGACGGTCATCGTCCGGATCGACGACAGATCCCAGCCGTCAGGGTTGGCGTCGAGTGTCTGCAGGATCCCGAGCCAGATCGTGGGCACGCCTGCAGTGAGGGTGACACGCTCCTGCTCGAAGTCCTCGAGCAGGCTCACGGGGTCGAGATGTGGCCCGGGGAAGACCTGCTTGGCCCCGATCAGCGTGCAGGTGAACGGGAAGCACCATGCGTTGGCGTGGAACATCGGCACGACAGGAAGGCACGTGTCGGACTGCGTCATGCCGAGCAGCCCGCCGGCCGTGAGGGCGTGCAGCGCGATCGCGCGGTGCGAGTAGAGGACGCCCTTGGGTCGGCCGGTCGTCCCGCTCGTGTAGCACATGGCCGCGGCCGAGCGCTCGTCGAGGTCGGTGTAGGAGAACGCGTTCTCGTCGAAACTCCCGATCAGCTCCTCGAAGTCGAGCGCGCCCTCCGGCACGGGCCCCTCGCCGACCGCCACCACGTGCTCGAAGCTGCAGCGGCCGACGAACTGCTCGGCGAGTGGCCACAGCACCTTGTCCACGACGAGTATGCGGTCGCCCGCATGTGTCGCGATGTACGTGTTGTCGTCCGGGTGCAGACGCAGGTTGAGCGTGTGCGTGACCAGCCCGCCGACGGGCGCCCCGATGTACGTCTCGAGGTGCTCGTGGTGGTTCCACATGAACGTCCCGACGCGGTCGCCGTCCTGCAGGCCGAGGCTCCGCAGTGCCAGCGCGAGCCGCTTGGCCCGCGACACGAAGTCGGCGTACGTGTACCGGTGCCAGCTCTTGTCGGGCAGCCGCGTGACGATCTCCCGGTGGCCGAAGAGCTCGTCGCCACGGCGCAGAATGGCTTGGACGTTGAGCTGGTAGTCCATCATCAGGCCTTGCATCGCACTCTCCCTCGCATGTGCATCTCACTCCTCTCCGTCGAGAAGGTATGACGCCACTTCCGCTCGCAGGCGCTCCCCGGAAGCTTCCCACGACCTGATCCAGAGCGCGCGCTTGTAGAGCCGATGAAGCGCGTGCTCCCACGTGAAGCCCACCCCGCCGTGCACCTGGATGGCACGCTCGCACGCGGCCACGGCCGCATCTGCCGCCTGCGCCTTGGACGCCGCCGCAGCGACCGCCGCCCGCTCGTCGGAGGTGTCCACGCACCAGGCCGCCCAGAGAGCCAGCGACCGAGCCAGCTCGAGCTCCACGTAGCTCGCCGCGAGCGGGTGCGCGACCGCCTGGTAGGTGCCGATGGGGCGGCCGAACTGCTCGCGTTGCGAAACGTACTCGACTGCGAGCTCGAGGGCCCGGCCTCCCGCGCCGCAGGCCTCCAGCGCCAACGCCGTGAGCGATCGCTGCCGGATCTCGGGCAGCACGTCGGTCGAGGCGAGGCGCTGTCCGGCCTCGCCACCCACGATCACGCCGAGCGGCCGCGTCTCGTCGCTCGTGTCGAGTAGCTCCCGTTCCGCGCCGACGAGCTCGTACACACCGTCCCCGCCGACCACCGCGACCCGCGCCGCCGTGTCGAGGTCGGGGACGAGGGGGCCGAGGGCCAGCACCCAGCTGGTCTCGCCACTCGCCACCCTTGCCCGCTCGTCGGGGGGGAGCGCGGGGAGGGCGACCGCGACCGTCGAGAAGAACGGGCCCGGCGTGAGCGCCCGCCCGAGCTCTTCGTGCAGAACAGCCTGGTCGAGGAACCCGAGCCCGGCGCCGCCGTGCTCTTCCGCCACGGAGACCCCCGTCCAGCCGAGGTCGGCCAGCTGCGCCCACGACGGCGCGGGCGTGTCCTCGAGGAAGGCGCGCGCCTGCGTGCGGAGCTCCTCCTGCTCGGCCGTGAAGCTCGCGTCCACTAGCGCGACCTCGGCAGCCCGAGCACGCGCTCGGCGACGATGCTGCGCAGGATCTCGGAGGTGCCGGCTTCGATCGTGTTGCCGCGGCTGCGCAGTTGCTGCTGCGCCCACCAGCCGGCGTACGGTGCCCGCGGGCCGGCGAGCGCGGCGTCGGGCCCGAGGATGTCGAGGGCCAGCGCCGTCAGCCGCTGGTTCGCCTCTGACCATTGCAGCTTGAGAATCGATCCTTCCGGCCCTGGGATGCCCGTGCGCGCCAGGGCCGACAACGACCGGTACGCGGTGAGTCGCAGCGCTTCGAGCTCGATCCACTCACGGGCGATCGCGTCGCGCTGCAGCGGCGTCGCGCCGCGGTCACGCGCGAGGTCGATCAGCTTGCCCACCGCAACCTCGAGCCGGGAGACGAGCGCCACGCCGAGTGTCCCGCGCTCGTGCAGCAGCGTGGTCATCGCCACTTGCCAGCCGCCGCCGATCTCGCCCAGGAGGTTCTCGCGGCGCACCGTGACTCCGGTGAGGAAGATCTCGTTGAACTCTGCGTCGCCGGTGATCTGGCGCAACGGGCGCACCTCCACGCCCGGCGCATGCATGTCCACGATCACGTAGGTCAAGCCCTCGTGGCGCTGCGAGGCAGGGTCCGAGCGGGCCAGGAGGATGCAGAAGTCGGCCACGTGCGCGTACGACGACCACACCTTCTGCCCGTCGAGGACGAAGCGATCCTCCTCGACCCGGCAGCTCGTCCGGGCGGCGGCGAGGTCGGATCCCGCGTCAGGCTCGGAGAATCCCTGGCACCAGATCTCGTCGCCGGCCAGCAGCGGCGCCAGGTAGCGCTCCTTCTGCGCCTCCGTCCCGTGGGCGATGATCGTCGGGCCCGCCATCCCCAGCCCGATCACGCCCACGTGCGGCGGCGCCTCCGCCCGGGCGAGCT
>CAVPGO010000052.1:0-32403 GCA_963703975.1 uncultured Actinomycetes bacterium
GAGGTCCCACCGAAACAGGTTGCAGCGTTCGTCACGATCTGCGGTCGATAGCTCTCGGAGTGTCTCTGCCCGGCAGGTTGCCCCAAGGTTGCCCCTACCCCGCGTGAGGACAAGGGCCACGCTGTCAGGGGGCTTCGCGGGGACCCCGCGTGGTTCCCGGGTTCGACGGATCGCGGGGTGCGGACGAGCAGGTTGGGATGCCTGCCGCCATCTCGCGCGCAGTTCGATTCTCTCAGGACTTTCTTAGTGTTTGTTGAGGCATGGCTTAGGTTCGTTGGTTTCCATGCGCCTATGCGTGTGAATCGATGGTCGCGTGCTGCGGTGCCTGTGGCGCTGGTCTCAAGCGTTCTGTGTTTGATGCTGGTCGCGGGCTGTGGTGGGAGTGGGGGGGGCTCTCCTGAGGCGAGTCCCCAGGGTGATGCCTCGGGTGGCGGGTCTGGTCAGGTCAACGAGTTCGATGCTTGTTTGCGCGAGCATGGCGTGGAGGGTTTCGGGCAGGGTCAGGTGACGCAGCTGTCCGATGAGGAGCGGGCTGCGTTCCAGGACGCGATGAGCGCGTGTCGCGATCTCGCGCCGCAGGGGGCAGGCTCTGGAGGTTTCCCTGGGGCGGATTCGGCTCAGTTCACCGAGTATCGCGATTGTCTTCAGGAGCATGGCGTCTCCGGCTTTGGCGGCGCGCCGGGTCAGGGGCAGCCGCCCGCTTCGACGGGGGATGGGCAGCAGCCGGGCGGGCGTGCGCAGCTTTCGGATGAGGAGCGCGCGAAGCTTGAGGCGGCGATGGAAGCGTGTCGTTCCCTCGCCCCGGAGGGGCGTGGCCAGCCGGGCGGCGGATTCCCGGGTGCTGGGGCGGCGGGGAATTCCGAGTACCGGCAGTGCATGTCGGAGCATGGCGTGACGCTGGGTCAGCAGGGCTCCGGCGGGGCCGAGGCGTTCCGTAAGGCGACGGAGGCTTGCGGCAAGCTGTTGGAGCAGTCCGATTCGGGGTCGTCGTCCCAGTGATCGCGTTTCTTGTCGCGCGTGCGGTGTGGTTCAACGTCGGGCTTGTGTCGCTTGCCGGCGGTGGCGCGGGGTTGGCCTACCTGGGGTTGACGCATACGGGTGCGGCTGCTGCCGCGACGCCGCGGACGGTCGCGGCGCAGCGAGGCACGGTTCTCTCGACGGTGTCGGCGACGGGCAACGTGGCGACGCCGGACCAGCTTGATCTCAACTTCCAGACGGGCGGGACGCTGACGCAGCTTGCCGTGCGACCGGGGCAGCGGGTGAAGCGTGGCCAATTGTTGGCGCGCGTCGACTCAGCGGACGCCGAGGTCGGGCTGCGTTCTGCGCAGGCGGGGCTGCGGTCGGCGCAGGCGCGCTTGCAGCAGCTTCTGGACGGCCTTTCGCTGGCCGAACGTAAGCAGAACGCCGTCGCTGTCACGCAGGCGGAGGTCGCGCTCTCGAACGCGAAGGCCTCTCTGCAGCAGACGCGGGCGGGCAATGCGACCTCCCAGGCGTCGAGCAGCCTGTCGCTTACGCAGGCGCGCGCCCAGTTGAAGCGCGATCGTGCGCAGAAGATCAGCGACACCGCCGATCTCGCGAAGGCGCGTACCGACGTAACGGCGGCGCAGTCCAACTACGACGCGGCGACGGCGGCGGTAAGCGAGGCGAAGGCGGCGTTGTCGAGCGCGCAGGATGCGCTCGCAGCGGCGCAGACCAAGCAGACGCAGGATCAGGCGCAGGCCTCGAAGAACGCGAGCTCGCAGTCGACGAACCAGGGGACGCTGTCCCAGGCGCAGGGCCAGGTCCAGTCGGCGGAAGCAGCCCTTTCCGCCGCGCAGGCACAGCTTCAATCAGACCAGGCGGCATGCGCCGCCGACGCCTCGAGCAGCGCCTGCGGCAAGATCGCGGCGGATCAAGCGTCCGTCTCTAACGCGCAGACCGAGCTCCACTCCGCACAGGACGCCGCTGCCGACGCCCAGAGCGCGGTCGACGCAGGACGCTCGCAGGCTTCGGGAGACACGGACACGTCGACGAGCAACACGTTGGCCGTCGCATCCGCGAACCGGACCGTCAGCGCTGCCCAGTCGAAGCTGAGCGACACCCAGAGCACGCAACAGGAGGCAAAGAGCAACCTGACGTCGGCCCAGACGGACGTGACCTCGCTCGAGAATGCGGTCGACACAGCGGCGGCGAAGCTGGTCACAGATCAGGATCAGATCGCCACGCTGAGCGCGTCGGATAGCTCGACATCACTGAAGAACAAGCAGTCGGTCAGCGTCGCGGAGCAGGCGATCGCGAGCGCCCGCTTGAGCAAGAAGGCGGCTGTCCTGGCGCGGCAGGTGAAGGAGCAACCGACGAAGACGGGCGATCTCGAGGCCGCGCGCGCGTCCGTGGTGACCGCCGATGCGGCGCTCGCCTCGGCACGCGAGACCCTCGCCGAAACCGTTCTGCGTGCACCCGCCAGCGGGACGGTGGCGTCCGTCTCCGGTCAGGTCGGCCAGACCGTCAGCGGTGGTGGCGGTAGCGGAGCGAGCTCCACGGCGACCGGCACGGACACGTCCTCGGGCTCGGCGCTGGTCACGCTGGTCGACCTCGGTGGCCTCGAAGTCACGGCGGGGTTCAGCGAGACCGATGCCGCCAAGATCAGGGTTGGTCAGACGGCGACCGTCTCGCTCGATGCGCTGCCCGACACCGAGATCGCTGCCCGGGTGGCGGCGATCGACACCCTTTCGACGGTCGTCAACAACGTCGTCACCTACAACGTCACGTTCGTGCTCGACAACAACACGGCTGGGGTGAAGCCGGGAATGAGCGCATCCGTGGACGTCGTCATCGCAGAGCGCTCTGGAGTCGTGACCGTGCCGACCTCGGCGGTTCGCGGCAGCGGCGCGGCCTCGCGGGTGTCGGTGATGCGCGACGGCGAAGAGACACTCGTCCCGGTGGCGACGGGTCTGCAGGGTGACAGCACGACGCAGATCCTCACCGGCCTCCAGCCCGGCGAGCTCGTGGTCCTCCCCTCCACCACGGCAACCGCCGGCGCCGCCGCGACCTCGGGCGCAGGCGCCGGCCCGGGGCTCGGCGGCGGCTTCGGCGGCGGAGTGCCGCTGGGCGGCGGACCCCGTGAGCCTCGTCGGATCCGAAGCGCCGCGTCGACCGCGCGCGATTCTCGAGACGCACCGGCTCGTCAAGACGTACGAGTTGGGAGGCACGGCCGTACACGCCCTACGCGGTGTGAGCTTCGTCATCGAGCGTGGTGACTTCGTGGCGATCATGGGCGCGTCGGGGAGCGGCAAGAGCACTCTGATGAACATCCTCGGCTGCCTCGACCTTCCCACCCGGGGCCGGTACCTCCTGCACGGAATCGACGTCCGTGCGTTCGACGAATACGAGCTCGCCCAGGTGCGGAACCGCAAGATCGGTTTCGTCTTTCAGAGCTACAACCTGATCCCACGCACCAGCGCTCTCCAAAACGTCGAACTACCCCTGGTCTACGCCCGAGTGAAGGCGAAGGAGCGACGCGAGCGGGCCATGCAGGCACTCGGCGCGGTCGGGCTCGCCAAACGCATGCATCATCATCCATCCGAGCTTTCGGGCGGTCAGCAGCAGCGGGTCGCGGTCGCGCGCGCCATCGTCACCGACCCGGCCCTGATCCTCGCCGACGAGCCCACCGGCAACCTCGACTCGGGGTCCACGGGAGAGCTGATGAGCGTCTTCGCGGGGCTTAACGCCGCGGGGCGAACGATCGTTCTCATCACCCACGAGCGAGACGTCGCCTCCGCATCGAAGCGCGTGATCGTGCTCCACGACGGCCACGTCCTCGAAGACCGAAGACGCGCACCGCTCCTCGGGCCGCCGCCAACCTACGCATCGTCCCTGCATGCGCCCGCGGTGCCGGCGTGATCACACTCGAGAGCATCCGCATCGCCGGCCGCGGCATCGCCGCCAACAGGCTGCGGTCGGCGCTCACCGTCATCGGCGTCTCGATCGGCGTCGCAGCGGTGATCATCCTCGTGGCAGTGGGACGCGGGTCCGCGGTCAGCGTCCAAGAGAGAATCGAGAGTCTCGGCACCAACACCCTGACGGTCTTCAGCGGCGGCGGCTTCGGCCCTGGCGGCGGCGGCGCGCGCGTGAACCGACCCGGCACCTCAAGCCGCTCCGGCTCGCTTACCACCAAGGACGTGAAAGCGCTGCAAGACGAGCAGCTCGCGCCGGACATCGCGACAGTGTCGCCCGTCGTCAACGCCTCGGTGACCGCCACATTCTCAGGCGCCACCTACCAACCGTCCCAGTTCTTCGGCGCACCCCCCTCGATCGCCGCAGCACGCGACTACGACGTCTCATCCGGATCCTTCTTCAGCGCCGACGATGAAGACTCCCACGCGCGAGTTGTCGTCATCGGGCCGACCGTGGTCGCGAACCTGTTCGCAGGCTCCGACCCCCTCGGTCAGACGATCAAGCTCAACGGCGTCGGTTTCCGCGTCGTCGGCGTCCTCGAGAGCAAGGGCTCGAACGGCTTCCAGGACCAGGATGACGTCATCATCGCGCCGCTCTCGGCCACCCAGGACACGCTCGCCGGCGGAAACACCATCTCGCAGATCGTCGTGCAGGCGACCTCGTCCGGAACGGTCGACGAGGCCGAGTCGGAGATCTACAGCGCGCTATCGAGCACCCATCCCGCTGACTCGAGCGGCTCCTACAACTTCCGCGTCCTGAACCAAGCATCGCTGCTCGAAACCACAAACAGCACCAACCGGACGTTCACCGTCCTGCTCGGGGCGGTCGCGGCGATCTCGCTGCTCGTGGGCGGGATCGGCGTGATGAACATCATGCTCGTTTCGGTCACCGAGCGCACACGCGAGATCGGGATCCGCAAGGCGATCGGCGCCAGGCACTCAGACATCGTCGCCCAATTCCTCGGGGAAGCCGTCCTGCTGTCGATGCTCGGAGGCATCGCCGGAGTTCTCATCGGGCTCCTGGGCGCCCGATTCAAGATCGTCGGAGTCCAACCGGTCGTGGAGCCGTACTCCGTCGTCTTGGCCTTCGGCGTCGCCGTTGGAGTCGGACTGTTCTTCGGCCTCTACCCGGCCAACCGAGCTGCCCTTCTACGACCTATTGATGCCCTCCGCTACGAGTAGCCGACGAGGACGACCACGATGAGTGCAACGACAGAGGACACGCAGATCCAGCCCGACCCGTACGACGACGCCTGGGAGGACGAGCCCATCACCCCGCGCGCGACGCTGCGCAAAGCGACCAAACTGCTGCTTGTTGCCGCAATGGTCACCCTCGCATTCGCCGCGGGCATCTACGCCGACCGGCAATGGGGGGAAAGCCGGACAGAACACAGCCCAACCCGGCGGATTCCCGCAGTTCGCCGGCGCACGCGGCCAAGGCAACGGCTTCCCCGGCGCCGGCGCGTTCGGCGGAACGACGCCTGGGGGCAACGGAGACCCCGTTACAGGCCAGGTCGCCTATCGCAAGGGACAAACGCTCTACATCACCGACAACAGCGGGAACATCACCAAGGTCAACGTCCCCGCAGGACTCGCGGTGTCAACAACCGCAACGACCACCGTCAAGAAGATCAGGCCCGGCGACACTGTCACCGTGCGGGGCAGCAACGCCGGCTCGGGAACGCTCACCGCAACAAGCGTCTCGATCGGGGGCAGCTAACGCTGCCGTCGACTTCGCCACCGACAGCCGTTGTCCGACCCACGCGGGATCGCGCGTGGGGGCGGGACACGGTTCGGGCTGACGGGCGATGGGGTAGCTGCTCCGCGCCCGCGCGCCGAGCGATCCTCATCGCGATCGACGAAAAGTTCGTCGGATGGCAGGGGGATTTCCATGGGAGCACCTTGAAAGATGCGCCTGCAGCAAGTGCTGATGTGCCACTCGCGTAAGTTGCCTACGGCTCCGCACGAAGTAACTCGACCGGCACCGGCTCCAATCTCGCCGTGGCTTCCGCCGGGTCGGGCGAGTACCTGACAGCGAAAGCCAAGGAGCGCTCGGGAGCCACAGCGAGGAAGAATCGGGGGCGTAGGGCGAGCAGGCTTCGCGCCTTCTGCTCGGAGTTTGATAGGCGTGGCGCGCGCCGGAGCTTGAACGGCCGTTGCAGGAGGCCAATCATTTCGTCCACCGTCTTGTTCAGCTCTCCGACCGTCTTCTTCGCCTCCACGGCGATGACCGGCTGATTCTGCGTCGAGAAAACGAGCGCGTCGAAGGCATCGACGTCGAGCGCGATGTCGTGGCGGGGGTATCCGAGATCGCAGTGCAGCACCGCGGGGAGCGACGCGTGCGTGAGCCACTCACGCCAGAGCGCGACCGTCGATGACGTTCTCGTCGGGGGCGAGAGCAGGGGATAGGAGAAACCGGTGCTGGGACGCATCGAACGGGGAATGCATAGCCCATCGTCTTCGAGGTCGAAGAATCCAGCATCGATGGAGCGGAAGAGGCCCGCGGCCTCTCGTTCAGCGATCGGGGTCTTCGGCGGTCGGTACTCGAGCGGCCTCTGCAGGCGCACTTCAAGCGCCGGGATGGCGGCAGCGATTAAGGCGTCGAGCAGTGCAACATTCGGGCACACAACCATCTCCCCGAGCATGGTGTCAGTGCGCCTGGCTGGAGTACTCGATTTGCACTGGGCGTGGGGACGGGACACGGTTCGGGCCGACGGGCGTTGGGGTAGCTGCTCGGCGCGTGTCGTGGCGAGCTAGCTGCTCCCACCGGCGACGGATCGCGCCGGGGATCCGAGCGGATTCGAGTTGCCGCCAGCAATGCGGACCGCGATCGGTGTCGGTGGGTTGATCGGGTCTCGTCGTCGAGCGGGCTGATCCCACGCCGCATCAGTAGTCGGCCGTAAGCGAATGAGCGTCCTCCCCGATGGCGGCTCGTAGGGGTCCGTGGGATGCTCGGCTGGCTCCGGAAGGAGGCGCTGGGGCGTATGGAGACAGTGGCTGAGGATCGGGCGAGGGCGCTGATCGATCGAGACGGCCAGATGTCGGCGATGCCTGCGCTGCTCATCGAGTTCGTCGGTGTGGAGAAGGTCTACCGGATGGGCAAGGTCGACTACCGCGCGCTGCGTGGCGTCGACCTCTCGATCGGCACGGGCGAGATGGTCGCGGTCGTCGGTCCGTCGGGGAGCGGCAAGACGACGATCCTGAACCTGATCACCGGGATCGACCGGCCGACGGCCGGGTCGGTCACGGTCGATGGGCAACGGCTCGACGAGATGAGCGAGGAGCAGCTGGCCGTCTGGCGAGGCGCCAACGTCGGAGTGATCTTCCAGTTCTTCCAGCTGCTGCCGACGCTGTCGGCGCTCGAGAACGCCGTGCTGCCGCTTGACTTCGCACGGCACGGCTCGAAGCGCGAGCGCTTCGAGCGGGCGCGCCACAACCTCGAGCTCGTCGGGCTCGGCGACAAGCTGGACCATCTGCCCGCCGAGCTCTCGGGCGGTGAGCAGCAGCGGGTCGCGATCGCGCGCTCGCTTGCCGCCGACCCGAAGCTAATCGGTGGAGCGAGCCGACGGGCAACCTCGACAGCGTCACCGCAGAGGAGATGTTCGATCTGCTCGCGCGCCTGAACGGCGAGGGGAAGACCGTTCTCTACGTGACGCACGACCTCGAGCTGGCGCGACGGGCGCACCGGATCGTCACGATCCGCGACGGCGCCGTCGTCGCGTGAGGCGCCGGGCATGGTTTCGGCGCTCTCGCGCAAGTCGATCACCGACCTGAGTCGGCGCCGATCGCGCGCCGTATTCGCAATCGCGACGCTCGCGCTGGCGGTGGCGAGCATTGGCATCTTCGCGCTGCCGACGCTGATGGACCGTGCCATGCAGGCCGAGGTCGAGGCGGGGAAGCTGCCCGATCTGACCGTCTTCACGAGCCCGCTCGCGCTCGACCGGCCGCAGTTGGCCATGCTCGCGTCGCTTCCGAACGTGCGCGCGGTCGAGCCGCGCTCGTCCTTCGGCGCCCGCATCTACATTGGCTCGCGCCGCGCGCCTGCCGTGGTCGTCGGCGTCCCGGACTTCGCCGCGCAGCGCGCTGACGTCGTGCGCGTCAGCTCCGGCGAGGCGCCGGGAGCGAACGAAGTGCTCTCCGAGCGCCAGAACGCAAACGAGGGGCTGCTCGACGTCGGCGCCGGAGACACGGTGCAAGTGATCGCCGCGAGCGGCATGACCTTGCCGCTTCGCGTCAGCGGCGAAGGCCGCAATCTCAGCGGTGGCAAGGACGTAACCGACAGCAACGTGGTCGTCCTCTACGCGACGCCCGGGACGGTCAGCCTGTTGAGCGGCGTCTCCGGCTACCAGTCGATCGCCTTTCGCCTCGCCGACACGCGCCCGGCCGCGATCGCCGTGACCACGGCGGCCGTCCGTCGCGCGCTCACGGGCATCACGGGGTTCAACGGCTTCACGTGGCTGCCGGAGGTGCGCGCGGCGGGCGACTGGCCCGGTAAGTCGGACTTCAACGCGTTCACCAAGTTCTTCTACGTGATCACGATGCTCGCGCTGCTGTCGGCGTTCGTGCTGATCGCCAACACGATGACGACGCTCGTCGCCGAGCAGACATCCGAGATCGGAACGATGAAGGCGGTCGGCGGCCGGCGCAGGCAGATCGCCGTCGTCTACGTCAAGACGGCGCTGCTGCTCGGCGCAGTTGGCACCGTCGTCGGAGTCGTGCTCGGCATCGCGCTCTCGAACCTGCTCGTCCGCTACCTCGGCTCGACTTTCTTCGCGATCGACGTCGGCTTCGGCGTCGACGCCAAGATCCTCGCCGTCAGCATGCTCGTCGGCCTGCTCGCCCCCGCGCTCGCCGCGCTGCCGGCGATCCGGCGGGCGGTGCGCCTGCCGTTGCGAGAGGCGCTCGAAGCGACCGGCTCGGCGGTCGCGAGCCAGGACGCCGGCGACGCAGTTCTGCGCCGCGTCCGCTTCCTGCCGCGCACGCTGCAGATCGGGCTCCGCAATGTCGGCCGGCGCAGGCGCCGCAGTATCGCGACGGCGGTAATGGTCGCCCTCGCCGTCGGGAACCTGCTCGCGATCCTCGCCCTCGCGGCCGGCATCTCGCACACGACGCACGTCGAGTGGCGTGACCACGGCGAGGACATCAAGCTCCTGGTCGGGGGCGACATGCGCACCGAGCAGGTGATCCGCTCGACGTCCGGGGTCGCCGCGGTCGAGCCGATGTTCGATGCGGAGATCAGGCTCGCCGGCGAGGACGGCTTCATCTGGGCCGTCCGGCAGGCGACCATGTTCCACTACCGGATCGCGGACGGACGGTGGTACACCCCCGCCGAGGAGCGGACGCGTGCCCGCGTCGCCGTCATCGAGCGCAACCTCGCCCGCGTCACCGGCACACACGTCGGCGACCACGTCCGGGTCGAGACCGGCAGTGGTCCGCTGACGCTGCGCGTGATCGGCATCGCCGCCAACCAGCAGGAGAACGGAACGGTTCTGTTCGTGCCACGGGAGACGATGCGGGCCGTGCTCGGCGCAACGCCCGCCGGCGCCGACGACTACTGGGCCCGCACGACCTCGCACGATCACGCGTTCATCGACCGCACGACTACGCGGATCGAGGACGCCATGGCTGCAGCCGGCTACGAGGTAGGCACGGAGATCGAGTACGTGGGCGAGGCCGACAACGTCGCGAGCAACCGCACGATCACGACCTCGATCGCGGTGCTCGGCTTTCTGATCGTCGCGATCAGCATGGTCGGCCTCGCGAACGCGATCACGATGAGCGTGATCGAGCGCACGCGAGAGGTCGGCATCCTGCGCACGATCGGCGCGCGTGCACGCGACGTGCGCCGCATCTTCGCCGCCGAGACCGTCGTGATCGCGCTCGGCGGGTGGCTGCTCGGCATTCCGGTCGGCTACGCACTCGACCGCTTCCTCGTCTGGATGGTGAAGGAGGTCGTCAACGTCCAGGTGCCGATCGCCTTCCCGATCGGCAATGTCGTGCTGGCGCTCGTCGGCACCGTCGTGCTCGCCCTGCTGATCACGTTCCTTCCGATCAGACGTGCGGTGCGCTACCGGCCGGGCGAGGCGCTCCGCTACGCGTGACAGGCGTCGTAGCCCTCCGACGGACTCGAACCGTTGGCACCCCGCCCTGTGCGAGGTCGCGGGGACGGGCGGCGTTGTCGCATCGGTGGCGGTGGCTATGTCCGGCTCGGCGATCGGAGGGTGCCGTGGGGAGATTGGGCGGATATGAGGACACGCAGCACGTCCCGGTAGCTCCTGCCCTACATGACGAGCGCGCTAGGCCCGTGCCCTCCCACGTTGGGTATCGCGGAGAAAGCCCTTCTTTCGTGCGGTCTGGATCCAGCTCGCCGCGGTGCTCCGCTCGACCTTGGCTTTCGCCTGGATGTAGGGCGTTGGCTTCTCGCGAGCGCGGAGCGCCTCCCGATACCAGGATGCCACCTGCTTGTAGAAGTCGTCGGGTCGACGGTGCCCTCTCCGGGGGACGATGGCCGGCGGCGTAGCCTCGCCGGCGTCCGCAAGTTCGTGCCTGGCCTGATCGGCGATGGATAGCCAAGCGCCGTCGCTGGACGCCTGTTCCGCAGAGTCGAGGGACCCTTTTCCCGCACGCCGCTCTTCACCCGACGCGAGTTCGGCCTCGATCGCGTGTTCGATCCCGGCGAGGGGGATATCACGGAGGTGGTTGCCCGTGAGTGGTTGGCCGACGTCGCAGACGTGGAGCTCGCGAATTCGCAACCCCCCCGCTTCATCTGCGGCGACACGGACGCGTACGTCGAGAACGGCACCTCTTGCCTGCTGCCTCACACGGAACCAGTCGCCAGCTCCGTCGTCGCGCGTCACGCCGAACAGCGGTTTTTCCATGTGCCCAGGATAGCAAATTCGATTACCTAGCGCACTTCAGCAACATACGCTATCCTGTATTCGTGAACCGCGCGCAGAAAAGGAGGACGCCACGACTCCGCTGGAGTTCATGCTGATTCAGCTCGACGACGTGCATGAGTGGGGCGACGGGCGGTAGGACCGCCACGCTGCCCGGCCTGTGGGCCGAGCACAAAGCGGACGTTGCGACTTCGGGAGACCGACGAGGGCGAGATCCTGGTGTTCTGCACGGCGCGCTGCGACTACGAGGACATCTTGGGAAACCTCGATATGGAGCCGCGGGACTTGTTTAGGGACCGGATCTAGGTGGACGGGCGGGCGCGATCCGATATCCCGGAGCACGCCAGCCGCCTGACCATGCCCGAGAGCCCGAGCGCGTTTGCGCACGGCAGGGGTCACTCCGACTCGACGTATACGCGGGCCACGATGTGAGTGCGACACTGCTCTCTCACCACGCGGAACTGATCGCAGCCTCCGCGATCGCAGCCGATGTCGCGGAGGCCCGCGGCTACCGCTCGGTGGAGACGAAGGCGGAGTTGCGGCGTCTGGGCTTCGTGGATTCTCAGTGCCGCGTCCCCGCCCTGCTGATCCCGATCTGGGACGCATGGGGCGAGATCGCGACGTACCAGGTGCGCCCCGATGAGCCGCGGATCGGTAAGGGCGGCAAGCCTGTGAAGTACGAGACGCCTAAGGGCACCCGGATGGTGCTCGATGTGCCTCCTTCGGTGCGGTCGCTTCTCGGTGATCCGTCCGTGCCGCTCTTCGTGACGGAGGGCGTGCGAAAGGCGGACGCTGCTGCAAGCTTGGGGCTCTGCTGCGTTGGCGTGATCGGCGTGTGGAACTTCCGCGGCACAAACGATCAGGGAGGCAAGACCGCCCTCGCCGACTGGGAGGCGATCGCGCTCAACGGTCGCGACGTCTACATCGTCTTCGACTCTGACGTGATGACGAAGCGCGAGGTGCACCAGGCGCTCGTCCGCTTGAAGGCGTTCCTAGAGGCGCGTGGTGGCTAGCATCGTCTATCTGCCCTCCGGCGCACGCATGGCGAGAAGGTCGGTCTCGATGACTTCCTCGCCGCCGGTAACGGTGTCGACGCTCTGCTCGCCCTCGCGACGACCACGCTGCGGCAGCCGCCAGATGATGAGCCCCAGGGCCCCTACGGGTTCGAAGGAAGCCAGGGCCTGGTTCAGAGAAAGCGCTTCGAGGGCGAAACTGTGGAGATCCCGCTCACGAACTTCGCGGCGAAGATCGTCGGCGATATCAGCGAGGACGACGGAGCCGAGGTACGCGGCCGCTTCGAGATGGAGGCGCAGCTGAACGGGCAGGTCGTCCGGTTCTCCATTCCCTCGCAGCAGTTCGCGGGCATGGGTTGGGCGACCGAGCACCTTGGCGCGCAGGCGATCGTCTATCCGGGAATGGGGGTAAGGGATCACGCGCGCGCCGCGATCCAGATGCTCTCCGACGACATCGTCGAGCGACGCGTCTATGCGCACACGGGCTGGGCGCGGTCCGGCACCGACTGGGTTTACCTGCACGCCGCAGGCGCGATCGGAGCGCCACGGCTCCCGCGACGACATCGAGGTGTCCCTCCCCGACGTGCTCGAGCGCCTTCGCCTCCCCGACCCGCCCTCGGGCAACGACGCACGCGCCGCGGTACGGACGAGCCTCGACCTCCTGCAGGTCGGCTCGCGGTCGCTCATGACCGCCGTTCTCGGGTCGGTCTACGCGCCGATCGTCGGACCGATCGACTACTCCCTCCACCTCGCCGGCGCAACGGGCGAGGGAAAGACCGTCATCGCCACGCTCGCCCAGCAGCACTATGGCGCGGGCTTCGACGCCCGCACGCTGCCCGGCTCATGGTCGAGCACGGGGAACGCGCTAGAGGGTCTCGCCTTCGTCGCCAAGGACGCGCTGCTCGTCGTCGACGACTTCGCGCCGGGAGGCTCGCAATGGGACGTGCAGCGCCAGCACCGTGAGGCAGACCGTCTGCTGCGCGCGCAGGGCAACCGCGCTGGTCGCGCCCGTATGCGCCCCGACGCCACGCTTCGGGCAACCCGCTACCCGCGCGGGATCATCCTCAGCACCGGAGAGGACGTGCCGCGAGGCCAGTCGCTGCGCGGCAGGATGCTGATCCTCGAGGTCGCACCAGGATCGATCGACTGGACTCTCGTCAGCGACGCACAGGAGCACGCCGCCCGCGGCGCCTACGCGCAGGCGCTCGCAGGGTTCATCCAGTGGGTCGCCCAACACCACGACGACATCGAAGAGCGCCGTGAGAGCGAACTCGCCGAACTGCGGGCGCGAGCCCGACAGACAGGCCAGCACAGGCGAACGCCCGAGATCGTCGCCAGCCTCGCCCGCGCGATGCGGATCTTCCTCACCTACGCACAGGAGACGGGAGCTCTCGATGTCCAGCTTCGACGTCCATTGGAATGAGGTCTGGAACGCCCTCGGCGAAGCCGCCGCGGCGCAGGCGGGACACCAGCACGCAAGCGAGCCCGCCCGCCGCTTCGTCGAGCTGATCTCCTCCGCCCTCGCCTCCGGGCGCGCACACGTCGCGTGCCCTGCAGGGAAGAAGCCGGACGTCCCCGGCTGGGGCTGGCGAACGACCGACTACCGCGATATCCATCAGGGACGGCAGATCGGCTGGCTCGACGGCGAGGATGTCTACCTCGATCCCGACGCCTCGATCGCGGTCGCCAAGCTGCTCGCCGAGGAGACAGGGGAGCCGATCGCCGTCGGCAGTAAGACCCTGCACAAGCGCCTGCACGAGAAGGCGATGCTTTCTTCCACCGAGAAGGAGCGCGGCACCCTCACCGTTCGACGAACCCTTGACGGGAAGCGCCGCGAGGTACTCCACCTCCGCGCCTCTCTCTCTCTCTTCGAGGCGGAACCCGACCAATCTGCCCAACACGACGACGACGATCCGACGATCGCGGGCAGATTGGGCAGGTTTCGAATTGGTATGACGACATTCCGTTCTGACCAGCGCGCGTGCGGCGGGATGCCCGCCCCCGAGCACGCTCTCGCGGACCTTGTGTCGCATCTCTTCGAGGCGTGCGCCACACGCACCGCAGCGCTCAACCTTGCCGGAGGCCACGTGACCGATACCGAGTTCGTCACCGTCGCGGAGGCGGCGGAGATCCTGCGCTGCGATCCGCAGCGCGTCTATGACCTCGCATCCTCCGGACGGCTTCCCAGGCACAAGGAGGGACGGCGAACGCTGCACCGTCGGACTGACATCCTCGATCTGATCAAGTCGGAGCGCCGGTGACCCGCTTGCCCCAGGGTTGCCCCACGCCTGGATCCATCAGGGATCGAGGGCTGCCGGGCGGATTCGTTATCCGCGGGTCGGGGGGTATGATCGGGGCACAACAAGTAGCCCCCGCGAGGCTGGAACCTCCGGGGGCGTGGACGCAGGAGGTACTAGCTCCCATGTCGACTGACAAGGCTACGCGACCCGCGAGCCGCCCTCTCGTTCGCACGAGCACACCAGGGATCTACAGGCGGGGCGACCGCTACGTCGTCGTCTTCAAGGATCCGTCTGGCAGGCAGCGCAAGCGCTTCGCTCGTACGCTCGCCGAGGCGCGGCGCCTCAAGTCCGAGCTAGCCGCCGACGTGCAGCGCGGCGAGTACCGCGAGCAGTCCAAGGTGACGTTTGCGGATCACTGGCGTAGCTGGCTCGCCGCCTATGCAGGCCGCACTAGCCGAGGTTTTCGCGAACGTACGCGCCAGGACTATGGGCGAGCGCTGGAGGAGTACGCCGTTCCGTTCTTCGGTCGCATGCGCCTCGCCGAGATCGAGCCGCAGCACATCAAGGCCTGGCTTCGTATCGTGGCTGACCGCGGCCTGTCGGCAGGCACGATCCGCAACGTGCTCGCCCCGGTGCGGGCGATGCTCGCCGACGCGGCAGAGGACGGACTAATCCGTGCGAACCCAGCAGTTGGGGTGCGCGTGCCCGTGACGGCGAAGCCCCTCGATGACCGACGAAGGGAGTTGACCGAGCACGAGGTGGAGACGCTGCTACAGCACGTACCGGTCGAGCACCGACTCCTGGTGCAGGTGGTTGCCGAGACGGGCGCGAGGATTAGTGAGGCGCTTGCCTGGACGTGGGCAGACTTCGACGGTCGTCGCCTCCATGTCCGGCGTCGCCTGTCCCGCGGCGAGATTGCGGAGCCAAAGTCAAAGTACGGGGTGCGGGCAATCCCGCTCCGCAAGACGACCGCGCAGGCCTTATGGCGGCATCGTAAGACGACGATCTGGAGCGCGGACGAGAACCCGGTGTTCGCCTCCGAGAAGGGCACGCCGCTCGACGCCAGCAACCTCTACCATCGAATGCTGCGCCCCGCGCGCGACGCCGCAGGGATCAGCCACGGGGGTTGGCACAGGCTTCGACACACTGCAGCGACCCGGCTTATCGAGGCGGGCGCACGACCGGATCAGGCGCAGCGATGGCTTGGACATCACGACCTCGCGTTCACCATGCGTACCTACGTCCACCCAGCCGAGGACGATCTACCTGACCCTGACGAGATCTGGGGCGAGCAGCGGCATGCCGACGGATTGGTTGACGACGCAGAGACAGGTGCCATGGAGGCGGTAGCGGAGGCTGCGCGGTAGCGCCGGTTGCCCCACCGGTTGCCCCATGCCGCTCGGTCGGACGTCGAAGGGCCGCCATCCCGCATGAACCCTCATGCGCCCGGGAGGATTCGAACCTCCGACCCGCGGATTAGAAGTCCGCCGCTCTGTCCTCTGAGCTACGGGCGCTCGCCTCAAGGGTAATCGGTCTCCAGGTCCTCGCCCCCGACCGCGCGGGCGCTACCGGGGGCGCCAGCAGGCTCCACCGCGCTCAACGCGCGCTTCGGCACCGCGACCATGCGTACCGGGTGACGCGGCCCCGAACCCAGCGGCTACCCTCGCGTGATGGCGCGCGCCGTGCTCGTGGCTTGTGTCGCGGCGACGGTCGTCGTCGTGAGCGGGGGCGCACCCCCGGGCGGGGCCGCCGCGAAGATCGACGCGCGGGTCGTCGCCGACACGGCCGGTGGCCGGTCGGCGAAGTTCCTCGTCGTACTCCGCGGGCAGGCGGACGTCGGCGCGGCGGCCTCCGTCGCGGGCGACCGGGCGGCGCAGGGCCGTCTCGCCGTGGCGGCGTTGCGACGAGCGGCGTCCGGCCAGTCGGGCGTCCGCGCAACCCTGCGAGAGCTCGGCGTGTCGTACCGGCGGTTCTGGGTCGTGAACGCGCTCGCGGTGACCGGCGACCGCCACGTCCTCGCGGCGCTCGCCGGACGTGACGACGTCCGGGCGATCGAGTCCGACCGTGCCTTCACGGGAGTCGCCGCCGAGACGGGGACGGCGTCCTCCTCCGCCCCGAGGGGAGTGGAGTGGAACGTGCAGAAGATCGGCGCCCCCACCGTCTGGGCGGCCGGCTTCACCGGTCAGGGCGTCCTCTACGCCAACGCCGACACCGGCGTGCACTGGGACTCGCCGGTGCTGAAGCGCCAGTACAGCGGCTGGGACGGCACGACCGTGAACCATGCGTACAGCTGGTGGGACGCGATTCACGGGGACATCGACGGGGATGGTGGGAACCCCTGCGGGTTCAACCTGCGCGCCCCGTGTGACGACGACGTGGCAACCGGATCGCACGGGACGCACACCATGGGCACCGCTGTGGGCGACGACGGCGCCGGCAACCAGGTCGGCGTCGCACCGGGCGCGCGCTGGATCGCCTGTCGCAACATGGACCAGGGCGTCGGCCGGCCCAGCACCTACATCGAGTGCCTCCAGTTCTTCCTTGCCCCAACCGACCTCGACGGGCAGAACCCGGACCCGACACGCCGGCCCAATGTGATCGGCAACTCGTACGCTTGCCCGGCGGATGAGGGGTGCGCCGTCGACTCCCTCCAGGCTGCGGTCGACAACATGCGCGCCGCAGGCATCTTCATGGCGGTCGCGGCAGGGAACGAGGGTGATCTCGGCTGCAGCTCGATCGTCTGGCCGCCCGCTCTCTACGACTCCGTCATCAGCGTCGGCGCGACGGACTTCGACGACCAGATCGCCTCCTTCTCCAGCCGCGGGCCGGTCGTGTCCGACGGCTCCGGTCGGATGAAGCCGGACCTGTCCGCTCCGGGCGTGGGGATCCGCTCGTCGACCGCGTCGGGCTTCGGCGTGCTGAGCGGGACGTCGATGGCTGCGCCCCACGTGGGCGGTGCGGTGCTGCTCCTGTGGTCCGCGTTCCCGCAGCTACGCGGCAACGTGGACGCCACGGAGCAGCTCCTGGAGGACACGGCGGTTGCGCACAAGACGACGAAAGGCTGCGGCGGCGACACGGCGACCCGCGTGCCGAACAACACGTACGGTGCCGGCCGGCTGGACGTCGCCGCCGCGTACCGGGCCGCCGGCGGATCGCCGGCACAAGGAGCCCTGGCCGTCGCCGACGCGTCGGTCGTCGAGGGCAATGCGGGCCGGCGCAGTGCCAGGTTCGCCGTGACGCTGAGCGCGGCGTCGCCGCAGACGGTCGCGGTCACGTATGCGACACGCGGACGCACGGCGCGCGCCGGCTCGGATTTCGTCACCGTCACCGGACAGCTCACGTTCGCCGCAGGTCAGCGGACGAAGGCGATCGCGGTGCCGGTGGTCGGCGACCGCCGCGTCGAGCGCGACGAGACGTTCCAACTGGCGCTCTCAGCGCCGGAGAACGCCACGCTGCCACGGGCGACGGCGGTCGGCACGATCCGCAACGACGATGTCGACGGTACGCCCCCGTCGTTGACCCGGCTCACCGTCAGGCCAGCACCGGTCGCCACCGACGGCCGTGCCACTTTGAGCTTCCATGTCTCGGAGCTGGCCACCGTGGTCTGCACGGTCGAGCGCGCCGTAGCTCCCGGCTGGAACCCCGTGCGCAGCGCGCGGGGGCAGTTCACGGCCGGTGCGAACGCGCTCTCGTTCGCGACGCACGGTTTGGCCACGGGCGCCTACCGCGTCGGCTGTGTGCCGACGGACGGTGCCCGGAACGTCGGCCGCCGCGCCGTGGCGACCTTTCGCGTCGTCTGAGGCTGCTCAGCGCGGCAGCCGCAGGCCGAGCCTCCTCGGGAGCGACGCAACGAAGCTGCTCACCGGATCGGGCGTGCGACCGGCGTCGATCGCCGCATCGCGACGGACGAGCGCCTCACGGATGATCGTGCCGCCGACGTAGCGGAACGGCTCGGGTGGGAACAGCTTGCGGTCGGGCTCGACGATGGCCAGGCCGGTGAGCTCATCCCGTCGGTCGAGCGCGAGGCGTGCCAGGATCTCCCCGCCCAGGTACGAGGGGCCGACGCCGTTGCCGGTGAAGCCGAACCCGTGGTGGACCCGGCCGCGGCTGCCGAAGATCGGCAGGTGCGTGGGGGAGACGTCGATCGGCCCGCCCCAGGCGTGAGTCACGCGCCGCGATCCCAGCTGGGGGAAGAACCGTCGCAGCGCGCCCTCCGCCTGGCTGACTGCATCTCGGTCGACGTCGAGTCGTTCGCGATGCCTGCCGCCCACTCCCATGCGGCCGCCGCCCCAGCCGAGCGCGATGCGCCCGTCCCTCGTCGTCCGGAAGTAGTGCAGCAGCGTGTGGCAGTCGTGCACGTTCTCGCCGCCCGTCCACCCGACCGCCTCGATCACGTCCGGGGCGGGCTCCGTGATCACGAGGTGGCTCGATGCGACCGCGAGTGCGAGGCGGTAGCCGGGGAATCCCCCGGCGGCGGTGTTCACGGCCAACACCACCGCCTTGGCGCGCACCGTCCCGGCGGCGGTCTCCGCAACGCCGTCGCGCGCGACGCGCTCCACCGGGCTGCGCTCGTGCACTCGCACTCCGGCGGCGATCACGTGCTCGCGGAGCCCCAGCGCGAGTCGCGCCGGCTGGACGTTCGCGGCGACGCGCAGAAATGCACCCCCGAGGAAAACGGGTGAGGCACAGCGCGCTGCCACAGCTTCGCGCGTGAGGGGGACGATCTCGTCCGGGGCGCCGACCGCCCGGCATGCCTCGACGACCTCGTCCCAGTCGCCGAGCTGAGCCTCGCTCGTAGCCACCTGCAACGTCCCGGCGGCGCGGTACCAGGCATCGACGCCTGTCGACTCGCACCACACCCCGATCCCGTGCACTGCACGCTCGGAGGCGCGGCACACCTCGACGGCTCGGTGATCCCCGACGCGGTCGCGCAGGATGGGCAGGTCGTCCCACAGCGTGGAGACGAAGCCGCCGTTGCGCCCGCTCGGGCCGTGCCCGCACACGCCGGCCTCCAGCAGGACGACATCGGCTTCCGGCTCGAGCTGCTTCAGCTGCCAGGCCGACCAGAGACCGAGGTAGCCGCCGCCGACGATCACGACGTCCGCAACGGCATCACCCCGCAGCGCCTCCTGCGGCTCGACCGGGCCGGCCTCCTCCAGCCACCACCCGTACCGCGTGTGCCGTGTCGCGCCCGGGGCCACGTCCGCGGAGGCTAGCGTCTCCGCTTGCTCGGGCACGGGGGTGTCGCCTCCCAGCGCCCTGTACCCTCAGGGATCGAGAGGATGAGCAGGGGCCTGCACGAAACGACGTCGACGCGTCGCACAGACCGCACACATGCGGTCTGGCGGGTGCTCGTCGCCGGGCTCGTCCTGGCCCTGTGCGCCGGGTTGGCGGCTGCTCTCGGGGCCGCAGGCACGCGGGCGTCGGGTGTCGCCGTCGCGTCGCGGGGCATCGCTGCCGGCGACACGAGAGCCGTCCAGGGGAGCACGTCGCTCCCGGCTCTCGAGTGGCGCCTGCCGGGCCGCGCACCAAGGGCCGGGACCGCCGCGCGTCCGCTGCCGGCGACGCGTCGTCTCGCCGTCACGGCGACGCCGTGCGGGCGGACCGCCGGTCTCCTGTGCTCGGACGTCGTCGTGCCACTCGATCGCTCGGGTGTGACAGCTGGGACCGTCACCCTGCACGTCGAGACGCTGCCCGCGCTCGGGACGGAGCGCGGCGTGATGTTCCTGGTCGCGGGAGGGCCGGGCCAGGGGTCGGCGCGGGTGTTCGGCCTCTCCGACCCGTCGATCGCCGACAACTACCGATTCCTCTTCCCTGGGTACACGCTGGTCGCGTTCGACAACCGCGGCACCGGGGCCTCGGGCGTCCTCCGCTGCCCCACGCTGCAGGCGGCGTTCTGGACGGACCAGCAGGGCCCCATCGTCTCGGCGTGCGCCGCCACGCTCGGGCCACGGCGCGTCTTCTACGGCACGGACGAGCACGTGGAGGACACCGACGCCGTGCGCCAGGCGCTGGGTTTCGACCGCATCGCGATCTGGGGCACGTCCTACGGCACCAAGCTCGCGGTCGCGTATGCCTACGCGCACCCGGATCGAGTCGAGCGGCTGCTGCTCGACTCGGTCGTCCCCGCGGACCGGGACGATCCGTTCGGGGCGAGCAGCTTGCGGGCGATCCCCCGGGCGTGGTCGGACTACTGTGCCGGCGGCATCTGCAGGTCGGCCACGGGCAACGCTTCGGCCGACATCGTCCGCCTGGCGAACCGGCTGGGCGCCAAGCCGGTTCAAGGCAAAGTGCTGCTGCCGAACGGGTCGTCGAGGACCGTGCGCGTCGCCGGGTCGAACTTCATCGGCCTGGTCATCGACGCAGATCTCAGCCCCGGTCTCGCAGCCGAGCTCCCGGCCGTCGCGCGCGCTGCCCTGCTGGGCAACACACAGCCGCTGCTACGCGCCTTCCTGCTCGACCAGCAGGGGACGATCGAGCCTGCCGAAGAGCTCAGCACCGGACTGTTCGCCGCCACGGTGTGCGCGGACGGACCGTTTCCCTGGCCGCCCGCCAGCTCGCCCGACGCCCGGCCGGCGCACGTGAACGCTGCGCTCGAAGGGCTACCCCCTGGGTCCCTGGGGCCGTTCGGCCGGTACGCCGTGCGCCTCGGGGACGCGGAGTTCTGCAAGCAGTGGCCGGCACCGACCGGTGCTCCGTGGCTCGGTCCAGGGCCGCTCCCCGATGTGCCCGTGCTCGCCGTCAACGGCGGCTTCGACATGCGCACACCTGCGGTCGGGGCCGCCGACATCGTCTCGCGCTTCCCGCAAGGGCGTCTGATCGTCGTCCCCGGTGTCGGCCACAGCGTCGTGCTCGGCTCGGATGCCTCCTTCTGTTCCGCGCGGGCGGTGAGAGCCTGGGTGCTCGGCACGACGTTCTCGACCACATGCGCCAGGCCCCAGCCGTTCGTCGGCACGGTGCCCGCCTTCCCGTCGGCCGGCCGAGTATCGCCGGCGAGCCCGGCCGAGACCCGCGCGATCGCTGCGCAGAGCGTCCACGATGCCGAGTCGATCTGGCTCACATCCCAGACGGGCGGCGGGGCACGGGTGGCCGGCGTCTTCGGCGGCCGGCTCGTTGCCACCGCCGACGGCTTCCGCCTGCAGCGCTACAGCATCACGCGCGGCATCGAGGTCAGCGGCGACGTCGCGGTCACCGGATTCGGCCCGCCGTTCACCTTCGACGGCGTCCTCACGGTGGGCGGCGCTCTGGCGGCGCCGGGTCTGCTCGGCTACGAGGGCGGCACGCTCGGCGGCACCCTGGGCGGTGAGATCGTCGGGCGCTGACGACGGAGGCGCCGGATCGGTCAGGCGCTACGAGATCCGGGCCGAGAAGCTCTTCTTCACCTGCGCGCCCTCGACGGTGAGCGCGATCGTGCCGCGGACGGTCTGTCCCTTGCCCGTCCTCGGGATCGGCCAGACACAGACGGCGACGCCGTTGACGAGCCGGCGGGCCTTCACCGGCACCGCCTGACCGCCGATCGTCGCGCTGCAGGCGATCTGTCCCTGCTGCACGAAGCTGCCGGTGTCGCTTTGCGTCGCCGCGAGCCCGACGGAAAACGACCTGCCCGCGCGTGGCGGCTTCGGGGTGGTTGTGAAGCCCACAGCCTTGAGCGAGAACGTCGTCAGCACCCGGTAGGAGTAGGTGCCGCGGCCCCGGTCGGGCGCGATGTCGGTATGGGCGTTCGTGACGTCAGTGTTCCCGCTCGAGTCCTCGGTGACCCCCGAGATCACCAGCAGGACGAAGTTGATCGCCTTCGGGTTGCCGAGGTCGGCTTTGGCCACGTGGACGGTTGCGCCGGTCGTCGCGTAGGACGAGGAGACCGAAGCCTGTGACGGCGCGGTGAGATAGTCCGACCCGTTCCACTGGAACAGGCCCGCCCCGGCTGTGATCAGCTGCAGCGCATAGTCGGCGCCGAAGCTGTCCGGGTCCCCTGCCCCCTGGACGCTGTCGATGTAGAGCAGGAGGACCATGTCCGCGGTCAGTGCGGGACGATTCGAGATGTTGATCCGGAAGGTGATCTGGCCGCCGTCGTCGTTCGACACGACCACACTGGTCACGTCCGGCCCGGCCGGGTCCTCACCCGTCGAGTCGGAGAACGTCTGCGAGTTCGCGTCGGCAACGCTCGAGCCGGCGACGGCGACCGCAGGCACCACTACCAGCGCGGCGAGCAGCAGAGTCAGGACGACCGTCCGACGCATCCGCCCTCTACTCTCGCGACAAGCCGCCCGCGGCGCAAGCCCTGCAGGAGCGTCTCAGGCAGCTTCGGCGAGATCGCCGGTCTCCGCCTCGACCACGTCGCGAAGCTCCGCCTCGAGCCGGGCGAGCGCCTCTCGTTCGAGCTGGCGCACCTGCTCGCGACTGATGCCGAGCTCGTGTCCGATCGACTCGAGGGGCTGCTGCTCCCCGTGGAAGCCGAAGCGAAGCTCGAGGATCCGTCGCTCTGTGTCCGGGAGCGCGCTCACTGCCGCTCGCACCGCCGCCCGCTCGAGCGCGTCGCCGGCCTCGTCGGCAGGGTCGGGGGCCGCCGTGTCCCGGAAGAGGTCGCCGAGCTCGCCGTCCTGGGCCTCGCCGACCGCCTGATTGAGAGACACCGAGGCTTCGACGGCGCCGAGGGCCTCCTCGACGTGCCGCAGCTCGAGCCCTGCCGCCTCGGCGAGCTCCGCGGTCGTGGGCTCGCGCTCGAGGTCGAGCGCCAGGCGCCGGCGCACGCGCGCCAGCTTGGCCCGGCGCTCGTGGACATGGGCGGGCACCCTGATCGTCCGCGACTGATTCGCGATCGCCCGCTGGCAGGCCTGTCGGATCCACCAGGTCGCGTACGTCGAGAACTTGTAGCCGCGGCGCCAGTCGAACTTCTCCACGGCCCGGTTGAGGCCGATGGTGCCATCCTGGACGAGGTCGAGCAGCGGCACGCCGTGACCCTGGTAGCGCTTGGCGATGGAGACCACCAGGCGCAGGTTGGAATTGAGCATGCGCTCCTTTGCCTGGCGGTCGCCACGCTCGATCCGCTTGGCGAGCTCGACCTCCTCGGCCGCCGTCAGGAGCTCGAAGCGCCCGATCTCGCGCAGGAACAAGGTGAGCGAGTCGGTCGTCGCCGCGGCCAGGCTGTCAGCCGACGCCCCGCTCGTACGGTCGCCGGCTGGTCGCTTCTCGGCTTGGATCTCCACTCCGCGCGCCTCGAGCTCGGCACGCAGGGCCGAAAGCTCGTCGTCGTCGAGACGCTGCTCGGCCCCGAGAGACTCGAGCGTCGCCTCGTCGACGAAGCCGAGCTCCTCCGCGCTCTCGAGCATCGCGTTCAGTTCATCGTTGGCAAACACGTCGGTGTCGCTCCTCCTCGTCTGTGGTCACGCGGCGACGGACGACCGCCGGCTCTGGGCGCGGCGCCGTTCGAAACGGTCGGTGCGGCTGCCACTCGTGGTAGCCCGCTCGACGCCCGTGTAGGCCGGATGACATCTCGAGCACACCTCGACGACGATCTCGCTGCGGCTCGACCGCACCGCAAAGACGTGCCCGCACGCACCGCAGCGCACGCTCGACCGTGTCAGCTCAGGGTGCTTGCCCCGCATTTTTCGTCCTTTCCCGAGAAGCAGATGCGCGCGTGCCCGGCACGCACGCACCGGTGCCGGAAGATAGGAGTGCTTCTGCTCCTTCGCGCCTTCAATAAGGAAAACGAATAGCCACAGGCCCGTATTCCGCTGTGGGAGGCCTCGAGCGAGAGCTCAGGACTCCTTGATCACCGCATACCAGACGCGTTCCCCGACGTCGGTCACGACGTCGGCGATGCGCGAGAAGCGGCGGTAGAGCTCGCGGCGCGCCGTGACCTCGCGGACGTCGTCGAGGGCGAGCAGATCGGCCATCGCCTGACGGTAGACGTGCTCGAGACGCCGTCCTGCCTTGATCGCGGCGTCCGCCGCATGGGTGGCGTCATCGCGATGGGCCTGCAGCCCGGCCACGGCGTCGTCGAGGTGTGCCACCGCCTCGCGGAGAAGCACCGCCATCTCCACGACCGCGGCGTCCGGCGGGGTGTCCATCACTTCCGACTCGCGCACGGCGTCCTTGGCCAGGTTGAGGATCCAGTCGATCCCGCGCCCGAGCGTGTAGATGTCCTCGGGGTCGTACGGTGTCGTGAAGGCGGCGACGAGCGCCCGCTGCAGCTCTCGTTTCTTGTCGTCCGCCGTGTGCTCGAGCCTGCGGACGCGGTCGGCCTCTGCCCGGTCGCCGCCGGCCCACGCGACGAGTGCCTCCATGGCTTCCTCCGTGACCGCGAGCTGGCCGCGCAGCATGCCGAGCACGTCCGGCGTGTCGGGCAGGAACCAGCGCTGCACCTTCAAGCGATCCACCTCCAGACGAGGAGCATGACACCGGCGAGCAGCGCGCACACGGGCATCGTGACGACCCACGCGAGCAGCATCTCCCGCACGATCACCCAGCGGACGTGGCGCCAGCGCTTGCGCCCGATCCCGATGCCGACGATCGACGAGGCGACGACATGCGTCGTCGACACGGGTGCCCCGAGGGCCGAGGCGCCGAGGATGACGGCGGCCGAGCCGGATTCGCTCGCGAAGCCGTCGAGCGGCCGGAGCTTGTAGATGCGGCGGCCGATCGTCTTCACGATCCTCCAGCCCCCGAGTGCAGTGCCGAGAGTGATCATCGCGGCCGTCGCCACCTGCGCCCACCGCGGGGCAGACAGCGATGCCGTGTGACCTGTGGCCAGCAAGAGTGCAGCGATCGTGCCGACGGCCTTCTGGGCGTCGTTCGACCCGTGGCTGAACGCGAGCGCGGCCGAGCCGACCCACTGCCCAGCGTTGACGGGGGCGCGGAAACGCCGCGTGGCGCGCCGGAACAGGAGCATCAGCAGCTTGATGAGCGCATAGGCGACGAACGCCCCGATGAGCGGCGACACGGCGAGGGCGACGAGCGTTCCGATCACGCCTACGGGGTGCCAGCCGTCGAAACCGCCCCAGTTCACGGCGTCGACGCCACCCTCGACGAGCGCCGCCCCGACGAGGCCGCCCACGAGCGCATGCCCGGAGCTGGACGGCAGACCCCGCGACCAGGTGACGAGGTTCCACGCCGTGGCTGCGAGCAGCCCGGACCCGACGACCTCCACGGTTTCGGCGGCGGGGACGTCGACGATCCCGCCGATCGTGTTCGCCACCGCCGCCCCGACGAGCAGCGGTCCCAGCATGGTGAAAACGGACGCGAGGACGATTGCCTGCGACGGCTTCGCCGCGCGGGTGGCAACGAGCGCAGCGATCGCGTTCGACGCGTCGTGGAACCCGTTCGTGAACGCGAAGGCGAAGGCCAGTCCCACCGCGACGACCAGGCCAGCGTCCACGGCTGGACTCTAGGCCCGGCACGCGCCGCCTGGGCGTGATGGCGGACGCGTGACCCGCGCTGCCGCGGCCGGTCCGGTCCGCCGGGGCGATGATCCGGCGGTGCGAAGCGCGTGTGCGGCGAAGGCGGTCACCCGGCCGCTGCGCCGGACGGCGACCCATGCCTAACCTGTCCTCATGAGCGAGCCTCAGCACGCCGGCGACGCATCGCCGGACGTGAACCGAGAACCCGTCCGCTACCTTGTCTTCTCCGCCTCGTTGCGTGCCGATTCGTTCAACACGAGGCTGGCGCGGCTCGCGGCCGATTCGATCGCAGGGCACGGCGGCACCGTCGACCACGCCTCGATGGGCGAGTTCGACGTACCGTCGTACGACGCGGACGTCGAGCGGACGGTCGGGCTCCCGCCCGGCGCTCATGAGCTGCGACGGCGTCTGCTGGAGAGCGACGCCTTCGTGGTCGCCTCGCCCGAGTACAACGCGTCGATGCCCGGGCTCCTGAAGAACGCGGTCGACTGGGTGTCGCGGTCGCGTCCGCAGCCCTTTCACGAGCGGCACGGGCTCTTGCTGTCCGCCTCCCCGTCGCTGGTCGGTGGAAACCGCGGCCTCTGGGCGTTGCGCGTGCCCTTCGAGCACCTCGGGGCGCGCATCTTTCCCGAGATGTTCTCGCTCGCGCAGGCGCACACGGCGCTCGGCCCCGATGGGGGCATCGCCGACGCGAAGCTCCGTGAGCGATTCGACGCGACCATCGTCGCGTTCATGGATCTCGCCGAGGCGGCGAAGCATTACCCGTGCGTCAAGCGCACGTGGGTGGAGTTCCTCGGCGAGCGACCCGAGCTCCCCCTCGAACCCGCCGACTGACAACGGCGGGGTCGGCTACGCGTTGACGGGACTCCCGCGGGCGCCCGTGTCGGAGTCGGCTCACCACAGCTTGTCGATCTCACCCGGGTAGAGGTCGATCCGGGATCCAACGAATTCCCGTCGGTGTCTCTTGGCTCGTCGTGTGAAGAAGCTTCCCATCGTCACCTTCTCGAACTGGTCACTCGGGACCGGCGAATCCGGTGTTCCGCCGATGAGCACCGTCCCGGGGAGGACTTGCCATCCAGCGCGTTCGTAGAACGCTTCGAGCGACGTGTCACACGTGAAGATCCCCAGGTCGGCGCCACTCTTCGCGATCCGCTCGTGCGCGGCTTCGACGAGGTGTCGCCCGTACCCCTTGCGCCGGACCGATTCGTCGGTGACGACGGTGCTCAGTCCGCTCGCAGCGTACCGCTCGCCGCGGTGCACGATCTCCTTCGAGAGGATGTCGAGCGCTGCAAGAACGTGCTCGCCGTCGATGAGGAGCATCGACAGCGGTGCCAACACAGGATCATGGGTCAGTCTCACCCGCGCCGGATCATCGCCGGGCCACGCTTGGCGTTGGAGTCGGACAACCTGGGCACGAAGCCGGGTCGGAACCTCGGCTTCCGGAGACGCGAGGATCCTCACCCGAATCTCGGCTGATCGAGCACGCGCCCGCGGAGAGGGCTCAGGCGAATATGAGTGCGACCCCGGCGCTCATGAGCCAGATCGACCAGGCGGCGTAGGCGATCGGGACGATCGTCCCCGCGAGCTTCCAGCCTTTCTCCTCGAAGCGGCCGACGAATTCGAGCGAGCTGACGACAAGGAGGAGACCGATCACGATGCCGGGCCAGGCGAGCCATGCGTCGAACACGGACGATTGCAGCATCGCCACGCCGACGAGCACGGTCCACGCGCCGGTGAAGAGGTAGCCGAGACACTCGCCGACCGCAACACCGAGGTAGCGGTGGAACGCCTCGAAGACGACGACGGTCGCCTCTCGCTTGGCCTCGCTCGAGGCGGGATCGACGTACGTCCGGGCGAGGGCCGGCACGAGAAACGGCCACCGTGCAAGCCCGAGGAACTGCACGGCGGCAGCCAGGACGCCCACGACTGTCGCCACGGGCACCACGGCCAGGCTGTCGCCGGCAAGCACCTGCCCCACCAGGACCGCCAGCGGCGCGAGGAGAACGGCCGTCAGCATGAAGCCGTACCAGAGGAGTATGAGGCGTACTCCGCCCGCCTGGAAACGGCGCAAGACGTCTTCGGTTGGGCTGCGCAGAATGTCCGGGTACTCGAAGCCTCGTGCCAGCAGGAAGAAGAACAGGTTGAACGCGAGCGGCAGCAGGATGAGCAGGGCGCTGGCGGCGTGTTGGATGTGCTCGGCGGGCATTGGGCGCGAAGTCTAGGACAGCGCGGGGGGCGTCACGCGAGCGTCGGCGACGCGCACACTCCCGTCGGGAGGCGCCGGCGCAGCGGTGGGCCGCCTCGTTGCAGGTGGGCGGGGCCGACAGCCGCCGCGACGCGCTTCGGGCGCGGCTTCGGCAGCGTGGCGACCGCCTTTGTCGCGTGGTCACATCGCGAAGAGAACGAACGGTGCGTCGAACGGAGGGTTCTGCTCCCCCGGCCGATACATCGCCACGGTGAACGTCCCGTTCGCAAACTGCACGGTGCCGATCGTGGTGCCTCCCGCGACGACGCCGCCCTGTGCAGCGTTGCCGACGAAGCGCACCTCGTACAGTCCTTGGGAGACCCGTCTCACCTGGGTCGCCCCGCCGCTGCAGTTGAACTTCCGCGAGAAAAGGCCTTTGTTGCCGGTGAACGTGCCGGGCAGGTTGGCGATGCCCTTCGCGGGGTCGCCTGTGACTCCGGCGATCCCACGCACCGCGCCTGTCGCGCAGCGCGCCTGCGGCTTGACGGCGTCGGAGACGGCCACCGCCGTTCCGCCGAGGGCGAAGAAGAGCGCGACACCCGCAAGAACAGTCGGGGGAGAGGGCTTCCAACGCATCGGGCGACCTCCTTGGACGACGGAACGCTCGGGCGAATGTGTCCACCCTCGCCTGGATGCTACTCGCGCTCAGGACCGGCAGCGTCATGACGGCTGTCGACGCCGGGAGCGCGTTGCGCGGCTGGCATCCGATCTCGCTCGCACAATGGCGCTCGACGAGTGGCCCCGGGTGGAGTCGAACCACCGCTCGCAGATTCGAAGTTGGGCCAGTCGATCTCGGTCTGTCTCGGCTGATCTGGGTTTTCGAGGCTGTAAGCGCGCGAAAGCCGTCTGACGCGAGTCGTCGATCTCGGCTGGTCTCGGTGGGTCTTGTTGCCCCCGTGTCGCCCCAACCGCCGGTTAGGAGCTGAGCGCGGTCGCCTGCTGCAGGAGCTGGTCGGTTTCAGCGAGGGCGGGGGCTGCCTGGAGCTTCTGGAAGATCTCGCGGGCCTGCTGGAGCACCGGGCTTGGCCTCGCTGGTTCGGTGAAGGGCGATGAGGCTGCGGCCGTGGCCGAGCAGGGCGAACGCTTGCTCGGGAACGACCCCGAACGCCTGCCAGCGGTTGGCGGCGTCGGCGTACCCGTCGGCGGCGGCCTCGAGGTCGCCGCGGGCCTTCGGCGAGGGCGGCGTTCACCGCCGCGAGCGCGTGCTCGTGGTAGGGGGTGCGCGCGTTCGACACCGGCCACGAGCCGTTCGGCGAGTTCCGGGTTGCCGAGCGTCGAGTGCGGTGCGCACCATCACGGGCAGGAGGCGGCGTAGTCCGAGGTCTCGCGGCGGCCGGGGTTGGCCTCGATCTCGGCGAGCAGGGCGGCGGCCTGGTCGTGCTGTCCGAGGGCGGTGCGGGCGACGGCGGCCGCGCCCAGGTTGGCGACGATGTACTCGGCGAGCTCCTGCCTCGCGGCTGGTGGTTTCCAGCCAGTCGAGCGTGTCGGCCGACCTGGGCCGCCTGCCCGCGCAGGGTCAGGATCTGCGGCCTGCACGACTCCGCACCGTGGTGAGGTCGAGCACGTTCCCGCTCGCCTCGTAGCTCGGCGGCGAGCTCGCTGGCGAGGGCGAGCGCCTGCTCGTGCTCGCCCGTCGCGATGAGCGTCTCGACCGTGTTCGCCGTGAGAGCTGTCGGCCGATCTCGGTGAGACCGCGGGCCTGGGCGAAGGCGATCCCCGCCCGTAGAACCTCCAGGGTCGCGACGGGGCCTTCGACCGCGAAGAGCGCATAGCCGAGGTTGTTGTGCAGCAGGGCGACCTCGCGGCCCTGTCCGGCCTGGGTGGCGAGCGTGATCGCCTCCCGGAGTCGTCGAGGCCTCCCACGGTCGCCGAGGTTGCCGCGGGCCAGGCCGCGGTAGCCGAGGGCGCGGGCGGGCCGCTCGCAGGCCGAGCTCCTCGCGCCAGGGTGAGCGCCTGCTCGGCGTAGCCGAGGCCAGCCTCGTTCCGCCCCTGCAGCGCCTCGGCGCGGGCGAGCTCGGTGAGCGCGCCGACCAGCTCCGGGCCTGCTGGCAGGGGTTCGAGCAGGGCGACCGCCTGGGCGGGGAGCTCCCACCCCCGCGGATCCGCGAGCGGTTCAGCACCGGCGCTGAGCATGCCCATCGCCCGAGCGGCGGCACGAACGTCGCCCGCCGCCTGGAAGGCGGTGATCGCCTCCTCCAGCGCCTCCTTCGCCTCGCCGTAGCGTCCGGCGTGGAAGGCGGCCTCGCCGAAGCGGGCGAGCGCCGCGGCCCGTTCGGGGTGCCCGCGGGGGAGTGAGCGCGAGCGCCCGCTCGAAGCTCGCGAGGGCGGCGGCGGTGTCGAGGCCGAGGGCGCGTTCCCCGGCGAGGCCGAGGAAGCGCAGGGCGGGTGCCTCCAGCTCTGCGGCCTGCTCGTGTTTCTCCGGCGGCGCGGGCGAGCTCGAGGGCGGTCGCGTAGTGGTAGGCGAGCACGTCGGCCAGGTCCTCGACCCGCTCGGGGGCCTTCGACTCGATCCAGCTGGCTGCTGCGACATGCCGGGTGGCCCGGGATGCCCGGGGGAGCTGGTTGTAGGCGACGTCGCGGGCGAGGACGTGCCAGAAGGCGTACTCGGCCTCGCCGGCCATCGACGACTGCCGGGCGGGCGCACGAGCTCCTTGCGGGAGAGCTCGCGCAGGGTCGAGGTGACGCTCTCGGGGTCGCGCTCGCCCATCGCCGCGAGCGCGCCCGCCCAGAAGACCTTGCCGATCACCGCCGCGTCCGCGAGGAGCGACTTCGCCTCGGGGTCGAGGGTGTCGAGGCGGGCGGCGATGAGCGCCTGCATCGAGTCCGGGAAGGGGACCTCCGCTCCCTCCTTGAGCTGCCAGCTCGAGCCCACGCGCTCGAGCAGGTCACGATCCTTGAGCAGCCGCACGAACTCCTCGGCGTACAGGGGGTTGCCGCCGGCCCGCTCGAGGATCGGCTGCTGCAGCTCGGCGGGGATGACGGTCGTCTCCAGCAGCGCGGAGACGAGCCGGGCCGTCTCCTCCTGCGAGAGCGGGGCGAGGTTGATCGGGGTGGCGTTGCGGAGCCTCGTCGCGTAGTCGCGGGTGGCGCTCGTACAGCTCGGGGCGGGCCGTGCCCGACCAGGAGCAGGGGGACGCCCTCGGCGACGTCCGCCAGGTGCTCGAGGAAGGCGAGCATCGCCTCGTCGGCCCAGTGCAGGTCCTCGAACACGAGCACGGTCGGACGCTCCTCGGCGATCCCCTCCAGGAACCTGCGCCAGGCGGTGAACAGCTCCTCGCGCTCGGCCGACGAGGTCGCCTCGATCCCGAGCAGGGGCAGCAGCCGCTGCCGGAACCACTCCCGCTCGTCGCCGTCGGGGAGGACGGCGCCGAGCTTCTCCTGCGCGACCGCGGGCGGATCGGACTCGAGGATGCCGGTGTGCGCCTTCAGGATCTCCCCGAGCGCCCAGAAGGTGATCCCCTCCCCGTAGGGCAGGCAGCGGCCCTGCCGCCAGGTCGTGAGCTCGGGGCGGGCGTCGATGTAGGCGAAGAGCTCGGCGACGATCCGGCTCTTGCCGAGCCCCGGCTCACCGACGACCGTCACGAGCTGGACCGAGCTCGCCGCGACCGTCTTGTCGAAGATCCCCTTGAGCAGCGCGAGGTCGATCTCGCGGCCGACGAACGGGCGTGTCGTGGGTGCGGGTGAGATCGCGTGCCGAAGCGGGCCCGCGCTGCCTTCGCGTGGAACACCCGGACCGGCTCCGCCTTGCCCTTCAGCGTCGCCGGCTCGAGCTCCTCGTAGTCGAACACCGGCCGCCGTCGCCTCGTAGGTCGCGAGCCCGACTGCCACTCCCAGCTCCGGCGCGACCGACTGGATCCGGGACGCGGTGTTGATCGCATCCCCGGCGAGCAGCCGCTCGCCCGAAGCCGCAGCTGGCGCCCAGACGCACGAGCGCCTCGCCGGTGTTGATCCCCACCCGCAGCCGCAGCGGCTCTCCACCCACCGAGTCCAACTCGTCCGCGCCCTCGACGATCCGAAGCCCGGCACGCACGGCCCGCTCGGGATCGTCCTCATGGGCGGCAGGCACGCCGAACACGCCGACCACGGCGTCGCCGATGAACTTCTCCATCACTCCACCGTGCGCCTCGATCTGGGCGCGGGCCATCTCCGCATAGGCGGACAGCATCCGATCGACGTCCTCGGGGTCGGCCGGCTCCGAGGAGGCCGTGAATCCGACCAGGTCGCAGAAGAGCGACGTCACGACCTTGCGCTCCTCCGCCAGCGTGCGGGAAGCACGCAGCGGCGCAGCGCAGTCCTCGCAGAACTTCGCGCCGTCCCGATTCTCATGACCGCAGGAAGGACAGGCCGCCATCTGAGGAGCCTACGACGCGACGCAGCCGCAATGCACGGTCGCGCCCGGGAGTAACAGCGGAGTGGCCCCGGGTGGAGTCGAACCACCGCTCGCAGATTCGAAGTCTGCCGCTCTATCCACTGAGCTACGGGGCCGGGCGCACGCACGGTAGCGCGCGTGAACGACCATGCGCCCGAGAGGCCATGCGTCTCCGGCTACGTCGGAACGGCGAAGGCAGGGATCCGTGGCGGCGTCGTGTGGTTTTCCGACGCTGGGTATCCTGCCTGTGCCGCGGTGGCGGTAGCTCAGCTGGTAGAGCCCCGGGTTGTGCGTCTCCGGTGGTCGCGGGTT
>CAVPGO010000053.1:0-121680 GCA_963703975.1 uncultured Actinomycetes bacterium
CCTCGCCGAGGTCGCCGTAGGCGTCCGCCATGGAGTTGAGCAGGTCGGTCTCTTCGCCGATCGCGAGCGCCTCGCGGGCGAGCCGCTCCGCCTCGGCATACTCGGCCCGGCGCGCGAGCACCTTCGCCTGCACCTGCCGCCAGAGCATCTGTGTCCACGCGTCGTCGCTCGCGCCGAGCTCCGCCGCGCGGCCCGCCCATGTCTCGGCCTCGTCGAGTCGGCCCAGCTCGTAGAGCGCCTGCCCGAGCCTCCCGGCCGCCGTCGAGGCGAAGCCCCGCTCTCCGAACTCGTCGTACAGCCGCATCGCTTCAGAGCTGGACTCGGCGGCTGCCGCAGGATCGCCGGCCAAGAGTGCGAGCTCGGTGGAGGCCTGGCCGAGCACGTACGCGAGCGCGAAGCCGCCACCGCGCTCCGCGGCCTTCGTTCGCACGTCCCTCATGATCGACTGCGCCTCGTCGAAGCGTCCGAGCATCGCGAGCGCGAGCGAACGTCGCAGGTCGAGGCCATGGAGACGCACGCCGCGCACCTCCTGCTCGTCCAGCCACGCGAGCAGCTCTGAGATGGGCGTGGTGCCGTAGAAGCGCCCCGTCGCCCGGTAGTTGAGGAACTCGTCCGGACTTGGACCTCCTGCCCGCTGCGCGTGGGCTGCGGCGCGCTCATAGGCGTCCCGCATGGCGTCCGCCTGCGCGCGCATGTTCCACACCTGGCCGAGCGCGGCGTAGGCGACGTACAGAGCGGCGTCGTCGCCGGCCTTCTCGAACTCGGGCAATGCCTCGTCCAAGAGCACGGCCAGCCGCTCGGTCGCGCCCTCGGGCTCGAGATTCAGGCGGAACAGGCCCCCCTTGATCCTGGCGCACAGCTCGGCGATGCGATCGCCAGCAGCCGCGGCGCGGTCTAGGAGGGACTGCGCGGAATCGAGGGCGTCGCTTCCCCTGCCCGCCCAGTAGAGGGCCTCGAGCAGGTCCAGTTCGAGCGCGAGGTCGATCGCGTCTGCAGGTACGAGCGCGACGGCACGTTCGAGCAGGTTCACGGCTGCAAGCTCGTCGCCGCGGACGCGGGCCCGAACGCCGGCCGCCGTCAGGCGCCGTCGCGCGGCCGCGGCGAGGGTGCCGTCGTCGTCCAGCCCGAGCTCGCGGCGATAGCGGTACGCCTGCTCGAAGTGGTAGCCGAGGATCTCGTCCAGCTCGACGAGCGCCTCGCCGTGCTCCTCCAACCAGTGCGCGAAGCGCTCGTGCAGCTCCGCACGCGTCGCCTTCGCCAGCGCGTCGTAGGCGGCGTCGCGGATCAGCAGGTGACGGAAGCGGAAGCCGTCCTCGCCCGGAAGCTGCGCCGCCTCCGGCTTGATCAGCTCCTTGCGCACGAGCGCGGCGAGCCGCGGCGTCACCTGCGGCTCGTCCGGCGCGAGCGCCTGCACGGCGCCGCGGTGGAAGATCTCGCCCTCGACGGCGCCGCGCTCGAGCACGCCTCGCTCGGACGGCGCGAGCTGGTCGAGGCGCGCGGCGAGGAGTGCCTGCAACGTCGGCGGGACGATCACGTCCGCCTGCGCGTCGCTGGTCATCGCCAGCATCTCCGTGATGAAGAGCGGGTTGCCGCCGGCGGCTCGCGCGATCCGCTCCCGCAGCTCGGCGCCGAATCGCGGCGGAATGAGCTCTTCCACGTCGTCCGCGAGCAGCGGCTCCAGCCGTAGCGTCACGGGCCACTGCGGGCGGAGCTCAGTGAGCTCCGGCCGCGCCAGGCAGGCGAGCAGGATCGGCGCGCCCGTGGAGAGGAGCGCGACGTGCTCGATCAGGTCGAGAAAAGTCTCCTCGGCCCAGTGGACGTCGTCGAAGACGACCGTGAGCGGGCGCTCGCTCGCGGCCTGCTCGAACGTCTTGCGGACGGCCCAGGCGATCTCCTCCGCCGAGGTCTGGACCTCCGTCTCGCGGAGCAGCGACCGGATCGCGGCCGCAGCCGTCTCGTCGGCAGGCGCCACGCCGAGCTGTTTCAGCACCTCGACAACCGGCCAGTAGGTGATCCCCTCGCCGTAGGGGAGGCAGCGGCCGCGGACGACGGTAGCGTCGGCACGACTCAGGAGCTCGGCGACGAGGCGCGACTTGCCGACGCCAGCGTCTGCGACGATCGTCATCAGCTCGCAGCAGCGCTCCGTCTGCGATCGTTCCCAGGCGCCCCGGAGCAGCGCGAGCTCGCGCTCCCGGCCGACGAAGCGCGTCTCGTGCCGCCGCTCCGGGGCCTCCTGCACGCGTAGGAGCCGGTGGGCGGCGACCGGCTCTGCCTTTCCCTTGAGTGCGAGCGGCTCGACCTCCTCCACCTCGACCGCGTCGCGCACGAGCGCGAGCGTCGGCGCGCCGAGCAGAACCTCGCCGGGCTGCGCCGCCTGCTCGAGCCGGGCGGCGACGTTGACGGCGTCGCCCGTCGCCAGCCGCTCCTCGGTGCCTGTGACCACCTCGCCGGTGTTGACGCCGATCCGAGCCTGGACGTCGAGCTCGGGAAGCGCATCGCGCATCTCCGCCGCCGTACGCACCGCCCGCAGCGCGTCGTCCTCGTGCGCGACCGGCACGCCGAACACGGCCATCACGGCGTCTCCGATGAACTTCTCCACCGTGCCGCCGTGCGACTCGACAATTCTCTTCATCCGCTCGAAGTACCGCGCCAGCAGCGCCCGCAGAGCCTCTGGATCCTGAGACTCGCCCAAGGCAGTCGAGCCGGTCACATCGCAGAACAGCACGGTCACCGTCTTTCGCAACTCGCGCGCCGGCGCCGCAGTCGAGAACGGCGCCCCGCAATGGGGGCAGAACTGGAAGTCGCCCTCGCTCTCCCGGCCACAGCTCGCGCAGACCACGAGGAGGCGAGGCTAGATCCATTCAGCGCCGATGCGATAGGCGCGGTGCCGAACCACCTCCTCGGCTGGACGCCGGATAGGTCGGGCGCGGGCCGGCCGTGTGCCTTCGTTCCTTCGCTCAACCGGCGACCAGGCGACAGGTGCCTGCGCTGGGCGAGTGTGCCGGAATGCCCTTGACGAACTAGAGGCTTGATGCGTATTCGGTAGGGACCCGCGTCTGGACGACGAAGGGCTTCCGGTCAGTGTCCCCTCGAGATGGAGGCTCGAGATGACGCCCGATCTGGAAGCCCTTGTCGTTGCAGCGTATGTGTTCGCGGACGAGTATCCGGTCCCTGCCAGGTCGGGGCCGCCGGCCAGGATCAGCGATGCGGAGCTGGTCGCTCTCGCGGTCTGTCAGGCGGCGATGGGGATCAGCTCTGACCGGCAGTTCCTCGGTCTTGTCGGCTACCGACTGCCCGGCTGGTTCCCGCACCTGCCCTCGCAGTCGCAGTACAACCGGCGTCTGCGCGCTCTGACGGGGCTGCTGACGGTGGTGCAGCAGCGGCTTGCCAGGTTGCTCGACAGCGGCGGCCCACGCCTTGCCGACGGGACGCTGGTCGGGGTTGCCAACTACGCTGGCTGCGCGCAACGAAGCGAGTTTGCCGGCACCGCCGCCTATGGCTACTGCGCCGCCAAGAGCGAATACGTCTGGGGTGTGCGGCTGGTGCTGCGCACCGATCGGCGCGGGCTGCCGCTCGCCTACACCTGGGTGCCCGCCAACGAGCACGAGTACGAGCCGCTGCTCGACCTCGTCGACACAGGCGAGACCGTCATCGCCGACAAGGGCCTCTGGGGACGCGCCTACAACGAGCGGATGGCCTGCAACGAAGTGGAGCTGCTGACCCCGGCGCGCAAGCGCACCACCGCCAACCACAGACGCGAACGCGTACTGGCAAGCGCGAGGCTGACAATCGAGAGCGTCTTCTCGAACCTCAAAGAACAAATGAGACTCGAACGGCACCTCGCGAGAACACCCCGCGGCCTCGCGCAACGCATCGCGCAACGCCTACTCGCACTCACACTCGGCATCCTCCTCAACACCCTCACCGGCAGACCAGCACGCGCCCTCGCCGCCTACGACGGCCGCTAATACACATCAAGCCTCTAGAACACAGCGCGGGAGGACCGTTCTTGCTGAGCGTCTCGCTAAACGTTCTCGGTATCTCGTGAATCAATAGGAGTTGTGAGCACGATTTCGGACGTCGACCGCGTCGCCGCGATCGAACACGCGTATCGAGACGGGTACCGGCGCTTTCTCTCGCTCGCGCTCGGGATGCTCGGCGATGAGACCGTGCGCGGGACGCAGTGCAAGAGGCCTTCGCCCACGCTTTGCGACACAGAGGCGATCTGCGGGAGGCGGAGAGCCTCCACGCCTGGCTCTGGCGGATCATGGTGAACGTCTGCCGCGTGGAGAAGCGACATCCGGTCATCGGGCTGGACGACAGCTACGAGCTCGAGGCGAACGGCCATCCCGGCGACTGGCTCGAAGTACGAGCCGTGATTGCAGGGCTCCCGGAGCGACAGCGGCTCGTGCTCTTCCTGCGCCACTACGCCGACCTCGACTACCACACGATCGCACAGGTCGCGGGGATCGAGCGCGGCACCGTCGCGGCCACACTCCACGCCGCTCACCGGAAGGTCAGAACTGCGATGACGGAGGTACATCGGTGAATGACCACGACGTCACGGTCGTGCTCGAGCGCGTCATCGGACCGCTCGAGGATGAAATGGGAAGCTGGGATGACGTTCTCCGGCGTGCCGCCGAGCCCCGCCCCGAAGGCTGGGACGACGTGCTCCACCCGGCGGGAGCAGAACATCCACCCCGCCGCTGGACGTTCCCGCGCTGGCGGATCGTCGCCGTCGCTGCCGCGATCCTGATCGGCGGGCTTCTCGTCACGCCGGCGTTCGGCATCGGCAGCAGCCTCCTCGACCTCCTCACATGCTGCCCCCAGCCCCCGCACCGCGTGCCCGCGGTCGGGCGGGCCGGCTGGTCGCCGGACGGGAAGATCGTGTTCGAGGGCCGCGTCGGGACACCGAAGAAGGGTCACTATCAGGTGTACGTCATGAACCCCGACGGGAGCGGGAAGCGGGCGCTGCTCGAGCTGAGGGGACGATGCTTTCTTCCTGGTCTCCCGACGGGCGGATGATCGCTTTCTCCAGACGGCACAACGGCAGCAGCCAGGTCTACGTCATGAACGCCGACGGGAGCGGGGTACGGAGGCTGACGTCGAGACCCGGGAGCTGGGGCGTCTTCGCCGGGGCCTGGTCGCCCGACGGGCGGAAGATCACCTTTACGGCCTGGAGCCCCGCCAACGTCGAGATCTACGTCATGAACGCCGACGGAAGCGGGCAGCGGAGGCTCACGCGGGGCTTCACGCCTGCCTGGTCGCCCGACGGGCGGAAGATCGCCTTCGCGCGCGTGAAGACCGCCGGTAACGCCGAGATCTACGTCATGAACGCCGACGGGAGCGCGACGCGCAGGCTGACGCCGCAGCCGGCCGGCGGCCGCGGCCCGACCTGGTCGCCGGACGGGCGGAAGATCTTGTTCGGGAGCGGACGCGACGGCAACCAAGAGATCTACGTCATGAACGCCGACGGGAGCGGGCAGCGGAACCTCACGCGAGAGCAGGGGGACGACTACGCAGGGCCCTGGTCGCCCGACGGGCGGAAGATCGCTTTCGTGACCAAGCGCGACGGCAACTGGGAGGTCTACGTCATGAACGCCGACGGGAGCGGGAAGCGGAATCTGACGCGCAACCCGGGGAACGACGATCCTGCAGGCTGGGGTGCTGCCTGGTCTCCCGACGGGCGGAAGATCGTCTTCGTCTCGGACCGCGACGTCACCAACGAGGTCTACGTCATGAACGCCGACGGCAGCGGACAGCGGAGGCTGACGCACCGCGGCTCGTGATCTCACTGGTTCGCCGGACCGCGGCGGCCGATCGGAGTCGTCGATGCGATCAACAGACAGACTGCTGACCTGTGCGAGGTCCCCGACGTGCGTTCCGGTGGCATCCAGACGGCGCTGACGCACGGGCTCGATGGGCCGTCGTGTTGCCGCTGGCAGTCGCGGTGGCGATTTTCCGGTCCCGATCATCGCCGCCGTGCTGATCGTGGGGTCGGACCGCGGAGTCGCGAAGGGACTCGCCTTCGTCCTCGCGTGGTGCGCCGGTCTCGGAGAGGTCGGGACGATCGGCCTTCTGATCGGCGGGGTCGCGGGCGGTAGCGAGGCGCGTGAGCGGCGACGTGGGTGAACGTGCTCCTGCTCGTCCTCGGCGTGCTGCTCCTTGGCTTGGCGGTCAAGCAGTGGCGGGCGCGTCCTTCCGCGGGCGAGGAGCCACCCGTCCCCGGCTGGGTGCAAGCGGTGGACGGTTTCACGTCGGCAAGGCGGCCGGAGCGGGTTTCGCCCTTGCGGCGCTGGTCGGCGATGCGGTCTCCGGCTTTTCGAGCTGACGCCGCGCCGCACCGTCATCGGCGACACGCATCGCTCCGGGGCTGACGTCGGCGGTCGAGCCCGGCCTCGAAGGCGACGAGCGGATTCGAACCGCTGTACGAGGCTTTGCAGGCCTCTGCCTAACCACTCGGCCACGTCGCCGCTTCGTGATCCATGCTAGCCGCGGGCGCGGGACCGCGACCCGCAGTCACTCGGGCCCGGCAGGATGGTCTCGGAGGGCGGCGGCGAAATCCGAACAAAGTCCTCACGAGCGTCCGTCACTCTTGTCATCCACCATGCAGCCGGTCAGACCCGTTCATCTCGCCCTCGTTCTCGCCGTCGTTGTCGCGGCAGCGGCTGCGCTCGGTGGTGCCGCGCTCCCCGCGCGGTCCGCCGCGGGCGTCGACGCATGCGGGCTCCCGACGACGCCGCCGCTCTGGATCGAGTACGGAGAGGGCGCGATCCCGCTTGACGTCCGGTCGGTCTTCGCCCGGCCCGGCGTGATCGTCGCGTCGAGCGGAACCACGCTGCCGCAGACGTACCGGCAGCTGGGGGCGAAGACGGTGTTCTTCGTGCTGCGCCTGCCGAACTGGGTCGGCTCGCCGACGTCACCTGCGGATCCGGCCACGATCGAAGCCTCGGCACAGTCCGTCTACGACCGCGCCGTCGCCGCGACCAAGTGCGCGACACCGATCATCGGGCTCAACGAGCTCCTCGGCCCCGCCGCACCCGTGCCGTGGGAGCCGGATGTCGCCACGTACCGCGCCAACGTGCTCGCCCTGTTGGGCGGGCTGGCGGCCCGCGGAGCGCGCCCGGCCCTTCTCGTGCACGGGAACCCGGGCATGGCCGGGGAAGCGGCCGCGTGGTGGCAGCAGGTGGGCGCGGTGGCGGACGTCGTCTACGAGGCCTACTACCGCGCCCCGAACATCAGCCGGCTCGGGCGGATCGTGGGGCCGCGCCGCATGCGCCTGGGCATGCGCTCGATCGTGCGCAAGTTCGCGAGCGTCGGCGTCCCGCGCAGCCACATCGGCCTCGTGCTCGGCTTCCAGGTGGCGCCCGGGAAGTACGGCCGGGAAGGGCTGGAGCCGCGCGAGGAATGGCTGCGCTTCGTGAAATGGTATGCCCTCGCCGCCAGGCAGGTGACGCTCGACGAACGCACGTCCTCCATCTGGTCGTGGGGCTGGGCCAACTTCGGCCCACAGAGCGTCGACCCCGACAAGCCCGCCGCCGCCTGCGTCTACCTCTGGAGCCGCGACCAGAGCCTCTGCGACGGGCCCGGCGTGGCCGGGCCCGGTTTCAAGCGCTCACTCGTCGAAGGGCCGATCGTCGTCCCCGACGGCGTCGAGTGCGTGTCCGCCGCCGGCAAGCTCCGAACGGCCCCGATCCTCGCGCTCGCCAAGCTGACCCGCGATCGGCAACAGGCGCTCGACGCGCTCTTCTCCCGGCAGGTGCTGCGCACGCGCGCCCCCGTTGCGATGGCCGACGTCCTCGCCGTCGAGCAGGAGGTGATCGACCGCGATTTCACCGGCTCCCGCCCCGACTACCTGATCGCGCTGCAGGAGCGCGGCGCTACCAGACAGATCGCGCTCGGGATCCTCGAGGACGAGCTGCGCCGCGACCTGATCGTCGGGCTCGCCGCCGCCGAGCCGGGCCAGACGCCGCTCCTGTGGGCCACAGCGGTCGGCGGCGCCGATATCGCCACGACCACCTGCAGGCGGGACCTGCTCCCCGGGCGGGGCAACTTCCCCGCCTCGGACGTACGCGTCGTCGGCGTCGTGCCGCTGGCCGTCAAGCTCCCCTTCCTCACGGACGACCACGAGGCACCGGCTGCCGCGACCGAGCTCACCGCCACCGCGGCGACCGGCGTCGTCACACTCGACTGGCCCGATGGCACGGAGGCCGACCTCGCCGGCTACGACGTCTACCGAGCGCCCGCGCCGGATGGCCCCTACACGCGGATCAACGTGACGCTCCTTCCTTACTCGACCTACGCCGACCGGGCACCGCTCGAGGGAGACGCGGTGTACGTCGTGCGCCCCGTCGACACGACCGGGAACGTCGGCGCGCCGAGCCCCGAGGCGACGCCGCAGCCACCGCCGACCGGATGACCGGCACGCGGCTTTCCCGCAGGCGAATCCGCAAGCCCGCTGATCCGCGGGGCCTCCCGGCCTGCGACGATCGAGCTCTCACAATTGCCGCCGATGAGCGAGCGGTGAGCGCCCTGTGAGAGAGTTCTCCGACGCTGGTGGGGTGTCGTGCGTCCCAGGTATGGCTTGGTCCCGTCGGATTCGCCTCGAGGGAGGTCGATCGTGAACGGAAGATCCCCCGCACGTGTGGCCGTCGTCGCAGCCCTGGCTATCGCCCTCGCTGCCGGCTTCGGAACAGCCGCCCGCTCGCAGACCTTCGGCGCCTGCGGTCTCCCGGATACGAAGCCCCTGTGGATCGACTACGGCGAAGGCTCGGTGCCGAAGGAGGTACGCGACGTCTTGGTCCGGCCCGGTGTGATCCTCGCCGCGAGCGGCACCGCGCTCCCGAAGACCTACCGCGACCAGGGAGCGAACTCCGTCTTCTTCGTGCTCAATCTCCCGCGTCTGATCGGCGACCCTACCGACCCCGCCGACCCCGCGTCGATCGCCGGCGCCGTCGACCAGACGTACGAGCGGGCCGTCGCGTCGACCGAGTGCTCGACCCCGGTGATCGGGCTCAACGAGCTGCTCGGCCCGGCCGCACCCGTACCGTGGGAGCCGAGCGTGGCGCAGTACCGGGCCAACGTGCTCGCGCTCCTGCGCGGACTCGCCGCGAAGGGCGCGCGACCGGCCCTGTTCGTCCACGGCAACCCGATCTTCACCGGTGAGGCCGCCGCATGGTGGCGGGACGTGGGCGCCACCGCGGACGTCGTCTACGAGGCCTACTACAACGCACCGGTGATCGTTCGCCTGGGCCGCATCGTCGGCACCCGGCGCATGCGGCTGGGAATGCGATCGGTCACCCAGCGTCTCGTCGCGGCCGGGATCCCACGCCAGCGAATCGGCTACGTCCTCGGGTTCCAGGTGGCCATCGGTGCGGCGGGTCGCGAGGGCCTGCAGCCCAGCGCCGACTGGTTCCGGTTCGTGAAGTGGAACGCCCTCGCCGCCCGCCAGGTGGTGCTCGACGAGGGGACCTCGGCGATCTGGTCATGGGGCTGGGGCAACTTCGGACCGCAGAGCGTCGATCCCGACAAGCCGGCGGCCGCGTGCGTCTATCTCTGGGGACGCGATCCGGCGCTGTGCGACGGGCCTGCCGCGGCCGGCGCAGGCTTCAAGGCGTCTCGGGTCGAGGGCACCATCACGCTGCGGGCAGGCGAGACCTGCGTATCGGCCTCCGGCCGTGTGCACGAGACCGATGCGAAGGACCTGACCGCTGTGACGGGCTCTCGTGCTGCGGCGCTGTCGACCCTGTTCACACGTGTCGCGCTGCGCGCACGGATCCCGGTCACGGCAGCGGAGATCCTCGACCTCGAGAAGCGGGTCGTCGACCGCTCGTTCGGCGGCTCGCGCGCCGGCTACCTCGCCGCGCTCGAACGCCGGCACGCCACGCTCGCCGTCGCGCGCGGTGCCATCGCCGACCAGATTCGGCGACAGCGCATCGCGACCATGCTGGCCGGTGGGGTCGTCGATCCCGGCGAGCCGAGCACCGTCCTCGCCTGGACGGCCGAGAACACCCGCGCGGAGGCGGACACGGTTACCTGCCGGCGCGACGAGCTGCCGGGCTCGGGCGACTTCCCGGTCTCCAACAGCCGTGACGTCGGCAGCGCGCCGCTGCTGGCGCTCCTCCCGTTCCTCGGAGCCGACGCCACCGCCCCCGCCGCGCCGGTCGCCCTTGGCGTCACCGCGGGCACGGGTGGCTATACCCTCGACTGGGACGACGGGCTCGAGCCCGACCTGGTCGGCTACCTCGTCTACCGCAAGGACGCGCCCGACGGGGCGTTCGCGCAGGTGTGGCCGCTGTGGCTCCCCGGCTCGACGTTCGTCGACCGCGCCGTGCCTCAGGGAGTGACGCCGATCTACGTCGTCCGGGGCGTGGATGCATCCGGGAACGTGAGCGCGCCGACTGCCGAGACGGTGCCGTCGTCCGCGGCCGCCCGTACGCTCGGCCGGTGACGTCGGCTGGCCAGGTTCAGGCCTCCTCGCCGGGCTCCACCGAGGAGCCCGGCGAGGGGTGCCCGCGGTGCGGCGCCGCGATGGAGTGGCGGCACTCCACGTTCCAGTGCCCCCGCTGCCGGTTCAAGGCCGGCTGTTGCGAGGGTGCGACCGCGGAGTGCGAGGCACGCTAGCCTCGGGCGGGTGACCGCCCTCGCCACGCTCCTTGCGCCCGACCGCCTCGTCGACCTCACCCAGCCACTGGGCCCCCAGACGGTGCTCTGGCCCGGCTCGATGCCGTTCACCGCCACCGCAGACGCCGGCTACGACACGCATGAGAGCTACTCGCGCGTGCTCGAATTCCCAGAGCATGCCGGCACCCACATCGACGCTCCGGCGCACTTCGCCCGGGGCGGCGCGACCACGGACGAGATCCCGCTCACGACCCTCGTGCGGCCCGCGGTCAAGCTCGATGTACGCGCCCGTGTGGGAAGCGACGCAGGCTTCGAGCTCGACGCAGCCACGATCGAGGAGCTCGAGGCCGACGACGGCCCGATTCCGCCGGGATCGGCGGTGCTCGTCGACACGGGCTGGGAGGCCCGCCGCCCCGACGCCGTCGACGACGCGGGCGAGGACGAGCTCCGGTTCCCCGGTCTGGCACGTGACGCAGCGCGCCTGCTCGTCGCACGCGGTGTCGCGGGCATCGGCATCGACACGCTCGGCGTCGACCCTGGGCACGCGCGAGGGTTCCCCGTCCACCGGATCACGCTCCCCGCCGGGCTCTGGCACCTCGAAGGGCTCGTCAACCTCGATGCCGTGCCCGCCCGGGGTGCCTGGATCGTCGCCGCAGTGGTGCCCGTCGTCGCCGGCTCCGGTGCGCCGGCACGTGTCTTCGCAATCCTCCCACCCGATGAGTGACCCCGTCGGGATCCGGCCTCTGCGCGTCGACGAATGGCGCCGGTGGCGCGAGGTGCGGCTGCGCATGCTCCGCGAGGAGGCCATGTACTTCGGCACGCGCTGGGAGGATGCGTCACGCGAGCCGGACGAGCGCTGGCGGGCCTGGGTCGACGAGGCGGCACGCGGCGAGACCCGCATCCTCTTCGTGGCCGAGCAGGACGAACGATGGGTCGGGGTCGTCGGGGCGTTCCTGCGCGTCGACCCGCAGGAGGCACAGCTCATCTCGATGTGGGTCGACCCGGAGGTACGTGGGCAGGGCATCGCCGAGCGGCTCATCGGCGTCGTCGCCGGCTGGGCCGCCGAGCGCGGCTGCCGCGACGTCTACCTGTTCGCCCAGGAGACCAACGCGCGCGCTCAGCGTCTCTACGAGCGAGCCGGGTTCCGGCCCACCGGTGCCCGCGAGCGAGTGCCGCGCCGCCGCGGCTTCAAGCTCCTGTACTCCGCACCGGTCGACGCGCTCCGCGCACGCGACGGCGGCTAGCGTGGCAGCCCTCGGCGCCGCCGAGCCGGTCACCGCGCTGGAGGGCATGAAGCTCGAGCTCCTCGCCTCCGGCGAGCGTGACGCCGAGAGCGTCCTGCTGCTCGCGTCAGACGAGCTCCTCGCCGCCCACCAGGATGCGCTCCACTGCGAAGTCGTCGTCGAGCACGACCAGGTCGGCGGACGCTCCCGGGCGCAGGATGGCGATGTCTTCGCGGCCGAGCAGCCGGGCGGGAGCCGCGGTCACCGTGTCGACGGCCTCGACGATCGGGACGCCGAGCTCGACGAGCATCCGCAGGCCCCACGCCAGCGGCCGGGTCGCGCCGGCCAGCTTCCCGTCGGCCCGGCGCGAGACGCCCTCCTCGACCGTCACCTCGACGCTGCCGACCCGGTAGGAGCCGTCACCGAGACCGGCTGCGGCGATCGCGTCGGAGACGAGCACGAGCCGGCCCCGTGAGGCGCGCCATGCAGTGAGGATCGCCTCCGGCGCAACGTGCACGCCGTCCGCGATCAGCTGCACGACGACGTCCTCACGTGACAGCGCCACCCCGGCGACGCCCGGCTCCCGATGCGAGAACGGGCGCATCGCATTGAACACGTGCGTGACGGCACGGGCACCGTGGTCGAACGCGCCCTGCGCGACCGCCGCGGTGGCGTCCGTATGTCCGAGCGAGACAGCGATCCCGCGGCGCTCGAGCCCTTCGATCACATCGACGGCGTCGTCGAGCTCGGGTGCCAGCGTGACCATCGTCACCGGGCAGCCGGCGAGCAGGAATGCGGCCAGCATGTCGAGGTCAGGCTGGCGTAGGAGCTCCACCGGATGCGCTCCCGCCTGCTCCGGCGAGAGAAACGGGCCTTCGAGATGAGCCCCGAGGATCCATGCAGGCCCGGGAAGCTCGAGCGCCTGTCCGATCGCCTGCAGGGCGTCGAGACTGTCGTCGAGCAGGCTCGTGATCAGCGTGGGCTGGTACCAGAGCACGCCGCTTCGCGCGAGCGAGCGCCCCATCTCGACGAGCTCGCCGGGCTCCGCGGCGAGGACGTCGACCCCCGCGTAGCCGTTCACCTGCAGATCGACGAAGCCGGGGACGGCCAGTCCGCGCCCGTCGCCGGCGACACCGACCGCCGCGACGACGCCGTCGGCGATCTCCACGTCGCCGCGCACGAGTGCCCCGTCCACCACCGCCGCTGCCACTCCGAGGCGCATCTCGCTAGCCTACGCCGCTGTGACCGAGGCCTCTCCGTTCGCGCTGACGGGCCGCCGGGCAGTCGTCACCGGCGCCTCGAGCGGCATCGGGCAGGCGATCGCCGTCGCTCTGGCACGCGCGGGCGCCGACATCGCCGGGATGGCGCTCGAGGAGGCGCCCGAGACGGTGCAGGCGGTGCGGGAGTCCGGACGCAACGCCGTCATGCTCGTCGGTGACACGGGGCGACCGCAGGACGTCGACCGGCTCGCCGAAGCCGCGGCCGACCGTTTCGGCGGGATCGACATCTGGGTCAACAACGCGGCCCGGCTGCTCGTGAAGCCGCTGCTCGAGATGACCGACGAGGACTGGCACGGGCTCCTGGCCGCCAACCTGCACGGCTACTTCTACGGCTGCCGCGCCGCGGCTCGCACGATGGCGGCGCAAGGCACGGGTGGTCGTATCCTCAACGTCACCTCCGCCGCGGATGTTCAGCCGCTGGCGAACCTGTCCGCGTACACGACCGCCAAGGGCGGCATCGTGGCCCTGACCCGGACGCTCGCGCTCGAGCTCGCGCCGTACGGCATCACGGTCAACGCGATCGCGCCGGGCGCCACGGAGACCCCGATGAACCGGGCCGCCTACACCGAAGAGGTGCGGCAGGCGTACGAGCAACGGATCGCACTCGGACGCATCGGTGAGCCGGCCGAGATCGCGGATGCGGCCGTGTTCCTCGTCACGGACGCCGCGCGCTACGTCACCGGTCAGGAGCTTCTGGTCGACGGGGGCCTCACGATCAACGGCAGCGTCGGTCATGCCTCCGCGTGAGAACCGGCGCACGGGTACCGCACCACACGCCATGATCGCCGCGTGACCGATCTCACCGGGCTTCGCGCAGGCGTCGTCGGCACCGGTTTCGTCGGTGTCGTCCACGTCCACGCCCTGCGCCTCCTCGGCGTGGACGTCGCAGGCGTCGTCGGCTCCTCCCCCGAGCGCGCCGCGGCGAAGGCGATCGCGCCGGTGGTCGACTCGCTCGACGCGCTGCTGGCGGACGACACGATCGACGTCGTCCACCTGACGACACCGAACCACCTCCACCATCCGCAGGTGAAGCGGGTGCTCGCGGCCGCCAAGCATGTGATCTGCGAAAAGCCGCTCGCAATGACCTCCGAGGAGTCGGCCGAGCTGCTCGCCATCGCGGAGGGAGCGGCCTGGTGCACTGCACGAACTTCAACCTGCGCTTCTTCCCGCTCGTGCACGAGGCCCGCGCACGGGTGCTGGCCGGCGAAGTGGGCGACGTGTGGAACGTGCACGGCGGCTACCTCCAGGACTGGCTCCTCTACCCGACGGACTGGAACTGGCGCCTCGAGCCGGACAAGGGCGGCGCGCTGCGTGCGATCGGTGACATCGGCTCGCACTACTACCTGCATTTCGAGGTGGACGGCTCCGAGGCGGCACTGGCCTGGAACGCGGAGCGTAACGAGGAGCTGTGGCTCGGCCGCCGCGACGAGCCGAACGGCATCCTGCAGCGCAACCCGGGCTTGATGCAGCCCACCGCCGCATCGCACTCGTTCCTGCCGGCAGGTCACGCAGAGGGCTGGGTGGAGACGTTCCGCGAGCTCTACCGGGCCGTGTACACGGCCGCCGCTGCGGGCGCCCCGCCGGCGGATCCGGACTTTCCGACGTTCGCGGACGGGCACAGCGCGAATGTCCTCGGCGACGCGATCGCGCTGTCGCACCGTGAGAGGAGATGGGTGCAGCTGTGAAGCTGGGTCTGATGACCGCCGCCTTCGGGCGCCTGCGGTTCGAGAAGATCGCCGAGTGGTCGGCCGCGAACGGCTACGAGATGCTCGAGGTTGCCTGCTGGCCGGGTAGGGGAGCGGAGCGGCGTCGCTATGCCGGCGTCAGCCATATCGACGTCGAACGGCTCGACGTCGGTCGCGTCCGCGACGTGCTCGACCGCCACGGATTGGAGATCTCGTCGCTCGCCTACTACCCGAACAACCTCCACCCCGACCGGGCCGAGCGCCGCGCCGCGAACACGCACCTGCACAAGGTGATCGATGCAGCGGCGAGGCTCGGCGTGCCGACGGTCGGCACGTTCGTGGGGCGGGACAAGACGAAGAACGTGCCGGACAACTTCCGTGAGTTCCGCAAGGTGTGGCCACGGCTCGTCGCCTACGCCGAGAGCAAGGGCGTCAACGTGGCGATCGAGAACTGTCCCATGATCTTCAGCTGGGACGAGTGGCCAGGCGGGACGAACCTCGCATCGACCCCGGCCGCGTGGGACGAGATGTTCTCGATCGTCCCGTCGAAGCGCTTCGGCCTCAACCTCGACCCGTCGCACCTCGTCTGGCTCCAGGTCGACTACGAGCGTGCGGTTCGCGACTTCGCCGACCGCCTCCTGCACGTGCACGCGAAGGACATGGAGATCGACACCGACGGGCTCTACCGCTTCGGCTCGGCGTCGCAGGGCATGGGCTGGCAGGTCCCGCGACTCCCGGGCTTGGGGCAGGTCGACTGGGGTCGCTTCATCGGCCAGCTGTACCGCGTCGGCTACGACGGCGTCGTCTCCGTCGAGCACGAAGACCGTGCCTTCGAGGAGACGCAGGAGCTGGTGGAGCGCGGCTTCCTCATCGCCCGGGACTGCCTGCGGCCGTACCTGCACTAGCCCGCCGAAGCGGGGCCGGGCGCGGCGACGCCGCCACCCGGCCCTTCGCCGCGCGATGGATCTCAGCCTCCGCAGCCGTGGTGGGCGCCGTGGCTCGCGACCGACCGTGCGGATGCCCCCGAATACACCAGCGTGCCCGAGTACACGGTGCGCACGCCGGTGGCGGTCGGCGTGTCCTTCATGTACACGACACCGCGTGCGCCCTTGAAGGCACCCGTACCGCCGACGACGGGATGCTGGCACTGACCCTTGACCAGAGCACCGGTGGTCAAGTCGTACGTCCCCCAGTAGGTGAACGTGAACTTGAGCGAGCCCTTCTCGGCGGCCTCGCACTTCTTGTTCCCGTTTCTGTCGTGGCAACCCGTGAACAGCTCGGTGCCGGCGCCCGCGTACTGCGGCCCGCCCTCGGCGATCGTCATGAACGACATCGTCTGCCACGTGCCGATCAGGCTGCCGTCCACGCGCGAGGTGCCTTTCGCCTCGTCGACCGTGATCGAATTGCCGTGGAGCGTGTACGGCCCGCCTGCGCCGGCGGTCGCTCCCGAGACAAGAGCGGCACAGGCGACGCCGCAGAGAAGCGCAACAGCGGCGATCTTCCTCAGAATCCCTTTCATCGGTGCTCTCCTTCGCCCGTGACGCGACCCGATGCCGCGTCGCTCCCGGGAGCCTGGAGTGCTGTCCTGGGAAGTCGCTGCAAGCTCGCTGCAGGTGCCTGTTCCGGCAGCGAAGGCGGTGTTACCGTCGCCACGTGGCGACGGAGTTCCGGGTGCTCGGCCCGGTCGACGTGACAGTCGGCGGCCGTTCCGTGCGGCTGAGTCCGCGGCCTCGTGCCGTCCTCGCGGTGCTCCTCCTCCACGCCGGCCAGGTCGTGCCGGCGACGCGCCTGATCGACGCGCTGTGGGGCGACCACCCGCCGGACACCGCCGGGAACGTGCTCCAGGGGTACGTCTCGAATCTGCGCAAGGCGCTCGGCCGCGACGCGGTCGAGACGCGAGATCCGGGCTACCTCCTTCGTGTCGAGCGCGAGGCGCTCGACCTGCACCGCTTCGAGCGCCTGGCAGCGCACGGCACGCAGGCGTTGGAGGACGGACGACCCGAGGAGGCCGCGGAAGCCCTCGGCGACGCGCTCGCGCTGTGGCGCGGAGAGGCGCTCGCGGACGTCGCGGAGGGAGACGTGCTGCGTCCTGCTGCCGCACGGCTCGACGAGCTTCGCCTCTGCGCCCTCGAGCGGCGCGTCGAATCCGACCTGGCGTGCGGGCGCCACCGCGAGCTGGTCGGCGAGCTCGAAGCGCTCACGGCCGAGCATCCGCTGCGCGAGCGACCGCGGGGGCTGCTCATGCTCACCCTCTACCGGTGCGGACGCCAGGCCGATGCGCTCGACGTGTATCGGGCCACCCGCGCGCGTCTGGTCGACGAGCTCGGCTTGGAGCCCGGAACGGCGCTGCAGGAGCTGGAGCGTGCGATCCTGCGCCACGACCCGTCCCTCGACCTGCCGGCGGCACGGCGAGTGGAGAGTCCGACCGTCTCCCACACACTCCTCGTCGCTGCGCTCGATCTCGACGCCCTCGAGCTGCTGGTCCGGCTCGCCGAGCCGCTCGCCCGCGACGGCGAGCGCGAGATCGTGGTGGCCTCGACGGTGACGAACGCCGACGCGCTCTCGGGAGCCACGTCGCGGCTGCGCGAGCAGCGGGAGCTGCTCGCCGCGCGAGGGCTCGACGTCCGTGCCGCGGCGTTCACGTCGCTCACCCCCGGCGCCGACCTGGCCCGCATGGCCCGCGAGCAGGATGCCGAGCTGCTGCTCGTCGACGCACCGGAGGGCCTGCTGGAGGACGCACGTCTGCTCGGGCTGCTCGACGACGCGCCGTGCGACGTCGCCGTGCTCGTCGGAAACGGAGCGGGCCCCGGACCCGTGCTCGTGCCCTTCGCCGGTGCGGAGCACGACTGGGCGGCGGTGGAGCTGGGCGCCTGGCTCGCTCGTACGCGTGCGGTTCAGCTCGTGCTCGCCGGGTCCGCACTCGGTGACGGCGGTCGGGATGCCAGCCGGCTCCTTGCCAGCGCGTCACTCGCAGTGCAGCGGGCCCTCGGGGTCGACGCCGAGCCGCTTCTCGTCGAGCCGACACCGCAGTCCCTCGTCGACGCTGCCCGCCACGCCGGTCTCGTCGTGGTCGGTCTGACCGATCGCTGGCGGCGCGAGGGAGTCGGCCGCACCCGGACCGCCTTGGCCGCATCGCCTCACCATCCGACACTCCTCGTGCGCAGGGGTCTGCGCCCGGGAGGGCTGGCACCGCGCTCGGCGGAGACCCGTTTCACCTGGACGATCGGGCCCGGGGGCCGCTGATCAGCGCGCCCAGGCCGGCGGCGTCACGCTGCGGTCGCACGCCGGACTCACAGCGGTCGGGGCGCCGTGAGGCGGGCCGAAGATGCCCCCGAACGCCTGATCGACGGCCCGAACCACTCCGACGGTGCGGGCGGTGGGCGCCCCGCCGCGCTTCGGGCCGAGCCGGGACAGATACACGGGGGCGATCGCCTGCCGGTTCCGGTCGAGCGTCATCGGGGCGGGGACTGCGTGCAGCGGAGTCACGGCAAGCGCCTCACGGAGGCGCCTGCCGTCCGCTCCGGGATCTCCGCCGACCTCCTCGAGCGCGGATGCGACACCCTCGACAGCGTTGCGATAGGGCACCACGAGCTGACCGGCGGCCGTGCCCGGCGGAAGCCCTGGATACGCCTTGGTGAACGAGGCAAGGTACTTCTGCCACGCAGGCGGCCCGGCATCCCAGGGCACCGGAGTAGCGATGACGACATCGTCGAGGTGGGCGCCGGGAGGCGAGAGAGTGGCGGGATCTCCGAAGGCCCAGCCGCCGATCACCATCCGCGAAGCCACACGTTCGGGGCGCTTGGCCATCGCCTGCAAGAAGGCGGTCGGGGCAAGGAAGGACGCGAGCACGGCCACGCCGTCGACGGTCGTCGCGTACCTCCTCGCCGTGCCCGGAGCGTCGGTCCAGGCCCGCCCATCGTCGCGGGTCGCCGTCCCGCCCAGCGCACAGAATTCCGACACGAAGCCCGCCGCCTCCTCCCAGTCGTCCGGAAAGTCCCCCCCGACGACGGCGGCGCGGCGCCAGCCGAGGTGGTGATACGCGTACGAGGCAAGCCCGGCCACGCTCTGCGCGTTGTCGAGATTCAGCCGGAAGACGTTCCGGGCGGGATCGAACATCGTGATCGACTGCGCGGAGGGGACGGTGACGAGGAAGGTGGTATCCGTGTACCGCTTGGCAAGGTCCCGGACGATGATCCCGTCCTGATCCGCGAGGCCGGAGCCCACCACGACGTCCGGGTCCCACTCCTCGAGGAGTTGGCGCAGCTGGGGCGCCGCGTACGTGGGCTCGCCTGTCTCGGTGCACGCCACCTTCACCTCGACGGGCCGCCCCGCGACGCGTGCATGCTCGACGCCATTGGCCGGTGACGGCCCTGTGAGGCGCGCGCCCCGCTCGAGCAGCGGCAGGAACGCCCCGGCGAGTGAGATGTCGCCGTAGCTGGAGAAAGCGCCTTGGCAGTCCACCTGCACGGCGATGCGGACGGGGTCGTCGCGCCCTCCGCATGACGCCGCCCCGACCGCGACCGCGCCGGCCAGCCCGAGCGCCAGCAGGATGCGCCTCACGAGCCCTCCAGCACGACCCACACGCTCTCGCCGTCGCCGGCGAGCTCGACGGGTCTCGGCCCGACCTCGATCGTCTCGGTCACCTCCCGGCTGGTCGGATCGATCCGTGACACCGTGCCGTCGAGCGTGTTCGCCACCCACACGGACCCCGCTCCCACATCGACACCCGAGGCGCCGCGACCGACGTCGATCATCGCCTTGACTGACCCTGTTGCAGGATCGAGGAGGGCGACCCGGTCGCCGATCGGGTCGACGACCCAGACCCCGCCTTCGCCCACGGCAAACGTCCGCGGCTTGAAGGGGAGCTCGAACACCGACGTGACCCGTGCGCTCGACGGGTCGATGCGCCACAGACGTGCGTCGGTCCAGTCGCCGATCACCCAGACGCTGCCGAGCCCGCTCGCCATGGCACAAAGGCATACGCGATAGGTGTCGGCGGTTGCGTTTGCGCGGAAGGGGATGGGCACGGTACGCGCGACACGCAGCGCGTCTGTGGTGCTCTTGAGCTGCACGACGTTGGGGCACCCAGCCGCCCACACGCCGCCTGCCCCGGCCGTCAGGCTGCAGGCGAGGACATCGACGGCGCCGCGGCGGAAGCCGGACCGAAGGTCGTACTGGGCGACGGTGCCGGCGAAGAGCGCGGGCGCGTCGCTCGCGACATACGTCGTGCCGCGCCAGATCGCGATGTCCCGTGGCGAGCCGTTCCCCGGAATACGCTCGACGCTCCCGGTCGCGGCGTTCACCTTCCAGAGTGCGCCCTCGCGTGTGGATCCCACCCAGACGGTGCCCTGACCGGCATCGATCACGGCCGGGAAGGATCCGAGCCGTATCGGCTGCGCGAGCTTCCCGGTCGCAGCGTCCAGGCGTACCACCGCCCCGGCAGGGGCCGGTGGCGCCGAACCGCTTCCGCGGAGCAGTACCGTCACGGCGACCGCGGCAGCGGCGAGCAGCACCCCGGCGACCACGAGCCCTGCCACGAGCCGACGCCGCGGCGGGGGCCGCGCCTCGAGACCCAGCGCCTGGCGGGTCTCGTCGGTCAGCTGGCGACACGTTGCCTGACGGTCGTCCCGATCCTTGGCCATCGCCCGTCCGAGCACGTCGTCGACGGCCGGGGGCAGCTCGGGCTTGCGCTCGCTCGCGCGGGGAGGCTCCTCCTCCAGGTGGGCGTACACGACGGCGACATCGGACGCGCCGGAGAACGGCAACGTGCCGGTGAGCGTCTCGAAGAGCAGGCAGCCGAGCGCGTACACGTCGGCGCGCCCGTCGACGTCGTCGCCTCGGATCTGCTCGGGCGCGGCGTAGTCGACGGTACCCATCAGCTGCCCGTCGGTGGGGCCGCGGTCGGAGACGCTCTGCGTGAGCCCGAAGTCGGCGAGGTAGGCGTGCTCCCGTCCGCCCTGCTGGTCGAGGAGCACGTTCGACGGCTTGACGTCGCGGTGCACGAGGCCCTTCGCGTGGGCCGCGTCCAGAGCGTCGGCGACCTGGGCCGCGATCGCCATGGCGCGGGCCGGCTCCAGGGCGCCCTCGCGGCGCAGCAGCGCCTTCAGGTCGGTGCCCTCCACATAGCGCATCGCGATGAAGAGCCGCCCGTCCGCCTCGCCGGCCTCGTAGATCGGGACGACGTTGGGATGGTCGAGGCTCGCCGCGATGCGAGACTCGCGCAGCATCCGCTCGCGGAAGGACTCGTCGTCCGAGAGCCGGGGCGCGAGCAGCTTCAGCGCGACAGGTCGCTCGAGACGCGTGTCGAGCGCGCGATACACCTCGCCCATGCCACCACGGCCCGCGAGCTCACCGAGCTCGTAGCCGAGGATCGAGTCTCCTGCTGCGATGCGTCCGTCGGTCGCCATGATCGCTCCGCTCGTTGCAGCCTGCACCAGCGCGCGGGCCGGTGCAATGCCGCGGTCAGCGTCCTCCGCTCCGCTGGAGGACGGCTGCAGACCCGCTGGGCGCTTCCTCCCGGGTGATCCCGTGATCGCGCCCGGGAAGGGACGGGAACACGTTCGGAAAGCGTTAGAGCTTGCAACTCACTGCGCCGGTCGGCGTCTGTTACCTGCAGAGCACGTACGCGATCCACGCGGCCGGCTCGACTCACATCGTGTCCGTCTTCCACCCCGCACAGGGAGACATCGTCTTTCTGGTCTCCGAGCGCCGCTCCGAGCGATCCGGGCGGCTGTACGAGATCGGGACCAGAGCCCGCGTCGTCGGAGCGCGAAGCGAGCTGCTCACGCTCGAGATCGACGGTGCGCCCCCGCGAGACTCGCTCGTCTGCGGGCGCGCCGACGTGTCGCACGTGGCGTCTCCGCGACCGCGGCAGGCGACACCGTGGTACCGCCGCCGCAGCGGCTGCTCGAGCGCCTACTGAGCTGCGACGGCGGCCACGAGGCGGGACGCGGTCTCAGCCACGGTCCGAGCATCCCGGAACGAGACGCCGACGGCGGCGGCTCCCGCGGCCAGGTAGTCCGCAGCGTTGCCGATCGTGACCCCGCCGGTGCAGACGAGCGGGATGTCCGCCAGCGGCTTGAGCACGTCCGCGACGTATTCCGGGCCCACCGCGCGTGCCGGGAAGAGCTTCACCATCGCCGCACCTGCACGCCAGGCGGCCTCGATCTCCGTCGGCGTCAGCGCGCCGGGTATCACGGGCACGCCGAGCTGCAGCCCGCGGGCGAGTACGGCGCCCGAGAACGCAGGGGAAACCAGTGCCTCCGCTCCGGCCGCGACGGCGGCTTCCGCCTGCTCGATCGTCCGCACGGTGCCGGCGAGGACGGTCACGTCGCTTCCTCCGCTCAATCGCTCGATCCCCTCGAACGCGCCCTCATCGTCGAGGGTCACCTCGAGCACGCCGATTCCGGCGTCCAGGAGACCCGCTGAGACCCGGTCGAGGTCGGCGACACGGCGCAGCACGGCGACGACCCGCTCCGCACGGATGCGCTCGATCGCGTCCACCTCCCTAGCCTACGCTCGCCCGTCGCCGGTGCGGCCGAGCTGCGGCTCTCGCTGGGGTAGTTCCGAACCACCCATTCGGTGCTCCTTGCAGCACCCGACCCGACGCGCCGGAGGAAGGCCGCGGCGCAGACCGACGGCATGAGCGCCGAGGGGCTCAAAGCCTGACCGGCGCAGGCTCGGACAGGGATGGGAGGCTGACCCGAGCCGCCCTCAGACGCCGACGTCCCGCTGTCTCGGGGTCGCCTCCGGCTCGGGGTCCGCGATCGTGTGGTCTGCGTCGGTGAGCGCGTAGCGAACGCGAGGCCGTACGTCGTCGGCCTTCGCGTTCTGCAGTCGGCGCCGAGCATCCCTGTGCTGGCTCCGGTGGAGGCGCGCGCGGCTCAGCGTCCACCAGAGCGAGCTCTGGCGGCGGGATTCCAGGTCCTCGGTCAGCGCCGTCCTGAACGCGCTGGATGTCTCCATCAGATCGTCGTACACAGGTGTCGGCAACTCGTCACCCTCCGGGTCGGAGTGGTAGTCGAGATGCGCCTCGACGAGCTCCTGCAGGTCTCCGTAGCGGTCCCGGGCATTCTCCGAGAGGTAGAGGCCGCCCAGCTCGAAGTACCACTTCCGCAGATCGACGTGGAAGCGTTGCACCCCGTCGTACGTCACGTCGGTTCTCGGCCAGCGGGAGAAGACGGACGTCCGCTTCCACACCGGTGGGTAGACCGTCAACCGGAGCTCCCGCAGCTCTTCGGCCACTTTCGCCCGCCCGGCGAGCCAGCCCGTGACGGCTGCGGTGATGAGCCCGCTGACCAGCGCGACCACTGCCGAGATCAGCGCGACGCTCATTCAGCGAGACCGCCGCTTCGCACGAGCGACTCTCGACGAGACCGGGCGTGGCCGTCAAGCACCGGCTTCGGTCTCACGAGTCACCCGGTCCAACATCCTTCGACAGGCTCCGCTTCGTGCGCGCCCGGCCATCTCGGAAAGGTGCCGATCATCAACTCGAGTGCGCGGTCACCGAGCGTCCGGAACTGGAAGCTCGTGCCGACAGGAATCGTGAGTGCGATTCCGGGCTCGACCTCGACCGTCTCCTCGTCGGCGCCGTCCTTCCGCCAGACCTGGCCTCGGCCGGCGAGCACGTACCAGATCTCGACCACGGTTCGATGCCTCACCGGCTCCGAGACGTGACCGGCCGGCAGGCGGCAGTGCGCCAAACCGCCCGCATCGTGTGTCGCCAGCAGGCGGATCTCGGAGCCGTCGGGCGCAAGGTAGTCGTACGCCGCGGGAAGATCGACGGTGATCCACGGCCCCGGCCGCAACGGCGCGGTCGAGACCACCGCGCCGGTCTCGTCCCAGTGGCGTGTCTCCGCCTCATGCCAGTTCTCCTGCTTCCAGCGCGGTGCGGTCGCGACCAGGAAGGCCATCGCACCGCCCACCGCTCGATACTGAAAGTCGAGACCGGGCGGAATCGAGACGCAGCGCCCCGCACTGAGCCGGGTCACGTCCTCGACCCCGCCCGTCCTGCGCCAGAGCTCGCCTGCCCCGTCCAGGACGTAGAAGAGCTCGCCGACTCCGGTTACGGTAGCGGCGAGAGACGGACGATCGGGGAGAGCCCGGGCATGGACGATCTCGCCCTGCTCGAACGACGGAAGCAGCCTGATCTCGCTCGCCCCGCCCGGCGACACGTAGTCGTATTTCTCGGGGAGCGCCTCGGTTGACCACGTCGTGCTCATGGTCTCGTCCTCTCTCGACCTGCCGCGACGGCTAGGCCAGCGCCGCGTCGCTGTCGGCGTCCGTCCCCGCGTCGGCGATCTGGATGCCACCGCCGGGGCTGTCGCCGGTGTCGGCGTCCGTCTCCGCGAGGTAGTCCGGGATGTAGGTGTGCGACTCGCCTGGTGCTTTCCTGTAGTCCCAGCGGACGACACCTTCGCCGTACTGGCCCGGTGGGGCGAGCCCGGCGTTGGCGACCGCGACGGCGTCCCACTGCGCGATGAAATCGGCGACCGGCCAGCCGCCGACCGTCGACTCGGCGACACCGAGATCGTGCGCCCACAGGCGGCGCCGGAACGCGGAGGCGAGGCTCACGTTGTCGATCGCCACGTTGAGCTCGCTGTCCAGCTGGAAGCTGCGCTCGTTGGCATTCGCAGAGCCGACCGTCATGTACCGGTCGTCCGCGAGGAGGAACTTCGAGTGCACGGCGCGCTGCGTCATCGTGTACACGGCGGCCCTGCTGCCGTAGGCCTTAAGAATCCGGTCGAAGAACTCGTACTGCAGGTGGTTGCCGTGCTGCGTGACCGGGTCGTCTCCCTCCTCGGGGACGTCCACGACGACGAAGATCGCGACGAGACTCGGGTTCGCCGTCCCCTGCGCGACGATCCAGTCGGCCAGGTCGAGCGAGCGGAAGTACTGGTTCTCGAAGTAGAGGAAGGTCTCCGCCGCGCCGACGATGTTGTGGTAGATCTGCTTGACGTTGTCCTGATCCGTCGTGAACGCGCTGAAGGTCGCCTCCGAGGAGACCGTGCGCTCCATTTGCATGTCTTCCTGCTGTCGCTCCGGCTCGGCGTCGATCTCGGTGTCGGCAGCCGGAGACGGGACGGGCAGCGTGTCGTACGCGCTCCACGGGGACGGCGACGGCGCGACCGTCGACCCGCCCCGCTCGCGATTCCAGCGGAGCGCGAACTCCTTTTCGAAGTCGCGCGCGATCGGGCCGCGGAGCTTGACGTGGATGTCGTGCCAGCCGGCGAGGCCCGAGTAGCTCCACGCCGCGGGCGTCTTGCGACTCTCGATGTCGAGGCCGCCGCAGAAGGCGATCGTCTCGGCTCCACGCTTCACGACCATGAACTTCTGGTGGTGGCTGCCGATGTTGATGCTCGTCCGTCCGGCCCAGATCGAGCGCAGCGCGCCGAACGTCGCCGGGTGCATGCTGACGACGTACTGGAGATTGTCCTTGGCGCTCGCCGGGAGGAGCTCCACCCAGCGGTCCATTCGTGACATCCACGCGCGGATCATCGAGCGCGACGAGCCTCCGATCGGATCGAAGTCGGTCTGGAGGATCCGGATCTTCACGCCCTCGGCCGCCTTTGCGGCGAAGAGGCCACCCCACGTCGTGAACACGCCGTTGTAGGCGCCCCCGGTGAGCGGCGTGGCCGGCTCGAAGTACCACGCCGCCAGGTAGACGCTGTCTCCGGCGGTCGTGGTCTGAACGAACGCCTGCATCGAGTCGAGCGGCTCCGTCCTGTCGACCGGCGGGTTCGCCGAACGGCCGTTGATGAGCAGCTCTGCGTCACCGCGCGTCACCGGCTGGATGTAGTCCGTGTAGTCGCTCGTGATGTTGGGGGCGAGGAAGATCGTGCCGGTGCCGGGCGCCGGCGAGAAGCTCAGGCCTTCCGCCATGCCCGGCGCGCGCACGGGCAAGCGTGACGCGATGCCGTCCGCAAGCGCCGCAGCGAGCTGCTGCTTGTACTCCTCACGCGAGAGCCGGTCCGCCTCGTCCGGGTTCGTCAGGAACGCGAGCTCGACGAGCGACGCCGCCGTGCCGGGGGCGTGCCTGGCCGGGACCAGAACCCCGAAGTCCTCCTCGCGGACACCCCGGTCGGGTGCGCGAGTGACGCCGATGACGCGATCGAGCACCGAGCGCGCGAGCTCGCGGCTCGTCTGACCGGCGTTGTGCGCCACCCAGGCCTCGGAGCCGTCAACCTTCCCGTCGCGCCACCCGTTCAGGTGGATCGAGAGAAAGACGTCAGCGTTCGCTTCGCGTGCGACCCTCGCCCGGTCGGCGAGCGAACGGTTCTCGTCGCTCGAACGCGTGAGGATCACATTCGCCCGCGCGGAGAGCAGATCGCCGACGCGGCGGCCGATGTCGAGCGTGACATCTTTCTCGAGCAGGCCGTTCGGTCCCACGGCGTTGTTCGCCGAGGAGCCGCCGAGCGCGGTCGAGCCTCCGTGACCTGGATCGATGACGACTGTTGGCTGGGCAGGCATCTCTGGCACCTCCGGTGGTTGTCAGGTCTTGAGGAAGCGGACGGCGTCCGCGATCACCTTTCCGGGCGCGTCGGAGCGTCGGAAGACGCGCACGATGACTTCGTCGTACTGCTGGAGGTCGAGCATCGGCAGCGGATACCACGTCGGCGAGAGCGGGAGCGCGATCGTCGGTCGCGTACGGAACGCGGTGGCGCTCTGGTCGATCATCAGCGACTGCGATTGCCGGTCGGGATTGCCGCTCGTGGTCACGGCTACCTCGAACCGCGTCGCGGTGTTCGCGTCGTCCAGGATCGGCCACCACGCGGACGTGGCCCAGGGACCCGCCTGCGGGGCGACGAACCTGAACTCGACGCGGTCGTCGGCGGGGGCATCGAGCGCCCCCTGGGCCCTGACGTAGCGCGGCCCGTACGCGCTGGTGAACAGCGAGCCGGTCTCCTCGCGCCGCTGCTTCCAGTCCGCTCGCCCCGAGTCGCGGTCGACCGTGTGCCAGTCGGCGGTCGGCGTCGGCCCGGAGAGCGCCGTCGCGTCCACGACGTAGCGCTGCGGCTTCGTCGCCTGGTCGACTCCGTCCCAACGCAGGAGCGCCACGTAGTAGTCCCAGTCCCAGTAGCCGCCGGGATCGCCGTGGGTGGTACCGGGAACCTCGTCGTGACCGATGACGTGCTCGCGGTCCACGGGGATGCGGTGACGGGCGCAGATGTCGCGAACGAGGGCCGCCGAAGACAGGTACATCGCTTCGGTGAAGTAGGCGGGGTCGTTGTCCCAGCCGTCGTGCTCGATCCCGATCATCGTCGGGTTCCCCTGCGGCCCCGCATGCTGTGCCATGTACTTCTCGGCGACCATCTGCGTGATCTCGCCGTCGTTGCGGATCACGTAGTGGGGCGGCGTGCAGCTGCTTCCCGCCTGCCAGCTCGCGATGTCACCCGCGTAGCCGTTGTTGTCGTCGAGGACGTGAATGACGACCTTGTCGGGGGTGCGTTCCCGGTACGCGCCGTTCCCGTCGCGCGCGACGCCGCACGCCGTGGCCGGGACGACCCGGTCGGGGCGGACGAGCGTCGAGTCTGCCGCGACGATCACCGGCGTCGGCGGCGCTGTGAGCGCGCGCGCCCCGAGCCCGGCCGCCTCCGCAGGGGGTTCGTTCGCGGCCGGCTCGATCCGGACGCATGACCATGTTGCAGCGGTCAGCGTTGCCTCGTGGAAGGCGCCGCTCCTGCCGCGGAAGACGACGAACGCGGCCGGTCGCCCGCCCTCGGTCGCGATCGACGCGGCGGGGTCGGCCGCAGCGCGCTCCTCGCACGGGAGCTCGCGGTGCATCCACCCGCCGGCGCCGTCGCCCGCGATCTCGTGCAGGCGACCGTTCGGGCGCCGGTAGACGACGTGCGGGACGTCGTTCAACACGAAGGCGACCGGATTGCCGGCGCACGTGGGTGCCCCGCCCGCGAGCTGCGAGAGGTTCTCGTCGGTGGAGTCCTGGCGGATCTGGTGCAGCTCGCCCCGAACCGCGCGGTAGACGACGAGGACCGAGCCGTCGGAGAGCTGATACGGCGCCGGCCTGTACGTCGCAGCGACCGCGGTCGGGGACTGAGCGGTGAGATCTCGCCTGGTCCAGGCAGTGCCGTCGGTTCCGAGCTCCACCAGGTGCCCGTCCGCTCCTGCCCGCGCAACGATCCCGATGGAGCTGTCGTCGGCGAAGAAGACCGCTGCGTTGCCCGAAGCGGCGACGCTCTGGGAGCCGCGGGTAGCGTCCAGCGTCGCCTGCCAGGTCCCGCCGTTGTTTCGGAGCAGGTACTGGCTGTTGTCCTCGCCCCAGTACACGATCGTCCGGTCGGCTCCGTGGGCGAGGTACGTCGGGTCGGCGGCGGGAAGCCGCCCGGCGGGATCGAAGCCCGTCCCGACGTTCACCACCGTCGCGCTGAGGTCGGTGAGCGTGATCTGGGCACCGTTCCGCTCGATCTCGTAGAGGTGCCCGTCGTCGCGGCCGCGGAAAGCGATGTACTGGCGGTCGCCGACTTCGCACGCGGCGACGTCGCCCGCCGCCAGCGGCCCCTGGACGGCGGATGGATCCCGGGCCAGCTCCGTGAGGTTCGCCTCGAGCCAGTACCCGACGAAGGTCAGCACGAGGATCGTGCCGTTCTCGTCGGCGTAGGCGACGAAGCGGACCGCAGTGCCGTGCGGCGCCGGCCGGCCGAGATCCGCGAGGCCGCGCAGGACGTGGATGCTGCCGTTCGAGACGTTCAGGTCCATCTGTGGAGAGACGGCGTGGAGGTTGGTGAATTCGCTGGGGGTGAAGTCACCCGAGTACTGGAGGATCGCCCAGTCACTCCAAGGCGCGGGCAGCGGCGGGTCCAGCGTCAGCCGCTGCGCGAAGCGTTGGCTCTCGGCGGGCCACCGCACCACCCAGAGCGGGTAGTCGCCGAAACGATCGAAGGCTGCGTCGTCGTGGATGTACTCGCGCCAGATGCGCCGGCTCGTGTAGATCATCGGAACGCGCCCGAGCGCCGTCTCGACGAGGTCGAGGAACGCCTCCATGGGCGCGAGCCACTCGGCATCCCGCCACGGCACCGAGTCGAGGTTGTGACGCTCCTCGAAGTCGTAGCTCGGGGGCAGGTCGCCGGGGACCAGCCGACCGACGGTGCGGATCAGGTTGCTCGCCTGCGCACGGAGCAGGTCCGGGGCGTCGGCCAGCGTGCCGGACGCGCGCGCATAGTGGTACGAGCCGACGGGGACGTGGGTCGCGTGGGCGTCGCGGCGCCGGTCGGCGAACGAGCCGCCGGGGACCGAGTCCGGCTTGGTGCCGTCGTCGACGTATGTCTGGCCCTCGGTCGCCTTGAAGACGGCGAACTGGATCCCGTCTGCTCGCAGGTCGGCCCAGCCCGGAAGCCTGTTTCTCGAGTCGCAGTCGATACCGTCGACCCGGTCCGGTCCGGTCGAGGCCAGCGCGCCCGCGGCCAGCGCCGATGACGTCGCTGCAGGGCCCGTGACGTTCGCGATCGCCGCGCCGTAGTAGTTGGCCTCGAAGACGGACGTGGCGATGCGGACGTGGACGTTCGAGCCCCAGGTCCAGCAGTCGAACTCGACCTCACCCGGTGTCGGCTGGGTGACCGCTGAACGGAGCACGACGAAGTGGTTGGGAAAGGCGCTCAGGATGAAGTTGTCCGACTTCTTGTGCCCGACGACGGCGGCCGACGTCAGCACGTGAGCGTTGATCAGCATCACGACGTCGGTGTCGGGCGCCGGACGGAGTCCCAGCGCATGTCCGAGCCCCTTCGTGAAGTACCAGTTGCCCTCGTCGCTGACGTCGGTGTAGAGACCCGTCGCACGGAGCCAGTCCGCCATCTCGGCCGGCGTCGTCAAGCCCGCGACGTCCTCCGACGGCATCCCTTCGAAGTCGAGCACGGCGTTCTCGGAATCGCGCAGCGCGCTCATCGCGACCCAGTCGGCGGACGGGCAGACCGAGCCGCCCATCGCAGGTACCGCCTTCCCGTCGTAGTCCTGATCGCGCAAGTCGCCGCCTGCATCGACCTCCAGGCTTCCGATCTGCCCCTCGCCGGTGTCGTAGAGCGTCGTGACGTAGCGCGCGAACGCTGCAGGGTCGCGCCCGATCCAGATGTGGTGCAGCGCGGCCGGGCCGCAGAGGTTCAGTGCACCCTGTTGGACGAGCGTCGGGTCGTTGATCAACTCGATCGCGCGGTCCGCGACGTCGTTGCGGCGCGGAGTGAACGAGCCGGCGCCGGTTTCCGCGCGGAACGTGTTGACGAGGTCGATCGCCTCCTGCTGCGCGGTCGCCGTCAGCGCGGCTGCCGCCGGCGCCGTGCCCCTCGCCTTGAGCTCTGCGGCGATGCCCTCGGAGATCGCTTGGGCGAGTGCCTGCTTGTAGTCCTCGTGGGTCAGCCGGCCGGCCTCGTCGGCATTGGTGAGGAAGGCCAGTTCCAGCAGGGAGGCCGCGGTGCGGGGTCCCTGGCGCTCGGGGAGCAGGACGCCGAGGTTCTCCTCGTGGACACCGCGATCTCGGGCGTGTGTGACACCGACCACGCGGTCGAGGACGCTCCGCGCGAGTGCACGGCTCGAACTGCTTGCATTGCGCGCCACCCACGCCTCGGAGCCGTCGACGTTCGTGTCCTTCCACCCGTTCATGTGGATCGAGAGGAAGACGTCGGCGTCGGCGTCGCGGGCGAGCCTGGCCCGATCGGACAGCGACCGGTTCTCGTCGACCGTACGCGTGAGGATGACCCGAGCCCGGTTGCCGAGCAATCCTTCGACGCGCCGGGCAATGTCGAGCACGACTTCCTTCTCGAGCAGGCCGTTCGGCCCCACGGCGTTGTTCGACGACGAGCCTCCGCTTGGTGTCGTGCCTCCATGGCCCGGATCGATCACGACGACTGGAGACGGGTTCGGGGACATCTCTTCCCTCCGATTCACGGATTTGCGGCCGCCGGCTTCGGCCCGCCACCGGACATGGGTGTGTTGGCTGCCGGGTTGGGCGTGTTGCCCTGGATGGCGCCGATCATCTGGGGCGTTGCCATCCGCTCGAGCGGCAGGTAGTCGCTCTTGAACTTCAGGTCGACCTCGCCGGTGAGGTCGGCGTGAACGTCGAGGTCGTCGGTCGAGTCCTTCTTCGTCGAGCTGACGTACGTGACGGCGTTCACGGACGTTGCGCCGCCGAACCCGAACCAGCCGCTCGCGGCGGTCACGTTCGTCTCGTCGAACTCGCTCGCAGTCTCCGCCGCCGCGTGGTCGTGCGCATCGATGCGGAAGCCCATCGTCGCGCGGATACGGCCGCTCGTGACGACGATCCTGTTGACGCCCATCATCACCATCGCGGAGAGCATCTGCTGCCGCTGGCGAGCGAGCTTCCGCCGCGCGGCGGGCACCAGCGTCTCCTCTGCCGTGTCGTCCGACACGGGGACGTCCTCGCCGAGATCGAGGTCGCCCTTGAGGTTGGGCGCCGCCCGCTCCTCGGCCCCCTCTCGGACGACGACCTTCGGGCTCTCGTCGCTCGTATCGACGCGGAAGTGCCCGGGGTACGTCTGGACGAGATAGTCGCGCGCCTGGTTGTCGGTGATGTTGTCGGCCATGAACTGGTCGACGGTCTTCGCGACGTTGGCGACGAGCTCGGCGTAGGCCTCCATCTGCTTGATGGACGCGTCGATGATGGCGTTGTACGTCCCTCTGATCAGGTCGGCGACGAAGGTCGGGAACTCGATGGCGTTCAGCGTCGCGCGCGTCACCTTCGCCACCTCGCGGGCGGCGCGCGGGCTCCATTCCTCCGCCGGAGGCGGCGGTGGCGGAGGCGGCGGTGCGGAGGCAGCCGCGCGGGCGAGCGGCTGTGGCGCGGCGGGTGTTGTCGCCGCGGCCGACTGTGCGAGCGGCGCCAGCCAGCGCCGCACGAGCATCGGGACCTGGTCGAGCCGCTCGGTCAGCGCAAATTCCTCCTGCAGGAGCGCGGCGATGTACGCCGCGACCTTGACGAGGTCGTGCGCCAGCTGACGGCGCCTCTCCGGCGGCAGCTCGCGGAAGGCCTGGCTCGACTCGAGCAGCGCGCGCACCTCTGCGCGTGCGAGGCGGAGCACGGCCGGCGAGACGGCGAGCCCGTCCGGCGAAGGTGCGGTCGCATACGGGCCGGGCAACGTTGCGTTCTCCGGGGCTATGACGTACGTGCTCACGGGCGAGGCCTCCTTTCGTTCACGTCGTCGATCCCGCAGGCGCTGGTTGACCCGTCTGCGTTGGCGGCGGTTTCGGTGTTGGCGGGGATGCGGCCGGGGTGGGTGGCCCAGGGATCGCAGGTGGTGCCGGGATTGCGGGTGGTGCGGGAATGGCGGGTGGCGCCGGTGGAGAAGGTGGCGCAGGTGCGGCCGGGGGCCGTGGTGTGGCCGGGGCGGCCGGGGTCGTCGGAGTCGTCGCCGTGCGCGGAGCGGGCGTGCCACCCGGCGTGGCCGGAGTGGTCGCCGTGCGCGGAGTGCCGGGGGCTGCTGCGCCCGGGGCCGCACCCGGAGCGGCAGCGGGGGCCCCGCCGGGAGCTGCGCCGGGAGCGGGTGGGGCACCCGGTGCGGCCGCAGGCGGGGCACCGGGAGCGGCGCCCGGAGCGGCAGGTGCGGCCGGCGCGCCAATCTGCGGTGGAGGGGGCAAGGCGACGAAGGGCGTGCTCGACGGCTGGCGAACCGGCCCGAGCCCCTCCACCGGCCGTGGTGGAGACGTGTCGCCCCACGGGACGGTCTCGCGCACGACAGGCGTCACGGGCACGTTCGCCGCAGGCACGGGGGTGTTGCCGCGGATCCTGTCGATCCCCTCCGCGCTTGCGAAGCGCTCGATGGGGAAGTAGTCGCTCTGGAAGTGGACCTCGACCTCACCCGTCAGGTCCGTCTGTGTGTTGAGCTCGGCGTTGGAGTCTGCCTTGGTCGAGCTCACGTACGCGACGGAGACCGAGGCGGAGGCCGACCACGGCCCGTATCCGAAGCTGCCCGACACGCCGACACGTGTGTCGAGCTGCGACGCGCTCTCGGCGTGTGCGGTGTCGCGCGTGTTGATGTGGAACCCCATCGCGGCCCGGATCTTCCCGCCGGTCACGACGATGCGGTTGATACCCATGAGGACGAGCGTCGACAGGAGCTTGAGGCGCGATTGCGCGAGCTTCCGGCGCGCCGCCGGCACGAGCGTTTCCTCGATCTCACCCTCGTCGGACGCATCGACGCTCTCGGTGAGATCGAGCTCGGCCGTGAAGTCGGGCGGGTCGCCCTCGGGACGGTTGTCGGCCGGTGCCGCGGTGCCGTCCTCACGCACCTTGATATGGCGGGGGTAGCGCTCGGTCAGCCACGCGCGGGCGTTGTCGTCGGAGATGTTCTCGTGCATGAACTCATCGACGGTCTTGCTCACGTTGGCGAGCAGCTGCATGTAGGACTCCATCTGCTTCTGCGACGCGTCCGAGATCGCGTTGAAGGTGCCCTTGATCAGGTCCGAGACGAAGACGGGAAACGCAACCGCGCGCAGCGTCTCGGTGGTCACCCTCCCGACCTGGCTCGCAGCCGCAGGGCGAAAGTCGTCGCCGGCGGCCTGCGCCGCGGCGAGCGGCCTCGTGCGGACGAGCGGTCGCTGCTGCAGGCGCTCCGACTGGTACCAGTCGTCGCGTATGCACTCGGCGAGGTAGGAGCCGACGCGCACGAGGTTGCGGGCCAACGCCACGCGATCCTCCGCGTCGAGCGCGCGAAAGCTGGCGTTCGTCGCCAGCAGGTCGCGCACGACACCACGGACGAGCCGGACGGTGGCCGGGTGTGGCGTGAGCGCCTCCGGAGCGGGCGGATCGGCGAAAGGCCCGAAGAGCGCGGGCGGCAGGCGGGCCGGGGCAACGGCGACGGCAGACATCACGCCACCTCCCGTGCGGGTACGTCGAGACCCGCTGCATGCAGCCACAGCGCCGCCGTCACCGCAACCGGGTCGCCGTCCGTCACCAGCGGCACGTGTGGGACGGCGTCGCCGACGCGGGGCGAGGCGTCGGCGAGCCAGAGGAGCACCTTCTGCCCGTTCAGCCCGGTGTCGATCAGCCGCTGCACGTCCGGCGCGTCGTTGCCGAGGATGTTGACGATCGTCTGCTGCAGGGTGCGGGCGCCGACGAGCGCTCCGATCGCCGGATCGCGGAGGACGTCGACCGCCTGCCGCACCTGGTCTCCGAGCCGGCGTGCCGCGAGCAGTGTGTTGCCGAGCGCTCGGGGGGCGATGTTCGCGAGGAGTGCTTCCGCCGACACCCGAGCGCTCGCCTCCAGGCCGACGACGTATCCCGTCGGGGACGCGTCCGCGTAGCGGGCCAGCGCACGGCAGAGTGCGGCGAGCAGGGACAGGAACTCGCGGTTCACCAGCGCGCCGGCGTCGTTCGTCGCCGCCGATCCGATGCCGAACAAGCGCGCATAGACCTGCACACGCCCGGCGCGGTCGTACCAGTCGCGCTCGTGCGTGGCGAAGTCCTCGAGCTTCGCCGCCGCCTCGTAGCTCGCCAGGTTGAGCGAGTAGCGCTCCTCGGCGAGGAGCTCTGCGATCGGGACGACACCCGCCTGCTCGAGCTCCGCCGCCAGGTAGAGACCGGCAAGAACCCGAACCGTGGACGGGCTCGGCAGGTCACTCGCACCGGGGTGCAACGCAGGCAGGTCGAGCCGCAGCGGGTCGTCCGCGACGGGAACGCCGTCCGCGCTCGGTCCGACCGAGTCCGCGGCGAGCGCGAGCCCGGCGTGCAGGGTCGGGCGGGCCCCATCCCTCATCGGCTCACCGCGGCGGGGTCGCGGCCGTCGGTGTCAGCGGCGGCGGCAGCGGCGGCGGCCCGGCTCCCGTGCCGGCGGGCTGGGCGCCGACGTTGCGTCCGGTCCCGACGGCCTGGCCGCCGATCTTGTCGACGCCGATGATGTCGGCCATCTTGTCGAGCGGGAACGTCTCGCTCTTGAAGTGGACGTTGACCTGGCCGGACAGCTTGGTGTGCAGGTCCACCTCGGCGGCAGAGCTCTCAGTCTTCGTCGTCGCGACAGAGAAGTTCGACGTGTAGTCCTGGGTCACCGTCGGGCTGAACCAGCCGCTCGACTCCTTGTGGTACTTGTACTCGTCGCTGAAGCTCGCGGTTCGCGTGCCCGCCTTCCGGACGCGATCCCGCGTGTCGAGCTGGAACAGGACTTTTGCCTCGATGTTGCCGTCGGTGACGACGAGTCTGTTGATCCCCATGAGCACCATGGTCGCGAGCAGGTGCTGGCGATCGAGCGCCATACGCTGCCGCGCGGCGGGGACGAGCGTCTGCTCGACGGTGTCCTCGTCGAGGCTGTCGACGGGTTGCGGCAAGCCGAGGTCCTTCATGAAGTTCGGCATGCCCTGGCCGTTCGCATCCTCCTTCGGCTTCAGCGTCGGCTTGCCGCCGGATGTGTCGACGTCGAGGTGGTCCGGGTACTGCTGTGCGAGGTAGTCGCGGGCGTTGTTCTCGGTCACGTTGTCGCGCATGAACTCGCCGACACTCTTCGTCACGTTCTTCAGCAGCTCGCCGTAGGCATCCATCTGCCTGATCGAGGACGTCACGATCGCGTCGAACGTCCCGTGGATCAGGTCGGCGACGAACTTCGGGAAGTCGACCTTCCTGACCTCCTCCGTGAACGCGCCGACACCGGACTCGGCGGCCACGGCACCGCCCTGGGCCGCAAACCCCGCCCCCGCCGTATCCGGCGGTGGAGGGTCGTCGAGCGCCTGGGCGGCGGGGTGTCCGCCGCCCTCGCCGTCGACGAGGTACGTACCCACCGTGACCATGTCGCGGGCGACGTCGCGGCGCGCCGCCGGCGGCAACGCCTTCCACGACGGCGCGTTCGTGAGCACCTCCTGAACTGCGGCCCGGACGTGCCGGAGCGTGTCCGGATCGATCGCGTTGTGAGGCAGCGTCGGCGCCGCCTGCTCTTCGAGCGTCGTCATGACAGCCTCCTAGCGTGGCGCGCCGATGGCTTCGGGCCCCGCCCACGCGGCGGCTCGATCGCTCTCCCCGCCCGCATACGGCGGCTCCTCGATGGCGGCCGGTCGGAGATGGAGCGCGATGCGTGCCGGCAGATCGGGGCGCACCACGAACGAGAGCATCGAGAAGCTGCCCGGCCCCTCGTAGCCCTCCTGCGTGAACGCCGACAGCCAGTTCCGCCACTCGCGCACGCTGCGCGGCCGCTCGGCCATCTGCATCTGCAACAGTGGCGCAAGTGGCGCGGGCGCGTCGGGCAGCCGGTCGAGGTCGACGTCGAGTCGCAGCTCCAGGCCGACACGCGTGGAACGGAGCGTGATCGTGGCCGCCCCGGGCGGCAGCACGAAGCGGGCCCCGAGGACGAACGCGCACGCGCTCATCAGCGACCCGTGTTGGTGCCCGAGCCCGAGCTCGCGCATCAGCGGTTCGAGCCCGGCGAGCGGGAGCGCGTTCGCCATCTCGAACGTGAGCTGCTGGCTGCCGGTGCTGCGGCCGACGTGGATCGTGCTGCACGCCGGTCGCAGCCCGGGCAGAAGCTCCATCGCTGTCCGTGCCACGCGATAGAGGGGCGCGGGCAGAGAGTCCATCAGCGACGGGCCCCATTCGTACGAGACGAGCGTCTCGTTCAGACCGGCGTCGTCGAAGGATGCTCCGATCGCCGCGCCCCAGCTCGAGACGCCGTAGCCCGACCCCCGCGCCTCTTCCGAGCGCGCGAGCAGCCAGGACTCCGCCTCCCGCCCCATGTTCTCGCGCACGAGGCGGCGGACCGCGTCCGTCCCTTCCGTGATCCGGTAGTCGGCAGTCGCGAGCGGCCCGCCGGGCTCGAGGTTGAACGCGAGGTTCCTGGCCGCGAGCTCGGAGAACCGGGGCGCGAACGACTCCGGGTGGCGGAGATAGGCCGGATGGCCCGGCTCGAGCGGGAGCGCTTCGTCCACGAGCCGGCCGAGCCCCGCTTGCAGCGGGCTCGCCGTCCCGAGGACCTGACTCGCCCGCTCGAGCAGCCGTCTCGCCTGTGCACTGGGTGGCATCGGGGTCATCGGTCTCACCTCCTCTCCGCTACTGCGTCGGCAGTACGAAGCTCTTCAGCTGGTCGAGCGACGGCACCTGACCCTGCGTGACCATCGCGCGGAGCTGGTCGAGACCCGCCTGTCCGTTCGACGACGCGGGTGACGGCGCCGTCAGGTTCGGGATGCTCGGGGCGTACTGCGCCTCGATCGGCTGCGAGAGCTCCTCGACGGCGTCGCCCCTGATGCCGAGCACTGCGATGTAGTTGCCCGCCTGCCGCATGAGCTCGTCGCGGTCGGCGTCCGAGATGTCGGCGGTCGGCACGGGTGTCCTCGAGCCGCCCCCCGTGGCCGCGGGACCATTCGTGCTCGCCGCCATCGCATGCGACGCCGTCGTCTGCGTCTTCGTGAACTTGGCGATGATCGCGGTCAGCTGGTGCAGCTCCTGCGAGAGCGAGCCGAAGCCCTCGCCCATCCGGTCGGCCACCTCCGACTGCCCCGACTCGGGGTCGTTGAACAGCGGCTTGCCGGTCGAGCCCGACCAGATCGACGCGTACTTGGCCACGATGTCGAGGATCGACTTGCTCGCGGCGGCCATGCCTTGCCACTTGACGACGTTCGGCACCGCGCCGAACTCCGGCGCCACTCGTTCGATCACCTTCCACGGTCCGTCCACGCCGTACGAGGCCTGGATCGCCGGAATGTTGAGGATCACGAACGCCCTCTTGATGTGGTCGGCCAGCCTCCGTGCCGCGAACTGGGTGCCGCCCCAGCCGTACAACGACGCGCTGGCGCCGACGTTGCGACCGCTCTGGCGGACGAGCTCGGACGTCAGCGCGAGCGCGTTGGTGCGCTGGCTCGCGACGATGTTGCCGATCCGCTGCTGCCGGTCGTACTCCGCGAGGTTGGCGATGAAGCGCGTCACCCCGTCCATGAATCCGAGGTTGGGCTGCACCTCGGTCGACACCTCTCCTCCGGGCACGCCCAGGACGCGGCTGTACTGCATGTGGCGGGCGTTTTGCGTGAGCCGGTTCTCGCTGTTCCAGAAGAAGTCGTCGAGGACCTTGATGCGGGCGTCGGCACCGGTCGGAAGCCGCCCGTTCCACCACGTCTCCATGATCCAGTCGACGGTCTCGAACAGCCGTGCCTGCTCCAGGTAGTACGACGCGAGGATCACGGAGACGGCCTGGATGTTCGGTGCCCGGATGTCGTCGGGGGCAGCCGAGCCGTCGGCTCGCGTCAGTTCGGGGATACTGAGCCCGGCCGCGGCGTGCGGACCGTTTGCGACGTACTCGTCGTCGTAGACACGGATCTGACTCGAGAACGTCGGATCGTCGAACGGCACGTCGTCCGCGTTCTCCAGCAGCTTGCGCGAAACGTACGCCAGCTCCTGGAAGTAGACGGTGTCCTTGTGCCCCGGGAACTTCGAGATCTTCTGAGCGACGTCCTGGTAGAGCTCTCTGTTCTTGGCGTAGTCCTTCGAGTCGTCGGGCTCTTCGCCGCGTTCCACCTTCTCCTTGCCCTCCAGCGTGAGGGTCTTGCCGGCCGACTCGCCGCGAACGTCCCAGAACGCGCTCTCGAACGTGGCCGAGCCGGAGTCCGTCGCGCCGTCGAGGACGAGCATGCCGACGATCGCGGCGAACACCGGGCTGTCGGCGGTGACACCGCCCGTCGAGTCCTTCAGCCGGTCGAGGATGTCGTCGGTGAACTCCTTCCGAGCCTCGGCCGACTTCAGACTGTCGGGGAAATCTCTCGGATCGAACTTGAAGGTCATGTCTCTCGTCCTTTCTGTCGTGTGCGTGCTGCTGCGGTGCGTCGCGTCATCCGAGCCTCCCTTCGGTCGAGGTGCACGAAGGCGGCCCGGCGCGCGGGGACCGCGCTGCCCGCGCTCGGGCGCGGCAACGTACGAGCGATTCACGACGCCACTCCCTCGTCCAGGCGGCGCACGGCCGCCTCGGCGTTCAGGAGTCCCGCGCCGGTCTCGGCACGCACCGCGCCCGGAAGCGGTGTTGCCGTGGAGACGAGCAACGTGCGGACCTCTGCCGGGGTCAGCTTGCGGCCGCGTCTGCGCGCGCGCGCCATGAGCAGCGCTGCGGCGCCGGTGACGAACGGCGCGGCGTAGGAGGTTCCGCTCCCCTCGCGCAGACCGCTGATCCCGGCGCTGACGATGTGCTCGCCCGGCGCGCACAGCGCCACGTGGTCCCCGTAGCTCGAGAAACCCGAGCGGTGTCCGTCGTCGCCGACCGAGCCGACCGCGATGACGTCCGGCAGCGCGGCGGGGTAGAAGCGTTCGGCGACGCCGGTGTTCCCGCTCGCGGCAACGAGGACGCAACCGTAGCGTTCGGCGTAGGAGACGACCGCCTCCTGCGGCCTCGGCCCCTCGGAGTCGATCTCGTGCTCCGAGGTCCCGAAGCTGAGGTTGAGCACGATCGCGCCGAGATCGACTGCGACCTTGCAGCCGGCATTGATGTTCGTCTCGGCCCCGAGACCCGCGGGCCCACGGGAGCCGCTGCTGATCGCTGCGGCGAGCACGCGGATCGGCAGGAGCAGCGAGAGGCCGGCCACGCCGGGCGGCAGCTCCCACCCCGTGGCGCCGATCACTCCACCGACGTGCGAGCCGTGTCCGACGTAGTCCGTGGGGGTGAAGTCGTCGCCACGGGAGTCGCCGACGAGTCTCAGGCCGGGCGCCTCGTCGACGCCGAGATCGACGCTGTCGTATCCCGCGAGCAGCTTCCGCTGAAACTCGGGATGGCCGAGTGAGATCCCGGTGTCGACGAGACCGACGGTGACGCGCTCGTCACCCGGCTCGAGCTGATGTGCCTGCGGTGCGCGCACCCGCTCGTGTGGAGCCCACGCCGCCTCGTCGAGCACGCGCGCGTCGGGGGCGAGGACGGCTGCGGCTTCGAACGGCGCCGTGGACATCGTCTGCACCGTCGCCGACTCCACCGTGCGCAGCGCGCGGAGACGATCGACGACGCGATCGGCCGCTGCGGCGTCTGCGATCTCGACCTCGTACGAGCGGGCGATCCCGAGCTCCTGCTCGGCGTCGTCCCAGCGCAGGTGCTGCTCCCCCACCCGGCCGAGCGACGCGCGCGCACCGTAGACGCAGAGTGCGCGGAACCCGCCTCCGGCGCGAAGCGCGCGGTCGACCCCGCCGCCGTCGATCGTCGGGACGGCGCGCGCGGCGCCGACGAGGTGGTCGAGGTAGCTCGGCACCTGTGCCGGAGCCTCGCCCGCCCTGAGCGTGAGCTGCAGATGCCGCGGCCGCCTCACCGTGACTCCTCCGGAGCCCATGAGTCGTCGGGATGTCCGTTGTCGTCGACCGCAACGTGGACGTCGTAGCGCACGATCTCGTCGTCGCCGAGGTCGATCTCGAGCGCGCCGCTGCGAAGGTCGGGCGGAAGCTTGACCACAAGCCGGTCGTTCTCCGCCTCGGCGGTCTCGAGCGGCCGCCCACCGAGGCGCACGACCGGCGCGCCGCCCTCGCCGAACAGGTTGTGCCCCAGGAACTGCAGCCGCTGCGTCCCGGGCGGTACGTGAACGATCTGTGGCTGCCGAGCGGGCTCTGCGGGAGTGCCAACGGGAGGGAGCACGGGCTCTGCCGTGGCGGCGGGAGCCGGCTCCGACGTGGGCGCTGGCGGCGCAGGCGCGACGTGGAAGAGCCGGGGCCGTCCGAGCCGCAGCGCTTCACGCAGGCGGTCGGCGGGAACGAGGCCCTCGGTGAGACGCGCGATGCCGTCGACGCCGGCTCCCGATGCGCGGAGTGCCTGAAGTTGTGCGACCGTTCGCACACCGATCCGTTCGAGCTGACGCTGCTCGTCCGGCTTCAGCCCGACCTCCGTGAGGGTCGGAGCCTGTGCCATCGCGAGCGAGACGGTGTTCTCCTCGATCATCGGCCGCGTGATGGTGGTGAAGTCGAGCTTCAGCGTGCTCGCACCGGTCTCGCCCGGCGCCGCGCTGCGCAGGCGGATGCCCCGGTCCGAGTCCATCGACACGAAGACCTGCAGGTCGATGGCGAAGTCGCGGATCGCGAACGTCATCGGACGCACCTTCGCCTTCGCGGCGAGCGCGTCCTGGGCGCGATCGAGCTGCGCCGACACCGCCTCGAGGAACTCCTCGACGAGGAAGCCGCCACTCTCGATCATCCTCGTTCCTCGGCCGTCGCCTCTTCGATGCGCAGCCGCGCGACGTGCACCGGTGGCAGGAAGCCGGAGCGCCAGCGGGTGTGTGGCACCGTTGCGAGGAACACCGGTGGGCCGTGCGAGGGCACGACGCGTCCCTCGAGCGGTACCTCGATCGCCGCGGAGTCGACCACGACGCCCGAGCCCGCCGGGACCTCGAGGCCCTCCACGAGCGCCACCAGCGTCTCGAACAGCGGGATCACGCGGTGCTCCTCGGGGCCCACGGATCGGCGAGCTCGAGCGACTGGGCGGCGACGGCCGGTGCGGACTGCGGTGGCGCCTGCGCCGGCGCCTGCGGGGCGGTCGCGGGCGCGCCGGCTGCAGCGGGTGGCTCCGGCTTCGGTGGCGGCACCTTGGCGTTCTGGTTGATCAGCTGGATGGCTGCCGAGTCGGCGAAGCGCTCGAGCGGGAAGGTCTCGCTGCGGAACTTGACCGTCACCTGTCCGGTGAGGTCGGCGCGAACGTTGATCTCGCTCTGCGCGTTGAGGCTCGTCGTGTTGACCATCAGACCCTGCGCGGTGAACTGGCTGTGACCGGCCGTCTGCGCCATGTTCCCGATCGTGGTCTTCGTCTGGTCGAACTTGAGCGACGTCGTCTCGGACGCGTCGATGTGGAACATCAGCTTGGCGAGGATCTCGCCGTCGTCGACGACGACACGGTTGATCCCCATGAGCACCATCGTCGCGAGCGTCTGCTGGCGCGTTTCCGCCAGCGACCGCTTCGTCGCCGGGACGATCACGTCGTCGACGGAGGCGTCGTCGATGTCCTGCGGGCTGGTGAAACCGAGGTCCTGGAGGAAGCTCGGGAGCTGCGTCGGCGCGCCGCCATTGCGGTTCACCGTCAGGGCCGGCATGCCGCCCGAGGTGTCCTTGCCAAAGACGTCCGGGTGCTCGTCGGCGAGGTAGTCCTTCACCTGCCCGTCGGTCACGTTCTCGTTCATGAACTGATCGACGGTGACGGCGACGTTCCGCAGGAGCTCGGCGTAGGCCTCCATCTGCTGGATCGAGGCATCGACGATCGCCTTGAACGTGCCCTGGATGAGCGAGGCCACGAACGAGGGGAAGTCGATCGCGTTCAGCGTCGCCCTCGCGACCTCGCCCGCGCGGCCGGTCGGCGTCGCCCCGCCGCCACCTGCGGGCGCCGGCGCGGAGCCGTCGGCCGGAGCGCCGGGTTGCGCAGGAACCGGTTGCGGCTGCTGCGTCGGGCGTGGCGGCACCGCCGGCGCAAGCTGCTCGGCGAGCGAGCCGAGCGACTGCGTGAGCGACTCGCGCGCCGATACGGGCAGCGTCGACCACGCCGGCTCCGCGCGCAACGCGCTCTCGACCGCTCGGCGGACCTCGGGCTGGACGGGGTCGGGGCCGTGCTCGCTCATCGTCCGCTACCTCGCGTACGCCTGGTCGGTGAATCCGGCTGCAGTGCGCAGACGCTTCACCCGGCCGGCCCAGAACGCGTTGTCGCCCTCCGCGCGACGCACCATCGCGTCGAGCATCTGGTCGACCGTGGGCAGCGGGATGGGCGAGGCGCTACCGAGCTGGCGCAGCGCACCGACGAGCGCAGCGTGCGAGACGGGGCCCCACAGGTTGTCCGGGTCGAGTCCGAACGCAGCCTGGAACGACGCGATGTCGGCAACGCCGACCGCGGACAGTGCCTGCTGTCGCAGCGCGGTCGTGGAGATCGGCCCGACCGCGGCGATGACCCAATGCTGCGCACCCTGCACGCCCATCTGCACCGCGCGGTCGACGACCATCGTCAAGGCGCGGTCGGTGTCGAGCCCGAGGTCGCCGGCGAATCGCAGCACCGGGTCGACGAAGGCCGACGCGGCGAGCTCGTTCTGCGCGGCCTGGAAGGCCGTCACCTGCCCGGCCTGGCGGAAGCGGCCGATCCACGGCTCCTCCCAGAGGTCGACGCCGCCCACAGGCTGCGTCCGCGCGGAGCGCCCGTCTGGCGAATCGCTCGACGGCGGCCCTTCCGCGGTCGTCACCTGGATCAGCTCGGCAGCGTGCTCGCCGAAGATCTGTCCGAACGTCGCCTCGTCGCGATCCCGCATCAGCACGAGCAGCCGGCCGAGGTTCCCGGACTCCTGGGTGAACTGGATGAGTCCGTACGAGAGCCCGATGTGGTGGTGGTGATACGCGGAATGGTTCGGGCCGAAACGGCCCTTGTACTCGCCGTCGGCGTTGATCGCCCCGTAGCGGTCGGTCCCGGACTCGGAGCCCGCGACCTTCTCGATGATCGCGCGCTTGTCGTCGATCGCGAGTGCGAGCGGCGGCGGGGCCGATACGACCGGCGCGGGGGCCGCCGCGGTCTGCGGCGCCTCGGTGACCGCCGAGCCGTTCGCGCCGGTCTGTCCGTCCGGCTCGTCGAGCCCGCGGTACGGAAAGTGCGTCGCGACGCCCGCGAGCTCCTCGGGCGGCTGGGCAGACCACCGTGCGCCGTCCTCGTCCAGGAGCGGCGCCGGCTCAGGAAAGCCGTGGGGAAAAGGGGCCTCCAGCCCTCCAGCCCAACTCGCCTCCTGTGCGTTCCAGCCTTCGTCGTACGCGCCGTATCCGTCGTCATAGGGCTCCTCGTCGGCGCGTGCCGGCTGCGGCGCGACCGCGACGAGCGGCTGCGGCGCCGCATCACCGGCGAGCATCTCCGGGTGCGCAACGTAGTAGGCGTATCCGTCCTCGGCCACACCGGCGTCCGCGGCGGGGTCGACGACGGGCGGCGCCGCCGGCGGCGCCGGCGCGGCAACCATGGCCGGTGCGGGCGACGCCTCGGGCGTCTGCACGACCGGCGTCGAAGCTCCAGCGATGGGTGCGTCGGTGATCGAGGTGGCGGGCCCGGCTGTCGGCGGCATCGAGGTCGCAGGCGCTGCGACGGGCGCGCCGGCGACAGTGGGCCACGCCGCATCGAGCGCCTGCGCGACGACGCGGAGACGCATCGATGGGACGCCGAGCACCTGGCCGACGGTGTCCGGGGTGAAATCGGGGGAGACGGCCACGGACGGAGCAGCGACCGCGAGCTGCTGGGGGGACGCCGGCAGCACCGGCGAGCCGCCGTCGGGCGCACCGTACGCGGCGACGGTGTAGTAGATGGCGCTCGGCTTTGGGACGGCGGATGCGAAGCCGCGCAGGACCGACGACGGGACGAGGAAGACGTCGTCGCCGCTCGCCGGCGCGCGTCGCAGGCCCGACTCCTGGCGGCTGCTGTAGAAGCTGAGCGGCGTGCGCCTGCCGGCGTTGACCGGGTCGATGAGGGACCTGTCGGTGAACAGCAGCACCTCCCAGTACGGGAGCCCGCCGGTCGAGATGGTGAATCCGAGCGACGAGAAGCGCTTCACGAGGAGCTTGCGGTTCGCGACGATCGTCGGTCGCACGCCGACCGGCAGCGGTACGACCTGTGCCGGGGGCGTCATCCCCGGCGGCGGCGCGGGCTGCGGCGCTGGTGCGATCTCCGGCGGCGGTGCGGCCTGCGGAGGGGCCGTGATCTCCGGGGGTGGTGCGGTCAGCTGTTCGGGCGCCACGATCGACATCGATCTACCTCCCGTTGCCAGTGGTCATGCGGGGCTCGTGATCCCGTTCGCCGCCGAGCACGGTGTGCACGAGGTTCGACGGCGAGAGCTCGCCGACGAGCACGAGGTTCGGCCGCTGCTCGTACAAGCAGCCGTCGCGACCTCCGTCGGCGATCGCGAACACCTTCACGCGCGGGCGCTCCTCGAGCAGACGGCACACCTCGGCGGGTCCGACGCTCTCGGAGCTGACGATCACGAACACGGCTCCGCTGCGGTCGACGGCGGCGACGAGCCCGTCAGCGTCTCTCGTCTCGTCGACGAGGCGTACGTCCCGCCGCTTCGAGAGCGCTTCGTCGACGATCTCGCGCAGCAGCCGGGGCATGTCGATGAACGCAATGCAGGTCGGTGCCAAGCGAGGTTCCTTTCGATGGTCGCTCGATTCTGGGCGGGCGCGCCGCGGGCGACCATGGGTCGTTCGATCCATCTTCGGTCCGGTTCCGCCGGCGCCCCGGATGGGGATCCGGCCTCTCGCAGGGACCGGATCCGGGATCTAGATCCTCGTCTAGACCCTCGCCGACAGCGACACGCGCTCGGCGCGCGCGCGTGCCGCAGCTTCGGCGCGCCTGCTGACGTTCAGCTTGTCGAGGATGTTGTGCACGTGGTTCTTCACCGTCGAGAGCTCGATCGTCAGGCGGCGTGCGATCTCCTTGTTCGAGAGCCCCTGGTCGATCAGGTCGAGGATCTCGAGCTCGCGATTCGTCAGCCGCGACTCGATGCTCGCCGGCGAGCGCTCGAGCGCGAGCGTCGCGACGCGCTGAAACAGGCTTGCTGCCATGCGCGGCGAGCAGAGGACCTCGCCACGTGCGACGGCCTCGACGGCCGCGACGACGTCCTCGATCGACCCCTCACGCGTCACGTACCCCGCGACACCCGCCTCGGCGCAGGCGAGCACCTCCTGCTCGACCTCGGGGACGGCGAGCGCGACGATGCGCGTTCCCGGGACGGCAGCCACGAGTGCACGTGCGAGCCACGCGCTCTCGCGAATGGCGACGTCGAGCAGCACGATGTCGGGCTGCTGCTCGCGCAGCGTGCGAACTGCCTCGTCGGCCCCGGCGGCGATCGCGACGATCTCGATCTCGGGCTCGCATTGCAGCATCTCTGCCAGCCCTTCCCGATAGAGGCGGATCTCGGCGACGATCAGGACGCGGATCACCGGGCGCACACCACCGCACCCTCTGAGCCGCAGTAACGACTGGGGGTGTGGGCGCGCAAAGAGGTCCTTTCCCCGTGTTCCCGTTACCGGCTTCGAAGATGAAGGGAACGGGGAGTGTTGTCAATCGCGCAACTTGGGGGGTTGTGCAGTCGCGAACGTCGGGCGCCGACGCGTCAGCGATCGCTCCTCTCGCCGGCCGCTACGTCCCCACCGGCGGGGGGTCGCCGAGCACCGTCCCGGTCGCCGGGTCGAAGAAGTGGAGGTGCTGGTTGTCGATCGCGAGCTCGACCTCCTCGCCCATGCGCACCTGCCGGCGCCCGTCGATCGATGCGCAGAAACGTGCACGGAGGTCATCGGCGAGCAGCGTGCCCTCGTCGTCGGAGCCCTCTTCTGCCGCCGCCAGCGTGGCGTCGGTGACGACGCGCGGCGCGTCGATCAGGCACGGTCGTCGGCGTCCGTGGTGCAGACCGCGACGCAATCGGCTCGACACCTTCCTCGGCGAGCGCAGCCCTCACCAAATCACCCGCGACGTCGTCGCCGAGCGGCGCGGCAACCGCAGCGGACAGGCCCAGCCGGGCAGCGTCGACGGCGGTGATGGCGCCCCCTCCCGGTGAGCGCAGGAGCTCCGCCGCGAACCGCTCCTCGCCGAGCGCCGGCAGCGATTCGAGCCCGACGAACGTCAGGTCGAGGAAGGTGGGAGTGGCGACGACGAGATCGGTCACGGCAGAGCGAGGATAGCGCGGGAACGAGTCGGGCAAGCGAGCCACCGGATCGTGCCCGCACCGAGCCGGGTCATAGGATTCGTCGATGCCGCGGATCGAGGATTACGCGCTGATCGGCGATCTGCAGACGGCGGCGCTCGTGAGCCGAACGGGGTCGATCGACTGGTGCTGCTTCCCTCGCTTCGACTCGGGCGCGTGCTTCGCAGCGCTCCTCGGGGAGCCCGAGCACGGCCGCTGGCTTCTCGTCGCCGGCGGTTCCGGTGCGCCGCTCGAGCCGTCGCTACCGGCACGACACGCTGATCCTCGAGTCCGTCTTCGAGACGGACGAGGGCACGCGTACGCGCCATCGACTTCATGCCGCCGCGTGGCGACGGCACCGGACATCGTCCGCATCGTCGAGGGTCTCGACGGGACCGTGCCGATGCGCTCCGAGCTCGTGATCCGTTTCGACTACGGGAAGATCGTGCCCTGGGTGCGCCGCGTCGACCACGCGCGGGTGGCGATCGCCGGGCCCGACGCCCTCTGCCTGCGGACGCCCGTCGAGGTGCGCGGCGAGGAGATGACGACCGTGTCCGAGTTCGACGCTCGCCGAGGGCGAGCGCATCCCGTTCGTGCTGACGTGGTTCCCCTCGCATCGGCCGCTGCCCGACGAGATCGACGCCGAGGAGGCGCTGAGAGACGCGAGGACTACTGGCTCGACTGGGCTGGAGCGCTGCGACCACCACGGCGACTACCACGACGAGATCCACCAGTCGCTGCTCGTGCTGAAGGCGCTCACCTATGCGCCGACCGGCGGGATCGTCGCGGCGCCGACGACCTCGCTGCCCGAGTGGATCGGCGGCGTGCGCAACTGGGACTACCGCTACTGCTGGCTGCGCGACGCGACGCTGACGCTGATCGCGATGCTGAACGCCGGCTACGGCGACGAGGCGATCGCCTGGCGGCAGTGGCTGCTCCGCGCGGTCGCCGGGCGATCCCGCCGACGTCCAGATCATGTACGGCATCGCCGGCGAGCGGCGGCTCGACGAGCGCGAGCTCGACTGGCTGCCCGGTTACGAGGCAGTCGACGGCCCGTGCGGGTCGGCAACGCCGCCTCGAGCCAGCTCCAGCTCGACGTCTACGGCGAGGTCTTCGACGCCCTCTACCAGACCCGCGCGCACGGTGCGCCGGCCGACGACAACGTCTGGTCGCTGACCCGGAAGCTGCTCGAGTGGCTCGAGGACGGCTGGCGGCTCGAGGACGCCGGCATCTGGGAGGTGCGCGGCCCGAACCGGCACTTCACGCCACTCCAAGGTGATGGCCTGGGTCGCGTTCGACCGCGCAGTCCGCTCCCACGAGGAGTTCGGCCGCGACGGCCCGGTCGAGCGCTGGCGCGCGCTCCGGGACGAGATCCAGCGCCGAGGTGCTGACCCGCGCCTGGAGCAGCGGGAAGCAGGCGCTTCACGCAGTCCTACGACTCGGACGAGCTCGACGCGAGCGTCCTGCTGATGCCGCTCGTCGGCTTCCTCCCCGCCGACGACGAGCGCGTCGTCGTCGACGGTCGACGCGATCCGGCGCGAGCTCACCGTCGACGGGCTCCTGCTCCGCTACCGCTCCACGACGACGGCGGTCGACGGGCTGCCCGCCGGCGAGGGCGTCTTTCTCCCCTGCTCGTTCTGGCTGGTCGAGGTGCTCGCCCTGCAGGGCAAGAGGCGACGAGGCACGCGAGCTGTTCGAGCGGCTGCTCGACCTCCGCAACGACGTCGGCCTTCTCTCCGAGGAGTACGACCCCACCGCCGGGCGCCAGCTCGGCAACTTCCCGCAGGCCTTCACCCATCTCGCACTCGTCAGCGCGGCACTCGCCCTCAGCAAGGGCCGCGGGCTTCGAGGTCACCCGGACGGGGCCGCTCGCCCGAACTAGTACGGGTTCACGCAGCCGAGGGGGACGAGCACCTCGCTTGCGCGCACGATCGCGGCGGCGGCTCCGAGCCGGTCGTCTTCGGCCTCGAGCGCATGGGAGAGCTCGAGCGCCAGGCACGCCGCCTCGTAGCGCCTGCCGAGCCGCCGAACGTCCTGTTCGGCTTGGCCGAGGAGGAGTGCCGCCTCGCCTGCCCGACCGTCCAGCCGGGCGCACAGTCCCCGCGCAGTGACCGACGCGACGGCGATCTCCGCGGTCACCTCCAGCTCACCGAGTCGCAGTGCCAACCGGTCGAGGAGGTCGATCTCACCGGCTGCCGCGAGCGAGCGAGAGATCGACGTGGTGCACGGCGCGTGCGTGATCGCCTGCCAGGGCAGCCCGAGCACGGTCTCCGCGATCGCGCGCAGAGAGCCGACCTCGCCGGCAAGGAGCGCCCGCGGCATGGCGACGCAAGCCATCGGGACGATGCGCTGGGGCTCTTCACTGGCCAGGGCGGCGTCCCGAAACTCGGGCAGATAGCGGTCGGTGAGCTCGAGGTCGCCGCGGCGGAGGGCAAGCCCGCTGACGAGCCACAGCCAAACAAGCCGGTTGGTGGCCACCCCGACCGGCTCCTCGATCGCTGCGACGGCGTCAGCCTCGGCCCACCGGCCCGTCGGGACGAAGACCAGCACAGCGAGCGACAGCGCGAGATACCGGGCGTAGTTCTCGGACGCGAGACCGGACCCGAGCCGCCCGAGCGTATCGTTCACGATTGCCTCGGCAGGCTCGGGGGCGCCGACGATCGCAGCGGACCACAGGAAGTTGACGACGGCCCGGACAGCCTCGTCGGGTGCGCCGGACTCGAGCGCCAGCTCGACGATGGCCTGCATCTCCGCGGTGGGCGGCACGACGCCGGCAGCCGACTGCGCGGTGAACAGGTTCGTACGCGCGTTCGCCTCGGCCGTCTTCTCCCCCGTCCTGCGGGCCACGTCGATCGCACGGGCCGCGGTGGTCTCCGCAGACGGGAGACCGCGCAGCATCTCGATCTGTGACAGCCGTGCGAGTGCGCGGGCCAACTCGGCCGAGTCTGCCTGCCCTTCCAGCGCGACCGTCGCCGCCTGGGCCGACCGGAGAGCCTCGCGCCAGTCGCCCCGCAGCCATGACGCCCGCGCCTTCCAGCCGAGTGCGTCGGCACGCAGGGCTGCATTCTCCTCCGCAGCCGCCGCGACGATCACCTCGTCGAGCCTGCCGACCGCGGCCGGGTAGTTGCCGTTGTGGACATCGACCCGCGCTGCCAGCAGGAGTGCCCGTGCCCGCTCCTCCTCGTCCGGTGCGAGCTCCAACGCGCGGTCGAGGAGGCGTGATGCGGACGTGTACGCGCCGCGACGCAAGACGGCGTCGCCCGCTGCGAGCAGCGCCTCGAAGGCCCGCAGGCGGAGGTCATCGTCGGCCTCGCCGTACCGAAATGCTTGGTCATAGTGGTAGGCGACGATCTCGGTCGTCTCGGCCTGTCGGTCCGGCACCTCCTCACGGATCAGGTCTGCGACTCTCCGGTGCAGTGCACGCCGCTCCACCCGGGGCAATGTCTGGTAGGCCACCTCGTGCGTCAACGCGTGCTTGAACGAGAACTCGCGCCTGCCCGAGAAGCTCGAGGACATCTGCTCGGAGACGAGCGCACGGCTGGTCAGCCCGGCGATCACGTCGTCCTCGACCTCGACGGCGGACGGCCAGAAGGTGCGCCCCATCACAGAGCACTGCCGCAGCGCTTCGCGCTCCGGTGCATCCAGCAGGTCGATGCGAGCGGCGATGATGCCCTGAATCGAGTCGGGCACCCCGGTGGCGTCGAGACGGGCCGTGTCGGTCCACACTCCCTCCCGCTGCTCCAGCGCCCCTTGCTCGACGAGCATCGAGAGCATCTCCTCGACGAAGAACGGGTTTCCGTCCGCAGGCTCCAGGATCGAGCGGGCGACGTGCTCCGGCACGGACTCGGCATCGAGCAAGGCTTTCAGGAGTGCTTCCGACTCCCTCCTGCCGAGCGGCGTCAGCATGAGCGAGGAGGCGTTGATGCGTCCGGCCCCCCATGAGGGTCTCGCGTTCACGAGCTCGGGCCGCGCGAGGCAGACGATCAGCGTCGCACAGCTCTCGAGGGCTCCGCAGACGTCGTCCACGAGATCCAGGAACGGCTCGGACGCCCAGTGAATGTCCTCGAGCAACAGCACCACGAGGTTGTCCCGCCCCAGCGCAGCGAGGTAGTGCGCCCAGGCCTGGTGCAGTGTCCGCCGGACGTCCGCCCCGCCTGCGAGGCCGCTCGCGCTGTCGGGCAACGACAGCCCGAGCGTCCACGCCACGCCGCCCAAGACCTGTGACACGTGCTCGGGCGCCACGGCCTGCTCGACCGCGAGCCGCAACTTCGCGATCGCGACGTCGTTCGCGTCGTCATCGAGGATTCCCGCCACGGCGCTCGCGACCTCGATGAGCGGGAAGTAGGTGATCCCGTCCCCGTACGGCACGCAGCGTCCGACGAGAACCTGCGCATCCTCGAGAGTCCTCGTGAACTCGCCCGCGAGACGGCTCTTGCCGACCCCCGCATGGCCGTACACGGTGACGAGCTGAGGAGAATGGTCCCGCCGCACCCTGGCAGCCGTCAGGCGGAGGAGGGCGAGCTCGTCGTCGCGACCGATCAGCCGTGCTCCGAATCGCGACGGGCGCGTCCCGGGAGGTGCTGTCACACCGATCGCCTCCCACGCGTCGAGCGGCCCGCTCTTTCCCTTCGCCGTGACGGGCCCGACCTGGCGGTACGCGATCGCACGGTGTGTCGCCTGTCGGGTTCGCGCGCCCACGAGCACGGTCCCGGGCCGGGCCAGCTGCTGCAGCCGGGCGGCGACGTTGACTGCATCGCCGCTCACGATCAGCTCACCCCGCGCCGACGCCTCGCGACCGGCCACCACCTCTCCGGTGTTCACGCCGATGCGTAGACCGACGTCGGCGGAGTGCACGTCTCGAATGCGAGCCGCGAACGGCTCGAACGCCTCCGCGATCGCCAGAGCAGCACGGATGGCGCGCTCCGGATCGTCCTCGTGTGACTGGGGAACGCCGAAGACGGCGAGGACGGCGTCGCCGACGAACTTCTCGGTGACGCCGCCGAATCGGACGACCTCGTCGTTGACCAGCGAGAACAGCTCCGCCTGAACCGCGCGAACGTCCTCAGGATCGAGCCGCTCGCCGAGGGCCGTCGACCCGGCGAGATCGGCGAACAGCACCGTCACGACCCGGCGCTCGTCCGTGCCGTCGACGATCGCGTCCGCTCGTCGCGCGCCCTCGACGAAAGCGAAACCGCATCTCGAGCAGAAGGCGGCCGCAGGATGGTCCTCCGCGCCGCACGCCGGACAGGCTCGCCACAGGGGCGCTCCGCACGTGCTGCAGAAACGGGCGCCGGATTCGTGCTCGGCGCCGCATGCGGCGCACGCTCGGGACACGCAACGAGTCTACTCGCGCGCCGAGAGCATTCCGCTCACGGTGCGACGCACCTCGGTGCCGGCTCCGCCGTCGGGCACCCGCTCCCTGGCCGCCCTGTGGCGCGGCGCCGGGCTCAGGGACACTGACGCTGATCCGCGGTGGTGCGCCGGCGGCGGAGGGGGGATCTGGCGCCGGCGCGCCACAAAGCCGCAGAGCCCCCACATGGGGCGATACATCATGTCACCTGGGCAGGCAACTGTCGATGGCCTGCCTGTGGTGGCGGGATCAGCGACGCAGGCTGCCGAGCTTGGCGAGAAGTTCCTGATGGCGGCGCTCCTCGTCCGAGATGGCCTCCTTTCAGCGCCGGACCCCACCTTCGGGTGGCCCGATCTAGACCCGGGACGGTGTCCGTGGCGGCGCCGACGTGCGATCCTGTCTTCCGGGGGGAAGAAACAGGGGGCCGCCAATGGGGTAAGGGGCGGCGGCCTCCCTTTCTTTCAGCCCGCCGCGGTGCGACCCAGGTCGTGGAGGACGTCAGCCGAGTCGGTGCTGCGCGGCGGGGGCCAGCGCCTGCTCGATCCACGCGGCGCAGGCGAGGACGCGCGCGTCCTGTCCCGGCAGCCCGACGACCTGGACACCGAGCGGCAGCCCCGAGGGCCCGGCTCCGGCGGGGATGGTGAGTGCGGGCGTGCCGAGCGCCGACCAGGCTCGATTGAAGACCGGGTCCCCGGTGGTAGCGATGTCGGGCGCCTCACCCGGCGCCGCCGGAACCACGATCGCGTCGAGGCCGTCGAAGACCGCAGCGAGCCCGGCCCGACACTCCCGCAGACGCTCGAGCGACTCGTCGTACTCCGCGATCGGGATCGCCAACCCGTCGGCGAGCATCCCTCGCAGCGGCTCCCGGATCAGCTCCCGGAAGCGCCGATGCTCGTCCGCCAGGCAGCGCGCGATCTCGAACGTCCAGACCGTGTTCTGCGCATCCACGAGCCCGGCGAAGCCGGCGGGGAGCGCGAGAAGCGCCGGGCGTGCGCCGGCGCGCTCGAGCAGTCGCGGAAGCGCATCGAAGAGAGCCACCGTCTCCGGCCGCGCTGCGGGCCATTCGTGCGTCAGGCAGATGCCGAGCCGGGGAGCGGCGATCGGCTGCGGCGGCAGTTCGAGGCCACGACCCGACAGCGCGCCGACGACGAACGCCGCGTCGGCGACAGTGAGCGCGATCACCCCCACCGTGTCGAATGACTCCGAGATCGCCTTTGCCCCCACACAGGGAAGTGTCCCGAAGCTCGGCTTGTAGCCGACAACGCCGCAGAAGGCCGCCGGTCGGATGATCGATCCCGTTGTCTGTGTAGCGAACGCGACTGGCACCATCCCTGCCGCGACAGCCGCCGCCGAGCCGGACGACGATCCACCCGGTGTGCGCGTCACGTCGTGCGGATTCGTCGTCGGACCGGGTGGCCAGGCGGCGAACTCGGTCGTGACGAGCTTCCCGAGCGGCAGCATCCCGCACCGACGGGCGATGGCGACGCTCGCGGCGTCGGCCGGCGGTCGGTGCCCGGTGTAGATCGGCGATCCGTACGCCGTGGGCATGTCGTGCGTGTCGAAAATGTCCTTGACGCCGAGCGGGATCCCGTGCAGTGCACCGCGCGCGGAGAGTCCGGCCCCGTCGAGCTCGCGCGCAGCAGCGAGCACGGCCTCCGGATCCACGTACACCCATGCTCGTACGGTCGGGTCGGCGACCTCGATCCGTTCGAGGCACGCCCGTGCGACCGCTTCGACTGTCGTGATGCCGCTCGCGAGGCGGTGGGTGAGCTCTACGACCGTGGGTACCGGCGTCGGTAGGGAAATCTCGCGACCGGTCATCTTCCTTCGACCCACGCGGGCCCGACGGCGCAGCCACGGGCGGCGGGTGACGCCTCATGCTCCACAATCCGGCAGGGTAAACCGCGCCATCACGGCGAGCTCGGCTCACGTGTCTCCCACCGGCGGCCTTCGTCGCGTGTCCGTCGCCCGTTGAAATCGGCCTTGGTTCGTGGTATCGGCCGTTTGCGGGGAAAAACACAGCCAGGCCTGGACTTGTAGCCCAAACCTTGTGATGATCCGCTCGACGGGGGGCGCAGTCCGTGCTTCCCCAAGCAGTCCCCCGTCACAGGTTCCGCGATCGGCAGAGCCCCTTTCGCTGCCCCGCGGGGTGGGCGGCGTCGGCGCGAGGGGGATCGAGGCCGACGCCGCCACTAACGTGCCCGCAGAACCCCCGGCGGACAGGCCGGGGAAGCCGATCATGTCACCTGAGCAGGCAACTGTCGAGAGACGCGCGTCTGTCCCTCCCGTGCGGAGCGGTGCGAAGCATGCAACCGCCGTGAGACTCTCGTCTCCGGCGTCCCGCCGCCGACTGCGAAATCGACGCACTCCACGCGTCGAGGCTCGTTCGGTCGGCCCGGTGCTAAGCGCAATATGTCCATGCGGCGGCGAAGCGTGCCATGATCGCGACCACCTACCGAAGGAGGTCATCATGGCCGAATACGCTGCGACGGTCGCACCGCATGTCTACAAGGTGCTGTTCGAGAACGAGCGGGTGCGACTACTCGAAGTGACGATGGAGCCGGGTGCCACGACTGAGATGCACTCGCACCCCGACAATCTCGTCTACCTGCTCTCCGACGGGAAGTACGCGTTCACAGCCCCTTCGGGTGAAGTCGCCGAACTCGACGGGGCCGCGGGCGGTGTCCTGTGGATGGAAGCAACGGATCACGCAACCGAGAACGTTGGGGACACCACTGGCCGTGCGCTCATGTTCGAGCCGAAGTAGGCGATCTCCGTAGAAGTGGTCGGCTGAGAACGACCTGCCGGACGAGCAGGCGCTCACACGTGCCGCCGGGATAGTGTGCGGCCCCGTGAAGACCGTGATGTCCCCGCAGGAGCGGGGCCGTACGGGCGACGCCTCGTTCCCGCAGAGCACCAAAGGCGGGCTTTGCAGGCAGAACACCCACCCGTTCATCCCGTGGCGTCGGTGTCGAGCCGGGCCTCGCGCGCAGCCAGCAGCGTCGCCGCCCCCATCAGCCCGGCGAGCGCAAGCGCGATCAGTGCGATCGTGCGATCGTGGTCGCGGTAGCGGAGGTGACTGGCCTCGAGCACGAAGAGCCATGCGACCACGGCCGTGGCGGCGCCGAAGGCAGCGTGGATCGGCCGGACGAGAGCAGGCCGCAGGGCGTCGTACAGTCCGACGGCCAGGAGCGTGAACACCGCCACGGCAAACGGCAGGATCGCCACCCAGCCGCTGCCGCCGAGGGCAGTGACGACCGTGTTGACGAACGTGCCGGAGCGAAGCTCGCGTATCCAGCGACCTTCCCCGCCGCCGCTGAGCATCGGCGTGGTGGCGGTGACGAGGGCCATCGCGCTCACCGAGACGGCGAGCAGCGCTGCCGTCGCGGCGGGCGCCGCGCGGGCAGCGAGACCCAGCGGCACGAACAGGAAGGGAAGCATCGCGATCAGGAACCTCGGGCCCGGCGTATCGCCACCGAGAGGGCCCGCGTCATTCAGTGTGTAGCCGGCGTTGTAGGCGAGGAACATGACGACGATCGCGCCGAGCAACGCGGCCTCGCCACGCGCGCGGCGGAAAAGCATCACGATCCCGACCGCTCCCAGCACGCAGATCGGCGTCAGCGTGACCAGGCCGCGTGGAGAGAAGAGGATCTGACCGAGGGCATAAACGTTCGGCCAGCCGATCCCGAAGAATCCCACGTCGTTCTCGCCGATCACCTTGCCCGAGCTGTCGGTACGCAGTGGCAACGCGTACCGATACGAGAAATGCAGCATCGACCCGAACGCCCAGCGGTTGTAGAGCAGCAGGCAGACGGCGGGTAGCGCCGCGCCAGCCGCGAAGCCGAGCGCACCGCGGAGGCGGTGCCCGACAGCGACGTACACGAGCAACGCGGCGACGACAAGTCCCAGCGGGTACTCGAACAGGACGCTCGAGCCGGCAAGCAGCCCTGCCGCCAACGCGCGGCTGCTCGACAGCCTGCCAACGCTGCCACGCAGGACGAAGAACGCCGCGAAGGCGAGCGTTGCCGCCGGAACATGCCCGAACCAGAGACTGCCGAACGGGAGCACCATCGTTCCCGCGCCGAAAGCGATCGCGGTGAGGCGACCCCGGCCGGGCGTCAGGCCTTCGGCCGTTCGACCGACGAGATACACGAGTAGCAGGGTTGCCGGAACGAGCGTCGTCAACGAGAGCAGCCAGATGGCCCAGCGCATGTCGTCGGGCAGGAGCCCCGTGCGGTCGAGCAGCAGGTACATGGGGAGGGACGCAGCCGCCAGTCCCGGCGCCTTGACGGAGTAGTAGTGATCCTCGAACAGCGCCTTGTCGCACGTGATTCCCTCGTACCGGTCGATCTTCGCCGTGCCGTCGGCGAGCGAGCGCACCAGGGCGTAGTGCGAGGTCTGCGTGCCGCACGTGGTGACCTGCACCGGCGCTGCGAAGACCACAACGAAGCAGACACCAACGACGATCGACAGCGTGTGCGCGCGCACGACGCGGCGAAGCCTGCTCGCAGCCATTCCCGGCGTCAACACGAAGGCAGGAGCTGAGATCGCGCTCGCGATCAACGCGGCAGCGCCGCAGCCCCAGCTGGACTGCTGCCGCCGCGGTGCTCCACTGACCCGAGAACGGGTGAACCGTGTGAGGCTCTCGACCCGCGAGGGCAATTCCTGTTCGATTTCGCGTTTCTCGTTGTCGTGTTTCCGCTCCAGTATTGGTGGATCTTCCCCTGACGGCATCCACCGGGAAGGCGGCTTCTTCTCGTGGTTCCTAGTCGCATGCGGCGCTATCTGCGTTGCGCTGGTGGTCATGCAGGGCAGGCAAGCGTTTGACCAGTGGCGGCGACCACGACCGGTGCTTCGACTCGACGCGCGCGGGCTTGAAGGCTCGGCCGGTCGCATTCTTGAGACGTCACCCCTGCCAACAGCGTTCAGAATGTCAGGGCCTGTCAGCGTCCGGGGTCCGCCGAGTCGGCGTGGCCACGTACGAGGTCTTGATGGACGAGCAGCGTCCGGGCTAGCCCGGACGCGCGTGGGGGCCCCGGGGCCCCCACGAATCCGCAGAGGCGGACGACGTCAGGCTGCTGCGGCTACGGCGTACGCCTCGGCTTCGCTGCCCTCCGCGACCGGAGCCGCTTCGAGCTCGTCCCTCCGGACGAGGATCAGCGAGGCGACCACACCGACGGCCGCGATCCCCGCTCCCACCCAGAAGGCGGCCTGGAAGCCGGAGGTGAGCGCGGTCGGCACCGCGTCGCCGGTCCGCGCGGCGTCGTTCGTCTGCGCGATGGCGACGGACGAGAGGACGGCGATCCCGAGCGCCCCGCCGATCTGCTGCGAGGTGTTGATCAGCCCGGATGCGAGCCCGGCGTCCTTCGCCGGCACGCCCGCGAGCGCCGCGATCGAGATGGAGACGAACGAGAACGCCATCCCCATCGCGACGACGAGGAAGCCGGGCAGCAGGTCGCTGACATACGACCCGTCGGGCGAGACCTGCGTGAAGAACAGGAGCCCGAGCGACAGGAGGCTCATCCCGGTGACGAGCACCGGCTTGACACCGACACGGGTGACGAGCTGCTGTGCGACCATCGCCCAGACGATCGACGTCCCGGCGACCGCGATGTACGCGAGACCCGTCTTCATGGGCGAGTACCCGAGCACCTGCTGCATGTAGAGCGTGAGCATCAGGAACATCGAGAACAGCGCCGTGCCGAGGATGAACCCGGCGATGTTCGCACCGGCCACCGTCTTGATGCGGAAGATCGAGAACGACATCAGCGGGTGCTCCGTCCGGGTCTCGCGCACGACGAACCCGGCGAGGAGGGCCAGCGCCGCGGCGAAGACGCCGATCGTCCGGCCGGAGGTCCAGCCCCAGTCGTTGGCCTGCGTGATCCCGAACACGGCGGTCGAGAGACCTGCTGTCACGAGCACCGCGCCGAGGGCGTCGAACCCCTGCACGCGCGCGTCACGGCTCTCGGCGAGCAGCACGGGTGCGAGCGCAAGCGCAACGAGCCCGACCGGGATGTTGAGGAAGAAGATCCATTCCCAGCTGAGCAGGTCGGTGAAGACGCCGCCGAGCAGCACGCCGGCGGCCGCGCCGAACCCGCCGACCGCTCCCCAGACGCCGAGCGCGATGTTGCGCTCCTTGCCTTCCGAGAAGGTGGTCATGAGGATCGAGAGCGCGGCAGGCGCAATGATCGCGGCGCCGAGGCCCTGCAGAGCGCGTGCACCGATCAGCGACGGCTCATTCCACGCGAGCGCCGCGACGAGCGACGCGGTCGTGAAGAGGGCGAGCCCGATGATGAACATGCGGCGCCGGCCGAGGAGGTCTGCCGCTCGCCCGCCTAGGAGCAGGAAGCCCCCGAACACGAGCGCGTAGGCGCTGATCACCCATTGCAGGTTCTGCTGCGAGAACCCGAGATCGAGCTTGATCGACGGCAGCGCGACGTTCACGATCGCGATGTCGAGCACGAGCATGAACTGGACGACGCTGAGCAGCGCCAGCGCCAGCCATCTGTGATTCGTTGATGCAACCATTCGAGTCACCTCTGAGGATTCGGCTGTCGAGTAACACCCACCCTAGCCTCGTGCTTGCAAATAGAAAGTACGGGCTTCCGTACTCTTAGTGCGGACAACCGAACCAGAAGTGCACGTACCGGGAGAGTCCAGAAGTGCACGTACCGGGAGAGCATGTGCTGGATCTGGGCTCGGGAGCCGGCACGGACTCGCTGGTGGCAGGCTTCATGGTCGGCCCTGCGGGGTCGGTGACGGGGATCGATATGACCCAGGAGATGGGTGATAAGGGGCGGCGGTGCTCGGCTTCGGCCACGTGGCTTTCGTGGAGGGGGACATCGAGGAGCTGCCGTTCGAGGACGGGCGCTTCGACGTCGTCATCTCGAACGGCGTGATCGATCTGATCCCGGACAAGGAAGTCGTGTTCGCATCGATCTACCGGGTTCTTCGGCCGGGTGGTCGGATCCAGTTCGCCGACGTGACGATCCAGCAGCCGGTCTCGGAGGAGGGGAAGCGCAAGATTGACCTGTGGACTGGCTGAATTGCCGGCGCTCTGCTGGATGCAGAGTACGGAGCGTTGCTGGAGCGGCACGGGTTCGAGCGGATCGAGCACGGAAATCTCGTCGCGACCTACATGCGCTCGAAGTTCGAGGACACCCGCCAGAAGGCGCTGAAGTACGGCGCCAACGGCGCGACTGTGAAGGCGTACAAGCCCGCCGCCACGTGAATCGTCATCGACATGAAGGGAGCAGCTGTGTCCGGAAAAGTCGTAGTCAACCTTGCTACTGGGATCGAAGAAGACGCTGAGCGTGTGATGATCGCGTTTCTTGTCGGCGTCGCCGCAGTTGATCGGGGCAAGCAGGTGACGATGTTCTTGACGAAGGACGCGGTCCGGGTGGGGCTCCCGGGTGAGGCGAAGGGCGAGGCTTGTGAGGGCTGCCCGCCGCTGGAGCGGCTCTTCCAGCAGTACGCGGATGGCGGCGGCGAATTGCTCCTGTGTCCGTTCTGCGTCGACTCGCGCGGACTCAAGGACGCCGAGTTCGTCGCGAACGCGCGCGTCGGCGGGGCCTCGCCGCTCTGGGACTGGATAGGCGACGAGGCAGCCACCGTCTTCAGCTACTGAGCTACTTCCCGTCTTCGCTGGGGCGGTCAGCAGCATTCGTCGGCGCAGCTACAAGCGCGATCATCTCGCCTGACACGTGACGGTGGCCGCCCTGTTCCTCTTGTGGTCGCGTTCGACCGGCTACGACTTGGTCGCAGCCTGCAAGCGACGATGGCCGTTGGCGCTCGTCCTCGGCCTCGCCACCGCGGCCGTGTTCGCCCCGAAGGTCGCCGCATTCGGCTACCTCGTCGTCGCGGTCGTGGCCGTGCTCCTAGCACGGGGCGACAGCACGCGACAGCTCACGACGACGCTCCTCGGGGTCGGGTTCGAACTGGTGCAGACGCGGCGCGAGGAGCACGTCACCCCCGGCGGCTCGACGCAGCCGTTCACCTGGGTCGCTGGCCGGGTGCTCGCGAAGTATGCGTCACGGTGTTCGACTCGCCACCCGGCCCTCGACCCCTCACAAGTCGCCGCGAACCCCTCTCCTGCATCCTGTGGAGCGATCTGCCGGAGCGTCTAGAGGCTTGATGCGTATTCGGTAGGGACCCGCGTCTGGACGACGAAGGGCTTCCGGTCAGTGTCCCCTCGAGATGGAGGCTCGAGATGACGCCCGATCTGGAAGCCCTTGTTGTTGCAGCGTATGTGTTCGCGGACGAGTATCCGGTCCCTGCCAGGTCGGGGCCGCCGGCCAGGATCAGCGATGCGGAGCTGGTCGCTCTCGCGGTCTGTCAGGCGGCGATGGGGATCAGCTCTGACCGGCAGTTCCTCGGTCTTGTCGGCTACCGACTGCCCGGCTGGTTCCCGCACCTGCCCTCGCAGTCGCAGTACAACCGGCGTCTGCGCGCTCTGACGGGGCTGCTGACGGTGGTGCAGCAGCGGCTTGCCAGGTTGCTCGACAGCGGCGGCCCACGCCTTGCCGACGGGACGCTGGTCGGGGTTGCCAACTACGCTGGCTGCGCGCAACGAAGCGAGTTTGCCGGCACCGCCGCCTATGGCTACTGCGCCGCCAAGAGCGAATACGTCTGGGGTGTGCGGCTGGTGCTGCGCACCGATCGGCGCGGGCTGCCGCTCGCCTACACCTGGGTGCCCGCCAACGAGCACGAGTACGAGCCGCTGCTCGACCTCGTCGACACAGGCGAGACCGTCATCGCCGACAAGGGCCTCTGGGGACGCGCCTACAACGAGCGGATGGCCTGCAACGAAGTGGAGCTGCTGACCCCGGCGCGCAAGCGCACCACCGCCAACCACAGACGCGAACGCGTACTGGCAAGCGCGAGGCTGACAATCGAGAGCGTCTTCTCGAACCTCAAAGAACAAATGAGACTCGAACGGCACCTCGCGAGAACACCCCGCGGCCTCGCGCAACGCATCGCGCAACGCCTACTCGCACTCACACTCGGCATCCTCCTCAACACCCTCACCGGCAGACCAGCACGCGCCCTCGCCGCCTACGACGGCCGCTAATACACATCAAGCCTCTAGTCAAACCACCCGGTTAGGGCGCCCTTCCTTAGCAGCAGCCATCGGCACAGCCCTCGCCGCGCCACGACTCTCGTCCTTCCTTCACCGCGACCGCGGCGATCGCGAGCGCGGTGAGTGGGTCGGCCCACCACCAGCCGAGCACGGCGTTGGCACCGAGTCCGATCAGGAGCGCGATCGAGAGGTAGGCGCAGAGGCTCGTCTGGGAGGCTTCCTTGACCGCGGCTGAGGAGTTGAGTTGGTGGCCGACGTGTCGCTTCGCGCGAGCGAGGAGGGGCATCGTCAGTGCCGTGAAGGCAGCCAGACCGATGCCGACCCAGCTTGCCTGCGGGTGGTTTCCCGCCACGAGCGTCCGTGTTGCTTCGACGCTGACGTAGGCGGCAAGGATGAAGAAGGTGGCCGAGATCGCCTGTTGCGCTCGCCGCTCGGCCGACTGGGAGCCGATCCGCCGACCGGTGAACAGCCACAGCACGACGAAGCCCGCAACAGCCTCGATCAGGCTATCTGCGCCGAACCCGATCAGCGCGATCGAACCCGCTGCGACCCCGGCGGCGAGAGCGATAGCGAACTCGACCACGTGCCATGCGACCCCGACCCAGGCGAGTATCCGCGCCCGCCGTTCAAGTGGCGTCCTTTCAGCGGGCGAAGGCCCAGACGGCGCGAGCGGGATCGTCAGCGGCCGAGCGGTGCCGAGCTGAACCAGCGGGGCGCGCGACTCAGACACCCGCGTGACTTCCGGACTTCGTCGGCGCGGCGGATGCGAGAACAAAGCCGAGAAGCTCACGACCTTCGTCGGTCAGCGCGTACATCACCATCTTTCCCTCCCGCCGTGACCGAACGACGCCCTGATCTCTCAGCGCACGCACGTGATGAGAGACGAGGTTCTGCGACCGCTCCATGATCCACGACAGGTCGCAGACACACAGTTCGTCCACGTCGCGTAGGGCGGCCGCGACCGTAAGTCGTGTCGGGTCGGCCAGCGCTCGTGCCCGACCGGCGGCAGCTTCGGCCACGTTCCAGTTGAGGCGAGTCGACCGCACTTTCTCGGCGGTGGGAAGGTCGAGACAGAGAAGGTCGCACCGATCCTCGATCACTACAACGGACGTTAGCACGTTGCTACTTCCAGGCTGGGCCTGGCTAGGGTTCGCACCATGCACCGCGTCACGGTCTTCCTGCTGGTGCTCGCACTGGCGAGCAGTGGGGCGCTTCTCGTCCTCGACGCGTCGGGTGGCTTCCGTGAAGGCGACGCCCGGAGGGTGGTGTCGGCGCTGCCGTTGATCGCGATCGCGATCGCGTGCCTCGCGTTCCACGCCACGTGGACGCCGGAGCCGCTCGATCTGCTGAAACGGGTTCTGCTGAGCGCAGCGTTCCTGTTCTGGGCCGCAACTCAGCTGTTCCCGACGGCAGGATGGGCACCGGTGGCCAACGACCTCGCAATAGCCCTGTTCGTTCTTGACCTCGCCCTCATCCTCTGGAGCGACTTGCGAGCGCGCCTCGTCAAACCCATGTGCGGTGGCAGGAACAGGTCGGTGTTGTAGCTGCCATAGCCGTCGCCGCAGGGTTCGACCGTGCCGACCCGATCATCGGCCTCCTGATCACCATCGTGATCCTGAAGATCACCTGGGACTCCTGGCGCGTCATCTCAACGACCGAGCCAGGCGACGCACACGATCACCTTCACGACTAGGATAGTGATCGTCCCGCCGCTCCAACGATGCACGGATGGTCGTGCTGGAGGGTTGCGTGGCGGAGACCAGACTTCGAACTTCACAAGGGTCGTTATCGGCCGAGTCGCCGGAGAGACTTCAGCACGCGCCTCCTCTTGCGTAACCGCTCGGTTGAAGCGAGGAGGCGGATGTGCAGCGCACTGCGCTGCCGGTTGGCATGACGGGCCGCTTCGGGTCGAGGCGGATCGGCCTTGGTGTCGCCGCGGCCTGGGCTCGCCGGACATTCATCGAGCCGCGGCGGGTCGTCTGGGTTGTTCTGTGGCTCGCGGCTGCTGCTGCCGAGTTCGGTGTGTTCGTGCCCGTGATCTTCAACGATGGCGGGAAGCCGGCCGTGTAGCGCGTGACCGCGTAGTGCAAAGCGTTTATCCATGCGCATTTGCTCCCCCGACGCGGCTCCTTGCTAGAAGCGGATTGCGCGGAATTCGGTCCGTTTCGGTGGAGTTCGGGCACCGGGACCGAGCTTGTGCCCAATCGTCGGCCCAGTCGAGGAGCCCCACTCGAGACTTCAACGGCTGATAGCGACGCGCCATTCGCTGCGCGCGTGTCCGCACGATGCCCGAGTTCCGCAGCCCTCCGGTCTGCCAAGTCGTGCGATGTAGGCGCGACAGGAACACATCGACAGCGCAACCAGAGCGTGACAGACTGGCTCCGGCACGCCAACCGCCGTGCACCGCAAGCCCGCTCGGAGACCGGCCGCCGGTCAAAAGGGAAGCCGAGAGCCGCCATGGCAGAGGTCACGTTCGAACAGGTGAGCAAGATCTACCCGGACGGGACGACCGCGGTCTCGAACGTGAACCTGCAGATCGCGGACGGCGAGTTCATGGTGCTCGTGGGCCCGTCGGGCTGTGGCAAGACGACCGCGCTCCGCATGGTCGCCGGACTCGAAGAGATTTCGTTGGGCGTTCTGCGCATCGGCGACCGAGTGGTCAACCACGTTCCCTCGCGCAACCGCGACATCGCGATGGTCTTCCAGAGCTACGCGCTCTACCCGCATCTGACCGTCTACGAGAACATCGCCTTCGGCCTGAAGATCAAGAAGATGCCGAAGAGTGAGATCGACGCCCGGGTCAAGGAGGCGAGCCGCATTCTCGGGCTCGAGCCCTTCCTGAAGCGGAAGCCGCGCGCTCTCTCAGGCGGTCAGCGCCAGCGTGTGGCGATGGGGCGCGCCATCGTTCGCCAGCCGCAGGCGTTCCTCATGGACGAGCCGCTCTCGAACCTCGACGCGAAGCTACGGGTCCAGATGCGAGCCGAGATCGGCAAGATCCAGCAACAGCTCGGCACCACGACGGTCTACGTCACCCACGACCAGGTCGAGGCGATGACGATGGGCGACCGGGTCGCGGTGATGCGAAAGGGCGAGCTCCAGCAGGTTGCCCCGCCGGAGGAGTTGTACGACCACCCGCTCAACCTCTTCGTGGGCGGTTTCATCGGCAGCCCCGCGATGAACATGGTCGAGGCGAACGTCGAGCAGGTCAACGGCACCCTCCATGCGGCCATGGAAGGATCGAGGATCTCTCTCGGCGACGAGACGGTCGCACAGCGGCCGGCGCTGCGGGACTACGTCGGACGACAGGTTCTGCTCGGGATCAGGCCCGAGGACCTCGAGGACGCCGCGCTGGCAAGCGACACGCCGACCGATCGGAGGCTGACCGGCACGGTCGAGCTGCGAGAGGCGCTCGGCTCCGAGATCATCGTCCACTTCGTCACCGCCGCGCGGCCGGCCGTCACGGAGGAGGTTCGCGAGCTGGCCGAGGACATCGGCGACGAACGGCTTGCCGAGGAGGTCGACGCCGAAGCGAAGGGCCCGGCCAGGGCGACCCTGGTGGGGCGCTTCGGCAGCCGCTCCCGCGTCCAGGAAGGCGACACGCTCGAGGTCGCAGTCGACACACGCTCGCTCCATTTCTTCGACCCGAACACCGGTCTCGGGATCTACGACGAGAAACCAACCACGAAAGGGGACGCATGACCAAGCGTCGAGTCCAACTGATCGTTCTGCTCACAGGAGCGGTGACGCTCGCCGTCGCAGCGGGGACTGCGCTGAGCGCGGGCAACGCTCATACGAAGCTGTCAGGAAGCATCTCGGTGACCGCCGTCTGGTCGGGTGCCGAGCAGAAGTCGTTTCAGGCGGTCCTCAACGGCTTCAAGAAGGCCAACCCGGGCGTCAAGGTCAAGTACACATCCGCCGGCGACCAGCTTCCGACCGTGCTGGCGACAGCCGTCCAGGGCGGGAACCCGCCGGACATCGCAGTCCTGCCCCAACCCGGGCTCATGAAGGACTTCGCCAACAAGAAAGCCCTGAAGCCGATCCAGTTCGTGGCGCCGACCCTGAAAGCCAACTTCGCGCCCGTCTGGGCGCAGCTCGGCACCGTGAACCGGAAGCTCTACGGCCTCATTTTCAAGGCCGCGAACAAATCGACGGCCTGGTACAACGTCGCGGCGTTCAAGGCCGCCGGGGTCTCGCCGCCGGCGACGTTCCCGCAACTCCTCGCGGCGGCCAAGACGTTGAAGTCTTCAGGGGTTCCCGCGTACTCGATCGGCGGCGCCGACGGCTGGACGCTCACCGACCTGTTCGAGAACATCTACCTCCGCCAGGCCGGCCCTGCGAAGTACGACCTGCTGACGGTGCACAAGATCCCGTGGACCGACCCATCGGTCAAGGCGGCGCTCACGACGATGGCGGCGATCCTCGGCGACACCTCGAACGTCGCCGGCGGAACGTCCGGCGCGCTCCAGACCGACTTCCCGACGTCGGTGAGCCAGGTGTACGCGAGTCCGCCGAAGGCGGCGATGGTGTTCGAAGGCGACTTCGTCGCCGGCGTGATCACCTCGTCGACGACGGCGGCGCCGATCACCGGCTTCAACGAGTTCGGCTTCCCGACGATCGGAAACTCCGGTCCGGTGGTCGTGGGCGGTGGCGACACCGCCGTCATGTTCAAGGACACCCCGGCCGGGCGGGCGCTGATCACCTACCTGGCAACGCCGGCGGCAGGCGCGATCTGGGCCCACCGCGGCGGCTTCTCCTCGCCGAACAAGAAGGTCCCGGCGAAGGTCTACCCCGACGCGATCTCCAAGAAGACGGCGATCGCTTTGGCGCTGGCGAAGGTGTTCCGCTTCGACCTCTCCGACCTCCAGCCGGCATCGTTCGGCGGCACGGTCGGCCAGGGCGAGTTCAAGATCTTCCAGGACTTCCTGAGCAACCCGGCGGACGTCAACGGCACCGCCGCTGCACTCGAAGCGGCCGCTGCCGCTGCCTACAAGAAGTAGATGAGCACGAGTTTCCTCGCGAGGGAGCCTGCCAAGATGGAGGCTCCCTCGGGCGCCAGCCGCTGGCGCAGCCTGGGGGTCGCGCTCGTGTTCCTCGCGCCGGCGCTCTTCTTCCTGGGCGTCTGGATCGTCTATCCGACGATCAGCACGACCATCCGGAGCTTCTACGACCGCGACGGCACGCACTTCATCGGGATCGACAACTACAAGACGCTCTTCACGACGAGCATCCTCAAGACCGCGATCAAGAACAGCGCGATCTGGGTGCTCGTCGTGCCCGCGCTCGTCACTGCGATCGGTCTGGTCTTCGCCGTGTTGACCGAGCGGATCCGCTTCTCGGTCGCGTTCAAGACTGCGGTATTCATGCCGATGGCGATCTCGCTGTTTGCCGCCGGGGTGATCTGGCGGATCATGGACCAGCAGAGTCCCCAGCAGGGCGCGCTCAACGCCGCGGTGGCCGTCGTCCATGACGCGTTTCATCCACCTGGGACGCTCTCCGACGCGCTGCCCTCTAGCGACGCACTGACCGGCTCGCCCAGTCGGGGCATCGTGCTCAAGACGCCCGTTCGGCCCGGTGGAATCGCCCAGCTCGGCCTGACCGGCGTCCCGCCCGACCAGGTGCCGGCAGGCGCGGTCCAGGCGGTCCGCCCGACGCCCGTCCCGGGCGCCATCGTCGGCGTGGTCTGGCGCGACTTCAAGCCGGGCGGGGGGATCCCGGGCAAGGTCGAGACGCAGGAGCTCGGCCTGCCGAACGTGACGGTCGAGCTCAGCCAGGCGGATGGGAGGAAGGTCGGCTCGACGAAGACCGAGAACGACGGTGGGTTCAGGTTCACCGGTCTGGGGCCCGGGGACTACCGCGCCGCTATCGGGTCGAGCACGTTCGCGAAGCCGTACGGCGGCGTGAGCTGGCTCGGGCCGAAGCTGATCACCCCGTCCGTGATCCTGGCCTACATCTGGGTCTGGGCCGGGTTCTCGATGGTCGTGATCGCCGCGGGCCTGGCGGCAATCTCGCGGGAGGTCCTCGAGGCCGCCCGCACCGACGGGGCCACCGAGTGGCAGGTGTTTCGCCGCGTCACCGTGCCGATGCTCGCGCCCGTGCTCAGCGTCGTCTTCATCACGATGCTGATCAACGTGCTGAAGGTCTTCGACATCGTGCTCTCGGTTGCGCCTGGCTCGACGCAGTCGGACGCCAACGTGATCGCCCTCGCGATGTGGCGCACGTCGTTTGGCGGGGTGAACGACTTCGGGCTTGGCGGTGCGATCGCCGTTCTCCTGTTCCTACTCGTGATCCCGATTCTCGCGCTCAACATCCGCCGCTTCCGGAGGGAGGTCTGACGCTTGTGGCCGCCGCCGCTGCCACCGCCGCTCCTTCAGCACCGCCCGTTGTCGAGGAGAGCACGGCGACGCGCATCCTGCGGATCGTCGCGAAGGCCCCGGTGTACATCGTCCTCATCGTTGTGGGCGTGCTCTGGCTCGTGCCGACGATCGGCCTGTTCCTGACCTCGCTGCTCGCGCCCGAGGATTACAACAGCTTCGGCTGGTGGAAGATCCTCAGCGACCCGCACCTCGTCACTTGGAAGAACTACGGCAACCTCATCCACCAGACGGACATCCCGCACTCCCTGCTGACGACCGCGATGATCGCGATCGGCGAGACCGCCCTGCCCATCTTCGTTGCGGCCCTCGCCGGCTACGCGTTCGCGTGGCTCGAGTTTCCCGGCCGCGACTGGCTCTTCATTGTCGTGATCGCGCTGCTCGTCGTGCCGCTCCAGATGGCGCTGATACCGATCTTCTCGCTCTACAACCACGTCGGGCTGTTCGACACGATCTTCGGTCTGGTCCTCTTCCACACGGCCTTCGGCCTGCCGTTCGCGATCTTCCTCCTCCGAAACTTCTTCATCGGAATACCCAAGGACATTCTCGAGTCGGCGCGGATCGACGGTGCCTCGGAGTTCAAGATCTTCTTCCGCCTGATCCTCCCGCTCGGGCTGCCCGCCATCGCGTCGCTCGCGATCTTCCAGTTCCTGTGGACGTGGAACGACCTCCTCGTCGCGCTCACGATGGCACGCAGCACGCAGCCGATCACCGTGGCGATCTTCTCGAACATGCGCCAGTTCGGGTCGAACATCGACCTGATCGCGCCGGCGGCGTTCCTGTCGCTCGCGATCCCGCTCTGCGTCTTCTTCGCATTCCAGCGCTACTTCGTTCAGGGCCTCCTCGCGGGCTCGGTCAAGTGAGTCGCGCGCCGGTGTGCGCGATCGTCGGCGACGGTCTCGCCGCCCTCATCGGCTATGCGACACTGCGACACGGCGGTCTCGAGCCCGACGAGATCGCGGTCCTCGGACTCGATCCCGATCCCGCGGCCGCATGGCGGGCTCGAGCGTTGGCGATCCGCCAGCGGGCGATGCGTTCGGAGAGCGACGGGCACTGCCTCGCGACGTCGTTCCCGGGGCTGGCCGTTCGGGCTGCGCGCACGCGCCGCAGTCTCGTGCCGCTCCTCGAGACGGTCTGTGCGCAGTACCACCCGACCGTCGACGAGTTCCTCGCGCACGTCGACGAGGTGCGGCGCCGGTCGGGCTGGGACGAGAGCTTCCGGCGCGCCCGGATCGAGCGGGTTCGGGCGCTGGACAACGGGTTCGTGCTCGACGCGCAGCCTGTGGTGCCGCACGTCCTGCTTGCGCTCGGCCACCCGGGACTCGCATTGCCGCCAGAGCTCGAAGGCGATCCGCGTGTCGTGCACGCCTACGCGCCGCACGAGTACGGGCGCGAGGTCACGGTCGTGGGCGCCGGCATGGCCGCCGCGACGGAGTGGCTCAACGCACTGTCCGCCGGCAGCTCCGTCGTCTCGGTCCGCCGCCGGGAGCCGGTGCGGCGGAAGCTCAACGTCGAGCGGCAATACTTCACGCGCCGCGGCCTCGCCGGTTTCCACCGCACGCCGCCCGAGCGGCGGACGGCGTTGCTTGCGAGCTTCCTCGCGCCCTCCTATCCGCCTGGGCGCGCCTGGGACGAGCCGCTCGCCCGCGCAGCGGCGGCAGGCCGCTTCCGCGTCGAGCCGACGTTGAACGGCTCCGAGCAGGTGATCTGCGCGACGGGCTTCAGGCGTGGGTATGCCCACGACCCGCTGCTGGCGCGCCTGGCCGAGGACAATGGGCTCGACACCGCGGCGGGCTGGATCGTGCTCGCTCCGGACTCGACCGTGCCGGCGCTGACCGACGAGACGCGCACGCTTGCGCTCGCGGGGGCGCCTGCGCAGTGGGCCTTTCCCGCGGCCGACACGCTCGTGGGGATGAAGGTGGCTGCACACGGCTTTCTGCGAAGGGTGAAGCGGTGGCGTACACACTGAGAGGTCGGCTCGAGTCGCGCCTCGCGGCGGTGCTCCTCCCACTCGTCGTGGCGGTGGTGCTGACGGCGGCGGTGCGCGCTTGGTGGCCGCTCCAGCTCGTGGGACTCATGCTCGGCGTCGGGCTCGCCCTCGACGCGGGCGTCTATGACCGGCGCTTCTCCTACCAGGCCGGCTGGCTCGCACTCCCGCTCGGGCTGGTCGAGCTCGTCATCGTGATGGCGTTGGTCCAGGCACTCGGGGTACGGGCGCCGCTGGTGCCGGCACTTGCGCTGTTCTGGGCGGCATGGCTCGTCGCCCAGGTGCTGGGGCACGCCGGCTTGCCGCTCTGGCGGCTGTCCTACGCCGAGGACGGCGGCGAGCTCGGCTACGGCGGCCCCGCCGTCGCCGCCGCGGTGCTGGTCGTGTTCGCGGCCGCCGGGGGCGTTGCCTGGGAGTTGCGCCCCCCAACCGTCTTTCTGACTGCGGGGATTCACCGCGGCCCGCTCGTGATCGATCGCGCCGAGAAACTCATCGGCGAGCCGGGCGCGGTCGTCCGTGGCGGCATCGTAATCCGTGCGAGCCACGTGACCGTACGAGGCGTCTCGGTGGTCGGAGGCGACCTCGGGGTCGACGTCGACGGAGTGAGTCATGTCGTGCTCGATCGGGTCAGTGTCGTGGACGCACGGCTCGACGGGATCCACGTCCGCCGCAGCACGGTCACGATTCGCGACTGCCAGATCGACTCGAGGGGCAGCCCGTGGGCGCAGGGAATTGACATCTCGTACGGGTTCGACCTCGCGCCGAGCGTCATCGAGGGGTGCGATCTGGTCGGCGGCCAGGAGGGGATCGTCACGCATTTCGCCATGGCGCGGGTGAGCCGCAACAGCGTCACCGGAACCAGTATGCGCGGGATCACCATGACCGAAATGTCTATGGGGGAGATCGACAAGAACCAGGTCAGAGGCGCGCTCGGAGTCGGCATCTACTGCGGCGACCACTCGATGTGCGAGGTGAAGCGAAATGTTGTCTCGGATACGCGCCCGGACGTCAGGTCGGGCGACCTCACGCGCGCCGGCTACGGGATCCTCGCGCACTACGGCGCGGTCGCCGAGCTTGTCGGGAATCGACTCGCACGTAATCCCGGCGGCGTCGGAGCCATCCTCGACGCAAAGATCCACCACAGGCCCTGAGACTCCAACACCTCACGCGCCCGGCCCGCAAGCTGGGCGCAGTCGTCCGTTATCTGGACAGCCTCAAAGACGAAAGCCCCGCCTGAGCGGGGCTTTCGCGGGAAGCGGATGATAGGGACTCGAACCCTCGACCTTCTGCATGGCAAGCCGCCAGCGTGAGAGGACAGCGGCGGCCCGGAACGGCCAACCGCGCTCTGTTACGCGGCACACGGGCTGCCGCCACGACACGAGCTGCCAGCAACAGACGCCCAAAGCTGCCTAAGAAGCTGCCTCAAGGGCATAGTTGAGTGATCGGACCAGAGACTCTCTTCGGCCTGATCAGCCCGGCCTTCGCAGCACACCGCGCGTATCAGGAGCGGCGGCGGCACGTCCGTCTGACCATGCACCGAGCGTTCGATCTCCAGACGGGCCAGGAGAACTGGTACGTCACCGTCACGAACCTCTCACCGAAGCGGGACGTCGTGATCACTCATGCGTGGATCAAGACGCAGCCGCGTCGAGACATCCTTGATCCCGACCTTCCACGACGTCTCAAGCCTGACGACACGTTCGAGATGCCCGTCCCGGTCGGCGGGCTGCCCGCCGACGCGCCGCACGTAGCGTGGCGCGGGCGGGTTCGCATCAGCTCCGGGAAAACGATCAATTCGCGACCGAGCAAGAACATCCCTCCGATCGGAACGGTGCCGCGAGGGGGTACCTGACCTCGAACCCCTCCTAGCCGACGTCGTTGCACCCCGGCCACCTCAGTGTCGTGTTCTGCCCGGAGTGCTGGCAGCGGGAGTTCGGTCGCGACGGTTAGCCGAGGTCAGCGGCGGCCGTGGTAGGAAGGGGCCGCTGGCCCGTTAGCTAGCCTCCTTCGGAGGAGCTGTCTGCGATTCGTCGTAACGGGAAAGGAACGGATCGAGAGCCGCCCACTCGCTCCACTCGCGGTTTCCCCGGATAGTCGATCGAAGCACCGACGAGGATCCCACGACGCGCGTAATGTAGTCGTCCCACTCGCCCCACATCCCGGCGTATTCATACGATCTAAGCTGGCTGGTCGTGACGTGGGCGACTTCGAGCCAGTCGGCATGTTGCTCGGCGATAACCGCAAGCCGGACGCTGTCGGCGGCGCTCGGCGGATTCGGTGTCTCGTCGTAGTAGTAGGCGCTCAACTCCGGGTACTCGATGAACACGTCCATGAGCGCCTTCCAGTGAAACACGATCTCACGGTGCGCCTGGGTTCCCGCAACCTCGTTCCCCAACCGTGATTGGCGTGCGAGTTCGCGTGCCTGGTACGCGAATACGAGTACCGAGGCGACCACGGCGATTGTCGCTACGTATTCCATGCTTGGCCTCCCGACGTTGGCAGCGCCGACGCGCTGTTTGACAGAGATGCCCGCTGTTCGACAGAGATGCGAAGGGCAGAGGCTACGGCACGACCTGACCCTGCGGCGTGTTCTGCCCGGACTGCTGGCAGCGGGAGTTCGGGAGGGCGATGCCCGAACGTCGGTGCGGTTCTAGCCTCGCGTGACGGCGGGGCGCTTAGGCCCAGCCGAACTGCTTCAGACTGATCCCATCGTTCCAGATCTTCGTCATGTGACGGATGCGATCGCCGTCGAAATCCATGACGTAGACATAGTCGGCCTCCACCTTCTTCCCCGTCGGTGGCACCGGCCCACCCTCTCCGGTGTGCGTTCCCCGGAATACGCCGTAGGCGGCTACGTTCTGCCGCTCATCGTCGACCGCGAACGAGCGAATCTCGTAGCTAGCTGTCCCGCCTACAGAGGTTATGAACGGCTGAGGTGTTATCCGGCCCTCCTTTGAGGCTGTGGGTCTTCCCGGACTCACGCCCAAAGGAGGGCTCGGATGTCGCTGCACCGTAACGCCAAGCTCGGACTCGCCGGTCGCCACGCGCTCGTCAGCGCGGTCGAGAGCGGGATGACGCTGAAGGAGGCCGCGGCCTCCTTCAGCGTGTCGCCGGCGACGGCGCACCGCTGGTGGCATCGCTGGCTGGAGGCGAGCGAGGAAGGGCGGGCGACGCTGTCGTGTCTGTTTGATCGCTCGAGTCGGCCGCGCCGCTCACCGCGGCTGCTCGCGCCCGAGCTGCAGGAGCGGATCTGCGATTGCCGCCGCATGACAGGCTGGGGTCCTCGCCTGGTCGCCGGAGCGACCGGCTTCGCGCACTCGACGGTCTGGAAGGTGCTGAAGCGGGCTGGGCTCTCCCGCCGCGCAGCCGCCGTGAAGGAGCCGGCCAACAGCTACGAATGGCCCTGTCCGGGAGACCTGCTGCACATGGATACAAGCCGCTACGCGCGCTTCCTGCGTCCAGGGCATCGTGTCACCGGCGATCGCTCTCAGCGCTCGCGCAACTGGATGCGCCCCGAGACGCGGGTCGGCTACGACTTCGCGCACGCGATCGTCGACGACCACTCCCGCCTTGCCTACGTCGAGCTCCACGACGACGAGAGAGCGCAGACCGTGACAGCGTTCGTCGAGCGGGCGCTCGCCTTCTTCGCCGAGCACGGGATCATCGCGAAACGGCTGATGACGGATAACGGCTTCAGCTACGTGAAGAACCGCTCGCTGCGCGAGCTGCTCGCCCGCCGCGGCATCCGCCATCTCACAACCGAGCCCTACCGGCCGCGTACGAACGGGAAGGTGGAGCGCTTCCACCAGACGATGGCGCGCGAATGGGCCTACGGGCTCGCCTACCGCTCACATCGACAACGCAACCAGGCGCTGCCACACTGGCTCGAGCACTACAACCGGCGCAGGCCGCACAGCTCGATCGGAGACCGGCCACCGATCAGCCGCGTTCACAACGTCCGTGGGTAGGACAGCTAGCGTCCGGCACCGGCGTGAAGAGACCCTTCATCCAGTCGGTGTAGCCCTCCACCGTGTCGACGCCTTCCAGTACTCCAACCTGCGACGAGAACGTAGCGCCTTCGTGGCAGTAGGACTGGCACCCGTCCCACCCCTTGCCTGTTTCGCAGGCAACGAAGAACTGCTCGGCCGTCTCTCTGATCGAACTCATCTCTGCCCCTTTCTCTACATGAGAACAGACAGTGCGCAGAATCACGAATCTGAGTCAACCGGGCGAACCGTCCGGTGGACGCTGCGGCGCGGCACCTGATCCCGCACGGTTCGGTAGCTCCGCGTCAGCCGCTCACCGTCTCCGCCGCCCGCGGTGCCGGGAAGCTGCCTAGAGGCTTGATGTGGGTTTAGCGGCCGTCATAGGCGACGAGTGCTCTTGGTTGGCGTCCGGTGAGGGCGTTGAGGAGCATGCCGATGGTCAGCGCGAGCAGCCGTTGCGCGATCCGCTGTGCCAGTCCGGCGGGTGTTCTGGCGAGGTGTTGTTCGAGTCGCATCTGGCCTTTGAGGTTGCTGATGGTCGACTCGATCACGAGCCGCAGGCCGGCCAGGCGCCGTTCGCGAGCGAGGTTGTCGGCGGTTCGCACGCGGTCGGGAGTGAGGATGGAAACGTCTTGCAGGGCGAGTGTCTCGCGGTACTCGCGGCCCCACAGGCCTTTGTCCGCGATCAGCGTGCATCCCGCATGGGCGGTGGTCAGCTCACGCACCGGCTCGTACTCCTTTTCGTTGGCCGCGACGAGCGTGTACCCGAGCGGCACTCCGTTGCGGTCGGTCACCAAGACGAGACGCATCCCCCACACGTACTGGCTCTTGGCGGCGCAGTAGCCGTAGGCGGCAGTGCCCGCGAATTCGCTGCGGCTCTGGCAGCCAGCGTAGTTGGCAACCCCGAGCAGGGTGCCGTCCGCGATCCGCAGACCACCCTTCGCGATCAGCTCCGCGATCCGCAACTGCACGGCCGCGAGCGTCGGCGCGAGCCGACGCAAACGCCGGTTGTACTGCGACTGCTCGGGCAGGTGGGGAAACCAGCCGGGCAGCACCTTGCCGACAAGACCGAGGAACTGCCGATCCGACGGGATCCCCATCGCCGCCTGCGCCACCGCCAACGCGACCAGCTCCGCATCGGTCACCTTCCCGCGAGGGCCGCGGCGAGGGATCGCCGCACCATCCGCGAACATGTACGCAGCGATAACAAGGGTCTCCAGCGATGCTGTCATCTCGTGCTCCAATCACGAGGAAACAGGGCTGGAGGCCCTTTCTTCGTCGACCCAACGGGTCCCTGCTCATGAAACCCACATCAAGCCTCTAGTGGCCCTTGAAGAATCGTTGGACCGGAAACCCGGCCTGGCCGTCGAATCGGGACGCATCTCGACCGTGGAGGTGGTGATGCGTCCCCCGTCTGTGTTCGTGCGGCCACTGCTGCATGAGGAGGCTGTGCGATTGAAGCGCTTGTCGCGGCGTGCCAAGCATGAGAGCACGCGTCAGCGAGCGTCGGTGTTGCTGGCCTCGAACGTGCGCATGGCGGTGCCGCAGATCGCCGAGATGTGGCGAACCGACCCCTCCTGGGTGCGGAAGGTGATTCACGAGTTCAACGAGCGGGGGATGGACAGCCTGCGCCCTCGCTACCGGGGCGGGCGTCCCCGCCGGATCACGACTGATCAGCGTCAGCGGATCGTCAGCGTGGCCGGTGCCCGTCCCGACGCTCAGGCGATCCCGCTGACGCGCTGGTCGCTGCCGCGGCTTTCCGCTCACCTCGCCGGCGAGGGGATCGCCGTCTCGCCCCGTCACCTCGGCACGCTGTTGCAGGAGGCCGGCCTCTCCTTCCAGCGCACACGCACCTGGAAGGCCAGCCCCGACCCCGACTACGAGGAGAAGGCGGCGCGGATCCTCGAAGCTGTGCCTGTCCCCGCCTGCCGACGGCAGCGTCGTCAGCTTCGACCAGATGGGGCCTGTCAGCTTGCGCCCCAGCGCCGGCGCGGGTTGGGCGCCGCAGGGACGACCCGAGCGGCAGCGGGCGGACTACAACCGCCGCGCCGGCATCCGCTACGTGTTCGGCGCCTACGACGTCCACGCCGACCGGCTCCGCGTCAGGCTGCGTCCGAGACGAGCCGGCAGCGACATGCTCACGTTCATGCGCCAGATCCGGCTCGCCTACCCCGCCAGGCGACGGATCTACTGGATCCAGGACAACCTCTCGGCCAACTGGGTACCGCCGATCCGCGCCTTCGCTGCCGCGAACAGGATCGAGCTCGTCCCGACGCCGACCTACGCCAGCTACCTGAACCCGGTCGAATGCCACTTCTCCGCTCTCACCCAGTTCGTCGTCGCAAACGCCGACTACCTCGACTGGGACGCGTTCGCCTACGCCCTCGCCAACCACATCCGCTACCGAAACACAGACCACCGCGACCGCCGCATCGCTGCCGCCGAAGCAAAACACCGCATCGCCGCCTGATGACATTACGAGTCCAACCCAACTTCAAGGGCCACTAGATGCTGCCTACGCCCCCGCACCCTTCTGATCAGGGCGCGGGATCTGGCTTGAACAGTGGAAGCGGATGAAGGGACTCGAACCCTCGACCTTCTGCATGGCAAGCAGACGCTCTAGCCAACTGAGCTACATCCGCCAGCGGGCCGAGTATAGCGGCGGGCCGCCTGCCGGCGGCCCGCCGCTCGGTTCTCAGAACGCCTTGGCGATCGTGATGATCGCGGGAGCGATGATCACGATGAACACCGAGGGGAAGATGAAGATCCCGATCGGAATCACCATCTTCACCGGCGCCTTCATGGCGCGCTCCTCTGCGGCGACGCGTCGGCGGGCGCGAGACTCGGTGGCCTGCGTGCGCAGGATGTGGCCGAGCGGCGTGCCGAGCTGCTCCGACTGGATCAGCGCGGTCACCACCGCGGTGAGCTCGGGTATGTCGAGGCGATCGGACATCTTGCGGAGCGCGTAGGCACGGTTCTCGCCGATCGCGAGCTCACTCAGGACGAGCTCGAACTGCTCCACGAGGGGCCCTTGCTTGTGCTCCGACAGCTTCGCGAGTGCTGCATCGAAGCTCATCCCCGCCTCGACGCTGACCGCGAGGATGTCGAGCACGTCCGGCAGGTCACGCCTCATCTCCTCGCGCCGCATCCGGCCCCGGCGGACGACGATGAGGTCGAGGACGAAGAAGCCCACCACACCCAACACGGCACCGAGGATGAAGGCCTTGCCGGCACTGTGTGCCAGCGTGCCGAGTAGGGCACCGATTATCACGCCGCAGGCCGCGAGCACGACCTTGGCCGCGAGGAACTCGGTCGGCGACATCTTGCGGGCCCATCCGGCGGCGACGAGACGAAGGCCTGTCCGCTCCTCGGTGGCACGCGGATCGACCTTCATCGCCAACCGGGCGAATCGCTCACCGAACCGACCCGACAGCTTCTCGAAGCGCGGGTCCCTGAGCGAGCTGACCGGCTCCTGGCTGTAGGCCCTCGCGCGGCGCAGTGCACTGGCTCGATCACGGTTGGGTGCCGCGATCATGCCGCCGACAAACGTCAGCGCGCCGGCGAGACAGATGAACGCGAGAACGAGCAGCATCTCTCCATCACCCCTTGATCGTCACGATCCGCTTGAGGAGGAAGGCTCCGATCGCCGTCAGTCCGAGCATGATGGCGATCAGGATGTGCCCCGTTGTCGTGTGCCACATCGGCGACATGTAGCCGGGGCTGATTGCCGACACCGCGCCGGCGATGATGAACGGGAGCGCCACGAGGATGTAGGCGGACATCCGGCCCGTCGCCGTCAGCGCCCGCACCTTGCGGCGAAACTGCTGCCGTTCGCGCACGACCTCCGAGACCGTCTGGAAGAGCTCGGCGAGGCTGCCGCCCACCTCTCGCTGGATGCCGACCGACATGAGCACGAAGCGCAGGTCGTCGCTGTCGATGCGCTCACCCATCGCTGCGAGGGCGTCCTCCACGGGTCGTCCGAGCTGCGTCTCGTTGAGCATCCGCTCGAACTCCTCGCTCGCGGGAGCCTGCCCGTTGTCGACGATCGCCGCAACGCTGTGCTGAAAGGTGAGCCCCACCTTGAGCGAACCCGCCATCGTCATCAACACGTCGGCGAGCTGGTCGTCGAACGCGCGCAGCCGCCGCGACGCCCGATGCTGCATGCGGAGCCAGGGAAGCACGAGGCCGCCGGCCAGTGCAAGCACCGGCCAGAGCCAGAAGTCGAGGAACAGGGCCGCCACGACCGCGAGCCCGATACCGACGAGAGCGCACTGCCAGAGGAGCTCTGCCGGCCGCATTTGCGAGCCGGCCCGCTCGAGCAGGCGCATCGTGGAGCGCCACAGACGCGTCTGCTCGAAGACACGCTCGGTGAGGCCCAACAGCCGTTCCGTCGACGGACGCCAGCCGGGGCTGGTGTCAACGGACGCGGTGGCGGCAGCCCCGCTCTCGAGCCGGCCGTACGGATCGATCCTGCTCTTCAGCCATGCACCCCGTGACCGGGAGAGCGCCACCATGGTCGCGACGAGTACGACGCAGCCGACGGTGAGCGCTACCGCGAACGGCCCCCAGGCACTGTCGAACAATGCGGTATTCATCGTCCGTTCCACTGTCCGCCGACTGCCGAGAGCGAACGCTCGGTGCCGAAGAACTCGTCGGGGATGTCCACACCCTGGGCCGCCAGCTTGTGGCGGAAGTGCGGCTGCAGCCCGGAGGGCTCCAGCGGCTTGAGGAGCGTGCCGGGATCGCCGCTCGCGGCTGCACGCTCGTCCACGGGGCGGGCCAGGAAGACGTCCTGCAGGGTGACCACGTCGGACTCCATGCCGATCACCTCGGTGATCCGCGACACGCGGCGCGAGCCGTCCACGAGCCGGGTCAGGTGCACGATCAGGTCGAGCGCGCTGGCCGCCTGCTCGCGGATCGCCTTGAGCGGGAACTGGATCCCCGACATCAGCACCATCGTCTCCAGCCGGTTCAGCGCATCGCGTGCGGAGTTCGCATGGATCGTGGTCAAGGAGCCTTCGTGGCCGGTGTTCATCGCCTGGAGCATGTCCAGCGTCTCGGCCCCACGCACCTCGCCGACCACGATGCGGTCGGGGCGCATGCGCAAGGCGTTGCGCACCAGCTCGCGGATCCTGACCTCACCCTCGCCCTCGACGTTGGCCGGGCGTGACTCGAGGCGTACCCAGTGCTCCTGCTGCAGCTGCAACTCGGCCGCGTCCTCGATCGTGACGATCCGCTCCGCCTCCGGGATGAAGGCCGAGAGCGCGTTCAGCATCGTCGTCTTGCCCGTGCCGGTACCACCCGAGATCAGCACGTTCAGCTTGCCCTTCACGCAGGCCTGCAGAAACTCCGCAGACATCTCGGTCAGCGAGCCGAAGCCGATCAGGTCGGCCATCGTGTACGGGTCACGCGAGAACTTGCGGATCGTCAGCGTCGGCCCCAGCAGCGACAGCGGCGGGATGATCGCATTCACACGGCTCCCGTCCGGGAGTCGAGCGTCGACCATGGGGGACGACTCGTCCACCCGGCGGCCGATCTGCGACACGATCTTGTCGATGATCCGCAGCAGATGGTCGTCGTCGACGAACGAAGCGTCGGTCGACTCGATCATGCCCAACCGCTCGATGTAGATCCGGTTGTAGCCGTTGACCATGATCTCGGTGACGTCGTCCTGTGCCAGATACGGCTCGAGCGGGCCATAGCCGAGGATGTCGGCCGTCAGCTCACGGACGAGCCGCTCCTTGTCGGTCTTGGCGAGCGGCGTCTCTTCATTGTCGATCTCTGTCGTGACCGCATCGGTCACCTGCTTGCGAATGTCGCTGGAAGCGTGCGTAGCGCCGAACAGGCGCGGGCCGAGTTTGGCGATCACCGCACGCTGCACTCGGGTCTTGAGCTCCCCGTACGGGTCCACAGGCGCGCCGCGCCGACCACTGAACGGATTCTCGCCCGGGCTTTGCGTCTGGATGCGCTCCGTCAGCCTTGCGCTGCTGGCCCCGGCCGCGTCTCCCCTGAGCTGGTTTTCGAGTTCCATCATGCCCTCCCTTCGACGACGCGCCGGGCGACGAGCCTGCGCAGACGGGTGGTGCCGGCAACCGGCACCTCATCAGAGGCCGGCGGCAATGTGAGCGACGGCTCGAGGCCGGCTGCGATATGCGCGACAGCCACTGCAAACTCCGACTCCACTTCGGTCAGCGCGGGTACCGCGCCGCGGTTGACCGCAGGTGCGACGACCTGATCGTTCGGCACCTCGAACGCGACCCGCACCCCGAGCGCGTCCTCGACGTCTCGGGCCGTGAGACCGACATCCGGTGTGACGCGGTTCAGCACAAGGCTTGTCCGGGATGCCGGGAAGCCGAGCAGCTCGAGCGTGCGCAGGCTCAGCCGCACGTTCTTCAGGGTCGGGACGTCGAGACCGCACAGCAGAAGCAGGTGATCGGTCGGCCCGAGAAGCGCGAGCATCGGCCCGTAGAAGAACGGCGACGTGTCGATCACCACGATGTCGTACGCCTCGCGCGCCACCTCGACGAGCCTCACGACCTTCGCCTCGGTCACGAGCTCTGCGTGCTCGGGGAGCATCGGTGCGACGAGCACGTCGAGACCCGACTTGTGCCTCGTCGTGTAGCCGGCCAGCTTGCCCGGGTCGAGGTCACCTCCGGCCTGGACGAGGTCGAACATCGTCCGCTCCGGGTCGAGCCCGAGCATGATCGCTGCGTCCCCGAACTGGAGATCGAGGTCGATCAGCAGCACCCGCTTGCGCGTCTTGCTCGCCAGATATGCAGCGATGTTGGTCGCGAGCACCGTCTTGCCGGTTCCCCCCTTGGGCGAGAACACCGTCACGACTTCACCGGAGAGCCTCGCCTCGGCGGCGGCCGCCCTGTCGCTGGACTGGCTCGCCTTGTGCACTGCAAAGGCGATCGTCTCGGCTCGCTGTGGCAGGAGCAGGACGTCGTCGAGACCAGCGGCGAGCGCGGCCTCGACGACGCCCGGCTCACCGCCGGTCACGAGCAGGATGATCGGCGCCGGCGTCTGCCGGCGGATAGCCGCCACATCGCTGGCGAGCTGCTCAGCGGCCCCGGCGGCATCGGATGCCACCCAGGACATGCAGTGGAGCACCACTCGCGGCTCCACCCCGCTGAGGCTCGCCGATGCCTCGCCGACGTCCGCGACGCGGACGAGGATCGCGATCCCGGTCTCGGGCGATGCGAAGTCGTCGGCGAGGCTCGAGAGCTCATCATGGCTCCCCGTGAGCGCGACGCCGAGCGTGACTCGCTCCGTGGCGACTGTCGTCATCTACTTACCGCCGACCACGGTCTGGAACGTCGCAGGCGGTGCCGACCCGTCCTTCGGCTTCTTCACCGGGCGCATCTGCAGCGACCATTCGCCGTTCTGCATCACCCAGTACAGGCGCTGCGCCTGCTCGCCCGTCACCGCCAGGATCACGGCCGAGTTGTTGTTCGTGTCGTTGTCGTTGATCGTCGCTCCCTCGCCGTCCTGCGTCTGCAGGACGAGGAGGTTCCGCAGCACGACCAGCGAGCGCACGTCGTTCTGGTTCTTCGGGTTCTTGACGCTGGCCACCACGTCGACGCGGTCACCAGGCTGAAGCGTTCCGTCCAGCATCTGGTTCGAGTCACCGGCGACCTGCATCGCCCGCTCCTTGCCTTTCAGCTTCGAGAGGACGCCCTGTTCCTTCGCCGGGACGAAGCGATTCAGCGTCAGCTGCTCGCCCGAGTAGACCGTCTCCGTCGTGTACAGAGTCTGGATCTGTGCCGGATCCGTGACCGCCTTGGGCGCCATCGTGGCGCGCGTCACGGTCTTGGCCTCGAGGCTGCCGGCGATCTTCGAGCCGGCCGTGCCCACCGAGAAGGTGCGCGTCGGCACGTACACCTTGACGCTCTCCGTCTCGGCGGAGTTCTTGTCGCGCGCGGTGCTCACGTAGACGACGGTCAGCAGCACCGCCGCGGCCGCGAGCACAGCCGCGATGACGATGTTCCGAAAGCGATAGTCGATGCTCATTCCACACGCTCCGTCGTCTGGCTGGTCAGGTGCCCGGCCTTGATGACAAAGCCGAGCAGGTTGATCGAATAGGGATACGTCGCCTTGACGGTGACGTCGCCGCCCTGCACCCACGTGTGGGTGCCGTTGGCCGGGTTGAGCGGGTCGACGGTGACAACGAGCACGTTGTCAGCTGTGTCGAGGTGCCCCGCAGCCCCCTTGACCCGGTTGTGAGCCAGGGTCTCCGGGTTGGGCAGCATCCGGCTGACGGCCGCTTGGCGCGCGCCGGCCCGCACCGCGTCGGTGAGGGTGACGTAGTTGTTGAAGAGAACCCCGAACTGGACGATCCCGAAGACGAGCAGCAGCAGGATCGGCGCGACGAGGACGAACTCGACCATCGCCTGGCCCTCCTGGCGCTTCCTGAGATTTCGTGTGCTCATCGTTCGTTCCGTTCCCTCGAGTCGTGTCTCTGTGGTGGTGGTGAGGGGCCCATCGGCGATGGGCCCCAGCCACCCGGGTGTCTGATGCCTACGGGACCGCGCCGTTGACGAGGTCGCCGAGGTCGCTGAACGCGCTGGAGAGATCGCCCCTGAACGCGATCAGGAGTGCGATCGCACCGATGGCCACGATGGCGATCAGCACGGCGTACTCGACGTACGCCTGGCCCTCCTCACGGCCGCGGAGACCCGCAAGCCGCGTCTGGAGTGCGACAAAGAACTTCAGCATCTGATTCACCTCCCCCTTTGCTGAGATACAAACCACTGTCTTGTGGAAAGACCGTATGACCCGCACGATGGTCAAAAAGGGTGACAATGCAACCACGTCACGTCACTCGTTCGAGTGATCTCCCGTCGAATCACTCAAAGGAGTGACAGCCAAATGGCTAGGAGAAACCGATACTTATTGGTTGCACGAAATTGGCCGCGCGGAAATAGACGCTCGCTTCGAGCCTCTCGGACGATCGCGCAGCGGCGAGCCGGTTACTGCAGGCCGTCGTCGATCAGGCGCGCCGCGGGGCGCTGCAGGTCGGCTGCGATCCGGGTGAAGATGGTGTTCAGCTGGCCCGGATCGGGCTTGTTGTAGAAGTTGTCCGGCTCGCTCGCGATCTGCCGGATCGCGTCATAGGCCGTGATGCCACCCTCGAGCGAGCCGTTCGGGGCACGGCACTTCTCGTAGTCCGTGCCGAAACCGTTCAGGTCGTAGCCGATCGAGTAGATGATCGTCCCGTGCGCCTTCGCCTGGGCCGCCGCCTCGACACCCGACGCACACGGGCGGGAGCGCCACTGCGGCGTGTCCAGATAGCTCGGCACCCAGCGCGGTGTCGTGTTCGCGGCGCCGTCCGAGAGGAAGACGATCACGTCCTGGACCTGCCCGCGACCGTGCTCATCGAGCTCGTGCTGGGCCTCCTCGATCGCGTTGGCGTACGCGGTCGTGCCGGCGGATTCCACACATCCGATCCTGTTGATGAGCGCCGACTGCGACGCCGGAGCGAGATCCCACCCTCCGATGCCGTTCGGGACAAGGTAGTCGTCCTCCAGTGACGCGATCGCGTAGAGACCGGGCGTCTGGTTGCCCGGAGCCGGGATCCAGTACGGGAAATACGTGTCGTATCCGTACCGCTGGGCGGCGTCGGTCGGCGTCACACAGTGGCTCTGCTGGTTGTAGGCCGGCGGGAAGACCGAGAGACCGACGTGATCGAGGTTCGGGTCCATGAACGAGAGGAAGGTGTAGATGCCCTCCTTCGCACTCGAGAGATCGGTGCACTGCGGATGATCGTCTGCACCGTTCGACTTCTGGCACATCGACCCCGTTCGGTCGAGCACGACCATGATGTCCAGATCCTTGGCGGAGCACGGCGAGCAGGCGGTAGCACTCGCGCTCACCGTGAACTTGTCGACCCCGATGACACGGGCGAAGACGGTCTTCACGTCCGATGTCGCCTTGACGTTGACCGCGTTGTACGTGCTGAACTGGCTCGAGCAGCCGGGGACGCCCTGGAGGCACTTCATGGTCACCGTCGTCTGCGCGTTGTCGACCGACGTGACCTGGTTCTTCTTCCCGGGCGTCGGGCCGTAGTTGATCGCCACCTGTGTCGTCGGGCCCGCGTCGGGCAGGTGCTGAGCACCCGCGAGCGCCGCTGCATCGACGCCCGCCTGCAACTGTCGCTGCACCAGATAGGCGTGGCCGACGTCGACCGCAAAGCCCACCATCGCGATCAGAACGACCATGGCGATCAGCGAGAAGACGATCACCTGACCGGTCTCGTCAGCAACTGCACGAAGCCGCTTGCGGCAGTTCACCCATCTCCCCCTCGTCTCCGGGCGGCAGCCTGCCCCCGGGTATCACCTCAGTGAACGCCTCGTTCGGGGGAGAAGCCATCCCTCGTTCGAGTGATCTGGTCACCCGTGCGGCGGGCTCCGGGGACGGAGGGAGCGGGACGGGGCGAGATGTACCGGCTACGAAGCCGTGTCGAATGCGGCGGCGGCCGCCTCCTGCGCCTTGCGGAGCGCGATGGCACGGTTGACCGCGTTCACGACGGCGCGGAGCGACGCGGTCACGATCGACGGGTGGATGCCGACGCCCCACACCTGCTCGTCGTCGACGTCCGCTTCGACGTACGCGGCTGCGGGGGCGTCCTCGCCCATCGACATCGCGTGCTCGTGGTAGTCGCGCACGCGCACGCGCACGCCGAAGCGCTCGCGAAGCCGTGCACGAGGGCCGCGATCGGCCCGTTGCCGTCGCCCTCGAGCTCGACCTCTTCTCCGTCGACGCGGACGCTGCGCCACGAGCCGGTCTTCCTCCTCTCCGGCACGAGTGCGTGTAGGAGACGAGCTCGTACGGGAGCGTCACGTCGAGGTAGTGGGTGCGGAACGCGTCCATCAGCTCGTCCGGCGTCAGCTCGCCGCCGCGCGCGTCCGTGATCGCCTGCACCTTCTGGGCGAAGTCCACCTGCAGCCCGCGCGGGAGCTCGAGGTGGTGCTCCGTCTCCATCAGGTACGCGACGCCACCCTTGCCCGACTGGGAGTTGACGCGGATGATCGCCTCGTAGCTGCGCCCCACGTCCATCGGGTCGATCGGGAGATACGGCACGTCCCAGACCTCCGAGCCGGACCGCTCCTGCGCGTACATGCCCTTCTTGATCGCGTCCTGATGCGAGCCGGAGAACGCCGTGTAGACGAGCTCGCCCACGTACGGGTGACGCGGGTGCACGGGAAGCTCGTTGCACTCCTCGACGATGGCGCGTGCCTCGTCGATGCGCGACAGGTCGAGCTCGGGATCGACGCCCTGCGTGAGCAGGTTGAGCGCGATCGTGACGAGGTCGACGTTGCCGGTGCGCTCGCCGTTCCCGAACAGCGTCCCCTCGACGCGCTCGGCACCGGCCATCAGCCCGAGCTCGGCGGTCGCCACGGCGGTGCCGCGGTCGTTGTGCGGATGCACGGAGATCATCGCGCTGTCGCGCTTCGAGAAGTGGCGGCAGAACCACTCGATCCGGTCGGCGTAGACGTTCGGCGGGAACTGCTCGACCGTCGTCGGCAGGTTGACGATCATCTTCTCCGCCGGCGTCGGCCCCCACTCGGCCGCGACGCGCCTCGCAGATCTCGAGCGCGTAGTCGAGCTCCGTGTGGTGGAAGCTCTCCGGCGAGTACTGGAACACGATCTCGTTCGCGTCTGCGCGGCGGCGAGCTCCTTGCAGAGCGCTGCGCCTCGGACCGCGAGCTCGGTGATGCCGTCGCGATCCAGGCGGAACACGACGCGCCGCTGCGTCGACGGAGGTCGAGTTGTAGAGATGCACGATCGCGCGGCGCGCGCCGTCGATCGCCTCGAACGACGCGCTCGATCAGCTCCGGCCGCGCCTGGGTGAGCACCGCGATCGTCGTGTCCTCGGGGATCAGCCCGTCGTCGACGAGCTGCCGCACGAAGTCGAAGTCCGTCTTCGACGCCGACGGGAAGCCGACCTCGATCTCCTTGACGCCGAGTCGCACGAGCAGATCGAAGAAGCGCTGCTTGCGAGCCGCGTCCATCGGGTTGACGAGCGCCTGGTTCCCGTCGCGGAGATCGGTCGAGCACCAGATCGGGCGCGCGAGCGACGACCCGATCGGGCCAGGTGCGATCGGGCAGCGTGACGGTCTCGTAGGGGCGGTACTTCCGGTGCGGCATGGGCATGATCTGCTCCTCCTCGAGGCGGACTTCTCCCGTTGTGCGGGAGCGCGGCAGCGGTATGTCGAGTCGCTCTCTTCCCCTAGCGGGGAAGGAGGAGGCCGAGCGCGAGCAGGCCGAGAGCGGCCGTCGGGATCAGTGCGCGCTCACCGTGCATCGCGACCCACGATAGCCGAGGCCGCCTGGGAGGGCAACGGCGCTACGAGGGCGGGCCGTGCACGGCCTGGGTGCCGGCGTCCGTGAACGTCTTGCCCGGCTACGGGCACGAACTGCCAGTCGAAGCTCGCCGGGTGCAGAGTCAGCTTGAGCACGCCCGCCGTGCCCGTGCTCCGCACCTGGCTGGTCGCCGGCGAGGTCGTGAACCCGTGGGCGCTCGCGCCCCCGGTGCCGACGACGAGCTCGCGCACGCCGAAGCGTCGAGTCGACGGCGCCGCTCGCGTTCATCGGGCGCGAACCGCTCGTAGTTGTGCGAGTGGCCGTTGAGCACGAGATCGACGCCCCGCGTCGTAGGCGATCTGCCAGAACCCCTGCATGTGCGTGCTGTTCCCGTGCTCGGTGGACGAGGAGAAGCGGGGCTTGTGCCACGTGACGATGATGTTGTTCGTCGTGGCGGCGGCCAGATCCGCCTTGAACCACGTCTCCTGCGCGGAGCCGGCGGCACAGCCGCCCTTGAGCCACAGACCGGTCGTCGTCTCGCACTCGCTGTTCAGCACGACGACGTGCCACGTGCCGAGATCGAAGCTGTAGTACCCGAGGCTGCGGTTTCCGGCGGGCCCTGTCTGGTTCCCGACGCCGTTGAAGTAGTCGAAGTAGCCGCTCGCGCCGGACGTGTTGTAGTCGTGGTTGCCCGGGTGTCGGCCGCGTGCGGTTCTTGAAGCGCCCCCAGGTGGGGCCGTAGCACGTCGAGAACTCGGTCAGCGGTGCCGTTCGGGTACACGTTGTCGCCGAGCGTCACGACGGTGCCCGCGATCCCGTCCACGAGCGTTGCCGTGGCCGTGTCCGTCGACCAGGTGCAGCCGGCGATGTCGCCGGCGGCGACGAGCACCGGGTCGGACGATCCTCCGACGGGAGTCGCGCCGACGGCAGGGGACAGCGCCGAGGCGTTGCCCGAGGTATCGACGGCGGTGATCGCGTAGTGAACCTGCGTGCCGTTCGTGAGACCCGTGTCCGTGTACGACGTGCCGGTGACCGGGTGGCGCCGTTCACCGGCCCTCCCGTGGTGGTCACCGGCAGAGCCGTGCCGCGGTACACGTTGTACCCGGCGAGGTCGGGCTCTCCGTTCGCCGTCCAGGAGAGTGCGACCGAGCCGGAGCCGGGCGTCGCGGCGAGCCCTAGCGGGATCGCGGGCGGCGTCGTGTCGGGCTGTGCGAAACCGTGCCCGGCCACCCAGCTGGGCCCCGAACCGGACGGCCGCAGCACTCCGTCGGGCGACCCGGCAGTGTTGTCGACGGTGGTGCCGGAGCCCTCGTTCAGCCCGAAGCGTGCGAGGAGCCCGGTCTGTGACCCGGTCAGCTCCTGGGCCATGCCCTGGCCGACCTGCGTCGCAGAGCGAGCCACGTTCCAGATGCGTGCCTCGTCGACCCGACCCTGGAAGAACCCGGCGGGCGTCCCCGAGGAGTTGAGCGCGGAGCCCAACGAGGTGCGTTGGATCGAGTCCGATCTCGGCACCCGCGCGCTCGAGAGCGTCAGCGCACGGTCGAGCTGCCCGTCCAGGTAGAGCCGCCAGGTCTGCCCGTCGTAGGTGACGGCGGCGTGATGCCACACGTTGTTGGAGACGACCGCCGTTCCCGTGACCGGATGATTGAGCCCCGGGGACGGCTGTCCGGCACCCTCCTCGAAGTCGGCCACGAGGTGCCCGGAGGCGTCGATTCCGAGGAAGTAGTTCATGTCCACGTTCGACCCGTCCGCCTGCGCCCGCCCCTTGGCGATCAGTGGTGCGGCGGTGACCCCGCCCGTACCGGTGCTGGTCGTCGTGCCCGTGCCTGTGCGGTAGAACCACGTCTCGAGCGTGAACTGCGTCGCGTTGAGCGCATCCGCGGACGTGCCCACCGATCCCGCGCGGACGTACTGGCTCGTTCCGTTGAGCTGCAGGGCGCCGGCCGCCGCCGTTGCGCTGCTTCCCACCCGCGCCAGCCCCAGCGCAGCGCCGAGCGCGACCGCAGCCGTCGCGAGGGCCACGATGCGCACGCGCGGACGCCACGACCCGAAGGGTCTCGCGAACTGTGAAAGGCTCCCCCGCCGCATCGTCGTGTTCTTTCCGGGCTCCGCACCGAAGCGCTCCCCACGAGCCGCGGACCCTCGGTCACCATCGCAGCCCTCCGGGCTCGTGTCAATGTCCCCTGTGGGCCTACGCGGGGCTCGAAATGTGGCAGAGCGGCGGCCGGCCGGGGGGCGCAGGCCGCCGCTCGGCTCTCTAGAAGGCGGCGACGATGGTGATCAGCGCCGGGGCGATGATCACGATGAACACCGAGGGGAAGATGAAGAGCCCGATCGGGAGCACCATCTTCACCGGCGCCTTCATGGCACGTTCCTCGGCCGCGATGCGCCGTCGGGTGCGCGCGTCACTGGCCTGCGTGCGCAGGATCTCGCCCAGCGGGCTGCCGAGCTGCTCCGACTGGACGAGCGCCGTGACGACCGCGGTCAGCTCCGGGATGTCGACCCGGTCCGCCATCCTGCGCAACGCGTACGAGCGGTTCTCGCCGATCGCGAGCTCGCTGAGCACGAGCTGGAACTGCTCGACGAGCGGCCCCTGCTTGTGGTCGGAGAGCTTCGCGAGGGCGGCGTCGAAGCCCATCCCCGCCTCGACGCTGACCGCGAGGATGTCGAGCACGTCCGGCAGGTCGATCCTCATCTGCTCCCGGCGCGACCGTGCACGGTGGTTGGCGACGAGGTCGAGGATGATGAACCCGACGATCGCGAAGACCGCCGCCAGGACGAACGCCTTGCCGGGGCTGTGAGTGAGCGTCCCGATGAGGCCCCCGAGGATGGCTCCTCCGGCCGCGAGCACGACCTTGGCCGCGAGAAACTCGGTCGGTGAGAACGTTCGGGCCATGCCGGCGGCGACGAGCCGCAAGCCGACACGCTCCTCGGAAGAGCGAGGATCGAGCTTCAACGCCACCTTCGCCAGGCGCTCGCCGAAGCGCCCCGAGAGCTTCTCGAAGACCGGATCCCGGAGGGAGCTGACCGAGCCCTGGCTGAAGGTCCGCGCACGCCGTAACGAGGCGGCCCGGTCGCGATGCGACGCGGTGATCGCCTGTGCGGCGAGCGTCAGGGCACCGGCGAGACAGATGAACGCGAGAACGAGCAGCATCTCTCCATCACCCCTTGATCGTCACGATCCGCTTGAGGAACAGCGCCCCGAGCACTGTCAGGCCGAGCATCACGGCGATCAGCACGTGCCCCGCCGTCGTGAACCACATGGGATCCATGTAGCCGGGGCTGAGCAGCGAGACGGCCACCACGATCACGAAGGGGAGCGCCACGAGGATGTAGGCGGACGTGCGCCCCATCGCCGTCAGCGCCCGCACCTTGCGGCGAAACTGCTGCCGCTCGCGCACCGTCTCCGACACCGTCTGGAAGAGCTCGGCGAGGCTGCCGCCCACCTCTCGCTGGATGCCGACCGACATGAGCACGAAGCGCAGGTCGTCGCTGTCGATGCGCTCGCCCATCGCCGCCAGCGACTCGTCCATCGGCCTGCCCAGCTGCGTCTCGTTGAGCATGCGCTCGAACTCCTCGCTGGCCGGGGCCTGCCCCTCGTCGACGATCGCCGTGAGGCTGTGCTGGAAGGTGAGCCCCACCTTGAGCGAGCCGGACATCATCATCAGCACGTCCGCCAGCTGCTCCTCGAACGCCCGCAGCCGCCGCCGGACGCGATGCTGCATCCGCACCCACGGGAGCCAGCAACCGACGGCGAGCGCCCCGAGCGACACGAGCGACGAGCCCGTGATCAGCGCCGCCACGAGCCCAAGCCCGACACCGACCAGGAGGCAGTGCCACAACAATGCTGCCGGCCGCATTTGCGAGCCGGCCCGCTCGAGCAGGCGCATCGTGGAGCGCCACAGACGCGTCTGCTCGAAGACACGCTCGGTGAGACCGAACAGCCGCTCCTTCCGCGGCCGCCAGCCGGGGCTCGTGTCGACCACGGCCGCCGCGGCGGCACCGCCCTCGAGGCGGCCGTACGGATCGAGCCGGCTGCGCAGCCACGCGCCGCGCGGCCGCGAGAGCGCCACCATGGCCGCGACGAGCACGACGCAGCCGACGGTGAGCGCTACCGCGAACGGCCCCCAGGCACTGTCGAACAGCGCGGTGCTCATCGAACCCCCTTCTGCCCGTTGATCGAGGCCAGCGACCAGTCCGGCGTGTAGAAGTCCTCGGGGACCTCGACACCCTGGGCCGCCAGCTTGTGGCGGAAGTGCGGCTGCAGCCCGGAGGGCTCCAGCGGTCGCAGGAGCGTGCCGGGATCGCCGCTCGCGGCTGCACGCTCGTCCACCGGGCGGGCCAGGAAGACGTCCTGCAGGGTGACCACGTCGGACTCCATGCCGATCACCTCGGTGATCCGCGCCACGCGACGCGAGCCGTCCACGAGCCGGGTCAGGTGCACGATCAGGTCGAGCGCGCTGGCCGCCTGCTCGCGGATCGCCTTGAGCGGGAACTGGATCCCCGACATCAGCACCATCGTCTCCAGCCGGTTCAGCGCGTCACGAGGCGAGTTGGCGTGGATCGTGGTCAGCGAGCCCTCGTGGCCGGTGTTCATCGCCTGGAGCATGTCCAGCGTCTCGGCGCCGCGCACCTCGCCGACGACGATGCGGTCGGGGCGCATGCGCAGCGCGTTGCGCACCAGCTCGCGGATCCTGACCTCACCCTCGCCCTCGACGTTGGCCGGGCGCGACTCGAGGCGTACCCAGTGCTCCTGCTGCAGCTGCAGCTCGGCCGCGTCCTCGATCGTGACGATCCGCTCCGCCTCCGGGATGAAGGCCGAGAGCGCGTTCAGCATCGTCGTCTTGCCCGTGCCGGTACCACCCGAGATCAGCACGTTCAGCTTCCCCTGCACGCACGACTGCAGGAATCCGGCCGCCTTCTCGGAGAGCGAGCCGAAGCCGATCAGGTCGGCCATCGTGTACGGATCACGCGAGAACTTGCGGATCGTCAGCGTCGGCCCCAGCAGCGACAGCGGCGGGATGATCGCATTCACACGGCTCCCGTCCGGAAGCCGCGCGTCCACCATCGGGGACGACTCGTCCACCCGGCGGCCGATCTGCGACACGATCTTGTCGATGATCCGCAGCAGATGGTCGTCGTCGACGAACGACGCGTCGGTCGACTCGATCACGCCCAACCGCTCGACGTAGATCCGGTTGTAGCCGTTGACCATGATCTCGGTCACCTGGTCCTCCGCGAGGAACGGCTCGAGCGGGCCATAGCCGAGAATGTCGGCCGTCAGCTCACGGACGAGCCGCTCCTTGTCGGTCTGGGCAAGCGGCGTGTCCTGCTGCTCCTTGTCGATCTCGGCCATGACCGCATCGGTCACCTGCCGGCGTACATCACTGGAGGCGTGCGTGGCCCCGAACAGGCGCGGCCCGAGCCTCGCGATCACCGCACGCTGCACGCGGGTCTTCAGCTCACCGTACGGATCGCCGACCGAGGACTCGTATCGTCCGGCGAACGGGTTCTCCGTCGGCGTCTGCGTCTGGATGCGCTCGATCAGGCGCGCACTACCGGCACCGGCACCGTCGCCCCTGAGCTGGTCTTCGAGTTCCATCATGCCCTCCCTTCGACCACACGCCGCGTCATCAGACGACGCAGACGAGCGGTACCGGGGGCCGGCGGCTCGGACACCTCGGGCACCGCGAGCGACTGCTCGAGCGCCGCGGCAACCCGCGCGACGGCCATCGCGAACTCCGACTCGACTTCCTTCAGCGCCGGCACTGCACCACGGTTCACCGACGGCGCCACCACCTGATCGTTCGGCACCTCGAACGCGACCGGCATGCCGAGCGCCTCCTCCACGTCGCGCGCCGTCAACCCGACATCGGGCGTGACACGGTTCAGCACCAGATTCGTCCGCGACGGCGGGAAGCCGAGCAGCTCGAGCGTGCGCAGGCTCAGCCGCACGTTCTTCAGCGTCGGCACGTCCAGCCCGCACAGCATCAGCAGCTGGTCCGTTGCGCCGAGCAGCCCGAGCATCGGCCCGTAGAAGAACGGCGACGTGTCGATCAGGACGAAGTCGTACGCCTCGCGCGCCACGTCGACGAGCTTCACGACCCACGACTCGGTGACATGCTCGGCGTGCTCCGGCAGGATCGGTGCGACGAGCACGTCGAGGCCGGAGCGGTGACGCGTCGTGTACCCCGTCAGTTTCCCGGGGTCGAGGTCACCCCCGGCCTGGACGAGATCGGACATCGTCCGCTCCGGGTCGAGCCCGAGCATGATCGCTGCGTCCCCGAACTGGAGATCGAGGTCGATCAGCAGCACCCGCTTGCGCGTCTTGCTCGCCAGGAAGGCGGCCAGGTTCGTGGCCAGGACGGTCTTGCCCGTCCCGCCCTTCGGTGAGAACACGGTGATCACCTGCCCCGTCTGGGTCTCCTCGACCATCGCAACCCGGCGGCGGCGGGCCGACTGGCTCGCCTTGCGCACGGCAAACGCGATCGACTCGATCCGCTGCGGCACCAACAACACGTCGTCGACGTCTGCGGCAAGCGCCGCCTCCACGACGACGGGCTCGCTCCCGGTGACGAGCAGGATGATCGGGGCCCAGGTCTGCCTGCGAATCGCCGCCACGTCATCGGCGAGCGCAGAGGCGGGATCGCCCGCCTCATCGGCCGACCACCACGGGCAGTGGACGACGACGACCGGCTCGAGGATGCTGAGTCCGCCTGCGCGGACGTCCGCCACCTGCCCGACAACGGTGATGCCGGTGTCGGGTGCGCCCAGGCCGTCTGCCAGATCCACGAGATCGCCGTGGCTTCCTGTGAGGGCGACGCCGAGCGTCGCCCTCTCTTCCGACGTGGCGAACGCCGTCACCGACGGCTCCCGACCACGGTCTCGAACGTCGCCGAGGAGGCCTTGCCGTCCTTCGGCTTCTTCACCGGGCGCAGCTGCAGCGACCAGTCGCCGTTCTGCATCACCCAGTACAGGCGCTGGGCCTGCTCGTCCGTCACCGCGAGGATCACGGCCGACTGGTCGTTGTCCGGGTTGTTGATCGTCGCGCCCTCGCCGTCCTGGGTCTGCAGGACGCGCAGGCCGCGCAGCGCGACGAGCGAGCGCACCTCGTTCTGGTTGGCCGGGTTCTTGACATTGGCGACCACGTCGACGCGATCACCGGCCACGAGCGTCCCGTCCAGCATCTGGTTGGAGTCACCCGAGAGCTGGAAGGCGCGGTCCTTCCCCACCAGCCGGGAGCGGACACCCTGCTCCTTCGAAGGGGCAAACCGGTTGAGCGAGAGCTGCTCGCCCGCGTACACCGACTCCGTGGTGTACAGAGTCTTGATCTCGTTGGGGTTCGTGACCGCCTTCGGCGCCATGGTGTCGCGGGTCACGGTCTGCTGCTCGAGACTGCCGGCGATCTTGGAGCCGGCCGTCCCGATCGTGAAGGAGCGCGTCGGCACGTAGACCGTCACGTGCTCCTTCTGTGCGGCGTCCTTGTCGCGCGCGGTGCTGATGTAGACGACGGTGAGCAGCACCGCCGCCGCGGCCAGCACCGCCGCGATCACGATGTTCCTGAACCGATAGTCGATGGTCATTCCACACGCTCCGTCGTCTGGCTTGTCATCCGCCCCGACTTCACGACGAAGCCGAGCAGGTTGATTGAGTACGGGTAGCTGGCCGTGACCGTCACGTCACCGCCCTGCGCCCACGTGGGTGTGCCCTTGGCAGGGTCGTACGGGTCGACGCTGACCTGCAGGTCGCTCGTCTTCAGATGACCCGCCGCCCTGGTGACCCGGTCAACGCTCGTCCCCACCGGATTCGGAAGCGTCCGGCTGACGGCCGCCTGCCGTGCCCCGTTGCGCACGGCGTCGGTGAGGGCGACGTAGTTGTTGAAGAGGATCCCGAACTGGACGAGCCCGAAGACGAGCAGCAGCAGGATCGGGGCGACGAGGACGAACTCGACCATCGCCTGGCCCTCCTGCCTTCTGAACCTCCATCTGCTGCTCATCTCTGGTTCCTTTTCCTCGAGTCCTGTTGGCGTCTTGTCACTCGTGGTGCCGGGTGGTGAGGGGCCCATCGCGGGATGGGCCCCAGCCCACTCCTGTATCCGCTCCTAGAGGCCGGAGACGGTGTTGCCGATCTTGTTGAACGCCGACTCGATGTCGTCGGCGAAGAAGCCCAGCGTCACGATCAGGGCGATCGCGACGAGTGCCAGCAGCACGCCGTACTCGACGTACGCCTGGCCCTCCTGACGGTCACGAAGCTCTGTGAACCGCGTCTGGAGCGCGACGAAGTACTTCAGCATCTGATTCACCTCCTCCCCTCGTAGCGGCCACCCCACAGTGGGCTGGAAAGTTGGTTGGAACGGGCGACGGTCGGGACGGAATGGGATCCGGCACCAGCACCGTCCGGGCGACCGGAAGGCACCCGACATCTCTTGGTAGAACTACTGCAGGCCATCGTGGATCAGCCGTGCCGACGGCCGTTGGAGGTCGGCCGCGATCCGGGTGAAGATGGTGTTCAGCTGTCCCGGATCGGGCTTGTTGTAGAAGTTGTCCGGCTCGCTCGCGATCTGCTGGATCGCGTCGTAGGCGGTGATGCCCTCGAGCGAGCCGTTCGGATCGCGGCACGTCTCGCTGTCGGTGCCGAGACCGTTCAGGTCGTAGCCGATCGTGTAGACGATCGTCCCGCGCTGCTTCACGACGTTCGCCGCCTCGATGCCCGACTGACACGGGCGGGATCGCCATTGCGGCGTGTCCAGATAGCTCGACACCCGGCGCGGCGTCGTGTTCGCGGCACCGTCCGAGAGGAAGACGATCACGTCCTGGACGTTCCCGCGACCGTGCTCGTCGAGCTCGTGTTGGGCCTCCTCGATCGCGTTGGCGTACGAGGTCGTGCCGGCCGGCTCGATGCAGTCGAGGTAGTTCACGAGCGCCGACTGCGACGCGGGCGCGAGCGCCCAGCCGCCGCTGTCCGGCACCAGGTAGTCGTCCTCCAGCGAGGCGATCGTGTAGAAGCCCGGCGACTGATTACCCGGCGCGGCAACCCAGTACGGGAACCACGTGTCGTAGCCGAAACGCTGGGCGGCGTTGGTCGGCGCCTGGCACAGGCTGCCCTTGTTGTAGGCGGGCGGGAAGACCGCCAGCCCGACATGGTCGAGCGTGGGATCCATGAAGCTGAGGAATGTCCTGACCCCCTGCTTCGCGTTTGCCAGATCGGTGCATTTCGGGTGGTCGTCACACATCGACCCCGTCCGATCGAGCACGATCATCAGGTCGAGCGCCTTGGCCGAGCACGGCGAGCAAGCCGTGGCGCTTGCCTTCACGGTCAGCTTGTCGAAGCCGATCACCCGTGCGAAGAAGGTCTTCACGTCGGATGTCGCCCTGACGTTGACCGCGTTGAAAGTGCTGAAGGCAGAGGAGCAGCCCGGCGCCGCCTTCACGCAGCGCATGGTCACGGTCGTCTCTGCGTTGTCGACCGCCGTGACCTCGTTCTTCTTCCCGGGGGTCGGGCCGTAGTCCAACGCAACCTGGGTCGTCGGAGTCGGATCCGGCAAGTGCTGCGCGCCGGCGAGCGCCGCCGCATCGACGCCCGCCTGCAGCTGCCGCTGGACCAGGTAGGCGTGGCCGACGTCGACCGTGAACCCGACCATGGCGATCAGTACGACCATCGCGACGAGCGCGAACAGGAGGACCTGTCCGGTCTCGTCGGCGGCCAGGCGAAGCCGCCAATAGCAGTCCACTTCTCCCCTTCCCTTGCGTCTGCGGCAGTACGACCCTTAATTCCTGAGCCGTACGGGTGCGACTATAACACGAAATCCCTCTTTTGAGGGATTTCTTTTTCGATTGATTTCACTTCAGTTTCTTCGAAAAGTCCTGATATGAATCATCTCAACTCCCTCGGAAAGTCTTGAAAGCCTTCGCCCAGGATTTCTTCGAAATGTTCTGATGACCATGGCGCGACGACGGCAACCGCGGAGCAGCCCGCGGACACTGCCTCGGGCGACAGGGAAGATCAACGACGACGACGACACCGCGGCGCGGCAGGGACACGCCGGACGGGCGTCGGCCAGGCGTCAGCGCGGCCGGATGTCTGCGGCACGCAGGATCGCGTGGACCTGCGACTCGCTCATGCCGACCCGCTCGGCGAGCTCCCGATGCGTCCAGCGATCCCGTCGCCGCCGCTCCGGGCCGTCCGGAGGCCGCGTCGAAGCGAGCGCCACCAGCCGGTCGCGGACCTCACGTCCGTGCACCAGCGGACGGCCCGAGCGTTCGTGGTCCCGCAGCCCCCCGAGACCGTGTTGCTCGTAGCGGGCGCGCCAGCGCAACACGGTCTGCTCGGAGCACCCGACGCGCTCCGCGATCCGCGCCGCCGAGTCGCCGTCTCCCGCGGCCAGGACGATCATCGCGCGCTCGACCATCCTGCGATCCTCCGTGCGCGACCCGACGATCCGTTCCAGCTCGATTCGATCTGACCTCGAAATCTCGACTCGCTTCGCCGCCGCAGCCATCGCTACCACCTTCGTCGCCGCCGACAAGGACGACTCATTCGCGGTATCGGGGCCCGTCCCTGCAAGCGAGCGGCACGAGCTATCCGTGCCGGTCACGCGCTGCGGACCGTCTGGCTAGGGTCGCGACATGGCTGTGGGCAGGGCACTCGAGGAGCGGGACTTTCGACGTGCCGCACGCGAGCTCGCGGTGCGCGACACAGCGCTCGCCGCGATCGTCGAACGACACGGGCTCCCGCAGTTCTGGGCGCGTCCGCCCGGCTTCGCGACCCTGCTCCTGCTGATTCTCGAGCAACAGGTCTCGCTGGCCTCTGCCAGGGCGGCGTTCGGCCGGGTGGACGCGCGGGTCGGAGGCGTCACTCCTCGCCGGCTGCTCACCCTGTCCGACGCCGAGCTCCGCGAGGACGGGTTCAGCCGCCAGAAGACGCGGTATGCGCGGGCTCTCGCCGAGGCGCTCCGCGACGGGACGCTCGACCTCGAAGGTGTCGGCCGGCTCGACGACGAAGCGGCCCGCCGGCAGCTCGTGGCGCTGCCCGGCATCGGGCCGTGGACGGCGGAGGTGTACCTCCTCTCGGCGCTACGGCGCCCCGACACTTGGCCGGTCGGGGACATCGCGCTGCAGGAGGCGACGAGGCGCGCGCTCGGGCTCCCGGCGCGTCCGTCGTCCGCGGAGCTGGAGGAGATCGGCGCACGCTGGAGACCACACCGCGCGACTGCGGCGCGGCTTCTCTGGCACCTCTACCTCAGCGAGCGACGGGCGCCCGCCGCGGTCAGCCGGCCGCGTCGAGCGCCTCGTTGACGAGCCTGTCGGCGAGCTCGTTGTGCTCGCGGCGGACGTGCGTGTACGTCACCTTCCCGATCTCACGTCCGAGGCGGGCAGCCTCGAGCGAGTACCACTGCAGATCCTTGTTCTTGACCCGGTACTCGCCCCGCATCTGCTTGACCAGCAGCTCGGAGTCGGAGACAACCTCGAGCTCGTCGACACCCGCATCCACTGCATGTCGAAGGCCCGCGACCAGGGCCGAGTACTCGGCCACGTTGTTCGTCGCGGTGCCGATCGCCTCCCCACGCGCGTCGAGCACGGTGCCGCCCTCCGCCTCCAGGACGTAGGCGAACGCGGCTGGGCCGGGGTTCCCCCGAGCTCCGCCGTCGGTGAAGAGGCGGGCCTTCACCGCGCGAGCCTAGCGGGTGGACGATGCCTGTCCGCGTCGGCCGCCTGTGGAGCAATTGGCACTGTTCGTTAGCTCGAGCTTGTCGTCGCGGCACGTCCAAGCTCAGAGCTTGTTCGCTCCCCGCGCGGCCACGCCTGCACCGGCCCTGGCCCGTGCGGACGTGGATCGACGGGGATGAGGCGGCCCTGCGCCGGTGGACCAGGGCTCACGGCACGTCGAAGACGATGCCCTGCGCGAGCGGGAGCTCGCTCGTGAAGTTGACGGTCGCGGTCTGGCGGCGCATGTAGGCCTTCCACGAGTCGGATCCGGACTCGCGGCCGCCTCCGGTCTCCTTCTCGCCGCCGAACGCGCCGCCGATCTCGGCCCCGCTCGGGCCGATGTTGACGTTGGCGATCCCGCAGTCGGAGCCGGACGCCGCAAGGAACCGCTCCGCCTCGCGCAGATCCGTCGTGAAGATCGACGAGGCGAGCCCCTGGGGCACGCCGTTCTGGAGCGCGATCGCTTCCTCCGGGTCGTCGTAGCTGAGGATGTAGAGGATCGGCGCGAACGTCTCCCTGCGCACCACCTCGGTTTGAGCCGGCATCCGCACGAGCGCCGGCGACGCGTACCACGCGTCCGGCCAGCGGTCGACGAGCGCTCGCTCCCCGCCGACGACGATCTCGCCCCCGTCCGCGCGCGCCTGCCCCAACGCGGCCTCCATCCGTCCGAACGCCTCGCCCGTGACGAGCGGCCCGACAAGAGTCCCGGGCTCGCGCGGATCGCCGATCGGGACGCTCCGATACGCCGTCGCGAGGCGGTCGACCACGGCGTCGGCGATCGAGCGATGGACGATGAGGCGCCGCAGGCTCGTGCAGCGCTGTCCTGCGGTGCCGACCGCGGAGAAGAGCACACCACGCACGACCAAATCGAGATCCGCGCTCGGGGCGACGACCGCCGCGTTGTTCCCCCCGAGCTCCAGGAGTGAGCGCCCGAGCCGCGCCGCCACACGTGGGGACAGCTCCTTCCCCATCTGGGTCGACCCCGTCGCGGAGACGAGAGGGATCCGATCGTCGTCTGCGAGCTGCCGAGCGCGGTCGGCGCCGCCGATCACCAACTCGAAGAGGCCGTCGGGTACCGCACCGAGACGATCGGCGGCACGCCGCAGCAGCGCCGTGCAGGCGAGCGCGGAGAGCGGCGTCCGCTCCGAGGGCTTCCAGATCACCGGGTCGCCACAGACGAGCGCGAGCGCTGCGTTCCAGCTCCATACCGCGACGGGGAAGTTGAACGCGCTGATCACCGCCACGGGCCCGAGTGGATGCCAGGTCTCGGTGAGCCGGTGCCCGGGCCGCTCGGAGGCGATCGAGCGCCCGTAGAGCTGGCGCGAGAGGCCGACGGCGAAGTCGCAGATGTCGATCATCTCCTGCACCTCGCCGAGACCCTCTTGCGCGATCTTCCCGACCTCGAGCGTGACCAACGCCCCAAGCGCCCCTTTCTCGCGCCGCAGCTCCTCGCCCAGCAGTCGGACCAGCTCGCCGCGGTGCGGTGCGGGGACATCACGCCAGACCGCAAACGCGTCCGTGGCGCGCGCGACGGCCGCATCGGTCGTTGCTGCGTCGCTTCGCGCCACCCGCGCGAGCTCGTCCCCGGTGATGGGTGTCCGCACGACGAGGTCGCCGTCGACAACGCTCGCCCGGTCGACGCCGAGCCCGTCGAGCAGTTCGGTGGCAGCGGAGACCACGTCGACGGTGCTCAAGGCAAATGCCCCCCGTCAGACGCGAACGAGCTCGGGCACGAGGCGGCCGTCGTCCTCGAGATCCGCGTTCCACGCGGTGAAGGACGGATCGATCTCCTCCACGTCCTGACCGCGCTCCGCGATACGCACCGGTTGCGCGAGCTCCGGGGAGACACGGTACTGGTACCACGTGATCTCCCACGCGATGGTGATCACCGTCTCGGCGTTGACGCCGGAGAGCGGCAAGATCGAGGCATGCGGAGAGCCCAGGCTACGTGCCACGCCCGCCACGGTGCGCCGGAACGGGCTCTGGTTGAAGAGCTCGGCCGCCTCGACGAGCGCGATCTCCTCGTCGGAGAGGCGGCGCAGGATCGGCTCGGTGACCACCGGTTCGGGCTCCTCGTCGCGCGCCCCGAGCAGCGTCTGCCACAGCGTCTTCTGGCGGCGCCGCCGCGGCGTGTGCGTGAGTGTCGGCGAGACGGCAATCCCTTCGCGCACCCAGCCGTGGTCGAGCGCCACGTCCTGACAGAGCGTGCAGACGTCGACGAACCCCTGCCCGTCCGGCGAGAAGCGAATCGCCAGCTCCCCCTGCAGCAGCGTCCGCTCGCAGACGGCGCACTCGCGCGCCACAGAGGATTTGATCACGCGCATGAACGACTCACTATAACCCCGGTGCAGGGACTCCCCACACGCCATGCCGCGCAGACCGGGACCCTGCCACGGCTCATGAGGACACCGCCCACCAGCCGCCGCTGCCGGTTCGCAGGCGGCAATCAGAACTCACGCGGTCGCGCCCTCGCGGGCCTTGCGTGTCTCGTCGATCACCTTCTGCGCCACGTGAGTCGGCACCTCCTCGTAGCGCAGCAGGTGCATCGAGTAGTCCCCACGGCCGCCGGTCATCGAGGTGAGGGACTGCGCGTAGGTCAGCAGCTCGGCCATCGGCACCTCGGCCTTGATGGTCGTCATGCCGCCCGCCGGCTCCATGCCGAGCAGCCGCCCGCGGCGTGAGTTGAGGTCGCCGTTGACAGCTCCCACGGCCTCGTCGGGCACCGTCGCCTCGAGCTCCATGATCGGCTCGAGCAGCACCGGGTCGGCCTTTCCATACGCGTCCTTGAACGCCATCGAGCCGGCGATCTTGAACGCCATCTCCGACGAGTCGACGTTGTGGTACTGCCCGTCGACCAGCAGCACGCGGACGCCCTGGATCGGCGCCCCTGCGAGCTCGCCGTGCTGCATGGCCTCCTGGATGCCCTTGTCGACGGCCGGGCGGAAGCTCTGCGGGATCACCCCGCCGACGATCTTGTCGATGAACTCGTACCCCTCATGGCCCTCGATCGGCTCGAGCACGATCTCGCAGTCGCCGAACTGACCTCGTCCGCCCGTCTGCTTCTTGTAGCGGTGCCGCGCGCGCGACTCCTTGCGGATCGTCTCGAGGTACGGCACGCGTGGCTGGTGCAGCTCGACGTCGACGCCGAAGCGCCGCTTCGCCCGCTCGAGGGCGACCTCGACGTGCATCTGGCTCATCCCGGCGAGGATCTCCTCGCCCGTCTGGGGGTCGCGGCGCAGCCGTAGCGTCGGATCCTCCTCCGCCAGCCTGCGGATCGCCGTGGCCACCTTCTCCTCGTCCCCCTTCGTCTTCGGCGTGACGGCGAAACTCATCACGGGCTCGGGGAAGCCGAAGTCGGGTACCTCGACGGCGACGTCCCGATCGACGAGCACGTCACCCGTCTGCACCTCCTTGAGCTTTGCGACGCCGCCCAGATCACCTTCCCCGAACTCCCTCGCAGGCGTGTGCTCCTTGCCCTGGAGTAGGAGCAGCGAGCCCATGCGCTCCTTCGCCTTCTCGCGGAGGTCGAGCAGGGTCGTCTCGGTCGTGACCGTGCCCTTGAGGACGCGGAAGAGATTGATCTTGCCCGCGAACGGGTCGGCGATCGTCTTGAACACGAAGGCACCGGTGCCGGCGCCGCCCACGTCGATCTGCGGGCCTTTCTTCGCAGGCGAGGGAACGCCCTCGACGAGCAGGTCGAGGAGCGCGTGAGTGCCGAGGTTCTTCGTCGGCACGGAGGCGGCCACGGGGAACACCTCGCCGCGGGTCACCGCGGCCTTGAGCGCGGCGGCCACGTCGTGGGGATCGAGCTCCTCCCCGTCGAGGTAGCGCTCCATGAGCGCCTCGTCGGTCTCGACGACGGCATCGAGCAGCTTCTCGCGATACTCCTGCGCCACCGCCGCCAGCTCGTCAGGGATCGCAACCGGGTCGCTTTCCTTGCCACCCTCCGGGCTCGTGTAGGCGCACATGTGGAGCACGTCGACGATTCCCGTCAGTTCGTGCTCGGAGCCGATCGGCAGGTGCACGGCCACGCACTGCGGCGACAGCTGCCCCTGGAGCTGCCCCAACGTCCGGAAGAAGTCGGCGCGCTCGCGGTCGAGCATGTTGACGACGACGAGCCGGGAGAGACCGAGTGCGTCCGCGCGTTTCCACACGCGCCCGGTGCCCACCTCGACACCCATCACGGCGGAGACGGCGACGAGCGCCCCCTCGACGACGCGCAGCGCACACCGCCACTCGCCCTGGAAGGACGGGTCGCCGGGACAGTCGACCAGATTGATCTTGCGCTCCTGCCAGGAGGTGTGGGCGAGGGAGAGCGCGATCGAGAGTCGCCGCTTGTGCTCGTCCTCGTCCCAGTCGGTGACGGTGGTGCCCGCCTCGATCGTCCCGAGCCGGTTCACCTCGCCGGTCTGGAAGAGCAGAGCCTCGACCAGCGAGGTCTTCCCCGTCCCGCGGTGACCGACGACCGCGACGTTGCGGATCTTGCCTGGCTCGGTTGCAGCCATGTGCGCGCGTTCCTCCTGTCCGGGGTGCCGCGCGCAATCCTAGTGGGGGCGGGATGCATCCCGCCCGGTCTTCTGCGACGTCCCCGCGGGATCAGTCCAGCGCGGCGAGATCGCGACGGTATCGCTCGGCGACCCGCGCCGCGCCGCGCGCGTCTGTCTCCTCGGCGAGCCGCGCGAGGATGACGCGGGCGCCTGCGGCGTCACCGGCGGCGTGTCTCACAGCCGTGTTGACGTACTCGGCCTCCTCCCCCAGCATCGCCATGTCGAGGCCGGCCACCGTCTGCAGGGCCCGCTCGACCAGCCCGAGGGCGGCATCGGCCTCTCCGAGACGTGCACGCGCGTATGCCTCGCCGAGGTCGAGCGTGATCTGGTCGGCAATGTCGTCGGGGCGCGCGAGCTCCCGCCCTCGTGCCACGGCCTCGAGCGCTCGGCGGGCGTCACCGACCCGGCAGAGGCGCACGGCCCAGGAGCCGAGGACGTTGGGCAGCCAGATGCGGTCGCCGAGGGCGTCGAACGCGTCCACTTGCTGTCTGAGGAGCCGCTCGGCCTCGTCATCGTTGCCTTCGAGCCACGCGATGCGGCTCAGGAGCGCCAACGAGCTCGCGCCAGCTACGACGGATCCGGTCTGTCGTTGCAGCTCGGCATGGGTGGTGTGCGCAGCTCGAACGGCCTCGGCATCGATCAACCCGGCGTCATACTCGGCCCGGGCTCGCGCCGCCCACACGGAGCTCGCGACGAGCGGCCCTGCCGCCTTCGCCTCGCTCTCGAGGCCGTCGAGGAGCCTGCGGAGGTCGCTGACGGGCATGCCGCCGAAGACTGCGGTGACCTGGAGCCATACGATCAGGTCGCTTTGGAAGGCGGCGCTCCCCGCTCGGCGCAGGATCTCGTGCGCCCGCCGGTAGGCGCGGTGTGCGTCTCCCGCCTGGCAGGCGACCCAGGCGAGGAGTGCCCGGGCTCGCTCGCACCGCGCTATTCCGATGGCGTCCCCCTCCGCCTCCAGCACCGCCTGCGCAGCGTCGAGGGGCCTCGCGAGGCCGGCATACGACCAGTCCCCGCCGGCCGCGGGCGCGACGAGCACCCGCAGCGGCGTTGCTGCGGCCCGGTCGTGCTCGTCACCTCGCTCGAGCTCCTCGAGCAGCTCGACCAGCCCTTCGTCGTCGCTGGCCTCGAGCTTGGCGTCGACGAGCTCGGGGATCAGCCGGTTGCGGGCCGAGCCGCTCGGCAGCAACGAGACAGCACGACCGAGGAGACTTCGGGTGGCGTGGAGATCCTCGCGTTCGAATGCAGCTCGACCTGCGGACCCGAGGCGCGCCGCCGAGAGAGCAGCCAGCTGAGCAGCCCGTGGATCGTCGGGATCCAGCTCACTGCGGTATCGCGCAGCCTGTTCCAGGTGGTAGCCGACGATCTCGTCCTGCTCGAGCAGGCCGGCATGGAGGTCGAGCCAGTCGGCGAAGCGCTCGTGCAGCTCGGCCCGGCTCGCCTTCGGCAGGGCCTCGTAGGCGGTGTCGCGGATGAGGAGGTGCCGGAAGCGATAGGCGTCGTCGCCGGGAATCTGGGTTCGGTCCGGCCGCACGAGCTCCTTGCGGACGAGAGCGAGGAGCTGTCCCGGAACATCCTCCCGAAGCGTCCTCGACGTGAGCGCGGTCACGGCGCCGCGGTGAAACACCTTTCCTTCCACCGCGCCGCGCTCGATCACGGCGCGCTCCCCGTCGCCGAGGCGATCGAGCCGCGCCTGGAGCACCGCATGGATCGTCGGCGGTACGTCCATCGAGCCGTCGACCTCGCGTGCAAGCGCCGCCATCTCCTCGAGGAACAGCGGGTTGCCCTCCGCGGCCGCGAGCACGCGCGCGCGGATGTCAGCGTCCAGTGCGAGGTCACCGAGCAGACCCGCGGCGAGCATCTCTGCATCCCCCGCCGCCAGCGGCTCGAGCAGGATCGAGGTCGCGTTCAGCTTCCCTCCCCCCCATCCGGGGCGCACGTCGAGGAGCTCCGGGCGGGCGACGCAGAGCAAGAGGATCGGTGCCTCGCGCGACCAGTCCGCGACGTGCTCGACGAGGTCGAGCAGCGGCGGCTCCGCCCAGTGCAGATCGTCGAGCACGAGGACGACCGGCTGCTCCTCGGCCACCCGCTCGAGCAGCGCGCGCGTGGCCAGCTGCGTGTCGGCGGGCGACGAGCGAATCGCCTCGTCGGGATCGAGCCCGAGCTGCACGAGGATCTCCACCAGCGGCCAGTAGGTGATGCCCTCGCCGTACGAGAGAGCACGGCCGTGCGCGACGGTGGCCGTCACGCCGAGGCGCTCGAGGAAGTCCGCCACCAGCCGCGATTTCCCGACGCCGGCCGGCCCGATCAGCGTGAAGAGCCGACAGGTGCGAGCCTCGACCGCGTCGGCGAAGTCGGCGCGGAGCCGCTCACGCTCTCGTGTACGCCCCACCATCGGCCGGTCCAGGTGCCGGGCGGCGCCGGCTGCGGCCGCGTCGAGCGTGCGGAGTCGATACGCGACGATCGGCTCGGCCTTCCCTTTCACGGTCAGCTCGACGAGGTCGGTCTCGACGGCGTCCCGCACGAGCCGCACCGTCTCCTCGCCGAGCAGCACCTCCCCAGCTCCGGCAGCCTGCTCGAGCCGTGCCGCGACGTTGACCGCGTCGCCGGTCACGAATGTGTCACCCTCGCCGGCGACGACGGCGCCGGTGTTGACGCCGATGCGGGCCTCGAGCCCGAGCTCGTGCACGGTTTCTCGAAGCTGGACGGCCGCCCGGGCCGCCCGCAGCGCGTCGTCCTCGCTCGACTGCGGGACGCCGAAGACCGCCATCACCGCGTCTCCGACGAACTTCTCCACCGTGCCGCCGTGCCGCTCGAGCACCGCCCGCGCCGCGTCGTAGTAGCGCGTCATCAGCGCCCGCAGCGCCTCCGGGTCGGTGCGGTCGCCGAGCGCCGTCGACCCGGTCAGGTCACAGAAGAGCACGGTGACGACCTTGCGCACCTCCCGCGGCGGCGGTGCCGCCACGAGAGCGGCGCCGCAGGCTGGGCAGAAGCCGAACTCGTCCGGGCTCTCGCGCCCGCACTGCGCACAGGTCGCCACGGCGCGAGTCTACGACGGTGCACCGGCGGCGCGCCCCGCCGTTTCCCGCTCCACCGCCACTCCGGATGCTGCTTCGGCGTCACCCGGCCGTCGATCCGCCGCAAGCGGCTACGTCTCGGCGGGCTCGCGCATGGCGCCCGAAAGGCGCGCCTTCAGCCGGAGCACGGCCTTCGTGTGCAGCTGCGAGACACGGGACTCGGTCACGCCGAGCACTTCCCCGATCTCGCGCAGCGTCAGCTCCTCGTAGTAGTAGAGCGTGACGACGAGCTTCTCCCGCTCGGGCAGGCGGGCGATCGCCTCGCCGAGCGCCTCCTTGAGCTCCGTCTGCTCGAGCGAGAACTCGGGGTCGGGACCGGTCGTGTCCTCGATCGTGTCGATCAGCGCGATCTGGTCGCCACCGCCGCCCTGCGGTGTCCAGAGCTCGTCCAGCGCAGCCATCGACGAGCGGGAGATCTCGGTGAGCGACCCCTCCAGCTCGTCCTGTGAGATCCCGATCTTCGCTGCGATCTCCTCGTCCGTGGGGGCGCGCATGAGGTTTCGCTCGAGGTCGGCGATGGCTCGCTCGATCTCGCGTGCCCGGGTGCGCACCGAGCGTGGCACCCAGTCGAGCGACCGCAGCTCGTCGATGATGGCGCCCTTGATGCGTGCGATGGCATAGGTCTCGAACTTGATCTCACGGCCCGGGTCGAACCGCTCGATCGCGCCGATCAGGCCGAGCAACCCGTACGAGACGAGATCCTGCTCGTCGACGTGGCCGGGCAGGCTGGCGCCGAGGCGGCCGGCGACGAACTTGACGAGCGGCGCATACGTGAGGATGAGGCGATCGCGCAGCGCTCGGTCGTTCGTGCGCCGGTACTCCTGCCAGAGCGCGTGCGTATTGCCCCCCGTGGACACCCAGAGAGAATACGCCGCGTACGACCGGGTTCCCCCTTTTGAGGCGCAGGCTTCCCCCTTCCCGGGGTTGTGGCGGCGCGCGCCCCGCGGAACTCAGGGCCGGAGCGCCCGACGGCCGAGGTCGGCCATCCACACGCCGAGCGCCGCGGCAGCAGCTGCGACGACCCACGCACGCCCGCCCTCTGCCGCGCTCCACACCGCGACGGCCACGAAGGCCAGGCCGATGGCGAGGAACAGCACCCCGAGCGCGCGCCGCTGCATGACGTCAATCGTGCCAACTCCCGCGCCTGCAGTTCGAGCCGTGGCCGCCCGTCAGGCATCCTGTCGGGATCGGAGGGCGACGATGAGAGTTGGCCGGCTGGTCGCGTGTCTCGGCGCCTGCGTCGCGGCGGCGCTTGGCGCGAGCGTCGTATCGGGAGCGAGCAATGCGCCGTTGCAGCGCGTGACCTTCTTCGGCGACTCGCAGCTCACTGCGGTCGACGCGACGCCAGAGGCGCGCGCCATGCTCGCCAAGGGCATCGACCTCGACCTGCGCGCGGCCGTCTGCCGCAGGCTGGTGCAGGACAGCTGTCCGTATGAAGGCGCCCGCCCGCGCACGGTTCTCGACGAGACGCGCGACACGGGCGTCGCGCTCGGTGGGACGGTAGTGCTGCTTGTCGGCTACAACGACTACGAGTCGGAGTGGGCCCGGAACATCGCAACCCTCCTGCGCGCCTTCGCTGCTCGCGACGTGACGCGCGTCCTGTGGCTCACCCTCACCGAACGGCGTCAGGACTGGGTCGAGATGAACGAGATCCTGCGCACGGTGGCGAAGAGCTGGCCGCAGCTCGAGGTGCTCGACTGGAGCGGCGCGGCCGACCCGTCCTGGTTCCGCGAGGGCGACATCCACCTCACGTACGAGGGGGCCACAGGGCTCGCCAGCTATCTCCACGCCGCGCTCGTGGTGCGCGGGATCGCCGCGACGACCCCCGCGGAGCCTGTGCGCGTGCCGGTGCGGATCACGATCCGCGGCACAGGCGCCGTCACCGTGAAGGGCGTGAGATGCCGCAACACCTGCTCGCAGCTGGTTGCGCTCGGCTCGGTGGTGCAGCTCAGGGCGAATGCACCCGCGGGCTCGGTCTTCGCCCGCTGGAGCGGCGCCTGCAGCGGCACCCGCCCGGCCTGCTCGCTCAAGGTCTCCGGCGCGGCGTCGGTCGTGGCCCGCTTCCACGCGAAGGCGCACTCGACGATGTGACCGAGAGGCCCTTGTGGTGATTCACCACAAGGGCTCGTGCGCCGCAGGAACGGGCCGACGCCCGACCCGGCTACACTCGATCCCGCAACCCAGGGGAGTAGCTCAATCGGTAGAGCACCGGTCTCCAAAACCGGGGGTTGCAGGTTCGAGTCCTGTCTCCCCTGCTGGGTTTTCTCCCTGCTGGTCGACCATCCGAGTGGCGTCGACTGGCACCCGAACCGGCGACTTCGACCGGTATTTTCCACTGGTAGCCGCCCTCCACGAGGCGGAGCCGAGTTCGGGGAGCTCCCCAAGTCCGACGGGCAGTGCGACTCTAGATCCCTCGATCGGGTGCCGATAGGAGCCGTGACATGCGCGCACGCTCGACCGCCGCTGCCGCAGCCGCCTTCGTCGCCCTCGCAGTCGCCGGTGCTGCCGGCGGCTCGCCGTCCGCCGCTCGCTGCAACCTCTGGGCGTCACCGGCCGGCCTCGACGCGAACCCGGGCACACAGGCTGCCCCGTTTCTGACGCTGGCCAAGCTCGCCGGCACGCTCACACCCGGGCAGACGGGCTGTCTCCCCCCGGGCACGTCCTTCGCGACGCGTGAGGTGATCACCGCCGTCGGCGCTCGGGCCGGCCGGATCACGATCACCACCGCTCCGGGAGGCGTCCGCGCGACCCTCTCGGACGGGATCGAGACGACGCAGGCGTCTCGCTACCTGACGCTGACGAACCTCGCGATCGGGGGCCTCGACGACTCGCCGAACCGGAATGTCCCCGGCACCGTGATCCTGCGGGGCTACTCGACCGCCTTGACCCATTCGAGCGTCGGACCGGGCACGCTGAAAGACGTCGGCCGTTCGTGCGTCTGGCTCGACCACGCCGGCTCGGCCGTGATCGAAGGCAACGTCCTGCACGAGTGCAACGGGGCCTCACCGGACGACTACGGCGCAGGCGTGATCGCGTCCATCTCCGCCGGGGCCCGCATCCTCGACAACGTCATCTACGGCAACGTCGGCGGCGACGCGATCGCGTTCTCGCCCAACGCCCATGCCTCCCGCGCGCGCTTCAACCTGCTGGTCGGCAACCTCGGCGGCATCTACTTCGGCGGCGACGCGAAGATCGCATCGCACAACACACTGGTCGAGCAGAACATCATCGCGCACAACAGCCGATTCGACGTGCACAGCGCCTACGTGGCGAACGGTCCCGTCGGCAGCAGGAACCTCGTGCGAAAGAACTGCATCTGGAGCCCCCGTGCCGTGACTGCAGCCGGCGTGGGCTTCACGATGGGCGTGAACCGCAAGGTGAACCCTCGCGTCGTCAAGGGGACATACCGACTCGCGGCCTCCAGCCCCTGCCGCGCGTACCGCCCCCGGCGGTAGACGACGGGGAGTCGAGAATGTCGGCTGCGCGCCAGGGCTCCATACGTCAGCGGCATCAACGTGGTCTGCCGTCGGTCTCGATCGAGCTCGCGATCGTGCTCGTCGTCGTCCTCGTCCTGATGCTGATCGCGCTGCCGTCCTACCTCGCCTTCAAGGGCCGAGCCAGCAGCGTGGCCGCACGAGCGAACGTCCGCTCGGCGATCCCGGCAGTCGAGGCGTACTACCTGCTCACCAACAACTCCTACGTCGGATTGGACCTTCACTGGCTCGAGACCTACGCCCCGGAGGTGAAGCTGAACGACCCCGCGGCGACTGCCTGGAAGCAGACGGCGACCACGTACTGCGTGTCGTCGACCGTCGGCGGGAAGACCTGGTACAAAGCGGGCCCCGGGGCGCCGATCACGACCGTGCCCTGCTGAGACGAGAGCGGCAAGCTGTCTCCGCGGCTCGCTCGCCGGGGTCGTGGACGCCGTAGCGGCACGGTGTGGTTATCCCCACTGTCATGCGACCTCGGGCGCCGTAGCCTGACCCCATGCCGCTGTCCCTCGTGCTCATCGTCCGGCCCTCGCGGGCGGCCGCCGTAGCGGCCCTCGTTGCCGCCGTATGCGTGGCTCACGGTGCGCTCGCGCTGCGCTGGTCGCTCGCCGAGACCGGCCACGGGCTCGCCGGGCTCGAGCGGGCCCTCTGCGCAGCCGCGCTGCTCGGTACGGCCTACGCGCTGGGGTTGCTGGCGCCCGTCCACGGGCGTGGCGCACGGCTCGGGCTCGTCGTGGCGCGCTGCGGAGTTGCGCTCGCCGGCCTCGCCGCTTCGCTCGGGGTCGTGCTCGGCGGCGTCGGGCTCGGGATCATGGGCGTCTGCGGCCTCGTGATCGCGTTCGCCGGCCTGCGGGCGCTGGCCTACGCGTCGCGTGCCGAAGGAGAGCTGCCGTCCTGGGCGCATTCGACGATGCTCGTGAGCCTGGGAGCCGTCGTCCTGGTCGGCCCAAGTGGTGGCGGGCTGGCTCTCGGCGCCGCCTGGCTCGCCATCGCGGTGGCGATTCACACGTCTGCGCAGCGGCTCGAGCACCTGGCTCCGCGGAGCGCCTGAGACACGTCGGACCCGGCGCGGTGCCGATATCCCGGTGCCAGGCTCGAGCCCGGCGATGCGCCTGACGCGGAAGAGCGGCCCGTACGAGACTGGACCCGCGCGGGCCGCTCTGCCGCAGGGGAAAGACCGGGCGACGCGAGCGTCTTCACGACCCCCGGCACCCCGTCCTACGTATGCGAGGGTGCGCCGGTTTCCATGATCGGATCAGCCGATCTGGACAGCGAGGGCGACGTCGACAAGACCGCCAACCGTCTCTCCGGACGATGAGATGCCGATTCCCGCCCTCTGCGCCGCAGCGGCTGCTCGACGAGATAGAAGGAGCAGGCAGCGACACCGACCGCGACGGCGACCGCCAACCCCTTCGGGGCATCACCGTCTCCGAGCAGCGCCACAACCGCGACGATCACCGGCAGATGCCACAGGTACAGCGAGTAGGAGATGCGGCCTGTGAACACGAGCGGCCGGGTCGACAGCAACCTCGAGACGAGATCGCCTCCCTCGTAGGCGCCGAGCACCGCGATCGCGCACAGAACGGAGAACGACAGCAGCGGCCCGCGGAACGTGTCGTCGAGCGTGGCCGGATGGAACAGCGTCGACGCCACGATCCAGACCAGCAGCGGCCCCAGCAGCCAGCGGCAGTGGCGCCCGAGGGAGGGCCTCGACGCCAGCAGCAGAGCCGCCGCGCAGCCGATCAGGATCGGCAGCCCCCTCGTATCGGGCCAGCACCACAGACGGCCGCTGCCGTCCGCGTCAGCCGCGATCCTCCACCCCTGAAACGCAGACACTGCCGCCGCCGCCAGCACAACCGCGAGCGCGAGCCTCACGCGGCCGCGAAGCACTCCGAACAGCACGGGTGGGACGACGAGGTAGAACTGCTCCTCGAGAGCGAGTGACCACAGCGGCGTCAACGAGAACGGGACGTCGCTGACGACGCCGAGGTTCATCACGTAGGTGAGACCGGCGGCGATCCCGCCCGCGGCGTCCCCGTTCATGTCCCCGGCGGCCGTCGTGACCGCCGCGAACACGGCGAGCATCACGACCAGCGCCGGCAGGAGACGGTACGCGCGACGTCTGTAGAACGCGATCAGCGACACGGCGCCCGTGCGCCGGTGCTCCTCGATCAGGATGGTGGTGATGAGGAAGCCGCTGAGTACGAAGAACAGGTCGACGCCGAATCCTCCGTTGGCCGGCCAGTCGAAGGCGTGGTAGCCGACGACCGCGGCGATCGCGATCGCCCGCAATCCGTCGAGTGCAGGCCGGTAGCCCGTCAACCGGCTCCCCACCCGGTGGACAACGTCGCCACATCTGTAACGATCACGCGCGTCGGGCCCATCCGCAAGGGACGAGATGTCACGAGGATGGGACTCCTACGCGTCGAGTGGTGCTGGACGGGGTCGGAGACCTCCCGCCCGATCGGTACGTGCTACGCCGCGAGGAAAAGCCCGAAGTGCAATTCCGCACGCCCGACGAAGTCTCGGGCGAGCCAGTCCGACCGTCCCTCGGGATGGGTGGCGACGATCAGCCTGTCTGCCGGGTGCGCTGGTCGACGTTCACACGTCCAGGAAAGCGCCCGGCGCCAAGAGCCCAGTGAGATCGGCGAAGAGATTCCTGAGAGCACCGCGAGCCCGTCTCAGGCGACGAGACGGAGCGCAGCCGCCTCGATCTCGGCCTCCGAGAGGAGCACGAGGTCGGCGGCCGCGCCGAGCGGCACGAACGAGTCCTTGCTGGCAACGCGATCGAGAGCCCCGGAGAACCCGGCGTCGATGAGGCCTGCGATCACACCCTCCGAGACCCCTCCCGTGCGGCGCGTCTCGTCGACGACGAGCACCCGGCCGGTCGCTGCCGCCTCGCGCAGGACGTCCTCGAGCGGCAGCGGCGCCAGCCAGCGCAGGTCGACCACGCGGGCGAACACACCCTGCGCGGCGAGACGCAACGCGACACGTAGCGACATGCGGAGGCCGTTGCCCCACGTGACCATGGTCAGGTCGCCGCCGTCGAGATGGGTGCGGGCCGAGCCGATCGGCACGTGGCCGTCGGTCAGCGGCGCCGCCCAGTAGCCGTCACCGTCCTCGTACAGGTCACGCGTGTGGTAGAGCGCGATCGGCTCGAGGAAGACGCAGACGCTCCCGTCGACCTTCGCCGCCGCCACGCACGTGCGGAGCATCGATGCCGCGTCCTCGGGTCGCGACGGCGAGGCGAGCACGAGCCCGGGGATGTCGCGCAGCACGCCGACCGCGTCGTCGTTGTGGAAATGCCCGCCGAAGCCACGCTGGTAGCCGTACCCCGCGATCCGCACCACCATCCCGTTGCGGTAGCGCCCCTGGGAGAAGAACTGCAGCGTTGCCGCCTCGCCGCGCAGCTGGTCCTCTGCGTTGTGAAGGTAGGCGAGGTACTGGATCTCGGGCAGCGGTACGAGGCCGCTCACGGCCGTCCCGAGCGCGAGGCCGAGGATCGACGTCTCGTCGAGCAGCGTGTCGAACACGCGAGCCGCGCCGAACCGGGCATGGAGCCCGCGCGTCACGCCGTACACGCCTCCCTTCACGGCGACGTCCTCCCCGAACAGCAGCGTCTCCGGGTGCCGCTCGAGGACGTCGCCCAAGCCGCGGTTGATCGCCTGCGCGAGCGTGAGCTGCTCCTCGTCAGGCCATGGCGCGGCCGCCGCGCCCGCGACGGCCGCGACGGCCGACGGCGTGCGCGGCGCCAGCGGGCGCATCACCTCCTCGGCGGTCGCGAGTTGCGGATACCGAGTTGCCTCGAGTGCCAGCTCGCGCACCCGTCCGCGGCTCTGCAGGTAGTCGTCGGCGAGAGCGGTCCCGGTCGCGCTTCCCAGGCCGACGAGCCAGCGGGCCGTGGCCAGCAGCGGATCGCGGGCATAGTCGGCGCGGACGGCCTGGGCGCTCCGGTACGCCGTCTCCACGTCCGCGCCCGCATGGGAGAGATACCGGACGGTGTGCAGGTGCAGCACCGCCGGCCGCCGGTGCTGCCGCACCCACTCCCCCAGTTCGCGCGTCACGGCAAGGGCCTCCTCCGGCTGGTCGCCCTCGGCACGCTCGATGCGCAACGCCGGTCGGGCAGCCAGCGCGCCCTCCACCCAGCCCGTCGGCGACGGGACGCTGATCCCGAGACCGTTGTCCTCGCAGACGAAGAGCAACGGCAGGGGGAGCTTCTGGTACGCACAATGGGCAGCCGTGTTGAGCGCGGCCTGCGCCACCGCATGGTTGAGCGAGGCATCGCCGAAGCTGCAGACGACGACCGCGTCCGTGGGCCACTCGCAGGCGACACCGAGTCTCGCCGCCCGGTCGATCGCGAACGCGACTCCCACTGCGCGCGGAAGGTGGGAGGCGATCGTCGATGTCTGCGGGATCACGGCCAGATCGTGGTGACCGAAGACCTTGTGCCGCCCGCCGGCGATCGGCTCGTCTGCGGCGGCGGCCATCCCGAGCAGGATGTCCACCACGCCGTCGTGGCCGACCTGCCCGGAGCGGGCCAGGTAGAAGCCGCCCGACCGGTAGTGCAGGAGCGCAGGATCGGTCGGCCTGAGCGCGAGCGCGACGGCGGCGTTCGACTCGTGGCCGGCGGAGCCGATCGTGTAGTAGCCGAGCTGTCGTGTCTGGAGCCAGCGCGCCGCGTGGTCGCAGTGGCGGCTGTCGACTTGCGCCCGCCACAGTGCCGCGGCGTCCGGCGCCGCCGGGGCCGCTGCAGCCGCCCCAGGGAGCCCACGCAGCGCTTCGAGCAAGTGCTGCTCGAGCGGGTCGAGATCGTCAGCCATCGGCGGCACGACCGTAGCGGTCCTCCGTCCAGGGCGTCCCGGGCGGCCCATCCGGAGCTCTTCAGCCGAGCTCGAGCGGGATCCTCACCTCTTTGCTGCGGGAGCCGTCCTTCGCGGAGCGCTCGAAGACGGCCAACGTGATCGTGCCGGCCTCACCCGGGTCGAAGGCCACCTCTTCGTCGAACGTGCCGCGACAGCCCGTGCCGCAGGTCGCGGTGACGAACGATCCCGCGAGCTTCGCCCCGTCGGGGGAGAGCACCTCGTACTCGAAGGTGGCCTCGAACGTGTTCGCCGTCCCCTGCAGGCGGATCGGGCTGGTGACGACGTCGCCGACGGCCGGCCGCTCGACGAGAATGGCGGGGGTGAGCTCCTCGTAGTCGGAGCGGTGCCGCGCCCTTGCCACGGCCGCTCCACTTCCGGAAACGACCGTCAAAGGCTCACCCCCGGTGAGAAAGCGCACACCCTCGATCTCCGGGAACTGCGTCAGGGTGAAGACGATCTGGCCCAGCCCGGCGGCGAGCATCCCATCCGCGCTCCCCGCGTCGTCGAACGCGCCGCCCAGGTCGACCGCGGCGATCCCGTTCTCGATCGAGATGTCGTTGAGGCTCGTGCCGGCGGGAACGGCGGTGGTCAGGCCGGCTCCCGTCTCGCGGTCGCTCGGGCCTGCGAGCAGCTCCTCGAGCGCAGCCTTCGCCATCGTGTCGGTCCGGGGCACCTCACGGGCCGCGGCGCCGACGTCCTCGCCGCGGAGCAGATAGACGAGCACCCTGTTCGTCGCGTCCGGCGCCGTGTCATCGCTGCCGCAGCTCGACGTGACGAGCGCGAGGAGCACCGCGAGGACGGCGAAGGCCCGCACGCGACCATCGTTGCATCCCCGGCGCTGCCGGCGCGGGCCACGGCGGCAGACGCCGACGGCCGGGTTCGCCCGAGTCCGCGTAGGAGCTAGGGTCCCGGGCGTGACGCTGCTCGCCTCACACGTCGTCCACGACGACATCTTCGAGCGGCGCCGTGCGCGGATGGAACGGCTCGTCGCTGAGCTGCGTGAGCGGACGGCGCTCGTCGCGCGGGGCGGTGGCGAGCAGGCACTCGAACGGCACCGGTCGCGCGGGAAGCTCACCGCGCGGGAGCGCATCGACCGTCTGCTCGACCCGGGCACCGCGTTCCTCGAGCTGAATGCGCTCGCCGCGTGGGACGTCTACGACGGCGAAGCGCCCGCCGCGGGGATCGTCACCGGGATCGGCGTGGTCGAGGGCCGCCACTGCGTGGTCGTCGCAAACGACGCCACGGTGAAGGGCGGCTCCTACTACCCGCTCACCGTGAAGAAGCACCTGCGCGCACAGGAGGTGGCCGGGCAGAACCGGCTTCCCTGCATCTACCTCGTCGACTCCGGCGGCGCCTTCCTGCCGCTGCAGGCGGAGGTGTTCCCCGACCGGGAGCACTTCGGGCGCATCTTCTACAACCAGGCGCGCCTGTCGGCGCAGGGTATCGCCCAGATCGCCGTGGTGATGGGCTCCTGCACGGCCGGCGGCGCCTACGTGCCGGCGATGTCGGACGAGACGGTGATCGTCCAGGGCACCGGCACGATCTTCATCGGCGGCCCGCCACTCGTGAAGGCGGCCACCGGCCAGGACGTGACGGCGGAGGAGCTCGGCGGCGCAGACGTCCACGCTCGCCGCTCCGGTGTCGCCGACCACTACGCCACGTCGGATGAGCACGCTCTCGCCATCGCACGCCAGATCGTGCGCCACCTCGGCGATCCGCAGCCGTGCCCGTGGATGGTCTCGACCCCGGAGCCGCCGGCGGTCGACCCGGCCGAGCTCCACGGCCTCGTGCCTGAGGACTTCCGCCACGAGCTCGACCCGCTCGAGGTGATCGCCCGGCTCGTCGACGGCAGCCGCTTCCACGAGTTCAAGGCGCTCTACGGCGACACGCTGGTCTGCGGTTTCGCCCGGATCGAGGGACATCCGGTGGGGCTCCTCGCCAACCGCGGCGTGCTCTTCGCCGAGTCGTCGCAGAAGGGCGCCCACTTCGTCGAGCTCGCCTGCAAGCGGCGCATCCCGCTCGTCTTCCTGCAGAACATCACCGGCTTCATGGTCGGCAAGGAGTACGAGGAAGGCGGCATCGCGCGGGACGGCGCCAAGCTCGTCACCGCCGTCGCCTGCGCGGACGTGCCCAAGTTCACGATCGTCACCGGCGGGTCGTTCGGCGCCGGGAACTACGCCATGTGCGGCCGCGCCTACGGCCCGCGCCAGCTGTGGATGTGGCCCAACGGGCGGATCAGCGTGATGGGCGGTGAGCAGGCGGCCGCCGTCCTCACCACTGTTGGCGATGCCGACCCGGACGAGATCCGCGCCACCTACGACCGAGAGGGATCCCCGTATCACTCCACCGCCCGCCTCTGGGACGACGGCATCATCGACCCGCTCGACACGCGCCGCGTCCTCGCCCTCGGCCTCGCCGCCGCCGCCAACGCCCCGGTCCCGGAGACCACCTTCGGCATCTTCCGCATGTAGGAGCGCAGCAAGAGTCGGAAAGGAGACGATCCGTGCCCGCCACCTACGTCGACGTCGACGACATCCCCTACCTCTGGGGAACGTTCAAATTTGTGCGCCACCATCTCGGCGCCACCGCCTTCGGGTTCACGCAGATCGACTTCCCGCCCGGCAAGGTCGGCTCCGAGCACGACGAGACCGGGTCCGGGCAGGAAGAGGTGTACCTCTGCCTGAGCGGCACCGGCCGGCTCGAGGTGGAGAGCGAGACGATCGAGATGAGGCCGGGGCGCTACATCCTCGTGCCGCCCGAGGCGAAGCGGCGGCCTGCGGCGGATGGGCAGGGGATGTCGTTCCTCGTCATCGGTGGTGTGCCCGGTGGCGTCTACGAGCCCTGGGACCCGCCCGAGGAGTAGGTGGTCGATGCAAGCACGCTGATCGGGCACGAGTCCGACGCGTACGACAGGTCTACCCCCCGACCGGCCGCCTCGAACGAGGGATTTTCGGCTCAGGTCTACCTCATGCGAGGTACCCCGTCTCACGTCACTTGATTCGGTCTCTGCCGTGCCGGCCCGGCCTGCCGATGGACATCGGACAGCGGCCCACGAAGTGAGAGGAGAACGAGGGGTGACGATTGCACGACGGACCCTGGCGGTGGCAACAACGGCGATCTTCCTGGCGCTCGCCGGCAGCACTGCGGCACTCGCGGCAAACGACCGGGCGGACGCGAGTCAGAGGACGCAGGCTGTTGCTGCGTTCTGTGACGACCTGGCGGCGCGGATCGCCCAGCTCCAGACGACGAGAGGCAGCCTGGTCGCCGCGGCGGCGCAGGTGCAGCAGCGCATCGCGGCGGGCGGTCTCGCACCGAGACAGCTCTTCATCGCGCGCGCCGAGCTGGCAATCCTGCGGCTCCGGCTCGTGCTGCTCGATGCAACGCTCGGTTTCCTCCAGCAGCGGCAGGCGCAGCTCTGCCCAGGCGGCGGCGCGGGGACACCTCCGCCTCCCACCACACCGCCCCCCACCACTCCGCCTCCCACCACACCGCCACCGACTACACCGCCACCGCCCTCGGGCGAGTAGCACGCGAGCGGGTGCCGGGCTACCGGCCCGGCACCCGGCTCTCGAGCCAGGCGTCGAGCTCGACGGCCTCGGCCGAGGTCAGTCCCCGGAGCGGGCGGCGTACGTCGGGGCCGACCGGGACCCCCCGGCGCCCGAGCACATGCTTGAGGGCGGCATGGCGCGGGTACCCCTCGATTCGCCCGCGGATCTCGGCCAGCACCGCGGCACCCTCTTCCGTCGGCATGCGCACGACGCCCACGACCTCGCGCGGGAAGGCGGAAGCGAGTGCCGACACGGCACCGAGCGCTCCTGCGGCGAGCCCACGGTGGATGAGCGCCTCGGGGCCGACGAACACGCCGAGGCCGTCCACGACGTAGCGTTCGAAGGCCTCCCACGGAGTGTCCGACACCTTCAGCCCGACGAAGTTCTCGTGCTCGTCACGCAGCCGCAGGAGCATCTCGACGTCGAACGCGTAGCCGGCCGTCGCGGCGAACTCGTACGCGTAGAACGGGGTGGGTGCGCACGCCCGCGCCGCCGCGGACAGGTGCGCGTGCTGGGCCGCAGCGTCGAGCTTGAAGTACGGCGGGCCGATCACCGCGACCGCGTCGGCGCCGGCTGCTGCTGCGTGCTCCGCGAGCGCCACCGTGTCGGCCGTCGTCTGGGCGCCGCAATGCGCAGCGACGAGCAGGCGCCCGGCCGAGGCCTCGAGGAAGAGCTCCGTGACGCGGCGTCGCTCGGGGACGGTGAGCAGGATCCCCTCGCCGTTCGTCCCGAGGGCGAGCACTCCGTCGAGCCCGGCCCCGTGCAGGAAGTCCGCGTACGGCGCGAAGGCAGCCTCATCGAGCAGGCGCCCATCGCCCGTGAGTGGCGTGAGGGCTGCCGCGATAGCGCCCCGGAGCATGAGGCGACTCTAGACTCCGGGCCGTGGGCGCGCTGCGAATCGAGCGGGACGACGACGTGCTCCGGGTCACGCTCGCACGGCCGGAGACGCGTAACGCCTTCGACGCGGCGTTGATCGCGGAGGTCGCCGAAGCCTTCGTCGACGTCGGCATCGCGAGAGCAGTCGTCCTTGCCGGTGACGGCCCGAGCTTCTGCGCCGGCGCGGACGTGGACTGGATGCGATCCTCCGTCGACCTCGGTCACGAAGAGAACGTCGCCGACGCGATCGCGCTGCGCCGCATGCTGGAGGCGATCGACACCTGCCCCGCGCCCGTGGTCGCCGTCGTGCAGGGGCACGCGCTCGGAGGCGGGGTCGGCCTGGTCGCCTGCGCCGACGTCGTGATCGCCCATGAGCGAGCGGTGTTCGCGTTCTCGGAGGTGAAGCTGGGGATCATCCCGGCGGTGATCTCGCCGTTCGCATTGCGCAAGATCGGGGAGAGCGCCGCGCGGCGCTACTTCATCACGGGTGAGCGGTTCGACGCCCTCACGGCACAGCGCATCGGGCTCGTCCACGAGGTGACGGCCGACCTCGACGGTGCGCTCGGAGCGCTGCTGGACGAGCTTCGCACCGCCGGGCCTCGAGCCGCCCGTCACGCCAAGCGGCTGGTGCTCGAGCGTCCGGACGGCGCGGAGACGGCACGACGCATCGCCGAGCGTCGGACGAGCGCGGAGGGCCAGGAAGGGCTGCGAGCCTTCCTGGAGCGCCGCCCGCCCGACTGGGCGCCGGCGCCCGACGACGCGTGACAGCCCTTTTCGCCCTCGCCTCCGCGGTCCTGATCGGCGGCGCCGACTTCGTCGGCGGGCTGGGCTCTCGACGGGCGCCTGCACCCGTCGTGGCTGCCAGCGCGCAGGTGATCGGGCTGGCGCTGGCACTCCCGCTGGCGCTGATCTGGACGTGGGATGCCGTCACACTGGAGGACGTCGTGCTCTCGGTCGGCGGCGGTATCGCCGTCGGTCTCGGGCTGGTTGCGTTCTACAGCGCGATGACGCTCGGCATGATCAGCCTCGTCGCTCCGATCGCCGCCGTGACGGGCGCTGCCCTTCCCGTCTGCATCGGGCTGGTGCGCGGTGAGGATCCGGGGCCTGTCGCCCTCGTGGGCATCGTGCTCGCTCTCGTCGCGGTCGCGTCGGTGTCCATCGCACCCGGCGGCGTGACGCTCGTGCCCGGGGGTACCGGTGCTCGCGTGATCCTGCTCGCACTACTGGCCGGTCTGCTGTTCGGAGTCTTCTACGTCTTCCTGACGGGGGTCGACGAGAGCGCAGGCATGTGGCCGGTGGCGCTCATGCGGGTCGGGTCGATCGCCGGCCTGGCCGTCGTCCTCCTGGTGTTGCGGGCACCCGTGGTGCGTCCGGCGCACGGTGTGCTCACCATCTCGCTGACCGTGGCCGTGCTCGAGGTGGCCGCCACGGTGCCGCTGCTGCTCGCGCTCCAGCGCGGGCCGATCTCGATTGCCGCAGTGCTGGCGTCGCTCTATCCGGTGACGACGACGCTGCTCGCCGCCGGACTGCTCCACGAGCGGCTCAGCCGCCCGCAGCTCGCGGGGGTGGTGTTGGCGCTCGTCGCGGTGGTGCTCGTCTCGACCGGGTAGGGGGTCTCGCGCGTCTCGCAGCCGCGGCAGCGGATCCGAGACCTGCACCGGCAGCTAGGGCCGGTGGCGCTCGTCGACGACGTGCTTGACGACGAGGATCGGAAGCAGCAGGCCTGCGATCATCGTCGCGAGCCAGACGACGATGGTCGCGCCGATCCACGTGCCGACGCCGTCGACCGTGAGGTTGTCGGAGATGAGGACTGTCGCGAGCAGCGCGAGGAACGTCGCGCCGAGCCCGACGCCTCCCGACAGGGCGTTCCTGCCGCGCGCCGCGGAGCGCTCGAGCGCCGGTGTGATGAGCGCGAGGATCAGCGCGTAGATCGCCGCCACCTCGACGAAGCCGAGGGTGTCGACCTCGACGCCGTCGAAGATCGCCGCCGCAACGATCAGCCCGATCGCCGCGGCCGCAAAGTACACCGCAAGCCGGATGAGGATCCGGATCACGCGGCCGACCCTATCGCAGGCCCCGAGCGACGTGCAACGCTGGCGCGATGCCGTTCCGCAGGCTGCTGGTGGCGAACCGTGGCGAGATCGCGTTGCGCGTGTTCTCCACCTGCCGCCGCCTGGGAATCGAGACCGTCGCCGTCGTCGCCCCCGACGACCGCCGCTCGCTCCACGCCCGGTCGGCGGACGCCGTGGCCGAGATCGCGGACTACCTCGACCCCGCCGAGCACGTGCGTGCCGCTCTCGAGGTGGGCGCCGACGCAGTGCATCCCGGGTACGGGTTCCTCGCAGAGAGCGGCGAGCTCGCGCAGGCGGTCGAGCGGGAGGGGCTCGCGTGGATCGGGCCGCCGTCCGCTGTGCTGCGCCTCGCCGGCGACAAGCTCGCGGCCAAGCGGATCGCCGTCGACGCCGGAGTCCCCACGCTCCCCACGGGGACCGCCGACGAGGTCGGCTTCCCGCTGGTCGTGAAGGCGGCGGCCGGAGGCGGCGGCCGCGGCATGCGCGTCGTACGCGACCCGCGGGCGCTCGACGAAGCGCTCGCGACGGCGGCGCGCGAGGCCGACGCGGCGTTCGGCGACGGCACCGTCTTCTGCGAGCGCTACCTCGACCGTCCGCGCCATGTCGAGGCGCAGCTGCTCGCCGATGCCCATGGTCAGGTCGCGGCGCTCGGGCTCCGCGATTGCTCGGTGCAGCGGCGGCACCAGAAGGTCTTCGAGGAGTCGCCGCCGCCCGGCCTGCCGGACGGCGTCGCGCGGCGGCTCGTGGATGCCTCGGTCGCGTTTGCGGCGGCGATCGGATATCGCGGCGCTGGCACCGCTGAGTTCCTCGTCGTCGGTGACGAGCTCTTCTTCCTCGAGCTCAACGCGCGCATCCAGGTCGAGCATCCGGTGACCGAGGAGGTGACCGGACTCGACCTCGTCGAGTGGCAGCTCCGCATCGCCGCCGGCGAGACCCTCGCGACCGATCGAGACGACGTCGGCGGCCATGCCGTCGAGGCTCGGTTGTACGCGGAAGATCCGCGGACGTTTCTTCCGCAGAGCGGACGGATCGACCGCCTCGACCTTCCCGGATCGATTCGGGTCGACGCAGGCGTCGAGGAGGGCGACGCGATCGGGACGCGCTACGACCCGCTGCTGGCGAAGCTGATCGCGCACGGCGCCGACCGTGCGCAGGCCCTCGACCGGCTCGCCGCAGCGCTGGCCGAGACCGAGGTTTCCGGCGTGGTCACGAATCTCGCCTTTCTGCGCTGGCTCGTGGCACATCCGGCCTTCCGCGCCGGCCAGCTCTCGACCGCCTTCCTCGTCGAGCACCCGCCGCTGTCGCCGCTGCCCCTCCGCGCCGCAGCGGGCGCCTCCTGGGGCGCGCGGTGGCGTCTCAACGCTTCCGCGCCGGCGAGCGCGCCTCCGCCCGACCCGGACAGCCCGGCGCTCGACCGCGGCCGTTCCGGGAGCGGCGCAGTCGCCGCGCCGATGCCGGGAACGGTGATCGCGGTGCACGTAGCTCCGGGCGACGAGGTGGAGCCGCGCCAGCCGCTCGTCACGCTCGAGGCGATGAAGATGGAGCATCCCGTGATCGCCCCGTTCGCGGCCAGGGTCAAGGCGGTCCACGTCGCGCCCGGCGACAGCGTCACCGCGGGGTCGGTGCTGGTCGAGCTCTAGGCGCGATCGGGCTCGACGAGACCGAGCAGCCAGCCGACGACGACGTTCACGAGCCAGACGACGATCGTCGCACCGATGTACGTCCAGAACCCGTCGATCGAGAAGTCCGGGGCGATCCACTCGGCGAGCGCGAGCATCGCGACGTTGATCGCGAAGTACGCGAGCCCGAGGGTGAGCACGATCAGTGGCAGGGTGAGGATCGCGAGGATCGGCTTGAGGACCGCATTGGCGAACCCGAGCACCGTCGCGCCGATGACGAGCGGGCCCCAGCCTCCGATCGTGACGCCGTCGAACAGCCAGTCGACGACCAGCAGCGCGATGACGTTCGACCCGATGAGGACGGCGATACGGACGAGCAGGATCACGTCCCGATCCTAACCACGCAGGTGCGGCCGCGAACGATGACAGACGCCGTCCT
>CAVPGO010000054.1:0-18270 GCA_963703975.1 uncultured Actinomycetes bacterium
CGAGCGCCTTGCGCCCGCGGGCGGTCTTCGCGGCGTCCCAGCGCGAGCGGTCCTGGTCTGCGAGCAGCACGAGCTCGCCGCCTTCGAACCGCGCGTCGCGGCGCGCGTCGTCGAGCAGCATCAGCGCCAACAGGCCGTGCGCCTCCGACTCGTCCGGCATCAGCTCGGTGAGCTCCGCGCCCAGCCGGAGCGCCTCCGCCGCCAAGTCGAGGCGGCCGCCGTAGCCCTCGTTGAAGATCAGGTAGACGACCGCGAGCACCGCTCCCAGCCGCTGCGGCAGAACATGCTCGTCCGGAACGCGGAAGGGGATGCCTGCATCCTTGATCTTCCGCTTCGCCCGCGAGAGCCGCCGCTTCATTGTCTCCTCAGGGACGAGGAAGGCGCGGGCGATCTCCGCCGTGGTCAGCCCGCCGAGCGCACGCAGGGTCAGCGCGACCTGCGCCTCGAGAGCGAGCGCCGGATGGCAGCAGGTGAAGATCAGCTCCAGCCGCTCGTCGGGGAACGTCCTGTCCTCCATCTCGTCCTCCTCGGCCTCTGGCACCTCGAGCAGGCGCGTCTTCTCGGCGAGCGTCCGATCCCGGCGTAGGCGGTCGATCGCACGGTTGCGGGCGGTGATCGTCAGCCAGGCGCCCGGATTGGGTGGCAGGCCGTCCCGGGGCCAGCGCTCGGCCGCGATCAGGAAAGCCTCCTGAGCGGCCTCCTCGGCGAGGTCGAAGTCGCCGAGGAAGCCGATCAGGCTGGCGAGAACGCGGCCCCACTCGTCGCGGAAGACCTGCTCGAGCAGCGCTACCTCTCCACCAACGGCCGAACCTCGACCGCGCCGCCCATCCGGGCGGCCGGGATCCGCGCCGCGATCTCGAGCGCCACATCGAGATCATCCGCCTCGACCAGGCAGTAGCCGCCCAGATGCTCCTTGGCATCGACGAACGGACCATCGGTGAGAAGCACCTCGCCGCTCTCAACGCGCACGGTCGTCGCGGTCTCGACCGGCTGCAGCCGTTCACCGCCGACGACCTCGGGGGACTGCGCGATCGCGAGGTACTCCTCCACGATCGCCTGCTGCTCTTCTGCAGGCAACCGCTCGAGTTCTTCCCTCGCCCCGGAGGGGTAGATCTGGAGCAAGTACTTCATGTCGTCCTCCTTCGTGGGATGTCCTCATCCCAACGACGAACGAGCGCGACGAGAGGGGACAACCGTGTCCCCATCAGCGCCTCCCGTTGGCGGATGAGACAGCCGACCAGTGGAGTTTGGCACCTACGGACCTCGATGAACGAGGAGGTACAACGCATTCGTCGCAGCGGGTGCGGAAGCTGGGTGTCCCCTCGGGCCCGGCCCGTTCGTCGCCTGGACAAACCACCGTCCAGGAGGAAGCCGATGACAGCAAGAATCACCACCAATCCGGAGCGAAGGCGCTGGCTGGTGCTCGCGGTGACCGTGGCCGCGCAGTTCATGGTCATCGTCGACGTCGCGGTCGTGAACGTCGCCCTGCCGGCGATCAAGCACGACCTCCATTTCTCCCAGGAGAGCCTGCAGTGGGTGATCACCGCCTACTCGATCCTGTTCGGCGGGATGCTGCTTCTGGGCGGCCGGCTTGCCGACCTGCTCGGACGCAGGCGGCTGTTCATGGCAGGCGTCGCGGTGTTCACGCTCGGCTCGTTGCTTTCCGGGCTCGCCTGGTCGGAAGAGGCGCTGATCGTCACCCGGGCCGCTGCAGGGCCTCGGCGGCGCACTGCTCGCCCCGGCCGCGCTCTCGATCGTCGTCACCACCTTCCGCGAGGGGCGTGAGCGGAACATCGCCCTCGGCGTATGGGGTGCTGCCTCCGGCAGCGGCGGCGCCGTCGGTGTGCTGCTCGGCGGCGTCCTCACCTCGTACCTGAGCTGGTCGTGGATCTTCTTCGTCAACCTGCCGGTCGGCGCGGCCATCCTCGCCGTCACCCCGTGGCTGGTGCGCGAGAGCCGGGCCACGCTCGCACGCCGGCACTTCGACGTCTCCGGCGCCATCTCGATCACGGCCGGCCTGATGGTGCTGGTCTACGCAATCACGCGGGCTAGCGAGCATGGCTGGAGCGACGGCGTCACGGTCGGGCTGCTCGCGACCGCCGCCGCGTTGATCGCGACGTTCGTCGGGATCGAGGCACGCTCCGCGGCACCGCTGCTGCCGCTGCGGATCTTCCGCCTGCGGACGCTCTCCGCGGCAAACGCGACTGATGCTGACGATCGGAGCGACCGCGTTCGCGCAGTTCTTCCTGCTGACGCTGTACCTGCAGGAGGTCCTGCGGTACTCGGCGATCGAGACGGGTGTCGCCTTCATCGCGATCACCGTCACGATCGTGTTCGTCTCGAACCTCGGCCAGTCGCTGACCACCCGGCTGGGCGCACGACCGGTGCTGAGCGCCGGGCCTGCTGCTCACCGCGGCCGGCGGAGCGCTGTACGCCCAGACTGCCCACCGACGGGCACTACTTCTGGAACGTCTTCCCGGGGTTGGTCCTCAGCGGGATCGGGCTCGCGCTCTCGTTCGTGCCGGTGACGATCGCCGTCCTGACCGGTGTCCAGCCCGCCGACGCGGGCGTCGCCTCAGGGCTGCATCAACACCAGCCGGCAGATCGGCGGCTCGGTCGGGCTGGCCGCCGTGACCACGATCGCCGCAACGGCGACCAGCCACTACGCCGACAGCCACGCGGTGCCCGCCTTCAGCGGCCCGGCGCTCACGCACGGGTTCCAGGTCGCCTTCTACGCGCTGGTCGGCCTGGCGCTCGCGGGAGCGGCGATCGCCGCCGTCTTCGTCGAGTCCAAGCCGAAGGCAGCTCCGGAGGCGACGCCGGTCGAGGCCGAGGTCGCGCTCGAGGAGGCAGCGTGAGCGCCGCGATCACCCGCCGGACCGAGCTGGCGCACCGCGCAAGTGACGGAATCGACGTCTACCTGTTCTGGAACGAGCCCACGAGCCGCGTGACCGTCGGCGTCCTCGACGCGCGAGGCGACGACAGCTTCGAGTTCGAGGTGGACGGACGGCACGCGCTCGACGCCTTCAACCACCCCTACGCCTACGCCGCCCGGATCGACATGGCAGACCTCGGCGCGCCACTCGACCGTCCCGCCACGGCGCGCCGACTCAGGCAGCAACTCGCAGGAAACAACCATCAACCCATGGAGGACCGACCATGCAAGCACGGATCGATAACCCGGCAGTCACCGTTCCCGGCGCCCTGAAGGCTCTGCAGGAGATCGCCAGTGCGGCCAAGCAGGCCGACATCGCCGAGACGACGCTGTATCTCGTCGAGCTGCGTGCGAGCCAGATCAACGGCTGCGGCGTCTGCGTCGACATCCACTCCCGCGAGCTCAAGCATGCGGGCGAACCCGATGAGCGCATCAACACGGTCGCCGTCTGGCGAGATGTCTCGTACTTCAGCGAGGCCGAGCGGGCCGCTCTCGCGCTCACCGAGGCGGCTACTCGTCTCGCCGACCGCCCGGACCCCGTTCCCGACGACGTGTGGGACAACGCCGCGCGCCACTATGACGACGCGCAGCTCGCCGCACTCGTGCTCGCCATCGCCGCCATCAACACCTGGAATCGCCTCAACGTCACCACGAGGCAGATCGGCGGAGATTGGGTGGGCGAGTGGGTTGCCTCAACCCGGAGGGACAGAGAGGCAGCCTGACCAAGCGGCTCGAGAGCTTCAGCTGTCAGGTGTGGCGAGCGGCGCCGGCGTGCGCCGCTCGCCATCACGCTCGAGCATGGAAACGCCGCGCGGATCTCAGCGCCTGGAACCCAGGACTCTCGCATCAAACGCTCTCTTTGCGCCCCCAGGAGTACGCCTCCGGTGCTTGATGAAGAGGTCCGTCGAAGAGCGGTAGCCAGTGGCCGATGAGCGCGGACCGGACTGGGTCGTTGAAAATTGCTCTGACCGCCTCCTGCGCGCCTTTCCCTTCGAACAGGAAGATGACGTCTGTCTCGGTCAAGAAGATGGTGTGCCGTTCCAACGAGGACTCGAGCTCGTCCGTGCCCAGAGCCGAGCGCTCAGCGAGTAGCGCCAGAGCTTGCCGACGACCGTCGGCTTTCAAGCGAGCAGTAAGGACGAAGCGATCCATTACTCGTCGAACGGAGAGTCGGCGAACGGGTCATCGGGTCCGCCGGGTCCGAGAAACTGGTGGCGTTTCACGTCGCGGATTTCTTCGTCCGGGTCGTTGGCCAGGAAGAGAATCGTCCAGACCAACCAGGCAACCGTGACTGGCAACAACACGAGGATGAGTGGAGCTTCGATCATGTTCGGGTTCCTTTCGCGGGTCGAGGTCGTGGCGGGCTCAGACGGCCGCGGGCAGCGCCGCCGCCTCCAGGATCGGGTCTGCCGTGGCCTGGGGCTGCGAGACGAGGGCCGCATGGGAAGCGCCCGGGATCTCGAGCGTGCGGCGTGCGTCGGCGCGCTCGGCCATGAAGTGCTGGAGCTCCGCAGGGATGATGCGGTCGTCCTCGCCGACCACGAACCACGACGGCAGCTCGCGCCACAGCGGCCGCTCACCCGACATTGCGGTGAGAGCTTCCTGCGTGGCCGGTCGCTGCGTCGCCGCCATCCGCGCTGCCGTTGGCGCCGGCACGTCGGCACAGAACAGGTCGTGGAAGCGGTCCTGGACGATGGACAGGTCGGTCGTGCCGTCGCTGCGCGGAACCGGACGCAACGTGTCCTCCCCGAGCCTGCTGCCGGGGAAGCGCCCCGCCAGGGAGAAGCAGCTCTCACCGGGATCGGGCGCGAAGCCGTTCACGTAGACGAGCCCGGATCTCGCCGGCGTCGGCCGGGACGTTCGACATCACCGCTCCGCCGTAGGAATGGGCGACGAGCACGACCGGACCCTCGACGGTGCGGATCAGGTCGCCGACGCTGGCTGCGTCGCCAGCGAGGCTCCGCAGCGGGTTGGCGGCGGCGATCACGGGATGTCGTACGCTCTCCAGCGAGTCGATGACCTGGTTCCAGCTCGCCGACTCGGCGAACGCGCCGTGGACGAGGACGATTGTCGGTTTCATGAGGATCTCCTTCGGATCGCGAGGGTGTTTACCGGGCTGCGGACTGGCTGAGCCAGTCCTCGAAGCGGGTCGGCGCGATGCGTGCGTTGCTGCCGGGGGTGAGGGAGTGGTCGTCGAGCTCTGTGCCGAAGTAGCGGGCGTGGACGTCGGCCATGACGGGGCGCGTGTCGTTTTTGGCGCTGAGAACGCGCCGGGCGAGCTCGTCGAGCCGGAACTGCTCGGGACCGCCCAGCTCGACGATGCCGTTCACCGGCTCGCCCACTGCGACGTCGGCCAGTGCGGCGGCGACGTCATCGGCCGACTCCGGCTGGACGAACACGGGCGCCAGTCGGATCGTGTCGCCATCGGCATTCGAATCGGCGATGCGCCCGATGAACTCGAAGAACTGCGTCGCCCGGAGGATCGTGTAAGGCACCGACCCCGTCTTCACCGTCTCCTCCTGCGCAAGCTTCGCGCGGAGATAGCCGCTCTCCGGGAGCCGGTCGGCACCGACCACAGACAACGCGACATGGTGCTTCACGCCGGCGGCGGCTTCGGCGGCCAGGAGGTTCCGCGACGAGGTCTGGAAGAAGTCCATGACCGCTGCGTCGTCCCAGTCGGGCGCATTCGCGACGTCGACGACGACCTGGGCACCCTCGAGCGCCTCGGCCAGTCCCTCGCCGGTGATGGTGTTTACCCCTGTGTCCGGTGACGCCGGGAGCGCCTCGTGGCCGGCGCGGCGCAGCTTGTCGACGAGCTTCGACCCGATGAGGCCGGTTCCGCCGATGACAACGGTCTTCATCTCGCTCTCCTTTCGCTTGTCTGACGCCAGCCGAGCATCGCCTCGACACAACTGGGCTCGAATCCGCCAACACGCCAGTCGGGGTCACCAGTCGTTCGATGCGCGCCGCAGCGGCGGCCCGTTCCTACTCCTGAAGCGCGGCGAGACCGTCCGTGAAGCGAGCCATTGCGTCGCGGTACAGGAGGGTTCCCCAGCTCACCCGGGCCACGCCAAGCGCGGCCAGTCCCGCAAGCGACGGCGTCTGCGGCAGGCGTAGGACGTTGACCGGGCCGGTGACCTCCGAGGTGAAGCGGCGCAGCGCGTCCGTCTCCCACAGGCCGATCGGGTACACGCAGTCGGCGCCGGCCTCCACGTAGGCATTCGCGCGCCGCAGCGCTTCGGGAACGAGCTCCTCCTGGGTCCCGGGACCGGCGCCGCTGAGGAAAGGACCCAGGAACACGTCGACCCGGGCGTTGATGACGAGCCGATAGCCGCCCTCCGACGCGGCCTGGCGAACGGACGTGAGCCACTCCGCGTGCCGGTCGGGATCGCGGAGGCTTCCGGCGACGTGGTCGGTGTCCTCGAGGTTGCAGCCGGCGACTCCCGCGGTCCGCAGCGCAACCACGAGCTCGGCGGGCTCCATGCCGTAGCCGGCCTCGGCGTCGACCGTCACGGGCGCCTCGACGCCCCTTGCGATCCGCGCGGCCACGGCGAGCATCTCATCGGCCGGGGCACCCTCGTGGTCCTCATAGCCGAGCGTGGCCGCCACGCCGCCGCTGGTGGTCGCGACGACGGGGAACCCGGCCGCTACTACGGCTCTCGCCGAGGCAACGTCCCAGGCGTTCGGAAGCAGCAGGGGGTCGCCGGGGCGGTGCAGCGACCGCAGCAGGTCACAGCGGCTCTGGAGCTCTGTGGTCACTGTTGCGGGTGCCAGCCGGTGGCCCGGGTGAAGCGCTCGTTCGAGACACGCTCCCCGTCACGGCAGACGTTGTAGATGCCGCTCGGCAACGACAGCGCCAGGAGCAGCGCGCGCCCCGCATCGGAGACGTGCAGAGAGGCGCCGAAATCGGCTCTCGGCTGGTCGTTGCCCGTTCCGGGGCCGTACAGCCACCCGAATCGCAGGACGACGCCGCGTCCACCGGCGCGCGCGAAGTGCTCGGTCTGCTGCTCGGCGGCGAGCGCGGAGCGCAGGATCGGCAGGACCTCGCCGACCGCCGTGGCCTCGGACACCGGGCCGTTCGCCGGGTAGACGAACGTGACGGTCGGCTGGACGTAGACCGCTACACCGGCTGCGGCGGACGCGTCGACGAGGATCCTCGAAGCGTCGGTGCGAAGGCGATCGTTCTCGCGCCATGCGTTCGGGTCGGCAAGCTGCGCGACCGAGGGGATACGGGTCGCCAGGTGAAGAACGCCATCGACATCGCGCACCGCGTCGGCGACTGCGGAGAGGTCGAAGAGGTCGAGCTCCTCGCGCCCGGGCATCACCAGCTCATGGCCCCCGGCCTCGGCGAGCGGCTTCAGCGCGCAGCCGAGCACACCGGTTCCCCCGGTGGCCAGCAGCCGCATCGGTGACTGCTGCAGAGGCTCGAGGCCCGGTCCGGATCGCGGCTGGCTCATCATGGCCTCACTCCCAGCGGGATTGTGCCGGTTCGCCGTCGGCGCGGCGAAGCAGGCACAGGGTTCGTGCGTTACCGTGCCTGAATGGAGGCGGATCGTGCCCGGGAGCTGCTCGCGGCCGAGCGTGCCCGGATCGAGCGAGCGCTCGGGCGGCTGAGGCACGAGGACGACGGCGAGATCTCTGACGACTCCGACCCGGCGAACCTCGGCTCCGATCTCTACCAGGACGAGCTCGACGAGGGTCTGTCGGACGATCTGCGGCAGCAGCTAGCCGCCGTCGAGCGTGCCGAGCAACGCCTCGCCGACGGAACCTACGGCTACTCGACCGAGAGCGGACAGCCGATTCCCGACGAGCGCCTCGAGGCTCTGCCGGCCGCCGAGCTGACGGCTGAAGAGGAAGCGCGCCGCTAGCCGCCGAACGCCGAGGCCACTGGTCAGCTCGTCGTCGCGATGATGGCGCCGACGAGAACGAGCGCCGAGATCCCGGTCGCAGCCGTGATCACGGAGCGTTCGGTGGCGGAGATGTCGGGCGCCGTCTGAGAAGCAGACGCGAGGAGCAACACTCCGGCCACAAGGACGGGTAGACCGATCGAGAACATCGCCAGAAAGCCCCACCCGAGCAGCGTGAACGACGCCGCCGTCAGCAATCCGAGCCGCAGACGCGGGTCCCGCACGAACCAGCCGCCGAGGGCAACGGCTGCCGACGCCGCGAGCGATGCGACGATCAGCTGCGGCCTCGCGCTGTGAAGATCGCCCTCGCCCTCGCTGTTGAGAATGACCACGTACAGCGCGTCCATCCCGAGCGCGATCACTCCCGCCACGAGCGCTGTCCAAGGCGCTCTCCGCAGCGGCAATGAGCCAGCGGTCATCGTGTTCCCACGTCCACCTCTAACGCTCGAAGCGACGTAGCACAACGCAGGCGTTGTGTCCGCCGAAGCCGAACGAGTTCGAGACGGCAATCCGGACGTCTGCCTCGCGCGGCTCGTTCGGAATGTAGTCGAGGTCGCATTCGGGATCGGGCGTCTCGTAGTTGATCGTCGGCGGCAGCACGCCGTCGCGGAGGGCCAGCGTGCAGAAGATCGCTTCTAGGGCGCCGGCGGCGCCCAGACAGTGGCCGGTTGCGCCCTTGGTCGAAGAGACCGGCGTCCGTTTGGCCGTGTCTTCGCCGAGCGCGAGCTTGATCACCCGCGTCTCGCTCGCGTCCCCTAACGGCGTCGAGGTGCCGTGCGCGTTGACGTAGTCGATCTCGTCGGGGTCGATCCCTGCGTCGGCGAACGCCATCCGCATCGCCCGCGCGGGGTTCTCGCCGGTCGGGTCTGGATCGGTGATGTGCTCGGCGTCCGACGAAGTGCCGTAACCGACCAGCTCCGCATAGATCTTTGCCCCTCGCATGCTCGCGTGCTCGAGCTCCTCGAGCACGAGGATGGCGCCGGCCTCGCCCATGACGAAGCCGTCACGGTCGGCGTCGAAGGGTCTGCTCGCGGCCGCCGGGTCGTCGTTCCGGCGCGAGAGTGCGCGCAGCGCGTCGAAGCCGGCGATCCCTACACTCGTGATCGCCGCGTCGCTGCCGCCGCAGAGCATCACCTCGGCTCGGCCCAACCGGATCGCGTCCAGGCCTTCGCCGATCGCCATCTGCGAGGCCGCACAGGCAGTGCACTGGGAGCCAAGCGGGCCATGTGTTCCGAGCTCCATCGAGACCCAGGCCGCGCCCATGTTCGGGATGATCAGCGGAATCGCGAACGGGTTGACCCGATCGGGGCCTCGCTCGATCAGGACGTCCGCGCAATCCTGGAAGGCCTGCAGGCCGCCCATCGCGGTCGCAACCGACGCCCCGACCCGGTCGGACTCGTTCTCGATCTCGAGCCCGGCGTCGGCCTCGGCCTGCCTCGCGGCTGCGACAACCAGCTGCGCGAAGCGGTCCATGCGCCGCGCCCGCTTGTGCTCGATCCAGCGAGTCGGGTCGAAGTCTTTCGCCTCGCAGGCGAACCTGACCATGAACTCACCCGGATCGAACGCCGTGATCGGGCCCGCAGCGCAACGACCATCGATCAGGCGCTTCCAGCTCGTCTCGACGTTCTCGGCTAGCGGCGTCACCGCGCCGAGCCCCGTGACTACCACTCTCCGGTGTCCGTTGGCGCCCATCAGTCCTCGAGTTCCCAGTCTGCCATCGATGCGGATTTCAGCCGGCGATCGGCTCGAGGCTCGGCGCCTCTCGCGTGCGCGGGCGCGGCTCGACGTCCTTCCCGCGCGCCGCGAGGAGCACCGCCCCGGCGACAACCGCTGCGAACGCCGCGATGCGAACGGCACCGATCAACCCCGAGGGGAGCGGCTCATGGAAGAGCACCATGCCGGCGGCGATCGGGAGGGCATTGGTCAGCAGAGTCGAGAGGCCGGCCGTGGTGAGCGCGCCGCCACGCTGGAAGGCGGCCTGGAGGACGGCCGTTCCGGCGCTATAGAAGACGATCAGGCAGACGAGGAAGGCGACATTCTCCAGCCGTCCGGAGACCGCCATCTTGGTCGCCACATCGCCGGCGGCGAAGAGGATGCCCGAGGCGATGCCCCAGGCCGGGCCCGCGTCCGATCGCGCGCGCGAGCAGCGTCACGCAGAGGGCCGCGCCGGCCGCCGATGCAGCGAGCCAGAGACCGACCCAGGCGTACGTCGCTCCGCTTCCCTCGCCGTGGGTCGAGAACAGCGAGAGGCCGAGGAGCGCAAGGCCCACGACCGAGACGGCGGCTCCGACCTGCTCGTGCCTCGTCAGCGGGACGTGCGTGATCCGCGAGACCATGATCGCGAGGATCCCGATCCCGCCGGCCGCGGTCGCCTGGACAAGCGAAAGCGGTGCGAGCGCGAGCGCGACCACGTAGAGGACGAAGCCGCCGACCTGGATGCCAAAGCCGAGCAGCCACCGCCGCTCGACGAGCAGCGAGCGCAGCGAGGCGATCGGCCGGCGAAGCGACAGCGGCGGCAAGCTCGACGCGACCTCGTGCTGGAGCAGGTAGCCGAGGTTGAGGCCACAGGCCGAGATGATCGTGAGCACTAGCGCGAGCGCGGTCTGCACCCTGGTCAATCCTTCCTCTGCCGGTGGGCGAGACGATATGGGTGCTACGCGGCAAGCGCTGACGGTCGCGCGAGTCGGGCCATGATCCGCTCGGCGTCGAGTGGAAGCACCGCGAGCTCGGGGGTCGGGCGGCAGGCGAAGCCGTCGAGGAGAACGAGGTCTTCCGCGCTGCTCGGGCGTGAGCGTCTCCTCGGCGCAGGCGGTGCGACAACTGGCCAGCCCGGACTCTACCTCGGGGCTCGCCGCCGGCCCGGGCGGAAGCGGGCGGACGGCGCACAGCCTCCCGGCGCACACGAAGAACGCCTTCCGCCAGCCGGGCTCGAGCGCCGGCGCCACCAGGCAGACCTCCAGCGCGCGGAGCCGCTCCAGCCGCTGGAGCCGCTCGACCACGTGCTCGAGCGCTTCGATCCGGTCGCGGAGCCGCGCTGCCTCCTCGTAGCGCAGGCTCTCGGCCAGGTGCGAGAGGCGGGCTCTCAGGCGCGGGAGCGGGCCGCCCTCGAGGAGCCGGTCGAGCTCCTCTGGCGTGCCGAGCGAGAGAGCGCGCGCGGCCAGGGAGGCTCGCCGCCGGCTCGGGATCGGGCCGAGGCGGGTGGCCGTCTTCGTGACGACGAGCTCCTCGCCCCGGCGCTTCAGGTAGACGCCGTGCTCCTTTCTGCGGCTGCGCGAGTTCGCCGGCGGCTGTAGCTCTCGGATCAGCCGCAGCTCCTCGAGCGCCGCCTCGAGCTCGGAGCCGAGCACGCGCCACTCGATGTGGTCGAGCGCGTGCAGGGCCGCCTCGACCGAGGGCCGCTGGCGCTCGCTGCGGAAGTAGGAGCGAAGACGCGCGCGGAGGTCGCGAGCGCGGCCGACGTACAGCACCTGATCGTGGCGGTCGCGAAAGAGGTAGACGCCGGGCCGCGTCGGTGCGCCCTTCGCGAGCGCCCGCTTGCCGTAGACGCGGCGCTTGCGCGGCGCGGCGAGCGCGCGCAGGTCCGAGAGGTGCCGCGCCCCGAGCTCCTGCGCGAGGCCGATCAGGTGCAGGAGCACCTGGGCCGTCGCCTCGGCGTCGGGAAGGGCGCGGTGGCAGGGTCTCGTCGCGACGCCGAAGAAGTGGGCCAGCGAGGCGAGGCTGACGCGACGGAGCCGTCCCTCGAGCAGGCGGCGCGCGAGCGCGGCCGTGCAGAGCGGCGGCTCCGACAGGCGGCGGCCGTGCATGCGCAGCAGCTGCTGCTCGAGGAAGCGCTGGTCGAAGCGGGCGTTGTGGGCGACGAGGAGCGCGTCGCCCGCGAAGTCGAGGAAGCGATCGACCACGCGCGTGACGGGCGGCGCGTGCCGCAGCTCCTGCTCACGCAGGCCGGTGAGGCGGGCAATCGCGGGCGGGAGCGCGACTCCGGGGTTGACGAGGGACTCGAAGGAGTCGACGGGCTCGAGCGCCCGCACTCGAACGGCGCCGATCTCGCAGATGCGGTCGCGCGCGGCCGAGAGCCCGGTCGTCTCGAGGTCGAAGACGACGAGCTCGGCCTCGTCCAGCAGCGGGTCGGCTCGCGTTCCCGCGAGCGAGACGGTGGCGCCGGTGCAGGCGATCCGGCTGTCGCCGGCGGTGAGGTCGGCCAGGAGCGAGCAGGCGAGGCCGTCCGAGATCGACGACGTGGCGAAGAGCGAGCGGGCCGCCTCGGACGCCGAGAGCGATCCGCGCTCCTCGAGCGTGTCCACCAGCCGGTCCAGCGCGTCGAGTGCGAGCTGCACCTCTCACATGAAAGCGAACATACGTTCGTATTTCAAGCTCAGTCCGGCAAGAGCGGCATCGCGATGCCCTGGCGCCGGCCGACGAGAACGGCCCGGAGGATCGCGCCCGACCCGAACCGCTCGCGCACCTCGTCGAGCGGCAGCGTCGAGCGCATCGGTGCAGGGGCGGTCGAACGGCAGCGGGAGCTGGATCGTCCTGGCGTCGACGAGGTTGCTCACGGAGACGCCGACGAGCGTGATCCCGCGGCGCTCGATCAGCGGTACGGCAGCGGCGAGCAGGGCTCTGGCCGCTCCGAGGATCGCCTCGGTGTTCGCGGTGGCATAGGGCAGTGTGTGCGAGCGGGTCGCGCGCGAGAAGTCGTCGAAGCGGAGGCGCAGGACGACGGTCCGGCCGGCCCGCCTGGCCGCACGCATCCGGCGCGTGACGCGGTCGACGAGCCCGACGAGCGACGCGTCGAGATCGGCAAGCGACGTCGACCTGCGTCCGAGGGCACGCTGGGCACCCATCGACCGGCGGCGGCGCCGCGCCTGCACCGGCCGGGGATCGCGGTTGTGTGCCAGCGCGTGGAGATGTCGGCCGGAGGCGCGGCCCAGCAGCGCGACGAGGGCCGTCTCGCCGAACTGCGCGACCTCGCCGACAGTCGTGATCCCGAGGTCGTGCAGCCTCCTCGCCGTCACCGAGCCGACTCCCCACAGCCGCTCGACGGGAAGCGGGTGGAGGAACGCGATCTCGTCGCGGGGCGGGACGAGCAGCAGTCCGTCGGGCTTGGCCACTCCGCTCGCGACCTTGGCGAGGAACTTCGTCCGCGCGATCCCGACCGTGATCGGCAGCCCGACCCGGCTGCGAACCTCGCGCCGCAGCCTGCGCCGCGATCTCGGTCGGCGTGCCGTACACCCGCTGCATCCCGCGGACGTCGAGGAAGGCCTCGTCGATCGACATGCCCTCGACCAGAGGTGTCGTGTCGTCGAAGACGCGGTAGACGTCCTTGCTCGCCTCGGAGTAGGCCGACATGCGTGGCGCGACGACGATCGCCTGCGGGCAGAGACTGCGCGCGCGCCGGAGGCCCATCGCGGTGCGGACGCCGAACGCCTTGGCCTCATAGCTGGCGGCGAGCACGACCCCGCCGCCGACGATCACCGGCCGGCCGCGGAGACTCGGATCGTCACGCTGCTCGACCGCGGCGAAGAACGCATCGAGATCGGCGTGCAGGACCGTCGCCTCCACGAACATATGTTCGCACAGGTCAGCCCTCGTCGAGAGTCATCGCCGGATCCCAGAGGCGGAAGCCGCCGAGGAAGGCGTTCGTGTTCGCGCCGAGGCGGACGTTCTCGGGGAGCTCGGAGAGCTTCTTCGCGTTCCCCCCACCGAGCACGACGTAGTCGGGCTGGAGCGCCGCGCTCAGCCGCTCGACCGTCTCGGCAACGGCCTCCTCCCACTTCTTCTTGCCATGGTTCGTACGGCCGCGCTCGCCCACGTAGTCCTCGAACGTGGCCTTCCGGAACGGGAGGTGGCCGAGCTCCATCGGCGCCAGCACGCCGTCCACAACGAGCGCCGAGCCGAGCCCGGTCCCGAGCCCCAGGAAGAGCATCTTGCCGCCCTCGTAGCTGCCGAGGGCCTGCATGGCCGCGTCGTTCACGACCTTCGTCGGCTTGCCGATCGCGCCCTCGAAGTCGAACCCGACCCAGCCGGAGCCGAGGTTCACGGGCTCGGTTCTGACACGGTCGTCGTCCACCGGAGCCGGGATGCCGATCGAGGCGACGTCGAACGTCCAGTCGCTCGTCTCCGCGGCGACGCCCGCCACCATCTGCTCCGGCGTGAGGTCGGGCCCCGACTCGAATCTACGCCGCTCGCTGCCATCCGTGGAGAGGAGCAGCTTGACGTGCGAGCCCCCCACGTCCACGGCGAGAATCGTCCTCTCGGCCACGGGTCTAGCTTCGACGCTTCGCACGTGGCGTGCAAGTTGGACGCGTTTTCAGGCGGCGCGGCGAGGGCGAAACCCCGAGCGGATCTGGCGGACGCGCAAGGGCAGCTCCTCTGCGGAGAGCTCGAGGTTCAGGAGGGGGCTCGCGGCGAAGTCCTCCAGGAGCCGGGCGCAGGCGACCGCTGCGGCCGGGTCCAGCTCGAGCTCGTCGTCGTCCAGCTCGGACGCGAGCGCCTCGAGCCCCGCCGCGGCGCAGGTGGCGCGCTCACCGAACTCGGGCCAGGCCAGCCTGCTGCGGATCAAGGCAGCCAGGGCGTGCCGCCGCTCAGGCGTGGATTCACGGGCCGCACGCTCGCGCACCTCGGAGATGACGTACGCATCGTGGTCGCCCGAGAGCCGCTCGACGAGATCCCACCGCCGCCACAACGCTCTCAGCCCCAGGAACCCGACCGCGAAACCGCCGAGGAGAAGTGGCAGCGCGAGCGGCGGGTACACGATCGCCCCGGTGACGGCAAGCCCGAGCGCGAGCGCCGCCAGGCCGAGGTCCTGGCGCTCGACGCGAGCGCAGCTGCCGGATTCGCGCTTCGGCGTCTTCGACGGCTCGTGCGTACATGGCAGGACCAACTGTCCAGGCGCCGGGGTCAGCCTGCATCGGTGCGCGACCTGAGCGAGGCCGCGGATTTCCCGCAGAGACTAGGTGCTCTCGAGAGCGGGCTCGGCCTCTCCCACCGCCTCCGGCGCCTTCGTCCCGCGCAGCATGACGAACGCCACGACCGCGCCGGCGAGCGCGATCGCGATCAGCGCCCAGAAGGCCGCCTGGTAGCCGGACGTGAACGCCTGGGCCGGCGTGTCGCCCGTCTTCAGGAGGTCCTTCGCGCGCGAGATGAAGATCGTCGAGGAGACCGCGACGCCGATCGCGCCGCCGATCTGCTGGTTCGTGTTGATCAGGCCAGACGCAAGCCCGGCCTCGTGCGCCTTGACCTGGGCCAGCGCGGCGATGGTCACGGGCACGAATGCGAACGCGAGCCCCCACGCGAACGTCAGGTAGGCGGGCAGCAGGTCGGGCCAGTAGTGGCCGTTCACCGGAATCTGCGTGTACCAGCCCATCGACGCGGCCAGGACGAGCAGCCCGACGACGATCACCATCCGCGGGCCGATCTTCGTCGTCAGCGCCTGCGCGACACCGGCCCAGATGACGGTCGTCCCCGCGGTGGCGAGGAACGTGAGGCCCGTCTTCAGCGCGGACCAGCCCAGCACCTGCTGGACGTAGAGCGTCAGGACGAAGAAGTTCGCGAAGATCACCGCCCCGAGCAGGAAGCCGACGATGTTGGCCGCGAGCAGCGTGCGGATCCGGAAGATGCTGAACGGGACGAGCGGAGCGGTGGTGCGGGTCTCGATCAGCACGAACGCGGCGCTGAGCGCCGCCGCGACGATCAGCAGGACGATCGTCCGCGCGGATCCCCAGCCGACGTCGGGCGCCTTGGAGATCGCGTAGACGAGGATCGCAAGGGAGCTCGTGACCGTCACCGCGCCGGCGACGTCGAAGCGGCGGCTCTCGAGCTCGGCCTTGCTCTCCGGAACGAACGGGAAGGTCAGCCCGAGCACCAGGGCGCCGACCGGGACGTTCACGAAGAAGATCCACTCCCAGCCGAGGTACTTGGTCAGGATCCCGCCGAAGAGGACGCCGGCCGCGGCGCCCGAGCCGCCAAGCGCCCCCCAGATGCCGAGCGCCTTGTTCCGCTCCGCGCCCTCCTCGAAGGTGGTCGACACGATCGAGAGGGCAGCCGGCGAGATGATCGCTGCGCCAACGCCCTGCAAGGCGCGCGAGGCGATGAGGACGTCCGCGCTGCCGGCGAGGCCGCAGAGCAGCGAGGCCAGCGTAAAGAGGATGAGGCCGACGACGAAGATCAGCCTGCGGCCGAGGAGATCCGCGAGTCGCCCTCCGAGCAGCAGGAAGCCGCCGAAGGTGATCGCGTAGGCCGTGAGGACCCACTGCACGGTCGTCTCCCCGACGTGCAGGTCGATCTGGATCGACGGAATCGCGACGTTGACGATCGCGACGTCGAGCACGGTCATGAAGAACGCGGCACCCACGATCGTGAGGATCAGCCACTTGCGGCGGGAATGAGGCTGGGCGGAAGTCATCGATCGGCCTCCTTCGGTCGGCGGTCTTCGACCCCGCCGCAGGCTAGCGAGATCCGCATTGGTTCGGTCGAGGTCGCTAGGCGGAAGGAATCACGAAGAACGCGATCGCCGCGTACTGGCACGCGACGGCGACGAGCGTCAGCGCGTGGAAGACCTCGTGGTAGCCGAACACGGCCGGGACGGGGTCCGGCCGGCGGCGGGCGTAGATGATCGCGCCGGCCGTGTAAGCGAGCCCGCCGACGGCGAGCAGCGCCAGAGCCGCCGGATCGAGCCGGGTCACGAGCTGCGGCAGGACGACGACGCCCACCCAACCCAGCGCCAGGCCGACCAGCACGGCAACCCAGTTCGGCGCCTCGACCCAGGCGAACTTGAGCGCGGCCCCGGCCAGGGCGCCTGCCCAGACGATTGCGAGCACGACGATGCGCCAGGTGCCATCCAGGACGAGCAGGCAGACGGGCGTGTATGTGCCGGCGATCAGGAAGAGGACGCCTGTGTGATCGATACGCCGCATCCAGAGCCGCAGGTGAGGAGTCCAGGTCACCCGGTGGTAGAGGGCGCTCACGCCGAAGCAGGCTGCCACCGAGCAGGCGAACACGGCCGCGGCCGTGTGCCCGCCTGCGCCGTCCGCGCCGACGATCAGGAGCGCGCCGACAACGAGGGAGACCGGAAACGCGACCTGGTGCAGCACACCGCGTAAGAGGGGCCTGGGCAAGGCCGGCGAGGGCGAGGACGAAACCGCCACTCCACCACGATAGACGCTTCCACGGCCGCTGTGATAGACGGGCGCGATGAGCAAGCTTCCGCTGGACGGGCTCCGCGTGCTCGACCTCTCCCGCGTTCTCGCAGGGCCCTACTGCACGATGGTGCTCTCCGATCTCGGCGCCGGGGTCGTGAAGATCGAGCGGCCGGGGGTCGGGGACGAGACGCGCACCTGGGGGCCGCCGTTCGTCGAGGGCGAGTCTGCGTACTTCCTCTCGGTCAACCGGGGAAAGCGGAGCGTCGCGCTCGATCTACGGCGTGAACGGTCGCGCGCCGCGTTCATGCTCCTTGCGGCCAACGCGGACGTCGTCGTCGAGAACTTTCGGCCGGGCGGGGCTGATGCGCTCGGCGTCGGGCTCGAGCAGGTGCGGGCAGTGAACCCGCGCGTCGTCTACTGCTCGATCACCGGCTTCGGCGACCGCGAGCCGGCAGGACGGCCCGGCTACGACTTCGTGATCCAGGCCGAGTCGGGACTGATGAGCATCACCGGGCCGGCCGAGGGCACTCCGTCGAAAGTGGGCGTGGCGGTCGTCGACGTGCTCGCCGGCCTGAACGCGGCTGTCGCGATCCTCGCCGCGCTACGCCGCCGCGACGCGACCGGCCGGGGGGAGCACGTCGAGGTCTCGCTCCTGGACAGCGCCCTCAGCGGGCTTGTCAACGTCGCCCAGAGCGTGCTCGTCACCGGCGAGGACGCGCCCCGCTTCGGCAACACACACCGGAGCGTCGCCCCCTACGAGCCGCTGCAGGCACAGGACGGCCTGGTCGCGATCGCGGCCGCCAACGACGGGCTGTTCGCGAAGCTCTGCGGCGTGCTCGGCCGGGACGACCTGATCGCCGACGAGCGGTTCGCCACGAACGCCGGCCGGGTCGAGCGCCGTGCCGAGCTCGCCGCCGAGCTCGAGCGCACGCTGGCCACGCTCCCCGCGGACGAGTGGATCGAGCTGCTCACCGCCGAGGGCGTGCCGGCCGGAAAGATCCGGGGCGTGCTCGATGCGCTCGAGGCGGCCGGGAGTGGAACCACCGTCAGGGTCGAGCACCCGACCGTCGGGCCGCTCGACCTCGTGCGCACGGCGACGCGAGTCGAGGGCGGCGACGCGCTTCCGTCAGCGCCGCCGCTTCTCGGCGAGCACACCCACGACGTGCTCGCCGAAGCTGGCCTCGACGAGTCCGAGATCGACGCGGTCGTCGCCGAGAACGAGCATTAGACGGCCGTACCGGCAAAGCCGGCACGGCCTCTCACGGTCGGCGTCGCAAGCGAACGCCTTAGC
>CAVPGO010000055.1:0-13335 GCA_963703975.1 uncultured Actinomycetes bacterium
GAATCCCGTCCGCCTCCGGGATCGCCGGTTGCGCCCGCGGCCGCTCTTCAGCGATCCCTTGCCGGTGCCGATGGAGACAGGGCAATGCGGCACCAGCACCCCCGCGCGGTCACGGTCGGCAGGTCGCGGCTGGTCGGCGGCGTTCGTCGCCCATAATGGTCGTGCCCGATCACGGTCGCGTCGCCTGGTTCTTCGACTACGTCGTCTACTACAGCCTTGTCGTCGGTGCGGTCCCTTCTGGTCGCCACGCGGGCGATACGCGGCGCCGGGCGCGACATCGCGCCGGGAACCCATCGCGATCGCGCTCGCGACGGCGTTCTATGCCGCCGGTGAATTTCGCGCGGGCTCATTGGGCGGACGACCGCCGCCCCCTACCGTTCATTGCCGACGACCTCTGGTCGTCGGTCTCACGGCTGCGACGTCGGCCTCGACCCGGCTCTTCCGCCGGCATGACCGTCGGGGCTCTGGATCGACGGAACCACGGCTGCCCTGGCGGCCGCGACGTCTCGGGAGCGCCGTCATCGTCCAGGCGGTACTCGACATCACCGAGGGACCGCTCTCGACTGTCGCGGGTCTCGAGACCCGCTCGGCGATGTGATCCTGCTGTCGCTCGTGATCGCGGCGTTCTCGCTCACGGGCTGGCGGCCGGCGAGCGCGGCCTGTCTCGGGCCTCGCTCCTGGTGTTCGCCGTCGGGGACAGCGTCTACCTGGTGCACCGAGCCAAAGGACGTTCGAGGGCCAGCCGCTCGACGCGGCCGCGCTCATCCTCATCGCCGTCGCCGCCTGGCAGGACGACCGGCGGCGGCGCAGGATCGACGTTCGCGGGCGAGCGCTGCTGGCGCGCGGGCGCGTGCGCCCTCGCCGCAGCGGGGTGCTCACCGTCGACCATTTCGAGCGCGTCAACCTGCTTGCGATCGGTCTCGCGTTGGCGACGCTCGTCTGCGTGCTCGTCCGGCTCGGCCTTGTCTTCAGGGACAACGGCGAGCTGCTCGTGCTCACTCGCAGCGAGGCCGTCACCGACGCACTCACCGGTCTCGGCAACCGCCGGCGGCTGCTCGAGCTCGACGAGCGCTGCGACCACAGCCGCGAAGGCGCCCCGACCCTCCTCGTCATCTACGACCTCGACGGGTTCAAAGGGCTACAACGACACATTCGGACATCCGGCCGGTGACGCGCTCCTCGCGCGGCTCGGTCACAAGCTGGAGGTGGCGGTCGCCGGCGCAAGGCGACGCCTACCGGCTCTCGGGCGACGAGTTCTGCTCCTGTCGGCGACGACGGCATGGCCGAGATCCTGGAACGGTCGCTCGTCGCCCTCACCGAGCAGGGCGAGGGCTTCGACGTCGGCTGCTCGTTCGGCGCCGTGATCCACCCCGATGCGGAGCACCCCGAGGCCGCGCTCAGGCTGGCCGACGAGCGACTCACGCCGACAAGCGCACCGAGCGTGACGTCTGCACGACCTGCTGCTCGCCGCGCTCTACGAACGGGAGCCCGGGCTCCGCTCGCACCTGCAGGGTGTCGCCGAGCTGGCAGCGGACACCCGGTCGCAGGTCGGCCTCGGCGACAGCAGCCGAGCTCGACCAACTGCGGCGCGCCGCCCTGAGCCGCCGACATCGGCAAGATTGCCATCCCGGACCAGATCCTCCACAAGGCCGGCCCACTCGGACGAGGAGGAGTGGGGCTTTGAGCACAGCGTCGTCGGGGAACGGATCATCGCTGCGTCGCCCGCGCTCCGCCCCATCGGCCCGATCATCCGCTCGACCCATGAGAGGTGGGACGGTGGCGGCTATCCGGACGGCCTCTCCGCGGACTCACTTCTCCTCTCGCCTCACGGATCATCGCCGCCTGCGACGCCTTCGCGGCGATGACCTCCGGGCGCGCCCACCGCGTAGAGGAGGCGCTGGCGGAGCTCGCCGCGAACGCAGGCTCGCAGTTCGACCCCGCTGTCGTCGAGGCGCTCAGCGGCACGCTCCGCGACCGGTCGCGGTCCCTCGCCGCGTGACGAAGGGGGTCCGGTCGTCCGACCGCGACGGCTACCTCCGCGCCATGACGCTCTACGCGTTCGCGGAGCTCTCATTGGCCTCGTGCTCGGCTCCACGACCCGGACCGCTCGCAACCGCTTCCGTCGTCGTCGGAGCGTTCGCGGCGTTGCTCGTCGTGCAGGCCCATGGGGAGCCGTTCGTCGCCTTCGCGGCGTTCGCGCTCGTGGCGCTCGCCGGGCTCGTGGCCGACTCGGTGCGGGAGACGGTCGGCCTGTCGGGGCGGAGTCGTCGCAGCGGCGGGTCTTGCCGGCGCGGGTTCCCGCGTCGCGGAGTCGGACCCTCTCGAACCGGTCGATACTCTCCGGGTCAGGCGGGTGTGGCGGAGCTGGGGGATACGCGCCGGGTTTAGGTCCCGGTGGGCCGCGAGGCCCTTGGAGGTTCGATTCCTGACCCGCACTCTCTGCGCAGCTGTCCCTCCGCAGGGGGAGCCGACCTCGGCTCGTCGGGGGCACGAACCTCCTCCTCGACTTCAACTTTTCGTATCACCCGTCCTGCTCCTACGACACCGGAGCTGTCCGCTCGCGCCACCCGAGAACCGGCTGCCGACAGCGTCGAGGCGGGCGAACGCGCCCTCGCCTGAGCAGTCAGGGCGGCGGTGGCCCTGGGCATAACTGCTTGAATGGCCGCCATGACCCAGGTCGAGGAGCTCGGCGAGAACCGCGTCCGCATGTCGACGTCAGCCCGCACCAGCTGGAGCACGCTGTTCACCACGCCACGGCGGAGCTCGCGGAGTCCGTGAAAGTCCCGGCTTCCGCAAGGGAAAGGTCCCGATGCCGGTGCTCGTCTCACGCGTCGGCAAGGACCGGATCCGGCCAAGGTGATCGAGTCGCACATCGGTGGCTGGTTCTGGAGCGCCGCATCCGCACCCGGGTGCCTTCCCGTCACCGCGCCCAGTACGACTTCGAAGGCCCTGCCGACGTCCCATGACGCGGCCTGGACCTTCTTCGGCCACGATCGAGATGCACCGACGCCCGAGATCGTCGACTGGACGATGCTCGAGGCGCCGAATCGGGCCGAGGCGGTCGTCCCGGAGAGCTCGTGCAATCTGAGCTCGACGCGCTGCGCCGCACCGTCGCCGAGCTCGTTCCCGCCAGCACCGACAGGCCGGCCGTGAAGGAGACACGCTGGTGGCCCGACCAGCGGTAGAGTCCAACCTCACAGGCCTTCCAGTCGGAGCCGGTCGGCTCGTCGAAGACGTCGAGACCGCGCTCGTCGGCGCCAGCACCGGCGACAGGAGATCGCCTACGAGTCGGAGACGGCCAGACGGCGAACGTGTCGGTCACGGTCAAGCACATCAACGAGGCGGTGCTGCCGGAGATCGACGACGTCGCAGCGCGAGCGAGTTCGACACGATCGCCGAGCGCGCCGACATCGAGGGGCGCATCCGCGAGGTGCTCGACGAGGAGATCGACGCCGCCTTCGCCGACCGCGGCGGTCGACACGCTCGTGCGGGAGTCCGACGTCGTGCCGGGCCGCTCGTCGGAGCTCGGCGGGCGCGGTCGAGGGGTTCCTACGTTGGGGAGTCGCGGCGTCACGCCCGAGGCGCGCTTCCAGGTGACCGGTCAGACGCCCGAGCTCCTGTCCGCGCAGATCCGGCGCCGAGGCGGCGCAGTCCTCGTCGCGCGCGAGCTGGTGCTGGAGGCAGTGGCGGAGAAGGAGCTCGCCGTGACCGACGACGACGTGAAGACGCTGATCCGCGAGCAGGCCGAGCGGCGGGCGAGGACGCGGATGCGGTGATCGCAGACGTGTGGGCGCACGGGCAGGAGGAGTCTCTTCGCTGATACCTCCGCCTTGACGGCGGCCACGGACGTGACACGATCTCGGTCGAGCAGGCGGCGGCCGACGCGATCTGGACGCCTGGAGCAGGAAAGCCGCCGGCGAGACGAAGTTATGCAGCACCTGTAGAACAGCGATGCCGCCGATCCGACGCCATCGAGCAGACGTCGCGCGGCGAGCGTTCGTTCGAGATTCCCCACTCCCGTCCGCTCAACGAGCGGATCTATCTTCCTCGGCACGCAGGTTGACGACCAGATCGCCAACCTGGTGATCGCGCAGCTGCTCCATCTCGAGTCGGAGGATCCCGACAGGGACATCGCCCCTCCTGTACGCCGGCGACCGGGCTCGCGATCTACGACACGATGCAGTTCATCAAGGCCACGTGTCGACGATCTGCGTCGGGATCGCCATGAGCATGGGGCGCGCTACTCCGCCGGCGGCGCCGCGGGGAAGCGGATGGCGCTCTGCAACTCCAAGCATCTGATCCACGAGGTCTGGGGTGGCGACCAGGGTCAGGCCTCGACATCAGATCGACGCGACGGGAGACGATCGCCTGAAAGTGAAGCTCGAGGAGATCACCTTCGAGCACACGGTCAAGTCGTCGAGCAGGTGCGCGCCAGACATGGATCGTGACGGACTTCATGATCTTCGAGGAGGCGGTGGAGTATGGGATCATCTGATCGGCGTTATCATCTACCGCTGAGCCCCACCGTCCTGTACGCGTCGGCAAAATGGAGTAAAAGGAGGAGACGTGGCCCGAGCAAGCGAGGGAAACGAGCAGCTGCCGGGCTTCTGCGGCAAGAGCCAGCGCCAGGTCAAGAAGCTGATCGGGGCTCGGCGTCTACACTGCTGACGAGTGCATCGATCTTGCAACGAGATCATCGACGAGGGCTTACTGCCTCGACTCGCTCGACCTCGACAACCTGCGCGTCCGCGGGACATCTACGCCGTGCTGAACGACTACGTCGTTCTCGCAGGAGGTAGGCGAAGCGGACGTGTCGGTGGCTGTCTACAATGACTGCACAAGCGCGTGCGCATGGGCCAGGTGACGGAGGTCGAGTCAGCTGGAGTCGACCATCCTCCTCTCGGTCCGACGGCTGCGGAAGACGCTGCTCGCTGCAGATGCTGCGCGCATCCTCGACGTGCCGTTCGCGATCGTCGACGCGACGGCGCTGACCGAGGCGGGCTATGTCGGCGAGGACGTCAGAACATCCTCCTCAAGCTGATCCAGGTGGTCCACTTCGACATCAAGAAGGCGGAGACGGGGATCATACTACATCGACGAAGTCGACAAGATCGCTCGGAAGCGGAACAACCGCCTCTATCACCCGCGACGTGTCGGGCGAAGGGCGGCAGCAGGCCTCGAAGATCCTTGAGGGCACGGTGGCCTCGGTGCGGCCGAGGGCGGCGGTAAGTATCGCACCAGGAGTTCCTCACTGATCGACACGACGAACATCCTCTTCATCTGCGGCTCCGCGGGCCTCGACAAGATGGATTGCCCGCCGCATCGGCAAGAATGCTGTCGGCTTCGGAGCGGAGGTGCCGTCGGAGGAGGCAGCCGAACTGCTTTCGCAGCTGATGCCGGAAGACCTCATGAACTTCGGGCTCATCCCCGAGTTCATCGGCCGGCTCCCCGTTCGTCGGCGGTGCACCAGCTGCACAAGGAGGATCTCGTCCTGATCTTGCTCCAGCCGAAGAACGCGCTCGTGAAGCAGTACCAACGTAACTCTTCGGGTACGACTCGATCGAGCTGCATTTCACCGACGACGCCCTGTGGGAGATCTCCGACGAAGCGGGAGACGGGCGCCCGCGGGCTCAGGTCGATCATCGAGGCGGCGCTGCTCGACGTCATGTTCGAGCTGCCGTCGCGGACTGATGTATCCAAATGCGTGATCACGCGCGAGACGATCGCGCGCGACCTGAAGCCGACGCGGGTCGCCGACGGCGGAGCATCGCTCGACGACGACGAGCTCGACGCCGTCGCCGAGGCGTAGCGCAGCCACCCGGCGACCGTCGCCGCTGCCGGGCGGGCCAGGGCGACTATCGTGCGCGTCCATGCCGCCTGATCCACGTCCCGGGACGAACGATGCCGAATGGGGTGCGGACGTACGCGTGGGAAGACCCTGCGGAGGCCGCGTGCGGGTGGGCAGATCGGGGATCGAGTTCCTCCGCGCGATCGCGGACGGCGTGTCGCCGCTGCCCCCATTTGCTCCAACGCTCGATCTTGCGCTGGTGGAGGTCGACGAGGGACGGGCCGTGTTCGCTTTCGAGCCACGGGAGTTCCACTACAACCCGACGCGCCGTGCACGGAGGCCTCGCCCTGACGCTGATCGACTCCGCCACCGGATGCGCGGTGCAGTCTGTTCTCCCCGCCGGAGCCGGGTACACGACGCTCGAGACGAAGGCGAATTTCGAGGCGGGCATCGTGCGCCGTACGGCCGAGACGCGGCTCTTCCACGTCGGTCTCACCGCCACCGCCCAGGCGACGGCCGCCTGCTCGCGCACGGCACGAGTACGCTGCTGATCTTCCGCGGCTAGAGGGCGGGCTCGCGTGGGAGACGTGGAACGGGGTGCAGTGCTGATCGGCGTGGCGCTGTCGCTTCGTCGTGGTCGTGCCCGATCTCGACCGTCTCGGCTCGTCGGGGCGAGTCGGCGCGGAGCTCGCGCTCGTCGCGATCGGGATGGTCGTAGGGGTGGTGCTGATCGCCGCCGGCCGCGCGCGCCCCCGGGACGCTCAACGCGAGCGGCCGGCGGCGATCAGCACCACCCCTACGACCAGTCCGATCGCGACGAGCGCGAGCTCCACGCCGACTCGCCCCGACGAGCCGAGACGGTCGAGATCGGGCACGACCACGACGAACAGGACGAGCGCCACGCCGATCAGCACTGCACCCCGTTCACGGTCTCCCACGCGAGCCCGGCCCTCTAGCCGCGGAAGATCAGCAGCGTACTCGTGCCGTGCGCGAGCAGGCGGCCGTGCCCGTCCTCGACGCGCGCCTGGGCGGTGGCGGTCGAGCGACCGACGTGGACCGTCTCGGCCGTACAGCGCACGATGCCCGCCTCGAGCGTGATCGGGCGGACGAAATTCGCCTTCGTCTCGAGCGTCGTGTACCCGGCTCCGGCGGAGAGAACAGACTGCACCGCGCATCCGGTGGCGGAGTCGATCAGCGTCAGGGCGAGGCCTCCGTGCACGGCGCGCCGATCGGGTTGTAGTGGAACTCCCGTGGCTCGAAAGCGAACACGGCCCGTCCCTCGTCGACCTCCACCAGCGCAAGATCGAGCGTTCGAGCGATCGGGGGCGGCGGCAACACGCCGTCCGCGATCGCGCGGAGGAACTCGATCCCCGATCTGCCCGGCGCACCGGCCGCGGCCTCCGCAGGGTCTTCCCACGCGTACGTCCGCACCCGTTCGGCATCGTTCGTCCCGGGACGTGGATCAGGCGGCATGGACGCGCACGATAGTCGCCCTGGCCCGCCCGGCAGCGGCGACGGTCGCCGGGTGGCTGCGCTACGCCTCGGCGACGGCGTCGAGCTCGTCGTCGTCGAGCGATGCTCCGCCGTCGGCGACCAGCGTCGGCTTCAGGTCGCGCGCGATCGTCTCGCGCGTGATCACGCATTTCGATACGTCCGTCCGCGACGGCAGCTCGAACATGACGTCGAGCAGCGCCGCCTCGATGATCGACCTGAGCCCGCGGGCGCCCGTCTCCCGCTTGAGCGCCTTGTCGGAGATCTCCCACAGGGCGTCGTCGGTGAAATGCAGCTCGATCGAGTCGTACCCGAAGAAGCGTTGGTACTGCTTCACGAGCGCGTTCTTCGGCTCGACGAGGATGCGGACGAGATCCTCCTTGTGCAGCTGGTGCACCGCCGAGACGACGGGGAGCCGGCCGATGAACTCGGGGATGAGCCCGAAGTTCATGAGGTCTTCCGGCATCACCTGCGAGAGCAGTTCGGCTGCCTCCTCCGAGTGCTTCGAGCGCACCTCCGCTCCGAAGCCGACGGCGTTCTTGCCGATGCGGCGCGCGATGATCTTGTCGAGGCCCGCGAAGGCGCCGCCGCAGATGAAGAGGATGTTCGTCGTGTCGATCGTGAGGAACTCCTGGTGCGGATGCTTGCGGCCGCCCTGCGGCGGCACCGAGGCCACCGTTCCCTCGAGGATCTTGAGGAGCGCCTGCTGCACGCCCTCGCCCGACACGTCGCGGGTGATCGAGGGGTTGTCCGCCTTGCGCGCGATCTTGTCGACTTCGTCGATGTAGATGATCCCCGTCTCCGCCTTCTTGATGTCGAAGTCGGCGGCCTGGATCAGCTTGAGGAGGATGTTCTCGACGTCCTCACCGACGTAGCCGGCCTCGGTCAGCGCGGTCGCGTCGGCGATCGCGAACGGCACGTTGAGGATGCGCGCCAGCGTCTGCGCCAGCAGCGTCTTCCCGCAGCCCGTCGGGCCGAGCAGGAGGATGTTCGACTTCTGCAGCTCGACCTCGCCGTCGTCCTGGCCCATGCGCACGCGCTTGTAGTGGTTGTAGACAGCCACCGCCAGCGTCCGCTTTGCCTCCTCCTGCGAGACGACGTAGTCGTTCAGGACGGCGTAGATGTCCCTCGGGCGCGGCAGGTTGTCGAGGTCGAGCGTGGTCGGGGCGGCGAGCTCCTCGTCGATGATCTCGTTGCAGAGATCGATGCACTCGTCGCAGATGTAGACGCCGGGCCCGGCGATCAGCTTCTTGACCTGTCGCTGGCTCTTGCCGCAGAAGCTGCAGAGCAGCTGCTCGTTTCCCTCGCTTGCTCGGGCCACGTGTCTCCTTTTACTCCCTTTTCTGGGGTCCGGCTAGGCGGTGGGGCTCAACGGTGGGTGATCACCCGGTCGATGATCCCGTACTCCACGGCCTCCTCGGAGGTCATGAAGTAGTCGCGATCCATGTCGTGCGCACCTGCTCGACGTCCTTGCCGGTGTGCTTGGACATGATCTCCTCGAGCTTCCGTTTCAGCGCGATCGTCTCCCGTGCATGGATCTCGATGTCGGAGGCCTGCCCCTGGTAGCCGCCCCAGACCTGGTGGATGAGGATCTTGGAGTTCGGCAGCGCCATCCGCTTCCCTGCGGCGCCACCCGCGAGGAGCAGCGCGCCCATGCTCATGGCGATCCCGACGCAGATCGTCGACACGTCGGCCTTGATGAACTGCATCGTGTCGTAGATCGCGAGCCCCGAGTACACGGAGCCGCCCGGCGAGTTGACGTACAGGGAGATGTCCTTGTCGGGATCCTCCGACTCGAGATGGAGCAGCTGCGCGATCATCAGGTTGGCGATCTGGTCGTCGACCTGCGTGCCGAGGAAGATGATCCGCTCGTTGAGCAGACGGGAGTAGATGTCGAACGAACGCTCGCCGCGCGACGTCTGCTCGATGACCATCGGGATCAGCGGGCTCATCAGCTCTCCTTGCTGCCGGGTGTCCATAACTTCGTCTCGCCGGCGGGCTTTTCCTTGTCCGGCGTCCAGATCGCGTCGCGGGCTGCCGCCTGCTCGACCGAGATCGGTGTCACGTCCGTGGCCAGCCGGTCGAGCGCGGCCCGCAGGCGGAGGTCCTCGCGAAGAGACTCCTCGTGCCCGTGCGCCCACACGTCTGCGATCACCGCATCCGCGTCCTCGCCCGCAGCTTCGGCCTGCTCGCGGATCAGCGTCTTCACATCGTCGTCGGTCACGGCGAGGCCTGCCTTCTCCGCCACGGCCTCGAGCACCAGCTCGCGCGCGACGGACTGCGCCGCCTCGGCGCGGATCTGCGCGGACAGGAGCTCGGGCGTCTGGCCGGTGACCTGGAAGTACGCCTCGGGCGTGACGCCGCGACTCGCGAGCGAGCGTAGGAACCCCTCGAGCAGCTCGCGCGCCCGCGACTCGACGAGCGGCCCGGCAGCCTGGACGTTGGACTCCCGCACGAGCGTGTCGACCGCCACCGTGCGGAAGGCAGCATCGATCTCCTCGTCGAGCACCTCGCGGATGCGCCCCTCGATGTCGGCGCGCAGCTCGGCGATCGTGTCGAACTCGCTCGCGCTGCGGGCGAGCTCGTCGTCGATCTCCGGCAGCACCGCCTCGTTGATGTGCTTGACCGTGACCGACACGTTCGCCGTCTGGCCGTCGCCGAGCTCGTAGGCGATCTCCTTCGTCTCGCCGGTGCTGGCGCCCACGAGCGCGGTCTCGACGTCTTCGACGAGCCGGCCGGATCCGAGCTCGACGACCGTGTCGGACTGCGACTCTCCGTTCGGGCTGACGAGGTCGACGACCAGCGTGTCTCCTTCACGGGCCGGCCGGTCGTCGGCGGGAACGAGCTCGGCGACGGTGCGGCGCAGCGCGTCGAGCTCGGACTGCACGAGCTCCTCCGGGACCTCGGCCTCGGCGCGAGGCACCTCGAGCGTCGTCCAGTCGACGATCTCGGGCGTCGGCTGCACTTCGATCGTGGCCGAGAAGGTCCAGGCCGCGTCATGGGACGTCGGCAGGGCCTCGAAGTCGTACTCGGGCGCGGTGACGGGACGCACCCGGGTGCGGGATGCGGCGCTCCAGAACCAGCCACCGATGTGCGACTCGATCGCCTCGGCCCAGATCCGGTCCTTGCCGACGCGTGAGACGAGCACCGGCATCGGGACCTTTCCCTTGCGGAAGCCGGGGATCTTCACGGACTCCGCGAGCTCCGCCGTGGCGTGGTCGACGGCGTGCTCCAGCTGGTGCGGGCTGACGTCGACCGTGATCCGGACGCGGTTCTCGCCGAGCTCCTCGACCTGGGTCATGGCGGCCATTCAAGCAGTTATGCCCAGGGCCACCGCCGCCCTGACTGCTCAGGCGAGGGCGCGTTCGCCCGCCTCGAGCGCTGTCGGCAGCCGGTTCTCGGGTGGCGCGAGCGGACAGCTCCAACGGGTGTCGTAGGAGCAGGACGGGTGATACGAAAAGTTGAAGTCGAGGAGGAGTCGTCCGCCCGACGAGCCGAGGTCGGCTCCCTGCGGAGGGACAGCTGCGCAGAGAGTGCGGGTGAGAGGAATCGAACCTCCAAGGGCCTCGCGGCCCACCGGGACCTAAACCCGGCGCGTCTGCCAGTTCCGCCACACCCGCCTGACCGGAGAGTATCGACCGGTTCGAGAGGGTCCGACTCCGCGACGCGGGAACCCGCGCCGGCAAGACCCGCCGCTGCGACGACTACCGCCCGAGCAGCAGGCCGACCGTCTCCCGCACCGAGTCGGCCACGAGCCCGGCGAGCGCCACGAGCGCGAACGCCGCGAAGGCGACGAACGGCTCGTGGGCCTGCACGACGAGCAACGCCGCGAACGCTCCGACGACGACGGAAGCGGTTGCGAGCGGTCGCCGGGTCGTGGAGCCGAGCACGAGGCCGATGAGGAAGACTGCCGCGAACACGATGACGCCAAGCGTCATGGCGCGGAGGGTAGGACCGCGGTCGGACGGACCGGACCCCCTCGTCAGGCGGCGAGGGACCGCGACCGGTCGCGGACGTAGCCGCTGAGCGCTTCGACGACAGCGGGGTCGAACTGCGAGCCTGCGTTCGCGGCGAGCTCCGCCAGCGCCTCCTCCTCGGAGCGGGCGGGTCGGTGGGCGCGCCCGGAGGTCATCGCCGCGAAGGCGTCGCAGGCGGCGATGATCCGTGAGGCGAGAGGGATGGAGTCCGCGGAGAGGCCGTCCGGGTAGCCGCCACCGTCCCACCTCTCATGGGTCGAGCGGATGATCGGGCCGATGGGGCGGAGCGCGGGCGACGCAGCGATGATCCGTTCCCCGACGACGCTGTGCTGGCGCACGAAGCCCCACTCCTCCTCGTCGAGTGGGCCGGCCTTGTGGAGGATCTGGTCCGGGATGGCAATCTTGCCGATGTCGTGCAGCTGGGCGGCGCGCCGCAGTTGGTCGAGCTCGCTGTCGCCGAGGCCGAGCCTGCGACCGGTGTCCGCTGCCAGCTCGGCGACACCCTGCAGGTGCGAGCGGAGCCCGGGCTCCCGTTCGTAGAGCGCGGCGAGCAGCAGGTCGTGCGGACGGTCACGCTCGGTGCGCTTGCCGTGCTTCTGGGCGTAGAGTCGCTCGTCGGCCAGCCTGAGCGCGGCCTCGGGGTGCTCCGCCTCGTCGGGGACGATCACGGCGCCGAACGAGCAGCCGACGTCGAAGCCCTCGCCCTGCTCGGTGAGGGCGACGAGCGACCGTTCCAGGATCTCGGCCATGCCGTCGTCGCCGACGTTGGCCAGGAGGCAGAACTCGTCGCCCCCGAGCCGGTAGGCGTCGCCTGCGCCGGCGACCGCCACCTCCAGCTTGTGACCGAGCCGCGCGAGGAGCGCGTCACCGGCCGGATGTCCGAATGTGTCGTTGTAGCCCTTGAACCCGTCGAGGTCGTAGATGACGAGGAGGGTCGGGGCGCCTTCGCGGCTGTGGTCGCAGCGCTCGTCGAGCTCTGCGAGCAGCCGCCGGCGGTTGCCGAGACCGGTGAGTGCGTCGGTGACGGCCTCGCTGCGAGTGAGCACGAGCAGCTCGCCGTTGTCCCTGAAGACAAGGCCGAGCCGGACGAGCACGCAGACGAGCGTCGCCAACGCGAGACCGATCGCAAGCAGGTTGACGCGCTCGAAATGGTCGACGGTGAGCACCCCCGCTGCGGCGAGGGCGCACACGGCCGGCACCGCCAGCAGCGCTCGCCCGCGAACGTCGATCCTGCGCCGCCGCCGGTCGTCCTGCCAGGCGGCGACGGCGATGAGGATGAGCGCGGCCGGCCAGGCTGCGTCGAGCGGCTGGCCCTCGACGTACTTCTCCTTTGCGCTCAGGTACAGGTAGACGCTGTCCCCGACGGCGAACACCAGGAGCGAGAGGCCGAACAGCCACCACGCTCGCCCCGGCCGCCAGCCCGTGAGCGAGAACGCCGCGATCACGAGCGACAGCAGGATCACATCGCCGAGCGGGTACGCGAGACCCGTCGCGACAGTCGAGAGCGGTCCCTCGGTGATGTCGAGTACCGCCTGGACGATGACGGCGCTCCCGAGCGTCGCGGCCGCCAGGGCAGCCGTGAGACCGTCGATCCAGAGCCCCGACGTGATGCCCGTGAACCGCGCGCGGAAGAGCAGGATCAGGCCGACATACGCAGCGGGGTAGAACCCGAGCCAGAGGTAGTCGGCGATCGACGGGTAGGGGGCGTTCGGGTCGTTGCCGATGAAGAGCACCCACGCGAATTCACCGGCGGCATAGAACGCCGTCGCGAGCGCGATCGCGATCCATCCGGCGCGATGGCCCGGCGCGCGTATCGCCCGCGTGGCGACCAGGAGGACCGCACCGACGACAAGGCTGTAGTAGACGACGTAGTCGAAGAACCAGGCGACGCGACCGTGATCGGGCACGAGCGTATGGGCGACGAACGCCGCCAGAGCCACACCGGCCGCGACCTGCCCGACCGTGACCGCGCGGGGGGTCTGGTGCCGCATTGCCCTGTCTCCATCGGCACCGGCAAGGGATCGCTGAAGAGCGGCCGCAGGCGCAACCGGCGAGATCGAGGGTGGCGGACGGGATTCG